>NZ_QUEG01000003.1:78254-310070 GCF_003477925.1 Clostridium sp. AF32-7AC
TCGGCTTGCGGATATAAGAAATCCGGTTATCTGTTTGACGTCCCATGCAGACACCTCCCAATTGCACGTGTAATCCACTGGCAGAGGTAGCCAGCAATTCCACCTAACGTATTTAAAAACATATCATCCACATCAAAACTTCCCACCTTGAATACGAGCTGAATCGTCTCGATGCTCAAAGTCAGAAGGAAGCTCAGAATCAACATCAGGTACCATTTTCCAAATCTCGGACTGATGATCGGCAGGAAAAATCCAAACGGCATGAAGCACACCACGTTGCCAGCCGTATTTAACAGGAACGCTTCCGTCCCCACTATATCACGATAAATATAAAACCGTTTGATTTCCTTAAATAAAACGAGATTATAGGCATACTCCACATGCGGCGCGCGCCCGAATCCGTCCGAAAAAAACATAAAATATATAAGAAGCACCAGGTATGCGACAAAGAATATCCAGCACACCTTCTGATGCGTTTTTGTCCGTTTCCACATAATTCCCCACATAAACTGCCAGAAATGAGAAAAACCGTACACCGTCCCCGGTCATACGGTTTTTCTCTTTCGACTGGGCATATCTGCCCTGTTTCAAATCCAATTTTTAGAATGTAATATCTGATTTGCGTTTCAGTAAAAACGCACCGCTGACGATCGCCATCACACCGGCTGCCAACCCTACCGTGATGATCACGCTTCCAATCACGATATTAATCACACCGGTTCCCTGCATCGTTTTGTAGATCTTTTCCATATCGATCCGCTCCTTCTTACACTCCGTCGCATGGCATTTCCCATTTCAAGCATGCCGCTCCGTGAACCAAATCTCTATTTTGCACCGTACTGCTCATAGTATGCGTCGATCGCTGCTTTCAGTGTATCATCGATCACGACCTTGCCCTGGCACTCCTTGTTGTACAGGCACTCTACGACATCTGACATCGATACGATCGCTGCGGTTGGGAAGCCGTACAGTTCCTTGATCTCATCCAGCGCACACTTTTCTCCCTTGCCGCGCTCCATACGGTTTAAAGATACCATCAGGCCTTTGATCTCCACATCTGCCTGGGATTTGAGGATCGGGAAGGTCTCCTCGATGGATTTACCGGAAGTGGTTACATCCTCGATGATAACGACGCGGTCGCCGTCCTTTAACTTGCTTCCCAGAAGGATGCCGGTATCGCCGTGATCCTTGACCTCTTTCCGGTTGGAGCAGTAACGTACTTCTTTGCCGTACAGCTCACTGATCGCCATCGAGGTGGCAACTGCCAGCGGGATTCCCTTGTAAGCCGGTCCAAACAGGACATCGAAATCCAGACCATAGTTGTCATGAATCGCCTTTGCGTAATACTCGCCCAGACGGCGCAGCTGCGTACCGGTTACATATGCACCCGCGTTCATGAAGAACGGAGATTTACGTCCGCTCTTTAAGGTAAATTCGCCAAACTTGAGCACTTCGCTCTCTACCATGAAATTGATAAATTCCTGCTTATACTGTTCCATCATACTCTCCTATCTTACCGAACCGCACCAATCAGTTCATGTATATCTTCAATGCCATATTTTTCCATGTAGGCGTCGATGCCCTTCACGATCTCCTCCGTCGCATACGGATTATGGAAATTCGCCGTACCGACTGCCACCGCGCTTGCGCCTGCCAGAATAAATTCGATCGCATCGTCCGCATTCATGATACCGCCCATGCCGATGATCGGAAGCTTGACCGCCTGCGCCACCTGGTAAACCATGCGGACTGCCACTGGTTTCACTGCCGGACCGGACAGACCGCCGGTACGGTTGGCTACCGCAAAGGTTCTCCGGTTAATATCGATCTTCATGCCAGTCAGTGTGTTGATCAGGGACAGCACATCCGCACCGCCTGCCTCGGCTGCCTTCGCCATCTCCGTGATGTCGGTAACATTCGGGCTGAGCTTCATGATAATCGGCTGTTTCGCATGGCGTTTTACCTCGCGGGTGATCGCCTCCACTGCTTTCGGATCCTGTCCAAATGCGATGCCGCCCTCCTTGACGTTCGGGCAGGAAATGTTGATCTCCAGCATATCGACCGGTTGGCTCGCCAGTTTTTCCACTACATCGACGTAATCTTCCGTCGTTTTTCCACATACATTGACGATAATCTTCGTATCATACTGACGTAAAAACGGGATATCCCTCGATGCAAATAAATCATACCCCGGATTCTGTAAGCCGATCGCGTTGATCATGCCGCCGTACACCTCCGCAATACGCGGGGTCGGATTGCCTGGCCACGGCACATTTGCCACACCCTTGGTCACAACCGCGCCGAGCTTGTTCAAATCGACCATCTCGCCGTACTCTGCCCCTGAACCAAAGGTTCCGGATGCCGTCATGACCGGGTTTTTAAGCTCTACACCCGCAAGATTGACTGCCATCTGTCTCATAATTCTACCTCCTCGGCTAAAAATACGGGACCATCCTTGCAGATCCGCTTGTTGTGTACATTGCTGTGGTGGTCTACATCCTTCGACTGGCAGACACATGCCAGACAGGCGCCGATTCCACATGCCATCTTCTCCTCCAGGGAAATATAGCACTTGATTCCCTTTTCTGCCGCATACTCCTTGATGGCGCGCAGCATCGGGGTCGGTCCGCAGGCGTAGATCACATCCGCCGTCAGGTTCTGCTCCCGGATCGCGTCCAGGACATTGCCCTTCGTGCCGACGCTTCCGTCCTCGGTTGCCACAAAGACTTCTCCATATGCCTCAAATTCATCCCGGAGGAAGAGATTTTCATCCCGGTATCCTAAAATGATCTGTTTTTCGCAGTTTAACTGTTTCGCCATCTCAAGCATCGGCGGAACACCGATACCGCCGCCGATCAGAAATACATTTTCGCCCTCCTGCGGGAAACCATTTCCCAGAGGTCCCATGATGTCGATCGGGTCTCCGGAAACATATTTGGAAAATTCATCCGTTCCTTTACCGGCAATCCGGTATACGATCCGCAGGCGTCCTTCATCCGGATCTGCCTCGCAGATACTGATCGGGCGCGGAAGAAGTCTGGAACCGTCCTGGCTGTAGACCGAGATAAACTGCCCCGGTCTTGCCTCGTCCGCTATGTCCGTCACGATCCACATACTGAAAATGCCAGGTGCCAGTTCTTCCTGACTATATACAACTGCTGTCTCTTTCTTCTGTGCCATGAGCTCCTCCTTACAGTACGCGTCCAATGTCCGCAATCATATCAATGACAGCCTGTCTCGATGCGTCCGCAAAATGCTCCGGACCGAATTTGGCGTATGCGTCTTTCTTGTATGCTGCGATGATACCGCGGGAAGAATTGACGATCGCGCCCAGTCCATCCTCGTTGAAGCAGTATTTTAAGTCTTCTGCCGTACCGCCCTGTGCGCCATAACCCGGAACCAGAAAGTAAGTCTTCGGCATCAGCTTACGCAGAATCTTGCTCATCTCCGGGTAAGTTGCGCCCACAACTGCGCCTACATTACTGTAGTCGCCATCCATGGAAGCCTCCCCCCACTCAACGACCTTCTCCGCTACCAGCTCATAAAGCGGGCGGCCGTCCACCAGACGATCCTGGAACTCGCCACTGGATGGGTTAGAAGTCTTTACCAGTACAAAGATACCGCGGTCGGATGCGTTGCACTCGTCCACAAATGGTTTCACGCCGTCGGTTCCCAGATACGGATTGACCGTCACATACTCGGTATTGAACGCGGAACAGGTCGTATTTCCAACCTTCACGCTGCCGAGATGACCAGTTGCGTAGGCAGCCGATGTGGAACCGATGTCGCCGCGCTTGATGTCTCCGATGACAATTAAGCCCTTCTGCTGGCAGTATTTGACAGTCCGGTCATACGCTTTCAGGCCTTCGATGCCAAACTGCTCATACATCGCAATCTGCGGTTTGACCGCCGGAATCAGATCAGCCGTCGCATCCACGATCGCACAGTTAAACTGCCAGATCGCCTCTGCCGCTCCTTCCAGGGTCTCTCCGAACTCCGCAAATGCTTTTTCCTTCACGTGCTCCGGAATATATCCAAGCATCGGATCCAGTCCTACACAGATCGGTGCCTTTGTCTTCTGAATCTTCTCAATCAATTTACTAACCATCACGTTCTCCTCCAGAGTATCTCTCATAAATAATCAACTTATTTTATCATAAGTGGAGGGCGCTTTCAAGGGCACGGAGCAAGGAAAAAAGGGTTTTTGCTTATGCCCTTTTGATTGCCCCGAAAGAAGCGCGCCAGCTGTCACGGCATCGGACGGCTGGCGCGCTTCTTTCTTGAGTGTATCGTTTCTTTGAATAATTGGTTTTAAAATTGCAAAATTAGTTTTTCTTGCTCAAATATAAACTATTTCAACATTTAATACAATGAATCAATGCATCTAATGCAGCGTCAACGTCGCCACATAATCTCCATTTTTGTAACTTTTAGCCGCAAAATGTTCCTCCGTCTCCGTCTGAAGTTCCATCCAGAGTTCTTCGGCGGCGAGCATAATGTGGGAGAGCATGATGCCGATGCTGAATTCGCGCATCGCATGGAAGCTCTTGCCCGGAAAGCGGGTTTTTAGGGCGAACACATAGATTCGGTCGGAATAGACGATGAAGCGCCACGGCTGGGTGTTCATCGCGGACGGTGCGAGACGCGCCGCACGGAGAATCGTCTTCATCTGCTCTCCGGCTTCTTCCTTGAAAATACAGAGTTCATTGAGCGGGAGGCGCTTTGCCAGCGGGCTTTCACGGTAGAGCTTGCCCTCCGGGTAGCCGAATGCGACCATCATCAGGCAGCGTTTGCCGCCGCGCACCTTCTGCGCCGGCTGCACGCTGCCCAAATAGCAGGTTCCAAGCCCTTTTGCCGTCATATAGAGCACCATCTGCTCCATCAGATAACCGGCATTGCGCTCGCAGCCTTCCTCCTGGTCCGAATAAATCGCCAGATAGTAGGGAGCATCCACCTTCCAGAGTCCGTGGACATCGGCTTTTTTCTTTGTATTGTCGAATATCACTGCCTCAACCCGGATCCGGTCATTTAACCGGGAGGTCTTATCAAAATAGGACAATATCTGCCCACGCAGCTTCTCCGTGACCTCCCGATCGGTGTATTTTCGAACTGAATGGCGACATCCTATCGCCTCATACAAATTCATCATACCTGCTCCCCTCCTATCTTTTTGCTGCCGTTATCATGCGCATGACCCGCAGTATCTTTTTCTCTGCCTCTCTATGTGCATTCCAATTTCTATACAAATTCTGACCGTTTCAGCACCACCTTTAAATCAGTCCCGACATCAGTGGTACTACCACTACGGTCAAAAGACCGGCGACCGCAATTGACAAGCTGCTCATCGCACCCTCGATCTCGCCTAATTCCAGCGCCTTTGCCGTTCCAATCGCATGGGCTGCTGTTCCAAGTGCCAGACCCTTCGCGATTGGCTCTTCAATTTTAAATATCTGAAACAGCCAGTCGGCTATAATATTTCCCAAAATTCCTGTAATTATAATGCTGATAACCGTCAGCGTCACGATACCTCCCGCTTCCTCGCTGACGCCCATGCCAATCGCCGTCGTAATGGACTTCGGAAGCAATGTCACATAGTGCGTATGCTCCAGTTGAAAGAAACGGCACATCACATAGATACTGCCGACACTTCCCGCTACCCCTGCCACAATTGCAGAAGCAACCGCAATCAGGTGCTGGCGCAAAAGCTCCAGCTGCTTATACAGCGGAATCGCCAGACAGACCGTTGCCGGTGTCAAGAAATAGCCCAGATACACCGCACCGCGGTTATACTCCTTATATTCTATATGAAAAACAGATAAAAATGCAATCACAACTATAATTGCAACCAGCAGCGGATTTAAAATCGCCCAGCCGGTCTTCTTTTTCAGCCAGACGCCCAACATATACGCGCCAACACTGACCAGCATTCCAAAATAAAGAGAAGAATGAATCAGTCCATTCATGCTTTCGCACCTCCTTTATTCTTTCTGCGGATGATGCTCTGCGCCACGCACCCGGTCGCAACCATAACAAATACCGTCGAAATCACGGTAATCACTGTCAGCGGCACCAGGATGGACTCCGCCTCCTGCACGCTGTCAAGCAGACCTACACCTGCCGGTATAAACATAATCGGCATCGTATCCAGGAAGAAATCTCCCACTTCCGCCACATCTTCTGTATGTAATGCACCTGTGCAAAGCAGAAGCAGAAGAATGAACAATCCGTATACGCCGGACGGAACCGGAAACGGAAGCAGATAGTTCAAAAACTCTCCCAGCATTGTGATGCCAAAAATAATTGTCACTTCTTTCAAGTACTTCATGATGTCTTCACCTTTCGTATTTAATGCCTCTATTCTATCACTCCCAAATTTATAGGACAATATGAAAATTAGCATAAATTCTGTCAATTTCCTTGAATTTTTTGCGTCTTTTTTATACGATACAGGTAAGCTTTTCCGATTCGTAAAATCCAGACATTTTCGATCCAAAAAACGTGAAGTTTTTATCCGCAAATACGTTTATCTTTATGAAAGACTTATCTTCTCAGCTGCTTTTGTAGCTGGTACACTTTGTATTGCAAGAAAGAAAGGATTAGAAGTTATGAATTTAATTCAGACAAACTCTCTCTCTGCCAGACAGGCAGAACAGATCCTGGCACTGTTGAATGAATGCCAGAAGACGCAGCCGATCCACATTTCTTTTCCATTTGAAGACGGAAATTGTTTCCTGCTTCTTCTGGATGAATCAGAGACACTTGCAGCCATCATGGGAATGATCCTTCCACCGGATGGCTCTTCGGACGAGGAACCCGTCGAATGCATCGCCTTCACCCGCCCTTCCCTGCGCCGACGCGGATATTTTGCCGCACTCTTAGAAAAAGCCTGCGACATCTCCGGTGAGCACGATATTCTATTTCCGGTTGACCCGGAATCTGCTGATACGGCTGCCACGATGAAAGCCATTCACGCTGACCGCGTTGATCAGGAATATCAGATGAAATGGGACTTTGACCCGGCGGCCGAACGCTTTGACTCTCCCATGGTTGAAAAACGCCCGCTTACCTTTACCTGCACTTCTGCACCGGAAGGTGACGTCAACGAAAGTGTTGATCCCGACAGTTGCTGGGACTGCTTCCACAGCGCCGATGATCCAGATCCGGCCGTTACAATTCTGACCTATGAATTTTTAGAGACTCCGCCGGATCCGATGTGCTCTCCGGCTGCCGTGTGCATGGCGCGTATGCAGCCCGTCTCGGACGTTCCCGGCACATTTCATGCCTGTTTCTACGGTTTCCGGGTCCATGACCTCTGCCGCGGACTAGGAATCGGTGAAGCTGCTTTCTGTCTGGTCTTAAACGATCTGATCGCGCGCGGCTGCACCCGAATTGTTCTTCACGTCAGCAGTGACAATTATCCGGCACTCTCGATCTATAAAAAAGCAGGGTTCCGAATTACCGAAACCCTGTCCTATTTTATGTATTAAAGATATGGCAGGCGCTTCAGCCGCCAAAAGCACCCCGATACATGAGCTATTCGTTTACATCACGACTATTCTTCCTGCGTCGGATGTTTTTCCTCAATCTTCTGACGGATGCTTAACATCTTGCAATCTGTCTCCGCGATGACATCCGCGCACTTTTTCAGCTCCGCACCGATCTCTGCGGCTTCCTGGGCATCCAGCTGCTTTTTATACTTGAGCTGGTGATCCAGACTCGCCCAGAAATCCATGGCGATCGTGCGGATCTGGACTTCCACACGGATATTTTTCTTACTGCTTGAAAAGAATACCGGTACTTCCACGATCATGTGGTAGCTGCGGTAGCCGTTTTCCTTCGGCGCCTTGATATAATCCTTGATCGCAATGATGGTCACATCATCCTGGCGTTCCAGCATCCGGCTGATCTCGTAAATATCGTCCACAAACGAACATATCACACGGACACCCGCTATATCATCCAGGTTGGACTCCATCGATTCGATCGAAAGCGGAAGTCCGCGCCGCTGCAGTTTTTCTACAATACTCTTCGGCTTCTTCACTCTCGCCTTGATCATCTCGATCGGGTTTCTTGCATTCCGCATGGAAAGCTCATCGTTGAGCACTTCCAGCTTCGTCTTAAACTCTCGAATCGCGCAGCTGTACTGCATCATCGCTTCCTGAAACTGCCTTGCCGTCTCCCGGAATGTCTCAGGAATCTCAAACACCTGAGGCGTATTGACCGCGAAATGGCTCAGCTCGCTGTTGGGATTCTGAGCAATATTCATTTGTATTCTTCCACCTCTTCTATATATCTATATTCTTTTATGCCTTCTCCACTGCGTCAGCCGCCGCATCCAGCCATGGGGATTCCACATACTCAACCAGCCCCTCGTCCACCTTGGACGCAATCGACGGATCGATCGGAATCTTCGCAAGCACCGGAATCTCATACTCGTCTGCCGTCTCCTCGATATGGCTTTCACCGAACACAGAAATCTTCTTTCCGCAGTCCGGACATTCCAGATAACTCATGTTTTCAACCAGTCCCAGAATCGGAATATCCATCTTCTTCGCCATGTTGACCGCTTTTGCCACGATCATCGAAACCAGCTCCTGCGGGGAAGTCACAATGATAATACCTGCCAGCGGCAGGGACTGAAATACAGTCAGCGGCACATCGCCGGTTCCCGGAGGCATATCGACAAACATATAATCAATGTCCTTCCAGAGTGCCTCGCTCCAGAACTGCTTAATCACGCCGCCCACAACCGGTCCACGCCAAATTACCGGATCCGTCTCATGCTCCAGAATCAGGTTCGAAGAAAGAATCTCTATCCCCGTCGAGGTCGTGCGCGGCAGCATCAGCTGATCCGCTGTCACACCTACCATGCCGTGAATGCCAAATGCCTTCGGGATCGACGGTCCTGTAATATCTGCATCAAGAATGCCAACGCGGTTGTTTCTCGCACGCATCTTACATGCCATCAGGGATGTCACCAGGGATTTTCCGACGCCGCCCTTGCCGCTGACTACACCAATTACTTTTTTTACTGAACTCTGTGGATTTAACGGCACCCGGAAACTCTCCATCGTCCGGCTGGCACACGTTTCGCCGCAGCTTGAACAATTATGACTGCAATTCTCACTCATACATACTTCTCCTTTTTATCAGGTTGGATTCTGATCGTTCGCTGGTTTTCGTTTTTGCATCCTCTTCAGACGTTTTCCAAGACCAAAAACCTGTAACGCCCAAATCCTCCCCTGTCGTAATCTCCGTACATTTTACCATATTTTCTGCAAAAATGATAGGGGGCAAACACAACTGGCAGCGTTACAAAAGAATGTGCCGTTACTGTACACGTATGCGTGAACAGTAACGTTTTCTATGAGACAAAAACAGACAGCCCGTTTGCTGCACTGCATTCAGACTGTCTGTCTTTTTTATATCCTATTCATTTTTCTCTACAGATACGCCTGTACCATCGGGCGCAGCCGTCTTGCCATGATCGCCGCCAGAATGCAGAGAATATAATCCGCCGGCATCTCCGGCAGGCAGTAAACCAGCACAATCGCTTTCCAGCCGATCGGCTGCAGGGTTACGAGATGGGTAATCAGATAGAAATAAACCATTCCCATTCCATAATATACCACATATCCAGCCGTCGCCGCCGTCATCAGCGCTCCCATTTTCCAGGAATTCAAACATTCACAGACCTTTCCCATGACCCACGCCGCAAGGAGAAATCCCAGCAGAAAACCAAAGGTCGGGCGCAGCAGATACGCCGGACCGCCGCCGCGTGCAAAGATCGGGACGCCCGCAAGTCCAATCAGCAAATAGACACCCACACTGGTAAATGCCCGTCTGGAGCCCAGCAGAAATGCTGCCAGCATCACGAAAAACCACTGCAAGGTGAAGTTCATGGTATCTGCGCCGGTCGGAATGACAACCTTGATAAATGCCCCCACGGCGACCAGCGCCGCAAACAGACCGCAAAGCGCCACATCCTTCGAATGTTCCCGGCTCCGCGAAACTGCTTTTTCTCTCATCTGTTTTCCTCCATCATGCATGATGCATTTTTTCATAAACGGTTCCTTTCATGGCATGCAGCCACCGTGCCTGCAGACTTTCGCTGTCCATGTATGTTTCCTTTTGCTCAAAACGAATCCTCCAGCATCACTCCGCCTGGAATTTACGGATCATCCGCACAAGCCCAAGACTCTCCATCCGTTTTGCAATCAGATAAAAGAGTGCTGCATCCACCGGCCACTTGATGAGATTCTTAAGCACACGCATCGGCAGAAGCACCATCATTGCTTTTCCAGACATCATGCTAAGCCAGAGTGTGTTCAAAAATATGTTGCAGATCAGCGCCACCACCAGATCCGCCCAGAGCGCCCGGCGGAAGGTAAGCGGTTTCCGATACAGAATTGTGCCATATAGCACGCCGCCCAGCATCGCATTCAGCGTAAATCCCGGAAAAAATGCCCCCGTCGGCTTTACGACATATTTGACCAGGTCCAAGACTCCGCCATAGACCGCTCCAGCCACCGGACCGAAGAGGTAGTAGACAAACTGGTTGACCACACCGCCGAATCCGATTTTCAAATACGGACCAGCCTCAATCGTGAAGTATCCCAGAACAACGGAGACAGCCATCAGCATGGCGGCAGTCGTGAGTGTTTTCACGTGTTTCAGTTCCTGAAAGGATGCCTGATAACATACTGCAAATTTTTTCATAAAAAAATACCTCCTTTTCTGCAGATCTCTCGAACCACATCAGGAGATAGATTGTATCAACGATGCAGCGGGATGCGGAATACTGACCGCGAAACCCCGGAAGGTCTCTTCGTCCGGCTGACAACTCCCTGTTCAACCGGCACTTAACGCCTGTATTCCTACTCTGCGTTTCTTTTTTTATCTTTTACATCATACCACAATTTTCCCGCTTTTCAAGCACTTTATAAGCGCATCTGTCATTTTCGAACCAGTCAGCATTTACTCTTCTTTTTGGCTCTGTTCGCTGTATTCCCTAAACGCACGATCCATCTCGATATAGTTGCGTTTCAGGGAAACCGGCTTTCCGTCGCGGGTCAGGAAACAATGGCGGCTCTCGCCCACGCAGCGGATTGCGCCCGTTTCCTTGTCAAAAACCGTGTATTCCAGCGTCATGCGGATGCCGTTGTATTCCTTCATCTGAACCAGCACCTGCACCGTCTCGCCAAACCGCGCCATGCTCTTATAATCGCAGTGAACCGACAGCACCGGGCTTATGATCCCCTGTTTTTCCATGATGTCATATCCCATTCCCATCTGCTCCATCATGTCGATCCGCGCTTCCTCAAACCAGTGTAGGTAATTTGCATGGTGAATGATTCCCATCTGGTCGGTTTCATAATACTGCGCTTTGTGTTCGTAAATTTTCAGTTCCATAAAAACCCCTCTTTTCCATCTAAAAAGGGATACCTGCACAACTGCAATTTCTGCCGTTCTGCAATATCCCCCTCTGGTTCTGATATGTGTGTCACCGTCCGCACACTGTGCAGGCAATGGCTGATACCTTACTGTTCCAGTTCTTCTCCGAGTCCGCTCTCGATCGCCTCGGTAATTGTCTTCAGCGCTTCTTCCTCATCCGGTCCGTCGCAGGCAACCGTGATCTCGGTGCCGCACTTGATACCCGCTGCCATCACGTTCAGCACGCTCTTTGCCACAATATGTTTCTCCCCGCACTCAATCAGAGTCCGGCTCTTAAATTTCATCGCGGTCTGCGAAAGCACGCCAGCCGGCCGCAGGTGAAGTCCCGATGGATTAACCACTTTCACTTTCTTCGATACCATAGCTGTCCCTCCCTCGTCAATTCTTAGTTTCTAATTACTCTAATTTTAGTCTAAGTAGGGCAGACTGTCAAGCGTTAGACCAGCACCTGCTGCGCGTAATTAACAGACGCCATCGCATCGCGGCAATACGCATCCGCTCCGATCATATCCGCGTATTCCTGGGTCAGAACCGCGCCGCCGACCATGACTTTCGCCCACGGTGCTTCCTTGCGGAGCTGCTTGATCGTCTTCTCCATGCTCGGCACGGTGGTCGTCATCAGGGCGGACAGACCGACCAATCTTACATGGTTCTTGATCGTCTCTTCCACGATCGCCTCCGGAGCTACGTCCTTACCTAAATCCAGCACATCATAGCTGTAATTCTCCAATAATACTTTTACGATATTTTTTCCAATGTCATGAATATCGCCCTTGACGGTCGCCAGCACGATCTTGTCCTTCTTCTCTCCTGCTTCCCCGGAGGACTCCATCTGGTTTTTGATGACCTCAAACGCCGATTTTGCCGCCTCCGCACTCATCAGAAGCTGCGGCAGAAAGACGGTGCCTGCCTCAAAACCCTTTCCGACCTTATCGAGTGCCGGGATCATGCAGGAATTGATGACGGTCAGGGAATCCATGGTCTTTAAGAGTGCCCCGGCTGCCGATGCCGCCTGCTCTTTTAAACCTCTCTCCACACTGACCGTAAGCTGATGCTCCGGACCGGATGCCTGGCTGCCAGTGTCCGCACTGCCGGAAGCTCCAGCTGCACCTGCCGCCGGGGCACCCGAACCTGCGCTGCCTGCTGCACCTGCGCCGGAAGCTCCGCCCGCACCTGCCTTTGGAATCGCCAGCTGCGCTGCCTGCTCAATATAATCGCCGCAGTGTTCATCCAGTGCTGCCAGGGCCCGGTAGCTATAATAAGAACGCATCATTGCCGCCGAATTTGGATTGATGATCGCCGCGGTCAGACCGCTCTGCATCGCCATCGTAAAGAAATTGGAGTTGACAATCTCACGCTGCGGTAATCCGAAGGAAATATTTGAAACGCCGAGAATCGTATTGCAGCCAAGTTCCTGGCGGACACGGCGCACCGTCTCCAGTGTCACCAGCGCGCCGGTCGGCTCGGAGCTGATCGTCATACAGAGCGCATCGATCACGATGTCTTTTTTCTGGATGCCATACTTTTCCGCCTCCGCACAGATTTTCCGCGCGATCGCCATACGTCCGTCCGCCGTCGCCGGAATGCCTTCCTCGTCGATCGTCAGCGCAACCACCGTGCCGCCGTAATGTTTTACCAGCGGAAATACAGCGTCCATGACCTCCTGTTTGCCATTGACAGAGTTAATCAGTGCCTTTCCATTATAAATACGCAGCGCCTGTTCCATCGCCTCTGTGTCAGTCGTATCAATCTGCAGCGGAAGCTCGGTCACCGCCTGCAATTCCTGTACGACCTCGCGCATCATCGCCACTTCATCGATCTCCGGCAGTCCCACGTTGACGTCAAGCACCGCAGCGCCATTTTCCTGCTGGGTGATCGCCTCGCGCAGGATATATTCCAGGTTGTGATCGCGCAGCGCCTGTTTGAATTTTGATTTTCCGGTCGGATTGATGCGCTCGCCAATAATGACCGGATCGGTTCCCATCTCAACTACCGACGCGTAGGAAGTGATGAGAGTGTCATTTTTCGGCTCGATCGGCTTTCTCGTTCTGCCCTTACACATCTCTGCCAGCAGACGGATGTGCTCCGGGGTCGTACCACAGCAGCCCCCGACTGCCGAAACGCCCATCTCCAGCATTCCTTTCATTTCCTCGACAAATTCTGGCGGATCAATATCATATACGGTCTTTCCTCCCTCGCTTCGCGGAAGTCCCGCATTTGGATTGACAACCACCGGGATCGACGCATACCGAAGCAGTTCTTCCACAATCGGCTTCATCTGAACCGGACCTAATCCACAATTGATTCCAAGCGCATCCACGCCCAGACCTTCCAAAAGTGCCACAACGGACTTCGGTGTTCCGCCGGTTAAAAGTTTGCCTTTTCCATCGAAAATTGTGGTTGCAAAGATTGGAAGATCGGAATTTTCCTTTGCCGCCAGAACCGCTGCCTTGAGTTCATACGTGTCGCTCATCGTCTCGATCAGAATCAGATCCGCGCCGCCTCGCACGCCTGCCTTTACCACCTCGGTATAGATGGAGACCGCCTCCTCAAAGTCCAGATCACCCATTGGCTTTAAAAGGCGTCCGGTCGGTCCCAGATCCAGCGCTACATAACCACGGCCGCAGTGTTCTACCGCTGTCCGGGCATTTTTCATCGCCGCATCCACGATCTCATCCAGATTAAACTTGGCTGCCTCATTGTATTTCAGGCGGTTCGCGCCGAATGTATTCGATAAAATAATATTCGCGCCCGCGTTCAGATAATCCTCATGGATCTTTACCAGAACCTCCGGATGCTTGATATTCCAGGTTTCCGGCAGTTCGCCCGGTTTCAGCCCGGCTCCCTGTAAAAGACTTCCCATTCCTCCGTCAAATACCAGTATTTTATCGTTCCAATCTTCCCGTATACCCATGTCAGCTTCCTCTCTGTTTTTTGTTTCTTACTTATTTATCTCTCCGGTACAGGCAGTTTTTGTTTGAACAGACCTCACAGCCCTCTTTCACACAGCCCGCCGCTATCTTCGATACTCCGATGACCGCCGTCACCGACTTGGACGGCATCATCAAAAAACTTTCCGTCAATGTAATCCCCACCGTCTTTTCCGCTTCCAGTACCCGGCAGAAATCCGGCTGGCACGAAAGCGGCAGATCTCCATAACCTGGCGAAAAGCGGGGACGCAGATAGAGTCCTTCTTCTGCTGCCTCCGCTTTTAATTTGTCATTGATTTCATTGCAGTAACTCTCAATCCGTGCCGCCGCGCACGCCTGCAGGACAACCGCCCGGCTCATCGAAAGACGGCTGTATCGGCGCAGAAGCAGATCCACACCAGCCCCCAGCGTCGCCGCAAAAAGGATGACCTCCTGGCAGTCCTTTAAATTGCGGCTGAGCGCCCGGCTTTTTACTTTAAAACACGTAAAATCAAGTTCTGAATCTGGCAGCAGCGTCAGCGGATAACGTCTGTAAAAGCTCCGGCAGTTGACGGATCGCTCTAATTCTTCCAGACAGTCCTCCACCAGATCTTTCGTCTGCAGATCCGGCTCCTGCTGCCCTTTAATTCCTAAATACCGATATATTTCTCTCCGATTGACTTCTGCCATTACAGAATCTCCGACAGGTTGTTCTTAATCTGCGCCGCTACATCCGGTTTATTCATCGAATATACATGGATTCCATTTACATGGTTCGCAATCAGATCGATGATCTGCTCAGTTGCATAGGCGATACCTGCCTGCTTCATCGCTGCCGGGTTATCACCAAAACGATCTACGATCGCCTTGAAGCGTGCCGGAAGGTAGGTGCCGGACATGCTGCAGATGCGCTTGATCTGACTTATGTTTGTCACCGGCATGATGCCTGCGACAACCGGAACCGTGATTCCTTTTTCTCGGATACGGTACAGGTAATTATAAAGGATATTATTGTCAAAGAACATCTGGGTCGTCACAAAATCACAGCCCGCTTCCACTTTTTCTTTCAGATGCCCGATATCCACCGTCTTGTTGACCGATTCCACATGTCCCTCCGGATAGCAGGCTGCGCCGATGCACAGCTCCGGGCAGGTCTCACGGATCTCGCGGATCAGCTGGGATGCGTACTGATAATCTTTTTCTACCTTGCCGTCTTTCGGAATATCGCCGCGAAGTGCCAGGACATTCTCAATTCCGTGTGCCTGAATCTCGCGCAGGACACTGTGCACCTTCTCACGGGTCGAGGAGACGCAGGTCAGATGTGACAGCGCCGGCACCTGGCAGGTGCTCTGGATATCCGATGCGATCTGGACCGTATACTGGCTTGTGCCGCCGCCTGCTCCGTAGGTCACGCTCATAAATGACGGATTTAACTTTGCAATCTCAAGCGCCGCTTTCTCAACGGAAGCGAAGTTGCTCTCCTCCTTCGGCGGGAACACTTCAAACGAAAGCGTCGGCTGTCCTTTGGCTAAAATATCCTTAATCTTCATCGTATTTATCTCCTGTTCTCATCATTTCGTCCGGTTCTGCCCCGGACCTCTATTGCCTATGTATTCTATATGATTTTTGCTCAGTATACCATATTTCCCCAATGAACGCCAGACTTCCGGCAGCTATCTTCTGGATTGATTTTCTATATCTTGCCATAGGTAAAATCTATAGGAACCAAATAAAATACATAAACATACGATACAGATAATTAATTCCAGACAAAGCAAACAAAATCAGCAAAATCACCAGCACAAGGCTCATTTTCCCCTTCTTTTTCTGATTTTTTCCTTGCTGCACCGCGCTTCGTCTCTGCGTTGTCTGATACGACATACTGTTCTGGTTCTGTGTCCGGACGGATGCCTGTCTGCCTGCGCCTGCTGCTTTCTGCGTCTGGGAATATACCTTCGCCCGGTCCGCAAGCGTGCGGATGGCATCTGTGCCTGCCCTTGCACTCGTTTCCCACGAGGCAGATCCCGCATTGTGGTACTCACAGTCCGTCTCATGCGCCGGGTGGCGCTCATTCAGATAATAAGTTGCATTGACATAGTTAGGATTCCGGATCCACTGTTTACAAAAAGAACAATAATGACCATACTTGATCGGATGGTCGCAAATCGGACAAATTCGTCTCTGCATGAAATACCTCCCCTCGAATCGAACATACTTTTTCGAAAACACCTCGTCAATTATTTTTTATTGTATCATAACTTTTTTACTTTTTTCTATATTTTCTCTTGTATTTTCTCCATTTCGTGTTAAAATACAAACGTCCATTACACCTGTCAAGACAGGTGTAAGCCATTTATTTGACCGGAATGGCTGAAACGATTCATTCCGTTCACAATTATTTTACTCTGGGAGGTTCTATCAATATGGAACGTGTGAAAGCTTTTCTGAAACGGAAGCAGGTTGTCATCTCCGTTCAGACGTATCTCATCGATGCGCTGGGCGCGATGGCATTTGGTCTGTTTGCTTCTCTTCTGATCGGTACCATTTTCGGCACGCTGGGGGAAAAAACAGGCGTTGTAATTTTTACTACGATCGCAGGCTACGCCAAGAGCGCGACCGGTGCGGCGCTCGGCGTCTCGATTGCCTACGCCTTAAAGGCACCGACGCTCGTCCTTTTCTCCGCCGCTACCGTCGGCATCGCGGGCAATGAACTCGGCGGTCCGGTCGGCGCGCTCGTTGCCACCATCATCGCAGCCGAGCTTGGAAAAATCGTCTCCAAAGAGACACCGGTTGATATTCTCGTCACCCCGGGCGTTACCATCATCTCCGGCATCCTGGCCGCACAGTTTGTCGGTCCGGGCGTCTCCGCATTCATGACCGCTTTCGGAAATCTGGTGAAGACAGCGACCGTCATGCAGCCGCTTTTCATGGGTATTCTGGTTTCTGCCCTGATCGGCATCGCCCTGACGCTTCCGATCAGCAGTGCGGCAATCTGCATCATGTTAAGCCTCGACGGTCTGGCAGGCGGTGCCGCCACCGCAGGCTGCTGCGCGCAGATGGTCGGATTTGCCGTTTTAAGCTTCTGTGAAAATAAATGGGGTGGTCTTCTGGCACAGGGACTCGGAACCTCGATGCTCCAGATGGGAAATATCGTCCGGAACCCGAAAATCTGGATTCCACCGACACTCGCCTCGATGGTCACCGGTCCGCTCTCCACGATGGTCTTCCATCTGGAAAATATTCCAGCCGGTTCCGGCATGGGAACCTGCGGTCTCGTCGGACCGATCGGCATCTACACCGCCATGCAGGGAAGTGGAAATTCGATGATGTGGCCGGGCATCCTGCTCATCTGCTTCGTGCTTCCGGCTGTTTTGACCCTGTTCTTCGGCGCACTTTGCCGGAAAGCCGGATGGATCAAGGAAGGCGATTTGAAGCTGGATCTATAATTATAGCTCCATGTGCTTCCAATTATCCATCATTCCTATCTGGCATCTGTCCTTAGAATCAGCCAGATTGTCACGGTTCACGCATACGTGCCCAGTAACGCCAGATTCATAGACCTATGACAGCAAAACAGGCATTGAAATGCTCTTCATCCACCACTGTGTGGATAGCAAGCATTCCAATGCCTGTTTTTTGATCCAGTTATCTTTTCTTTTCCCTATTCCTTATCGTTCTTCTTTCCCCAGCAGCTCCCGCATACTTGCGAGCAGCTTCGCCTCTTTGTCTTCCTTATATTCTCCGAGCAGGACCTCTTCAAACTCCTTCTCCACCTTCATCCGGCGGAAATACGAGCTCATTTCATCCGCCATGCCGGAGAGCCGGTTTAACAGGCGGGAGAAATCGCGCAGCATCACGTCGTCCTTGTGGTACGGATAAACAATGTCGTGGTCAACCTCACTCCATCCCTCCTCGAACAGCGTTCTCGCCTGAATCTCGACGTAGTAACCGCGGTATTTGATGATGTAGTGAAGGGAACGGTAGATACCGCCTGACTTGATTTCGATCACATTTTCATCGTAGATCCGGCTGTCCCCGTTTCGGCGGTATACCTTCGGACGCTCTGCAATGTAGCAGTGTGTCTCATCGTTGTCAAAATCGCGCTCACGGTCTTTTACATACTGCTCCGGGGCATTTTCAAACGCCGATGTGATGTATTCATGGAAATGACGCCAATCCTCACGGTACAGGAAGAATACACGGATACCGATAAGGTCCGTCACGTATTTCCAGTAATTATCAACTCCCAGCTGGGCAAATTTCTCCGGCTGCTCTTTTTTCTTGCGGATGATCTTCTCCAGCAGATGCCCCGGTGCCTTGGTACGGTAACGGTAGGAATGGATCCCCGCTTTTTCAATATCATACAGATACTTATCTACAAAATCCTTGCCAATCTCCCGCAGCTTTCCCTCGATCGTCGCATAATGATCCGCGATCGCAGTCAATTCCTCCCAGGAAACGCCCGCCGCGTCAAAGTCTTCCTGTTCGATCCGATATTTTCTTAAAAATAAATCTCTCTCCATTATCTCCTCTTTATCGGAAGCCCACTGAGCGCAGGAACCGGGCAAATGCCTCCCTGCCTTCCGGCGTACACTTATATACGCCCGCGTCTTCCAGTACCTGCTCAAAGACAAGACCTACCTCTTTTTGCAGGATTTCGTTTATATTTTCACTTGTTATATGCTCATACTTCGGCAGGAACTCATCCACCCAGTCCGCATGCTTTTCAAGCTCTGGATTGGAACGGATATCGCCTCCGGAAAGGATCGCCTCCGCCAGATCGGCAAGCTCCTGTTTCAATCTGGACGGGAGCACCGCCAGACCCATGACCTCGATCAGACCGATATTTTCTTTCTTGATGTGATGCAGCTTCGCGTGCGGATGGTAAACACCAAGCGGATACTCATCCGTCGTGATGTTATTGCGGAGCACCAGATCCAGCTCATAGAAATCGCCATTCTTTCTGGCAATCGGCGTGATCGTGTTGTGCGGTTCTCCGTCCGTCTCGGCATAAATAAAGGCATCCTCATCCGTATAGCTGCGCCATGCACACAGCACTTTTTCGCCAAGATCAATCAGGCGGTCCGGATTCTTGGAACGGGTCCGCAGAACTGACATCGGCCATTTAACGATTCCGGCTTCCACATCCTCGAAGCCTTCCATCTCAAATTTCTGTTCAATCGGCGCTTTTGCCATCGCAAACGTGTAATGTCCGCCCTGGAAATGGTCGTGACTTAAAATCGAACCGCCGACGATCGGCAGATCCGCATTGGACCCCAGAAAATAGTGCGGGAACAATTTCACAAAATCAAACAATTTGACAAACGTTGCCCGTTCGATCTTCATCGGCGTGTGCACACCGTTGAACACGATGCAGTGCTCATTGTAATACACATACGGCGAATACTGAAAGCCCCACTGGCTGTCATTGACCGTGATCGGGATAATGCGGTGGTTATTGCGCGCCGGATGGTTGACACGTCCGGCATAGCCTTCATTTTCCTTGCATAAGAGGCATTTCGGATAACCGCTCTGCTTTGCCAGTTTGGCTGCCGCGATTGCCTTCGGATCTTTCTCCGGCTTAGATAAATTAACCGTGATGTCCAGCTCCCCGTATTTTGTATCTGTTTTCCATTTCATATCTTTGGAAACACGGTAACGGCGGATGTAATTGGAATCCTGGCTCAATTTGTAATAATAATTGGTTGCCGCCTCCGGCGATTCCTCATACAATTTCCAGAAATGTCCAATCACCTCGCTCGGGCGCGGCATCAGGCAGTTCATCAGCTTCGTGTCGAACAGATCGCGGTACACCACGCCGTCCTCCTTCAAAACGCCCGTCTCATGTGCATAATCAAGCAGGGCATCCAACGTCTCTTCCAGTGAAATCTCCCTGCATGCGCCCTGTGGTTCTTCATATTCATCCAGTCCCAGAACCTCGAGAATCTGGTTCGTCGCGTAAATGCGATCCGACTCCTGAAGAAGCCCCGTATTGACTCCGTACTGTACTAAATTTCTGATTGCTTCATATACTGCCATACCCTATCCTCCTGACTGAAAAACAACCTTGCTGTTTCATTCTTATCCTTTTTATAACTTTAGCTGCCCGTATACCATTGCGCCACCTTATCTCATGGCATTTTCGGTTCCAAAAATGCCTGCATATGAACAGTCACTGTACATCCTCTTACTCTTGTGACTTCCATTTACATAAATTTTGTCAAATCCAGACATTTTAAGCGGTTTACCAGGATTCCTCCGAGAAGCCCAATCAGCGCCCCCGCTGCCGTTCCGGCTGCCAGAAGCACCGGAAGATAGTAGAACAGACTCGCATTTTCCACCACCAGCGCCGCCACGATAAGCTGCCCGATGTTGTGTCCCGCACCACCCAGGATGCTGACACCGGTCACGCCGAACCAGTCCAACCGGCGGAACACCACCATCAGAAGAAGGCTGACCGCAGCACCTGCCAGACTATACAGCATCATCGACAGGTTTCCAAATGTAAATCCTACCAGCACGATACGCACCAATGCAATCGCCGCTGCCGCACCGGCTCCCAGCAGATACAGGCTCACGATCGACGCCAGATTCGCCAATCCCAGCTTGACCCCCGGAACGCCCAGGTTGATCGGTATCAGGGTCTCAACATAGCTCAGCAGAAATGCCAGCGCTGTCATCATTCCATATAAAGCGATTTTTCCGGCTCTGGATGTGCCTGCTCGTCCTTTTTTCTGCATTTCTTCCTCCTCTGTATACCTCTATAAATATATTAGTAAAAATTTTTAGTTTTGTAAAGCGCGTAACGGTTCACAGATAGGAATTTTCTGAACTAAAAATTCCGTACGATACAGTTCTGGCGTTACTGTTCACGCATACGTGCCCAGTAACGTTCTGGCTGCCGGTGCATTTAGTTTCTGGGCCGTAATCTTGACTTTCCTATCAACCTTTGTTAGAGTAGTTGCAGACATTTTTGCAAACATAGTTTCAAACCGAATTTTCGATATTTTTAAGAATGGAGCTCTTTATGAAAAAAAAGGATTTATCCGCGCTTCTGACACTTCTTGCCGTCGTATTTTTTGGCTGCGGCGCGGCGCTTCTTTTCAGCAAATCCCGCCGGGAGCCGATCAGCCGTTCCGCGTTTCTGCTGAATACATTTGTCAACATCACACTCTATGATTCGCAGGATGAAGCGATCCTTGACCACTGTGTGGACATGTGCCAGGAGTACGAAAACCGTTTCAGCAAGACGATCGAGGGCAGCGAGCTTTACAAGTTAAACCACCGCAGTGCCGACGAGACGACTTTTACCGTCTCCGACGATATGGCGGCGATGATTTCTGAAGGACTGCATTACAGTGAGGTTTCCCATGGTGCCTACGACCTGACGATCGAACCGCTCAGTTCTCTCTGGAATTTTACCAGCGACGAGCACGTGATCCCGGCGGAGGATGACATAACAGCGGCGGCAGAACGCGTCAACTGGAAAAATGTGAAACTTGACGGAAATACTTTAACCTTCCTCTCCCCGGACACGACGATTGACCTCGGCTCCATCGCCAAGGGCTACATTGCCGACCGCATGAAAGACTATCTGACCGAATCCGGCGTCGAAAGCGCCATCATCAACCTGGGCGGCAACGTACTCTGTGTCGGTGAGCGCACAAACCACCAGCCGTTCCGCATCGGGCTGCAGAAACCGTTTGCCGACTATGCAACGGTCTTTGCCGATCTGAATATTGATGACATGTCCGTTGTCTCCTCCGGCGTCTATGAGCGCCATTTTGAAAAAAACGGTGTCAATTACCATCACCTGTTAAACCCGAAAACAGGCTATCCGTACCAGAACGGACTGGTCTCCGTGACGATCGTCTCCCCGCGTTCGATGGACGGCGATGTACTCAGCACGACCTGTTTCTCGATGGGACTGGATAAGGGTCTGGAACTCATCAATTCGATGGATGGCATTTATGCTTATTTTATCACGGATGATTATGAACTGATTTACTCGGATGGAGCGGAGGCATTTATTGATGAAATCAAAGAAAAATAGAAATGATTTTGTTTTGATTCTGGTTCTTCTAGCCGTCATACTCATCGGTTTTCTGGTTGTGCGCTTGCAGCGCCAGAAGGATGCTTTTACCGTTGATGTCAGTGTCAATGGAACAACCGTCGCCACCTACCGGCTGGATGAGGAGATAGACACCTGGATCGACGGGTATCAGGGGGGACAAAATCATCTGGTGATTCAAGATGGATGTGCCCGGATCGAAGAGGCAGACTGCCCGGACAAGCTCTGTGTGAAGCAGGGAACCGTTTCAGAGAGTGGGGAATCGCTGGTTTGCCTGCCGAATAGGGTGGTTGTGGCGGTTAAATAGATATGGTTTGCCAACACGGACGGAAACGCCCAGCGGGTACGCATAATTGCGCCGCTGGGCGTTTTCTGTTTATTTTATTCCACAAATTTGATCGATTTTAAGCAGCTCTTCCTCGCTCAACGGTGCCCCATCCAACATTTTCAGATTATCTAATATCTGCTCCGGTTTGGACGCACCGATGAGAACGCTGGTTACCACAGGATCCTTCATGACCCATTTGAGCGCCATCTGGGAGAGTTTTTCGCCTCTCTGTCCAGCCATCTCGTTGAGGGCGCGGATCTGGCTGATTTTTTCTTCGGTGAGCTGGTCTTTTTTGAGAAATCTGCCGTCGGTCATGACGCGGCTGTCGGCTGGGATGCCGTACAGATAACGGTCGGTTAAGGTTCCCTGTGCAAGCGGGCTGAATGCAATCAGACCTTTCTTTTCTTTGACAGCGGCTTCTTTTAAGCCGTTGTTTTCGATCGTGCGGTCAAAGATGCTGTAGCGGTTCTGATTGATGACGAACGGGCATTTCAGATCACGCAGGATCGCAGCGGCTTCCTGCATTTTTTGTCCATTGTAGTTGGAAAGTCCTGCATAGAGAGCTTTTCCGCTCTTAACTGCCTGATCGAGTGCTCCCATCGTCTCCTCAAGGGGCGTCTCCGGGTCCATCCGGTGATGATAGAAAATGTCTACATACGGAAGTCCCAGGCGTGTAAGGCTCTGATCGAGGCTTGCAAGCAGGTATTTGCGGCTGCCCCAGTTTCCATAAGGGCCGTTCCACATCTCGTATCCGGCTTTCGTGCTGATGATCAGCTCGTCTCGATATGGCATGAAATTTTCCTTTACAATCCGTCCCAGATTTTCCTCAGCACTTCCCGGCTCCGGTCCATAATTGTTGGCAAGGTCAAAGTGCGTGACGCCATTGTCAAAAGCGGTAAAACACAGCTTCCGCATTGTCTCATAGACGCCGGTGCTGCCAAAATTATGCCAGAATCCCAGCGAAACTGCCGGAAGCCTGAGTCCGCTGCTGCCGCAGCGGTTGTAGGTCATTCCATCATATCTTGCGTCTGCTGCCTGATACATATACTCTTTCCTTTCCTACTCCCGTCCAGCCTCTGCCTGAACCTCGCGGATAGCTGCGTCGATCTGTGCCTCTACGGATACCGGCTTCTGGACCGGTGCTTCCGGCTGCTTCTTTACTTTCTGTACGGTCAGCGGCATATTAACGCCCAGCGGATTGAGAACGATGCCCTTTGCCTCCTCCGGGAGTACCTGAGCCAGCTTGAGCGCATCTACGACAACCGGGCGGAATTTCTTCTCACGGTTGAAACGCTGGAACTCGATCACATCCGTAAAGATCGGCTGGAAAATATCTCCGCTCTTTAATTTAACCAGCGGAATGCCATTTCCTTCCTCTGGAAGCGGCACGATATAGCGGCCCTTCGTGAAGTGCGCGCCGATCTCCTCCTGTAAATCGTTTAATTCCGGCGTAATCTCCTGATTTGGATGACGGCGCAGATCCTGCATATAGTAAAGCATCGTCAGGTGCAGCTCCGGGTTCTCCACCCAGACTTTTCCATTCTTGCTCTCCTCCGGGTCTTTGCGTCTTACAAACTCGGTCAGCTGAATCATCTTCTGCTCCTCGCCCACGTGTACCTGGATAGCATTGACACCCATCGTGTAAAGGCTGGTATAGAAAAGCAGAAGGCTCTTTCTGTCTACCTTCGCGATTCCTACCGGAATCTGCTGCTCTGCCAGCTTCTGTGCGCCTACCTTTGCGCCCTCTTCGTCCGTAAACAGCAGGATGGCATCATCCATTGTTTCCGGATCACAGTATACATACGGCTCTTTCGTACATCCGGAAAGAATGGCATATAAGGAATCTGCCTCTCTTAACTTCTGTGCGAAGATATCCGGCTCCTGTTCATTCGTATTTGTCTGCTTTGTCTCGTTTTCCATCCGTCTAATCTCCTTTTTATTGAATCGTCATCAATGCCTCAAAATCAGCCCGTGCAAATCGGTGGTAAATCGTGTGCCCCATCTCCTCACGGATGCAGTAATCATATGCATCGATGCTGCTGTCTGTAAAATAAATGACATAATCAAAATCCATGCCGTCCGGCATCTGCCGGCACTCATACGCGCCGAATTTTTCAAACACAGCGGTAATCTCTTCCTTTGTGCAGGCGTGCTTTTCCCGAAACAACTGAATCAGCTCTTTTAAAAACGGCGGTTCCGGCACCTGCTCATGGACATACTCCACAAAATCCGGCGGGATCGTAAAGACGATCCGATCGGCGTGGATCCGAATCTGGGTATCTCCCATTTTCTCCTTCTTCGCCTCCAGCTCATGCCGTATCTTCTTCGCCAGCTCCCGGATATCCGTCTCCTGCATCTCCAGCATCGCATTCAGGGAAGAAAGCGGATAATAAAGGCGCATCGTCTCCCTGGCATAACCAAGTTTTAGCTGCGCCTCTTTGATCTGATCCGTCATATTTTGAATTAAAGCTTCCAGTTTCATGTCATACTCCTGCCTCGGAAACGAAACCTCCGTCCCCGGCATCTTTATTGGGTTGATTGAATCATTGATAAGTACCTTTTTCACAATCTCTCTCATTATAACAATTTACCGAAAATGCGTCAATATGCGGATATTTGCTTTTTCGGTTTCTGTTCACGCATAGTTACTGGGCACGTATGCGTGAACAGTGACACGCATATGTGCCCAGTAACAGACCTCTACAAATAACAGGTCGTAAAATGCGCCTCGCCCTCGTCATCCAGATCCATGAGCATGTAGCTCGGGCGTCTGCCCTCCTGGCGCGGAAATGAAAGACTGCCCGGATTCAACACAGTCAGATCCCCGCGCCGCTCCAGATACGGCTTGTGGGTATGTCCAAACATCGCAATCTGCACGCCGCGATCCTGTGCCTCATCGATCAGGCGCTCCGTCCCAACCGATACGCTATAAAAATGACCGTGGGTCAGAAATGTGCGGTATTTTCCAATCGAAATCTCCTTCTCACGGTCCAGATGGGAGAAAAAATCATTATTTCCCAGCACCATATAGACCTCGCAGTCCGGGTTCTGCTCCTTACACCACGATGTAATCATGTCCTCACTTCCCTCGGCGTCACCCAGATGAATGAACATGTCAAACGGTGCTTCATTCTGGATGACTTCCAGCAGATTACCATCCCGACGGTGGGTGTCGCTTGTAATTAATATCTTTTTCATCTCTCGCCAAGCGCCTCCTTCAGCGCATCTTTCATCCGCTCCAGCGCCTTGCCCCGGTGGCTGATACGGTTTTTCTCCTCCATCGTGAGCTCTGCTGACGTTTTGCCGTACTCCGGCAGCCAGAGAATCGGATCATATCCAAATCCGCCGTTTCCAGCCGCTTCCTTTGCAATCTCGCCCTCCATCGCCGCTTCTGTGTGAAGCACTCTGCCATCCGGCAGCACTGCCGCGATATTGCACATAAAACGGGCGCTCCGCTCTTTTCCTTTTGCATCCTTCACGCGCTCAATCAAAATCCGGTTCTTTTCCTCATACGGTGTGTCCCCTAAATACCGCGCTGAATAAACGCCCGGCTCGCCGTTTAAATAATCTATCACCAGTCCAGAATCATCTGCCAGCACAATGCCGCCCGTCTTCTCCCAGACTGCCTTCGCCTTGATCTCTGCATTCTCGCGGAAGGTGGTTCCATTTTCCTCGATCTCGCCTTCAAATCCAGCCTCGCGCATCGTAACAATCTCACGGTTTAAATCCTTTAAAATCTCACGGATCTCTTTCAGCTTTCCCGCATTTCCCGTCGCAAATATAATTTTCTCGCTCACTTTTCCTCGCTCCTTTATCCTCAAACAGCATGGCTTTTCATATCCCGACATTCCGAATCACCGTTCTTCAAAAACGGCTTCCGCCATACCTTCACATCCGTACCAGCAATCAATTCCAGGAATCCACATTTCTCGTATACGCTTTCAAACACACATTGCAGTTTTGCTCCGCCTCCACGCGCTCCCAGGAGGAACCGCGGTAACTGATATAGCCTTCACCGTCGCTTAAATCGACCGTCAGTCCCTTATCCGACGAACTGTACTCGATCGCCACCGGATGAATCGCTCCCGGCGTCGTGATCTCGACAATCACGGCAAACCGTTCGCCTGCCTCCAGCGTCACCGTCTTATCCAGCAAAACCGTATAATATCCGGCGTTCACAACCTCCCCGGAAGCCACCTTTCTGCGCCGCCCGAACTGGGAGCTGCCCTCGGCGTCCGTCACGGTATATACCTGATACGATGTATTTTCCCCGGTTGCATAGAAACCGACTGCCTCCAGCTCTTCTTTCTCCTCTGCCGTATAAATATTGGCAAAAAATGCCGATTCTTTTCCGTAACCGAGCTGCCCGACCCAGCCGCACAGATCTGTCTGGTAAATGTGGTCGTAATTATCTGCCGACTCGATTCCAGAATAGAGAATGTTGTGGATCCCAATATTTGTATCATAGTAGGACACGTAAAAATACCCATCGTCCCCAAATTCGCCGCCCCAGCTGTTGGCGCAGATAAACGCGCCATCCCCCTCCGGCGGCTGGTTAAAATTGTCTCTCGAATAGTGGTCATCCCAGCCGATGATCACAACGTCATGATTTGGCTTCTCATCGCCATTATACCAGTACGCCCCTGTCTCTTTCCGGTAATAATGCGTGTCGTCGCGGTCACTGACCATCGCCGTATACAGGGAGCTCTGAACGCCTCCGTACAGATAAACCGCCCGTTTAACCGCCTCATAATCCTTCTCCGGCAACACCTGTATCTCCTGCACATGACAAGCAGGGCTTAAACCGTCAGGCGAATAGCCGTCGCCGTATGGATCCTGTTCTTCCAGCACCGGCCCCTGCCACGCCAGCAGATACGCCATCGACATCGTATACTCACCCCCGGCATTCTGTGAAAAATGGAAGCTGTTCCGGAGGGACATATGATCCTCCGAAAAGCTGACATTCCACTCCGGCCGGACACGACTTTCCAGCGCCATTACCGATGCAAACGCCCAGCACGTTCCGAGACTCCCCTGGTTTTTAACCGCCGGTGCCCGGCCAGCCTTCCGGTAATCATAGGATTCCGACAAAAACGTGGCTGGATCCTCTGACCCGGTCAGTTCCATTTTCCGGTTCTCTGCATCCCAATTTTCTTCATAGGAAAATACCTCCGTCACCGCCTCAAGCGGCACATACAGGATTCCATTTTCCCACTCTGGGGGTGCTGCAATCGTCTGGCTCTCCTCCCCAAGCAAAAGTTCCGGGCTTCCGACCGTCATCTCCGCATGAGTATTGCCGCGCTCCATCACAAGCCGGTTTCCATCGTAGAGAAGCGCCGCACAGGAAAGCGCGTCCGGCAGCATCCCATACGGTATCATAAACTGCCCGTCCTGCGACATTCTCAAGCTTCCAAGCTGCGGATCGACCATTGTTCCATCGACTTCCAGCGTGATCGGGCTGTCATTAATCTCCTCGGCCATCTGCTCATACCACTCCGGCTGCCACTCGGCGCTCTCCTCCGTCTTTTCCACCTGCTTCGGAATATGAATCAGACGGTTCTCGCGTACCAGAAATCCCAGCAGAAGCACCAGAAGCGCCCCATAGAAAACATTACGCTTCAACCTGATCCCCCGTTTTTCTTCTCGGCGGCTTCGGACCCATAAACTGATAATAATACGTCTTCATCATACCATTGTAGATTTTCCGGTTCTTGTCCGCTTTCCTGCCAATATAGCGCTCTGCGTCCTCATACGCGGTAATCAGGTACATCGACCAGGAATCCAGCGCCTTAAACCGTTCACCGATCGTCTTATAGAGCGCTGGAAGGTTCTTTTTCTCCTCGATACGCTCGCCGTAAGGCGGGTTTGTGATAATAAAGCCATATTTCTTCGGATGGCTCAGCTGCGCCACCGGGCGCTCCTGGAAATGAATCATGTGATCCACTCCGGCTCTCTCCGCATTTTCCCGCGCCGCCTTGATTACCTCGCCGTCAATATCGTAGCCCTGAATGTCTACCTTTACGGTATCATCCACCATCTCGGTCGCTTCATCGATCGCGTCGTACCAGCATTTCTTCGGAATCAGGTTTGTCCAGCTCTCCGACAGGAAGGAACGGTTCATGCCCGGTGCCATATTGGCCGCGATCATCGCCGCCTCGATTGGGAAAGTACCGCTTCCGCAGAACGGATCGACCAGAATCCGGTCCGCTTTCCACGGAGTCAGAAGAATCAGCGCCGCTGCCAGTGTTTCCGTGATCGGCGCCTTACTCGTCATCTGACGGTAACCGCGCTTGTGCAGCGACTCGCCGCTCGTATCGATACCGACTGTCACCTGATCCTTATAGAAAAAGACGCGCAGCGGATATTCATTGCCCGTCTCCGGCATCCGGTCCAGATCGTAATATTCCTGCATATGACGGGCAATCGCCTTTTTCATAATTCTCTGGATATCCGACGGGCTGAACAGCTTACTCGAAATAGACGACGCCTTTTTAACCCAGCATTTACCGTCCTTCGGAAGATATTTCTCCCACAGAATCGCACGAGTCGCCTCAAACAGCTCGTCAAAGGTCACTGCCTTGAAGCTTCCCACTTTTAAAAGGACGCGCTCCGCCGTCCGCAGAAAAATATTCGCACGGCAGATCGCCTCCGCATCGCCGATAAAGGTTACGCGACCATTTTCCACCTCGGTAACCTCATAGCCCAGATCCACTACCTCTTTTTTTAACACTGCTTCCAGTCCAAAATGACAGGGAGCAATCAGTTCATATCGTTCCAATCTTTTTTCCTCTTATCTCTCTGTGGATTCATTGCCAAATCATTTCATGCAAAGAATCCTTTTATTTTCATTACAGTCTTCACCATTTTTATTCTAGTTGACTGGTCTGCATCTGTCAATGAAAAGCCGCGGCAAAAGTGTCTATCTCAGGCTGCACTGATACTTCCCCTGATAAAAGCGGTAACCGCCGCCCAGATTATAAACTTCATATCCCATCCGGTCATACCAGCCGCACACCAGAAGGCTTTCACTCCCCCGCGCACAGTAAAACAGAAGCGGACGTTCACCTGTAAGTGTCTGCCGGTTATCCTGAAGCCATAAAAATGGAATATTTTCCGCCTCGCAGAGGTGAGACACATTATATTCTTCCGGCGTCCGAAGGTCAATCAGCCGTCCCGTGTACCCTTGCTCCAGCCACGCGTCCAGATACCGCACCGGTATGGTCTGATACATCCGTCATCCCTCCTCATTTTATACAAAAACGGTTTCTGACAGAACCCGATTTCTTTTTTAACTCTATGTAATATTAATATATGCTTTGTCCGGCGGACAGGTGTCGGAGGAGATGCGGCAGCCTCTTCCATTGGCACGAAAGTACAAAAGACTGTGCCTTGGCACATCCGGGTGTCTCGCGCGGTCGCTTGCGACATGTTTCTGCTTTGCGCAAGTGCACATCCTAGCGGAGCGTTTTTTGTTTCATAGGACGTAATTTCCTATGAAACGAACAAATGCCGGGAAACGGTGGATATTCCGCATTCCCGGCATTCACTATTTTTTCTCTTATCTGCCTATCTCATCAGTCACAATCGCTGTAATCATCCTCTGTCTTGTCCTGATACTGGTTTTTAGAGCTATTTCTGGAACGGTTCTGGCTCTGGTTCTGCATGCGGTTCTGGCTCTGGTTCTGCATGCGGTTCTGGCTCTGGTTGGAACCATAATTAGAGCTGTTCTTGGATGCATTTTTGGTGCTGTTTTTCTCGGCACTGTTATCATAGTTGCTGTAACTGTTTTTGCTTGACATAAGTCATTCCTCCTAAATTCCTGCCCTGTCAGGTTTTCTACGTGTCGGTTCCGGCTTCCTGTGAACAGCCGCTTAACCGTCACTTTCTTGTTACAGGTCTTAGTATGGAATTTTACTGCGAAAGTATGCAGGGTAATTCTTACTTTTTATGCCAGTAATATTTTTTTGTTTCATCGGACGCAATTTCCTATGAAATCAAAAAACATCTGCATCCAACCCTTTTTTCATGAAAAGGTTCAATGCAGATGTTTCGTAAATTCATTCTTAACCCAGCACGTTCACAATCTTAACCGGTGTGCGGTAGTTCCATGGGGAAGTCTTGATGCCAGTTCTTTCAGTTGAAGCATGTACCACTTTGCCGTCGCCGATATACATCGCTACATGGTTGATACCTCTTCCGCTTCCGTAGAAAATCAGGTCGCCCGGCTGCATCTGGTCAGCGCTGATTGCTGTACCCTGCTTGGACTGGGAAGTTGAAGAACGGTTCAGGCTCACACCGGCACCGTGCTGCATCACATATTTCGTAAAACCAGAACAGTCAACCCCTGTGTGCGGGTCGCTGCCGCCAAATTTATAACGTCCACCTACAAACTGCAGTGCATAATTGACTAACTGCTCTCTGGTCGAGAGATTGCTCTGCTCTGCGACAAATGCATCTGCGACTGCAGCTGCTTCCTCTGCCTTGCTGAGCATAACGCTACTCTGAACCTTCAAATAGCCTTCCATCTCACCGGCCGCTACCTTGATCCAGCTGTCATCTGCCTTTCCAACTACGTCATAGGACTCGCCCTTTTCAGCCATCGCTACTACTTCTGAGTTTTCATCCTCATCCGCATAGATCGAAAGGTCTGCTGCCACGGTTGCCACCATGTCGCTCTCATAACCTGTAGACGGCCCCGCAAAAGCTGCCTGCGCGCTGCCAATGGTCAGCATTGAGCACACGCATACCATACTGAAAAGTTTCTTTGTTCTATTTAAATTCATGCTTCAAAACTCCTTAATTAGATTTTGTGATTCCCGCAGATATTGCTGAAACAAAAGAATCGAGTCCCAATCGCTGTGGTGTTATCTATCGGTCGAAATGTTACATAATTATTAAATCTTGTTACGTTATTATTATATTTTCTTTTCTTTTCGTTGTCAAGGAAATGACGGATCTTTTATATTTATTTAAGATTTTAATTTCGGACAAAAAAACGCAAAAATACAGGGAATTTCAACCATATTGGGACAAAATATTTTTGCCCCAGGCTGCCGAAATTCCCTGTATTTTCAAGTGTTTTTTATATCATCTCATATATAATGCAAATCACGATTCTGAAACATATTTCATAATTCTAAGATTCTGTCTCTGGCAAAATTTTATTTTCATTTTTCACCAGCCGTGTCCAGCGTAAACCAGAACTCCACACCGTTCTCATGGTTCTTCACACCGCACGCCTTATGGTGCATCTCCATGATCGCCTTGACGATCGAAAGCCCGATGCCGCTGCCGCCATATTCCCGCGTTCTCGCTTTATCTACCTTGTAAAACTTCGTCCAAAGGTTCGGAAGCGCTTCGTCCGGGATCGGATTTCCCGTGTTAAATACTTCCACGCAAACCTCTTTTCCATCGCGCCGGTGGTCAATCCGAATCTGAATCTTCTTCTCCCTGCCACCCACATGATGAATCGCGTTCGTCAGGTAATTGGTGATGACTTCCTCTATTTTAAATTCATCGCCCATGACGTAGACTGGTTCCTTCCCGTCAAAATCCACAGTCAGCTCATTCTGCTTAAGCAGCACACCGGAAGAAGAAATCACACTGGCAATCAGCTCCGTCAGGTCAAACCGCTCCACAGACAGCCGTTCTCCCCCAAATTCCAGCGCCGTCAAGGTCAGAAGTTGGCGCACCATCCGATTCATTTTTCCAGCCTCGTCCATGATAACGCCGCAGTAATAATCGCGGTTCTCCTTGTCCTCCGCCATGCCCTCGACGAGTCCTTCCGCATAGCCCTGAATCAGCGCGATCGGCGTCTTTAACTCATGCGACACATTCGCAATGAACTCCTTCCGCATCTCATCGATCTGCACTTTCTCGTCAATATCCTTTTTAAGCTGTGCATTCGCCTCTTTCAGTTCCCCGATCGTTGTCTTGAGGCGCTCCGAAAGCACATTCATGCTGTTTCCAAGCGTATCAATTTCCTCCGTCGAGCGGCGGCTTGTCTCATAGCGGGCATCAAAATCCAGGTTCGACATCTTTTCCGACAGCTCCGACAGCCGTTTGATCGGCATTGTAATGTGCCGGGTAATAAAATAAATCAGAATACTTCCCGCCAGAATTACCACGATTCCAACAAACATCAGAAACCGGTTTGAGATAGCCGCGCTCTCATGGATGCTCTCCATCGGCATCGTCATGATGAAAATGGTCGCATTATCCGAGAAAAATCCCCAGCTTTCCAGATAAAACGTCTTGCTGAGCGGGTCAAACGTCTTCTGAATCATGTAGTTGTCATATTCCCGCAATACATCCCGCTTCGCCCCCGCATGACCGACGATATAGCGCCGCACCCGGTCACGCATGACTTCCACATCCCGCGCCGAGGAGACGAGTGTCTGGTCACTCTCGCTGTCATATAAAAGCAGGGAAATATTCGACCGGTCACGCAGCTCGCGGATCACATTTGCCAGCCGGACACCGCCGCTCGAAGCTTCCTCCCTATCCAGTACATCCGCCGATGCATCCTCCGAGTCATCCTCCAGCACCACCGTGTCACCTTCCGCATATTCACCCAGCGCATCCTGTGTCTCATCGCCAGCCCTATCACCGGTTCCATTTTTACCAGACTGAGCCGAACCGCCATCCGCACTGTCCATATCAGAACTTCCATCTTTCGACTTCTGGTACTCTTTCCAACCCGAATTCAGCTCCGCCTGTGCGTCCTCCAGCGAACTCTCGCCATTCCGGACCTCATCCTGGATAATCGCGTCAATCGCCCGATATCCCTTTTCCAGCGTATGAATCTTATAATTCTGGTAATATCCGGACAGAAACCAGTTATTGATACACCAGATAAGCGCGATTGCAACCGTCATCAACCCGGCAAATATGATTGTAAATTTCCATCGGACCGAACGTTTCATTCGCTTACCTCAAATTTGTAGCCCATGCCCCAGATCGTCTTGATGTACTCGCCTTTCTCGCCCAGCTTACTCCGAAGCTTCTTCACATGCGTATCGATCGTCCGCGCATCGCCGAAATAATCATAATTCCATACATTATTCAGAATTTTTTCTCTCGAAAGCGCAATTCCCTGATTCTCTGCAAAATACGTCATCAGCTCAAATTCCTTGTAGCTTAAATCCACCGGTTTTCCATCCACACTGACCTGATGTGCCGTCTTATCAATGTGGATGCCGCCCACATCGATCACATCCTGGCTGCCGCCGTTGCTGCGGCGCAGGATCGCCTCCACACGTGCGACCAGGATCTTCGGACTGAACGGTTTGGAAATATACTCATCCACGCCCAGATTAAAGCCCTGCAGCTCGTCGCTCTCCTCGCCTCTCGCCGTCAGCATGATGATCGGCACCTGCGAATACTTGCGGATCGTCTTCACAACCTCCCAGCCGTCCATCTTCGGCATCATCACATCCAGAAGAATCAGCGCAATGTCCTTCTGCTGGAAAAACAGATCCACCGCCTCCTCGCCGTCCCCGGCTTCCAGCACCTGATACCCTTTAATCGAAAGGAAGTCCTTCACCAGCTTCCGCATCCTCGCCTCATCGTCCACGACCAGTATTTTAATCTTATCCATAAAATCTTCACCTCATTTATTTTACTCTGCCGTGTATGACAGAACCTCTTTCCACGCTGTCATATCCTGATTACATTCTCAATCTGTCTGTATTTTAGCAGATTCGGGTGGGAGATTCCATAGGTTCACAAAAGATTCATAGTTTCTGCCACATATAGAAAAGCGCCTATTATAAAAAAGAATGTGCCTTGGCACATTCTCAGACTGTAGACAAAATCCTTTTCCATCCTCCTGGGCTCCCCAATGCAAGCAATTTATATATTCAGTTGCCAAGGACAAATGGAACTTTTTCATCTCACACGCAAAACAGGACTGTCCGACAAAATCCAGTATTTCCCTGCATTTCTCATCCAGCCCTGTTTGCTTTCTATTTCACAGTCTTCCCAGGCTGTTCCATATCTTATATTTTATTCTTCGGTCTTCTCCGCTTCATCGCTCTCGACCACACCAATGGAAAGATCTTCAAGCTGTTTCGGATCAACCTGAGACGGTGCTTCCATCATCAGGCAGGAAGCATCTTTTACCTTCGGGAATGCGATGACGTCGCGGATGCTGTCTGCGCCGACCATCAGCATAACCATACGGTCCATACCGTAAGCCAGACCAGCGTGCGGCGGTACTCCGTATTTGAATGCGTCTAACAGGAAGCCGAACTGCTCCTGTGCTTTCTCCTTCGTGAATCCAAGTACCTCAAACATCTTCTCCTGGATGTCTGCCTGATGGATACGGACAGAACCGCCGCCCATCTCGGTACCGTTCAGGACGATATCGTATGCTTTTGCACGTACCTTGCCCGGATCGGTATCGATCAGCGGAAGATCCTCTTCCATCGGCATGGTAAATGGATGGTGCATAGCTACGTAGCGATCCTCTTCCTCTGAATATTCAAGCAGCGGGAACTCGGTTACCCACAGGAACTTGAAATCATCCTTCTTTAAGAGGTCAAGCTGTCTAGCGATCTCCAGACGTAAGTTTCCAAGTACATCAAATACAACTTTATCCTTGTCAGCTGCGAACAGAAGCAGATCGCCCGGCTTACCGCCCATAGCAGCCACCAGTGCATCCAGCTCTTCCGGCTTCATGAACTTGGAGAAGGAGCACTTGTAGGTACCGTCCTCATGGATTGCCAGATATGCAAGACCTTTTGCACCAAAGCCTTTTGCGTACTCAACCAGCGCATCGATCTTCTTTCTCGGCATAGCGCCCTGTCCTTCTGCGTTGATACCGCGGACAGAGCCGCCATTTTCCAGTGCACTCTTAAATACAACGAACTCGCAGTCTTTTACTACATCCGATACGTTTTTCAGCTCCATGCCGAAACGCAGATCCGGCTTATCGGAACCGAAACGATCCATTGCCTCGCGCCAGGTCATACGCTGGATCGGAAGCTGCAGATCGTAATTGCAGATCTCCTTGAAGAGCTTCTTTAACAGACGCTCATTGACATCCAGAACGTCCTCAACGTCAACGAAGGAAAGCTCCATATCGATCTGGGTAAACTCAGGCTGACGATCGGCTCTTAAGTCCTCGTCACGATAGCAGCGTGCCAGCTGGAAGTAGCGGTCATATCCAGAACACATCAGAAGCTGTTTTAACAGCTGCGGAGACTGCGGCAGTGCATAGAAGCTGCCCGGATGTACACGGCTCGGTACCAGGTAGTCTCTCGCGCCCTCCGGAGTACTTTTAATCAGAGTCGGAGTCTCAATCTCAAGGAAGCCTTCCTCTGCTAAGAATGCACGGGTCAGGATAGCCACGCGGCTTCTTGTCATCAGGTTTCTCTGGATATCTGGACGTCTCAGATCCAGGTAACGGTATTTCAGGCGAAGATCCTCTTTGGTCTTGGAGTTCTCCTCGATCGGGAACGGCGGTGTCTCAGACTCTGCCAGAATGCGGAGGTAATCCGCGCGGATCTCAATCGCACCTGTCTTTAAGTTTTCATTTACTGCACCGGAACGTGCCTCTACGCGTCCGGTTACGGCGATAACGAACTCGCTTCTCAGCTTTTCTGCCTTTGCAAAGCTCTCAGCGCCGCAGTCAGCTTCCTCGAAGATCAGCTGCAGGATACCGGAACGATCCCGCAGATCCACGAAAATAATGCCGCCTTTATTTCTGCTCTTCTGAACCCAGCCCATAACGGTTACTTTCTCACCGATATTGGCAGTTCCCAGCTCGGTACAGCGATGGGAACGTTTCAGTCCTGCCATAGATTCTGCCATGATAATATTTCCTCCGTTTATTATAGTTTTATCTGAAAAATTCAAAAACTGAATCACTTCAAACTGTCTTTGTAAAATTCCACGATCTCCTCGTAGCCGTCCTTCGCCAGCTGCTCCTTCTGGAATTTCTTGTTCTTGTTCATCTGTGCGACTGCCACGCGGGTGCCGTTAGCGCGCTCTTCCTGTGCTTTCTTTAAGACGGCACGGAACTGCTCGCCGCTTAAACCTTTCTCATACAGGAATGCTTTCTTGCCGGCTGCCTCCGGTACTTTGAAACCGGAATCCATCAGGATCGTGATGATACGCTCAAAACCGATGGAGAATCCACACGCCGGTGTATCGACGCCGGTAAATTTGCCGATCAGCTTGTCGTAACGTCCGCCGCCTGCAACGGAGCCGCCGAAGCCTTCCATGGAAACCTCAAAAATCGTTCCGGTATAGTAGCCCATGCCGCGCACCAGCGTCGGGTCAAATTCAAGACCGAATTCGATGTCTGCAACCGCTTTAACAGTCTCCATGATCGTTGCCAGATTCTCCGCCTTTGCCGGATCCATCACGCCGGAGAGCTTCTCGCCCAGCGCGCGGACGCCTGCCGCATCGTTCTGAATCTCCGCCAGAAGTCCGGTGTATTTCTCAACCGCCTCTGGCGCATAACCTTCTGCAAGCAGCTCTTCGCGGACACCGTCCAGACCGATCTTATCCATCTTATCGAGAATGATAAATACCTTATCGGTCTCATTTTCCGGGAATCCGCTGTAATCTGCCATGCCCTTTAAGATCGCACGGTCATTGACGCGGACAGTGTATGCCTTGTCCGGGCAGATGCGCTTCAGCGCCTTGGTAAGCGCCAGAATCTCCTCGATCTCAGCCAGGTTTGTCGCATCACCTAAAATATCGATATCACACTGTACAAACTGACGGAAACGTCCCTTCTGCGGACGATCGGCACGCCATACGCTTCCGACCTGCAGCGCCTTGAACGGCGCTGATAAATTAGCAGAATTGTTTGCATAATAACGGCTGAGCGGCAGAGTTAAGTCATAGCGGAGACCACCGTCTACAACATCTGCCTCTGTCTGTGCTGCCTCGACGTTCAGCTTCTCGCCTCTCTTTAAAATCTTGAAGATCAGCTTCTCATTGTCGCCGCCCTGCTTGCTGGTCAGGTTCTCAATGTGCTCCACGCACGGAGTCTCGATCGCCGAGAAGCCGTATCCGCGGTAGGTATCTTTGATGATATTCAGCACATAATCCCGGATCTCCATCTCGCCCGGAAGAATGTCCTTCATGCCTGTAACTGGTTTTTTCTTTAAAGCCATGTGTCAAACTCCTTCTATGTCTTTCTGCAACCATATTTCCTGTGCAAAGGAAACTTCACTTTTCCATGCTGGAAACTGGATTTTTATGTTTCTCTGTTACAAAGTGTTTTTCTGCATCTGACACCCTGTATCTGTGAATTTTTCGTTTTTACTCTCTTCGTCCAAGCAGCTTCTCTTTCCGCCCGATCATCTCATCGATCCGGTCGATATACTGCTCAACTTCCTTGACATTCTCCGCCCTCTCAATCCGGTTTTCTGCCGGGAAATAAACCTTGGTGGTCGTTCCCGCACCGCAGGCGGCGATCGTCTGTTTTTCTTCCATAATCAATATATTATAGAGACATTCCTTGCCCGGAACCGCATAACCGACATTTTCAAAATTGCCCGCCATATTTTTCTGGCGGTAGAGATAGTACGGTTTCAGTCCCATCTCCTCGGCATACTGCGCGGTCAGGTCAATCATCTCCTGTGTATTGACAATCTTCAGATTTCCGTAGCGCTCCTTATAGATATTCAGGCGCGCCGCGCGCTTGATCGCCAGCGAATGCACCGTCACGCTGTCCGGTCTGAGTGCCTTGATCTCCTCCATTGTCTGGCGGACATCGTCGATCGTCTCCTCCGGCAGACCCACGATCAGGTCCATATTGATATTGTCAAATCCCAACTCCCGCGCCAGCAGGAATTTTTCCTTCACATCCTCCACCGTATGACGGCGTCCGATGAGGTCAAGCGTCGCCTGCTTCATCGTCTGCGGATTGATGGAAATACGGGAAATGCCGTGATTCCGGAGCACCTGCAGCTTTTCGCGCGTGATGCTGTCCGGACGTCCCGACTCAACGGTAAATTCAACTGCCTGTTCCACCGGGAATAATTCTTCCACCTTTGTCAGGATCTCATCCAGATCCTGCGGATTTAACGAGGTCGGTGTGCCGCCTCCAAAATAGATGGTCGAAAGCGGGCGATCCTTCATCTGCTCCGCCACATATTCCATTTCCTTAAAAAGCGCCTCTTTGTAGAGGTCCATCCGTTTTTCCCATTTCACAATCGGAAACGACGTAAACGAACAGTACAGGCAGGTTGTCGGACAGAACGGGATTCCCACATACAGGCTGTACCCATTCTCATAATCGATCGTGGACAGCAGGCGTCTCTCGCGCTCCGCCACGTCGATGCTCAGATCGATCTTTTCCTTGCTGGTGAAATACGTCTCGCGCATATAGGTCTCGATCTGCTCGTCCGTCCAGCCATCATACAGCTTCGTGAGCGCAATCTTCGTCGGACGGATGCCGGTAAGCGTCCCCCACGGAAGCTCTCTGCCGGTCTGGGCACTCAAAAGACGGTATAACGTCTGTTTGATCTCATTTTTCGTCTGAAAACGGTTGGAAAAATCCGGATAAATCAAAGCAAAGTGAACAGCTTCTTTCTTCACCGGCGTCACATCCAGTGAAAACGAGTTTCCGTCCCGGACTCCCCGTACAATCAGCTCCGTCTCCCCGGCTTCCTCTTCCTTGTGCGTAAATGTCTCGCCCGGATAAAATGCCATCAGGAGCTCACGGATATCCTGTTCAAAGGACGCGTCATTTAACAAAATCGCTATCATGCTTCGCGCCCCCTGTATCCCGCCAGCGGATTGTACTGTTTTTCGTCGGCGATCGTCGTATATCCCATGTGTCCCGGATATACATTCGTATCATCCGGCAGGTTCAGAAGGATATCTGCCACCGAATGAATCATCTGACGTCCGCTTCCAGTCGGGAAATCGATGCGTCCGTAAGAACCTTCAAATAAGGTATCTCCCGAAAACAGCACCTTCTCTGATTTTACATAATAACAACAGGAACCTTCTGTATGTCCCGGTGTATGAAGCATCTGGAACGTGTAGCCCGCTGCCTCGAACGTCTCTCCATCCTTCAAAAGCATATCCGCTTTCAGATGCAGACCGCCGCCCTGAAACTGGACGGACAGGTTCTTATCCGGATCCGCCAAGACCGCCTGCTCCTGCTCACAGGCATAGACCGGCACGCCCAGATCCCGTCTCAGCTCTTCCATCGCCGTCACATGGTCAAAATGTCCATGAGTCAGCAGAATCGCCTTTGCCTTCGCTCCGGTCTGCGCCAGTGCATCCTCAATCCGCGCCGCCTCATCGCCCGGATCGACAATCACAGCTTCTTTCGTCTCCGGATGCACCGCAATATAACAGTTCGTCTGGACCATTCCCACGATCAGCCGTTTTATCTCCATCTTTTCCTCCTAATAATATGTGAAACTTTCACAGGGTGTAAGTACCTGTGAAATATAGAGAGAACCGCTTATCCGGCAGTTCTCTCTATATCTAATACTCCTTCAATCTGTCTGAGTTTATCAGATAATTTATTTAATTCCTCAATTCCGTGAATATCGAACGTCATGACGATCGTCGCCTTGCCCTGCTTACTTGTCCGCACATTCATCGAGGTAATGTCGATCTGGCGCTCGGTAAATACCTTGGAAATATCCACAAACATGCCGATGCGGTTGTTCGCATAGATCTTGATTTCGGTGGAGTATTTTTCCGTGCCCGTCTGTGCTTCCGGCTGCTGCCACTCGGCTTCAATCAGGCGCTCACGCTCTTCCTGCGGCAGATTCATCACATTGATGCAGTCCGTCCGGTGGATCGAGATACCGCGTCCCCTTGTGACAAATCCGACGATCTCATCGCCCGGAACCGGGCTGCAGCACTTCGAAAAACGAACCGCCAGATCGTGGATTCCCTTGACAACGATACCGCTCTTCGACTTCCCGGCTGCGATCACCGGAACCTTGTTTCCATCCGACGCCATGTTATCGAGGATCGTCGTGTCGGTTACTTCCTTCTTTAACTTCTTGTTGCGCTCATCCAGCATCTTGTTGATGACCTGTCCCTCTTTGAGGGCGCCATGTCCGATCGATGCCAGAACGGAATCCCAGTCACGGTACGCATAGCGCTTCATGACCTTTTCCATATATTCCGGTTTATTTAACTCTGAATAATTGATGTCCTTCGCCTTACAATATTTATCCAGAAGCGCACGGCCGCGCAGAATATTGTCCTCTTTCAGCTCGCTCTTGAACCACTGGTTGATCTTATTCTTCGCCTGTGTGCTCTTAACCAGTTTCAGCCAGTCGCGGCTCGGTCCCTTGGAATTCTGGGAGGTAATAATCTCGACACGGTCACCATTTTTAATGACATAATCGATGTTGACCAGTTTTCCGTTGACACGGGCACCAACCATCTTGTTGCCGACCGCACTGTGGATCGAATACGCAAAATCGATCGGGGTGGAACCGCTCGGCAGGTTCTTGACATCGCCCGTCGGGGTAAAGCAGTATACATCATCCGTAAAGAGGTCCAGATCACTCTTTAAGAGACTTAAGAACTCTTTATTATCGGACATATCCCGCTGCCATTCCAGGATCTCACGCAGCCAGGAAAGCTTTGCCTCGGCGCTGTCGATCGCCGCCTTGCTGCTGCCGCTCTCCTTATATTTCCAGTGTGCCGCGATACCATACTCAGCGGTACGGTGCATCTCATAGGTGCGGATCTGAATCTCAAACGGCTGTCCGCTGCTGCCAATCAGAGTCGTATGCAGCGACTGGTACATATTCGGTTTCGGCATGGCAATATAATCTTTAAAACGTCCCGGAATCGGTTTGTACATCTCATGGATGACACCGAGCGCCGCATAACAGTCCTTCACGCTCTCCACGATAATCCGGACCGCAAAAATATCATAGATCTGATCCAGCGTCTTGTCCTGGTTTACCATCTTTTTATAGATGCTGAAGAAATGTTTCACACGGCCGTCTACCTTGGCTTCGATGCCCGCATCGTCCATATGTTTCTTGACTTCATCCATAATCTTATGGATAAACGCCTCCCTGGTGTCCTTACGGAGCGCCAGTTTTTCGGACAATTCTTTGTAAACCTCCGGCTGGAGATATTTGAGAGACAAATCATCCAGCTCGGTCTTGATCTTGGAAATACCGAGACGATCAGCAATAGGCGCGTAGATATCCATCGTTTCACGCGCCTTTTCTTTCTGTTTTTCCGGCTTCATATATTGAAGCGTCCGCATATTGTGCAGACGGTCTGCCAGCTTAATCAGGATAACCCGGATGTCCTTCGCCATCGCTAAGAACATCTTACGCAGGTTTTCCGCCTGAATCTCTACTTTATCGATCGTCCACGAGATCTGGGTCAGCTTGGTAACGCCGTCTACTAAAAGTGCTACCTCCTCGCCAAAGATCGCCGTGATCTCCTCCTCTGTCATGACCGTATCTTCCACGACATCGTGCAGGATACCTGCCACCAGAGTCTCTTTATCCAGCTCCAGATCCGCCAGAATGATCGCCACACAGAGCGGATGAATGATATACGGTTCACCTGATTTACGCCTCTGGTCCTTGTGTGCGTCATACGCGATCTGGTACGCTTTCTCAATCATGCTGATGTCATCCGACGGATGGTACTTGCGAATGGCGGCAATCAACTCATTATACAGTACCTCCGGACTCGTAAAATCCGCCGGCGCTTCAATTTCCTGATCCAGCTTTTTTATTTTATCCAAATTTCCCATATATGCCTCCTGACCCTTCCGTAGATAACTGAAACGCCTGCCGTTCGGAATCCGGAAAGCGGTTCACGCAAATGAAATAAAATATTATATAGAATACACCTATTATACGAATATTTGACAAAAAATGCAACGGCAAACTATTTTGTTACTGTTCACGCATACATGCCCAGTAACGGAATTTGCCGTGGCTTCGCATTTAAATACGGCAAATTCCTGCTGTCGCCACGTTTTCTTACGGCACTTTCGGTTCCAAAAGTGCCTACCCGTGAACCGTTATCTATTTCCCCTCATAGGTAATTAGGGCATCCACCGCATATCCGTTCAGTTTTTCGCGTCCCTTTAAGCCTGCCAGCTCCATCACGCAGCAGATTTTTACAACCTCGCCGCCCATCTTCTCGATGAGCTTGACAATCGCCTCGGTCGTTCCGCCGGTTGCGATCAGGTCGTCAACGATAACTACCTTCTGTCCCGGTTTAATGGCATCCTCATGCATCTCCAGAACCGCGCTGCCATACTCCAGATCGTAGCTTACAGATACCGTCTTGCACGGCAGTTTGCCTTTCTTGCGGATCGGCACGAATCCCTTGTGCATCGCATATGCAACCGGCACGCCGAAAATAAACCCGCGGGACTCCGGACCAACCACGATATCATAATCCACGCCCTCTAAAGATTTCTGGATTCCGTCGATCGCAAGCTGCAGTCCGTCTGCATCCTGTAAAATCGTAGTAATATCGCGGAAAATAATACCCGGCTCCGGGAAGTCCGGAATGCTTCTTACATATTCTTCCAGCTTTTTCATGATTTTAACCTCTTTTCTATAAATTTTGTATCTCAATTTCTCAGTTTCAAATCTCCATCCGGCTCTTTTTCCACCGTTCTTCTCATTTTTGCAGAAGTTTTCCCCTGCTTCTTCTTCCTTATATACATAGAAGCCACAATCACCGCCAGCACAAACAGCGCACCTCCGCTGATCAGCAGTCCCTCATGCAGTCCCTGCGGATAATACCTGAGTTCCACCGTATGGGTTCCCGCCGTCAGTTCCACGCCGGTAAATGCCTTCCAGACCGGACGCGTGATAGCTTCTTTTCCATCCACCGTGACCGTCCAGCCCTCGTCATACGGGATCGTGAGGAACAGCGTTCCGCCCTCGCCCGCGTCGATCGTGCCCTTCATCGCCTCCTCGCCCAATGTTTCCAGTTCAAATGGATGCTGGTTGAGGCGCTCATAGAGCGCACGCAGCCCGGCTTCGTCAAAGCGGTACGCGCTCGCGTCCATGCTTCCGGCACTGTCATTGCTCTCCAGCAGAATCAATGTGCCTGCCTTCACATATCCGGTTTCCACCAGATACCCGCGTTTCAACGTATCAATGCTGCGGCTCTCCCCGCCGACATCCAGTTTAACCGAATCAATCTGACGGTTTGCGACACTTATATAATACTCCCCATCTTCCGGTGCTGTAAAGGAAAAACGATTCCCCTGCTCCTCCCCGTCCGTGAAAATCAGGCACTCCGGCACGCCCAGCACATCCGATAAATCATTCTGGACATCCGCTGGCGAAGAAAGATCGCGCTTCCAGCCCGTTTCTACTATGTCCGGCAGGATAAAGCCGAGCGGCAGCGTCCACGGATTCTCATAGAGGTACGTGTCACCTGAAAATGCATAGAGCGACAGGCGCGGATTGTCCTGCTTGCCCTCATAGAGTGCATATTTGATTGAAAATAACGAATCCACCAGCGGCGTACTTCCCACGATGCTGTATGCGTTCGTCGAACCTTCGCAGCCCATCTGTTTGAAGAAATCCGTCACCCCGGCATTTGCCACCGATGAAAACAGTGATACGGATGGAAAATGCATCCACGCGCCATCATTTTTCGTGCGCGCATTCGTTTTATCAATCCGGTAAAATTCCGTCTTTTTGAGCGGCTCTGTCACCGCTGCAACATCCTGATTGTCTGCCACATAATCAGTCCGGCTCGTCGTCGGAATGCTCGTTGCCGCCATATTGGCAAGCGCCTCCACACTTACCAGCGCCATCGCCAGAAGCGCCGCCGTGAACGCGAAATGTTCTTTATTTTGATAGAAATAAAAGACGCCCAGATACAGCAGCAGAAGCACCACTGCCACATACCAGACAACCGGCTCAAACGCATCGTCCGTCACCAGCTTTTCTGCCAGAATCACGTAGCCAATCGTGGCGGATGTCACCCCGGCAAACTGCCGTTTGGATATTTCATCCAGATATAGATACGCCCGGAAACACATCGTCAGCACCAGCGCGATATAGATAAACGACTGGCGGCACGGCAGGCTGTTCGGGTAATGGAAGCCATGCCAGATAAAATTCAGCACATTGAACGAAAAGCTGGCATAGAAAAAGAGCAGCAGCACACCGTACACAACCTTTTCCCGGATCGCAATCCGGCGGTTCAAAAAATACAACCCCATAAAAATGTAGACTGCCACGCCGCAGTAGAGGTTCGGCCAATGGTCGAGTCCCGTCTCCACCTGTACATTTCCGATGTGCCGCGCGATCATATCAAAGATCGGGAAGTAGATTTCCAGTGTGGTCGGAAAATTAAAATCGCCAGACGCCGTACTCTGCAGCGCCGCAATCTCCGGAAGAAGCACCGCAGCCGCCAGCGCACCCGCCAGAAGCGAATACACACCAAACAGGAAAAAGCTGTGCAGACAATCTTTCCATCCCGGCCGTTTCTCCAAAAACAAGAGCGCCACATAGTAAATCACCATGAAGAGACATATCATAATTGATATATAGTAGTTGGACAGGATTGAAAGTCCCAGCATCAGGCAGTAAAAAAGCCCTTTTTTTTCGCGCACCAGCCGCTCCAGGCCGTGCAGGATCAGCGGCAGCAGCACGATGCAGTCCAGCCACATGATATTCCAGCTATACGCCGCCATATAGCCGGACAGCGCATAGAATACGCCGAAATAGCACGCTCCAAACTTCTGCGAACCCGTGTGCTTTTTCAGATACCACGCCATCGAAAGACCCGCCAGACCGCTCTTGAACACGATCATGTAGGTCATAAATTCGATAATCAGGGACGACGGGCATAACAGCAGCAGCCAGTTGAACGGGCTCGCCAGATAGTACGCATAGAGCGCGGCAAAGTTTACGCCCATGCCGACATCCCAGCTGTAAAGCAGGCTCTCGCCACTTAAAAGCTTATGCCGGAATTCCGAGAAAAATGGCGCATACTGGTGGTACATATCCGTCCGCAGGAAGCTTTCCTGCCCAAAAGGGAAAATACCGCGGTATGCAAAAATCAGGATCAAAATCACCACCGGCAGGAAAAATGCCGCCAGGAGATCATCCGACGGACGGAAAACCGCAGCCAGGCGGCCCATTCCGCGGGGTGATTTCTCTGGTTCATCCCACTCATCTAATTCATCTAATTCTTCCTGCTCCCAGTCATCATCATTCAACTCTTTAATGACATCTGCTCTGGACTCTGAAAGTTTAGATTTTCTGGCATCTTCTTCCTGTCTCCAGGCCGGCATTCGTTCAGCACGTCTCATATCTGTACAAGCGGTCTCCGAATCCACGTCCGCACCTTCCCGCTCGTTCCCATACTCCTCTATTTTCCCCGTTGTTTCCGCTCCCGTAAGCTCCCTGAGTGCTTCTTCCAGTTTACTGGAACTTTCGTCTCGTTCTCTTTGCTCCATCTTCCCTCCATCCAGAATCCTGTTCAGGCGGCGTTTTCTCTACTCTTTCCGGCTTTTCCGGTCTGACTACAGCATCCATTTCCGCTGTCATTTCTCCACACAGCCCTATTTCGAGGATTCTTTCTTTTTGAAAATAAATAATTTACTGCAAATATAATTCAGCACCAGCGAGATCGCTGATACCACAATCTTACAGATCATATCCTGTTTGATTCCCATGCCGTCTACCATCACGATCATCGCCACATACGTGAACACCGATGTGAGAATACGGCAGGAGAAAAACGAAGCCATTTCCTTAAGAAGATATACAGGGTGGAAATTGTAGCTTCGGAATACCCAGATCTTGTTTGTCACATATGCAAACAGGATCGCCGCCGCCTGACAGCAGATCGTCGCCATACGGTAGTTCATGCCGTTGTGGCGAAAAACCGCATAGGAAATCCAGTCCACCAGCGTCGTCAGAACGCCGAATATCAGATACGATATCGTCTCCCTGTTTACAAACTTCCCCCAGATCAGGGATAACTTTTCCTTTATCATCACTTTTTCTCCGAAAAAAGAATTGTATGGGCAGCGGTCCTTCGACATACCCATACAATTCCTGTACTTCTTGGTTTAATATTACATTTCCTCTAACAACTTGTTGACACTGACCAGCTTGACGCAGAGTGCAAACAGCTCGGTTGCAGTGATCAGATCCTGCAGCGGCGGATAAGATGGAGCAATACGGATGTTGCGATCCTCCGGATCCTTGCCATATGGATAAGTTGCACCGGCTCCGGTCATGACAACGCCTGCTTTCTTGCACTTCGCAACGATATCCTTCGCACAGCCATTCAGTGAATCAAAGGAAATGAAGTAGCCGCCGTGCGGTTTTGTCCAGGTACCGATCTCCAGTCCGCCCAGCTCACGGTCGAGAATGTTCTCAACTGCCTCGAATTTCGGGCGCAGGATGTTGGCATGCTTTCTCATGTGCTCTACCATGCCGTGGATATCCTTGAAGAAACGCACGTGGCGGAGCTGATTCACTTTATCATGACCGATAGTCTGAATCTTTAACTGCTTCTTGATATCATCCAGGTTATTGTGGGAGGTTGCGATTGCCGCAATGCCGGAACCCGGGAACGTAATCTTGGAGGTTGAAGAGAATTTGTAAACCATATCCGGGTTGCCGGCTTTCTTACATTCTGCCAGAATCTCCAGCACATGATCCTGCTCATCATCGTATAAATGGTGGATGCCATAAGCATTGTCCCAGTAAATACGGAAGTCCGGAGCTGCCGGATGCATGCGTGCCAGACGGCGTACCGTCTGATCGGAGTAGGAATTGCCGGTCGGGTTGGAGTATTTTGGAACACACCAGATTCCCTTTACGGTCGGGTCGGTGGTCACATACTTCTCCACCAGATCCATATCCGGACCATCTGCGGTCATCGGAATGTTGATCATCTCGATACCAAAATATTCAGTAATGGAGAAATGTCTGTCATATCCCGGTACCGGGCACAGGAATTTAACCTTGTCAAGCTTGCACCACGGGGTATTTCCCATAACGCCATGAGTCATAGAACGGGAGATGGTGTCGTACATTACGTTCAGGCTGGAGTTTCCATAGATAATGATATTGTCAGCCGGAACCTCGATCATATCCGCTAACAGCTCCTTCGCCTCGCTGATACCGTCCAGGCCGCCATAATTGCGGCAGTCTGTCCCATCTTCGCAGGTCAGATCACTGTCGCTGCTCAGTACGTCCATCATTCCCATCGATAAGTCAAGCTGCTCTGCACTTGGCTTACCGCGTGACATATCCAGCGTCAGATTCTTGCCCTGAAACTCCCGGTACTGATCGCTCAGATCACGCTTAAGCTCCAGAAGTTCTTCTTTCGTCATCTCGCTATAAGGCTTCATCCTTCAACATCCTCCTTGTTTCTCTTATTTATTTCATCATAATTTCATAATCTGCTTTTCATCCAGCTCCCCTTGTTCAAGGGTTCGGAGCATCTCATCTAAGCATCGTTATAATAATAACATAGGTACAAAGGGCATGACAAGCATTAATTTGTTATGTCAGCACATAAAATTTGTTATATGGTACCGCTTGGTTTTTCCGATTCGGTGCATTTCACGGACACCAAATTATAATAAAAACATGATGTTCCCCCTTCTTTCATATATTTATGAAAATATATCTTTCAGGTCACATCATGTTCATTCATTTTCCCATGCATTTTGTTCCATCACGTTTCCGGCACATCATTTCCCCGCTGCTGGTTCCCGCCCTGTTTGCCATTTCTTTCTTCGCCGGGCAGACTGCCGCACATTTCCTGCGCCGTCCATCCGGGCACACGGTTTCAGCGCCTGTTATCGCCTGTGGCTCGCTCCCGCCTGCCTTTGATTCCGATTCGATTCCGGTTTCCGCAGATGGAAACTGGGGACTTGGATTTCCCAGTCCAGGGCAGACACCGGTCGGCAATGCCTCCGCCGACACTTTAAAAAATTTTGATGCTTTCTATGTAGGCGATACCTCCAAGCCCGTCATCTATCTGACCTTCGACGCCGGATATGAAAACGGCTGCACACCTGCCATTCTGGAAGCACTGAAAAAACACCATGTCCCGGCAACCTTTTTCGTCGTCGGCAACTATCTCGAAACCAGTCCTGAACTGGTAAAACAGATGATCGCAGAGGGTCACACCGTCGCCAACCACACGTATCACCATCCCGATATGTCCCGCATTTCCGACAAAGCAGCATTTGAAAAGGAGCTGACTGCCCTGGAAACACTCTACCAGTCCGTCACCGGGCAGACAATGAAAAAATATTACCGTCCGCCACAGGGCAAATACAGTGAATCGAACCTGCAGATGGCAAAGGAGCTCGGCTACAAGACCTTTTTCTGGAGTCTCGCCTATGTGGACTGGATGCAGGATCAGCAGCCATCCAAAGAAGAAGCATTTTCCAAGCTTCTGACGCGCATCCACCCCGGCGCGATCGTCCTTCTGCACAGCACTTCGCAGACCAACGCTCAGATTCTCGATGAACTTCTGGCAAAATGGGAGGAAATGGGGTATCAGTTCGGGCAATTAGATGAATTATAAAATTATACCAGCAGCATTTTCCGGATAAACGAAAGGATCGCGCCTCCGATGCTGCAGAACAGCAGAAATCCGTGGTTCGCATTGATCGCCTCCAGCGCCGCATAGCCGCCGTCCACAATCGGCTGTAAGCTGCCCGCATTCTTCGGCATCAGGTACGCTGCCGGACCGGCTACTAATACCAGAACAAGGATGATTATAAACGGGATAAATCCGCGCCCCGTATCGTATTTTTGCAGCCGTACTTTACCACCCGCGTGCTTGCCTGAAAGAATCCACAGGCACCAAATCGCGCCCATCAGTACCAGAAATACGCCAATCCCTACATACAGCCCCAGACCATAATTTTCCTCGGTAATCATAGTTCCGATATAGCCCAGATCGTCGCCGCCATACCGAAATGCCTTCGCATTCGCCCAGGTGATTCCCGCCATCAGAAGAAAACTGGCTGCCTGCATCACGCGCGCCATCAGCACAACCACGCCGGTTACTCCGGCTGCCGTCACATCCAGCACGGACGGACCGTCATTTGAGTCACTCTGCGTATGCGCCTCACTGCGCTCCGCCGCCCGTCTGGTGCGCTCTGCCTCCCGGGACTGGCGTTCCAGTTCCCGCTGGTGGCTGCGCTCCATCCGATTTTTCTGACGCTCTGAGCGCTCCCGCTCCGACTCCAGAGCATGAAGGCGTTTTTCCATCTGCTTCTGCTGTTTTGCATCCCGCTTATCCTCTTTCGCGCTGGAAGAAGAACGTCTCGCGTCCTGTCGTCTGCGCGATGCCGCTTCACGGTCGCGGCGGGCATCCTCCTGTGCCTGGGATTGGCAGCGTTCATTGTCGCGGCGCTCTTCCTCACGCTTCTGTGCGTCCTGACTCTGGCTGCTCCGCTTTTCCTGACTGTTTCGTTTCGATCCAGAGCCAGATTCCGCCTTTTTCTCATCCGATTCCATCCGAGCTGGATTCCGCTGTTCTGAATCACCGTCGTCATAGCTATTTTCCAGCTTTCTTCCCACCGTTTCCTGTTCTCGGCGTACTGTATCATTTACAAGCGGAGTTCCGCAGTTACTGCAAAAATTTCCAACTGCTTCCTGTCCGCATTTTGGACACTTCATTCTATTTTCTCCTTCCTCCAAACGATTCTTTCCATCCATTTCCGCACTCATTTCTGGCATTTGAAACACATTTAAGCAATGTACATTTTTTACACAGCCAGAACTTTATTTCCTGTTTCCCATGCCCAGCTGCCAGAACGCCACTGCACTCGCTGCTGCCACGTTGAGCGAATCCACGCCGTGTGACATCGGGATTTTCACGGTGTAATCGCACGCCGCGATCGTCGATGCCGCCAACCCGTCACCCTCGGTTCCGAGAATGATTGCTAATTTTTCTTCCTGCGAAAGCGCCGGATCCGCGATACTCACGGAACGGTCACTGAGCGCCATCGCCGCCGTGCAAAATCCCAGCTTCTTAAGCGTTTCCATACTGTTCTCCGCCCAGTCGCCCTTCGGAATGTACGTCCACGGCACCTGAAACACTGTTCCCATACTGACACGGCTTGCGCGGCGGTACATCGGGTCACTGCATCCCGGTGTCAGAAGCACCGCATCCATAAAGAGCGCCGCCGCTGACCGGAAAATCGCCCCCACATTCGTAGGATTTTCTACATTCTCAAGAATCGCGATCCGTCTGGCACCTGCACAGATTTCCTCGATCCCCGGCATTTTCTTCCGTTTCACCGCACACAGCATCCCGCGCGTCAGTTTAAAGCCGGTCAGGCGCGTCAGCACATCAAATGGTGCCGTAAACACAGGCACTCCCGCACACACCGGGCGTTCCAGAATCTCCCGCCCTTCTGTCTCGATATGGCGTTCTTCCATCAGAAAAGAAACCGGCTCATATCCCGCGTCGAGCGCCCGCCCGATGACCTTAGGGCTTTCCGCAATGAAAAGACCTTCCTTTGGTTCATTATAATGAAATAACTGCCCCTCGCTCAGCCGGGCGTAGATATCCAGCTCTGGCGCTTCCAGGGTTGTAATTGAAATATGATTCATTCTGCTTTTCACCTTTTTTAATATGGTTTTCATGTTCTATCGAGTATACCACATTTCTTACAAAAAGGAAGTGCCGATTATGGACGCTGACATGAAATCATTCCTCTATTCTGCCGCATTCTATCATCCTCTTTCCGATTTCGTTCCTATTTTCATACAAATCTATCTTCGGCAAAAAATTTCGATTTGTCACGTTAAAAATGGCATCAAATAAAACGGTTTCAACAATAAATTTTCCTCTTTCCCCACATCTTTCTGTGACAGCAAATATAGGTTATGCACATTCCTTGAATATTTTCTGTAAGACTCTCGGATTGACTCATGTTTTCCCATTCCGGAAGACTTTATTTCAAAAGCATTTATTTTGCAACACACTTTTTAATGGCATTTTTATGAAATTTAATAAAAAATGCACCTTGTCACATTCTTTATGGAATAATAAAAAAAGAGCAGCAAAAACTGGATTTACGCTCGTTTGCTACTCGTTTCGGTATTATTATATTTCCTGTTTTAAAAAAAGTCAAACCAAAAAATCACCTGTCGGAAACAGGAATTCTGGTTATTGGTTCACGGGTAGACACTTTGGAAACCGGCACTCCCACTCTCCGCTTCAACGCCTCAATATATAGCCCCGCAAACCGTCCCGGTGTCACGCGATTGTGGGTAATGTAACCGATCTCCATATAATCGTCCACATCAAGCGGAATCGCTACAATATTCGGTCCGTTCAGTTCCTCATTGATGACACCGCTGCAGATCGTATACCCATTCAGCCCGATCAGAAGATTAAACAGGGTCGCGCGGTCGGACACCAGGATGTCCTTGCGGCTGTCCAGAGTGCTTAGGATCTCCTCGGAGAAATAAAAGGAATTGTGCTCGCCCTGCTCATAGGACAGACGCGGATAAGGTTCCAAATCCGACAGGGTGATGGAACTGCGGCTTGCAAGCGGATTGGCTGCACCGATAAATACATGCGGTTTTGCCATAAAAAGCCGCGTAAATTTGAGGTCGTGTTCCCGCAGCGTCTTGCGGATCACCGTCTCGTTAAAACGGTTCAGATACAGCACGCCAACCTCGCTCCTAAGCTTCGCCACATCCTCAATCAGCTCATACGTCTGCGTCTCGCGGATACGGAAATCGTACTCTTCTCCGCCGTACTCGCGGATCAGATCGACAAACGCCTCAACGGCAAAGGAATAGTGCTGGGTGGAGACGCAGAACTGGCGTTTCTGCGGCACAGCGCCAAAATAGCGCTCCTCGATCAGGTTTGCCTGCTCGATCACCTGTCTCGCATACCCCAGAAATTCTTCCCCGTCCGGGGAAATCACCACGCCCTTGTTCGTGCGGGTAAACAGGGAAAATCCAATCTCATGCTCCAGTTCCTTGATCGCCGCCGTGAGGCTCGGCTGTGCAATATAAAGTTTTTTTGCCGCCCCGCTGATGGTTCCGGCTGCCGCCACCTCCACCACGTATTTTAACTGAAGTAATGTCATGCCCTGTTCTCCATTCTTACTGATTTTCTGTCATTTCTTTCTGAACCGCATCTGCCACAAAATTACATCAGGCTCAAATCCGCCTCTAACGCACCTAGTCCACAAATTTTTCCGTCTCTTTCAGACGAACCAGCGCTCTCGCCATCGCCGCGCGGGTGCTGTAATACTCGGAAATACTCTGTTTCTGGCGCAGCCGCTCTTTCGCACGCTCTAATGCCTCCTGCGCCCGGATCCGGTCGATCTCCTCCGGTTTCTCGATCGTATCTGCCAGCAACATAACACGGTTGTTGGCGATCTCACAGAAGCCCTGCCCGACGACTGCCGCCTCCCACGGACCGTCCTCTGTCACCTGGAAACGCATTTCTCCCGCTTTGACTGCCACGATCTCGCTCTCATGGTGCGCCATGACAGCCATCTCACCGTCCACCGCCGGAAGGATCAGACAGTGGCAGACTCCCTCATAGAATGTCCGGTTGCTGGATATGATTTTTACATGAAAATCTGCCATCCGTTCCTACGCCTCCTGTTTCTCTAAAGCCTTCGCCTTTGCCACTACATCCTCGATCGTTCCGACATTGAAGAATGCTGCCTCCGGGTACGCATCCATCTCACCATCCAGAATTGCCTTAAAGCCCTTGACGGTATCCTTTAACGGCACATACTTGCCCGGTACACCGGTAAAGTTCTCCGCCACGTGGAACGGCTGGGATAAGAAACGCTGTATCTTTCTTGCGCGACCGACGGTCAGCTTATCTTCCTCAGACAACTCGTCCATACCCAGAATTGCAATGATATCCTGCAATTCCTTGTATTTCTGTAAAATCTCCTGCACCCGTCTGGCCGTCTCATAGTGTTCTTCTCCGACCACATCCGGTTCCAGAATACGGGACGAGGATTCCAGCGGATCGACCGCCGGGTAGATACCCTGTTCTACGATCTTTCTGGAAAGAACCGTAGTCGCATCCAGATGGGTAAAGGTAGTCGCCGGTGCCGGATCGGTTAAATCATCCGCCGGTACATAGACTGCCTGGATTGAAGTGACCGAACCATCTTTCGTCGAGGCAATCCGCTCCTGCAGCTCGCCCATCTCATTCGCTAACGTTGGCTGATAACCAACCGCCGACGGCATACGCCCAAGCAGCGCTGAAACCTCCGAACCTGCCTGTACATAGCGGAAAATATTATCGATAAATAGTAACACATTCCGGTGCATTTTGTCACGGAAATATTCTGCCATCGTAAGCCCGGTCTCTGCAACTCTCATACGAGCTCCCGGCGGCTCGTTCATCTGTCCAAACACGAGCGCTGTCTTTTCCAGAACACCGGATGCCTTCATCTCACTCCAGAGGTCATTGCCCTCACGGGAACGCTCACCGACACCCGTAAAGATAGAATAACCGCCCTGCTCCATCGCAATATTCCGGATCAGCTCCTGAATCAGGACTGTTTTTCCGACGCCCGCGCCGCCAAACAGACCGACTTTTCCGCCCTTGGAATACGGCGCCAGAAGATCAATAACCTTGATGCCCGTCTCCAGAATCTCCGCGACCGGGCTCTGATCCTCAAATGGCGGCGGATCCCGGTGAATACACCAGTGCTCCTCACCATCCAGCTTTTGTCCTCCATCTACCGTCTCACCTAAAACATTAAACAAACGTCCAAGCGTCTTTTCGCCAACCGGAACGGAAATGCCTTCTCCCGTCGGTGTTACCTTCATGTCACGGCTCAAGCCCTCGCTTGCCGACAGCATGATGCAGCGGACGATATTATTTCCCATGTGCTTGGCAGCTTCCATCACACACGTCTTTCCCTGATTTTCTACTGTGAGCGCGTCCCGGATCTCCGGAAGGGGACCGCTCTCAAATTTCACATCGACAACCGGACCGGAAACCTGGACAATCTTGCCTTCCGGCAGGCTGGTTTCGGTCTTTTTTGTCTTTGCCGCCTGTTCTCCCATCACACTCTCATCTCCTCTTCTCGTTCTCGTCTCTGTGCAGCCGCGCCGCCGCATACTTCGGTGATCTCCTGTGTGATCGCCGCCTGCCGCGCCCGGTTGTACATCGTATTCAAATCTTTTAAAAGTGCATCCGCATTATCCGTCGCCGCATCCATCGCCATCATACGGGCATTCTGCTCGCTGCAGAACGACTCAACCAGAGCGCCGTAGATAAATCCGGCTACATAGTTCGGAACGATCGCATTCATCGCTTCCTCCGGCGTTGGCCGGAGGGAAAACTCCTCCAGCCGCACATCGACCGGAATCGCCATTCCATGCATATCCGGCTTGGTAATCGGAAGCACTCTTTTATCCTTCGCCACACTCTGCATCACATTTTCCATTCTTGTATACAGGACATGGATCTCATCCAAATCACCCGACAAATATCGTTCCAGAAGCATTCCAGCAATCCACCTTGCCCGGTTAAACGTCGGATCCTGCGCCGTATACTGGAAATTTTCTTCAATCGGGATGTGCTGGGAGGCAAAAAACTGCCGCCCCGTCTCACCGATGACAAACAGATGTACCTCGCGGGAAGGATCCTTTAAAAATGTATCCGCCATCTTCATGATATTATGGTTATAAGCACCCGCCAGCCCTTTATCACCGGAAATAACCAGCAGCCCCGTTTTTTTCGACTGGTGTCCTTCTTTTTCAAAATAGGGGCTTTCCATGTTTGGCAGATGCCTCTGGATACGCCGGATGACATTTTGCAATGCATAGAAATACGGCTCCGTCTCTGCCAGTTCTTTTCTGGCTTTCTTTAATTTTGTCGAAGATATCAGGTACATCGCATTCGTGATCTTGCGCGTATCCTGAATACTCCGGATCCGGTTCTGGATCTCTCTGAGTCCTGCCATCTTCCATCACCGCCTTACTGCTTATCCGGTTTTGCATCCGCTGCTGCCTCCGGCGCATTTCCCTGTGCTTTCAGGAATTTTGCCTTGTACTCGCCCACCGCCTTCGCAATCTCTCGCTGGATATCATCGCTGAGTGTCTTCGTCGTGCGGAGTGCATCGCCCACCTGCGGGTAGAAACTTCTCATATATTCGTAGAGCCCGCCCTGGAATGCTTTCAGCTTTTCCTTCGGAATATCTACCAGCAGATGGCTCGTCGCCGCATACAGAATCACAACCTGTTCTTCCATCGAGAGCGGATGCTCAAGCGGCTGTTTTAACAGCTCCATCAGACCGCTGCCGTAGGTAAGCTGTGCCTTAGTTGCCGGATCCAGATCGGAGCTAAACTGTGTAAATACTTCCATCTCGCGGTACTGTGCCAGGTCGATACGTACGCTTCCGGCTGCCTTCTTCATAGCCTTGGTCTGCGCTGCGCCGCCGACACGCGATACCGAAAGCCCTACATTGACCGCCGGGCGCATGCCCTCGAAGAACAGCGAACTTTCCAGGAAAATCTGTCCATCTGTGATGGAAATAACGTTGGTCGGGATATACGCCGACACATCGCCCGCCTGTGTCTCGACAATCGGCAGCGCTGTGATTGAACCACCGCCCAGCTCATCCGAAAGCCGCGCCGAGCGCTCCAGCAGACGGGAATGCAGATAGAATACATCGCCCGGATATGCCTCACGTCCCGGGGAACGTTCCATCAGAAGAGACAGTGCACGGTACGCAACCGCGTGTTTCGATAAATCGTCATAGACAATCAGAACATCTTTTCCCTGATGCATAAAATATTCTGCCAGCGCCGTTCCTGCATACGGCGCGATATACTGTAAGGACGCCGGATCACTCGCCGTCGCTGCCAGCACGATGCTGTACTCCATCGCCCCGTGTTTTTCCAGTGTATGAACCAGTCTCGATACCGTTGAAGCCTTCTGACCGATCGCCACATAGATGCAGATCACGTCTTTTCCCTTTTGGTTCAGCATCGTATCTACCGCGATCGAGGTCTTACCGGTCTGGCGGTCACCAATGATCAACTCACGCTGTCCGCGTCCGATCGGGAACATCGAATCGATCGAGAGGATACCGGTCTCCATCGGGGTATCAACTGACTGACGCTCGATAATACCCGGCGCCGGTGATTCCACCGGACGGTATCCGGCTGCCTCAATCTCCCCTTTATTGTCGATCGGATTGCCCAGCGCATCTACAACACGCCCTAAGAATCCCTCGCCAACCGGGATACCTGCCATCTTGCCGGTCCGCATCGCGCGGCTTCCTTCTCCGATGGTGTTCGCATGTCCAAAGAGGATGCAGCCGATCTCCTTCGACCGGATATCCTGTACCATGCCTCTCACATCGCCGTCAAACGCCACAATCTCACCGTACATCGCATGGTCGATTCCATCCACATAGGCGATGCCGTCGCCCACCCGGCTGACCGTACCGATCTCACGGGCTGAAATGTCGATTCCATCCAGATTTCCTTTCAGAATCCCGATGATTCCCTTCTGGGTAAGGAAATCACCCGAATCCGGCTCTTTTACCAGATTCTTTAATTTATCTGCCAGTGCCCGTTTTCTTCCCTCCGTGCTCCAGTCATATTCCTCACTTCCGACCCGGAGGATAAAACCACTTCCAAGCTCCGGCTTTTCTTCCTTCACAATCCGGAGTTCCCGTCCCGGATATTTCTCCGAGAGAAATTTCCGGATTCCGGCTGCCTGTTTTTCATCCGGCTCTTTGACATATTCCAGCACACAGCGCAGATATTTATCCGGCTTTTCAAACGTCTCCGCTTCCTTAATCAGATCCGGCATCATTTTCATTGTCTGATCCTGTGCCAGCACCTCGATGATTCCCCGGACTGCCAGCGGAAACAGGCTACGAACCAGATCTTCCCGCTTCTCACGGGTCAAATCCGGATTTTCAAGCTCTGCCGGAAGCTGCGGTGTCGCAGCCAGTATCTCAGCCGCATGCTGCAGATCATCGACAGAAATCTTCTGCCTCTTTATTTCTTGTAAATAGACATCAAGTTTCTTCATTCTCCGTCGTACCCGCTTTCTTCAAAAACTCATCATAAAGAGCGCTGTCATCCGACTTCTTGTTCATCGAACCAGCCGCCGCGTCCAGAACCAGCGACAAAATTTCATGCTTCGCCTGTTCGAGCATCTTATCCTTCTCCCGGCGTGCATCCTCGCCCGCCTTACGGATGACTTTATCTGCCTCTTTCTGGGCGTTTTCAATCAGCTGGCGTCCTTCCTCACGTGCACTCGCACGCGCCGCATCCAGCACCTTGTTTTTCTCTGCTTCTATTTCATCCTGGCAGGCTGCGTATTTCTCTTTCTCCGCCTGCGCTTCTTCCTGCATCTTTTTTGCCTCATCATACTTTTCCTGAATGGCTGCATTCCGTTTATCGATCACTTTGTTGATCGGCTTAAAGAGGAAAATACGGATAATCGCATACCAGATTAAAAGGTTGATGATCGTAAAAACCAGGTTGATGTCCAACCGTAACATAGCCTTGCCCCACCTTTCGTTTTCTATCGTATCAGCTTAAAAGAATAATAATCAAAAGGGCAATAACGAAACCATAAATAGCAGTTGCCTCGGCAAGTGCCGCACCTAACAATAGAATCTTTGTGATTTTTCCCTCTGCCTCCGGCTGTCTTGCGACTGCCTCAGTCGCCTTAGATGTGGCGATTCCGATACCAATTCCGGCTCCTGCGCCTGCAAGAACTGCCAGACCTGCTCCGATTGCAATGATTGTACCCATAATAAAGTCTCCTTTTTGTAATTTTCTATTTCTCTTCTATTACTCGATTGATTCCTTGATAAAAAGCCCTGTCAGAAAGACAAATACATACGCCTGAATCAGACCGTCAAAAATATCAAAGTAAGCGCTGAACAATACCGGAAGCCCTACCGGAAGGATGTATTCAATCAATTTCATGATGACGAACGCGCCCAGCACGTTTCCGAACAGTCGCATACACAGCGACAACGGTTTGATAAATACCTCCATGATATTGATCGGTGTCACGATGGCGATCGGCTCTGTAAAGCTCTTTAACCATCCTTTTAAACCTTTGACCCGAATCCCTGCTGTCTCAATCAGCACAATACTCATCAGCGCCAGTGCTGCCGTGACGTTCAAATCCTTGGTTGGCGGCTTGAATCCCAGTATACCAAGCAGGTTCGCCACGCCCAGATACATCAGCACGGATGTCAGATACGGCGCATAGCCTTTTCCTTCCTCTCCGAGGATTCCCTCGCCAATGCCCTGCAGCCACGTAACAGCGTTCTCCAGAAGGAGCTGTCCGCGTCCGGGATGTTCAACTTTCAGACCGTGCGTCACAATCAGTGAAACCACGAGCACCACTGCCATCATGATCCATGTAACCACAACGGATTCTGATATGCCGATCCCGCCAATTGTAAAGGCTGTCTCACAGTTCAATTCCTTGATCAGGGTCGCACCCAGATCTCCCATACTGTCACTTCCTCTCTCCGGGTTGTTCTCCCGCGGCTGCCCCGGCTATTGTTCTTTCATTTCCCGATGCCGCCACGTGTTCTAGTTACTGTTCACGCATACGTGCCCAGTAACGTTTTCTCCTGTGTCTCCACATTCTTCCCGTCTGTTCCCGATCTTACTCCCAGAAATACAAATGGTAAAATTATATTTTTTTCCTATATCCATAGATAAAATGAATGGTGATAGTTATTGGTAATCGTTATTGCGGCTGGACATTTCTGGAAAAATACGATAAAGTGTGACTATATTTGGTAAATAGACATACAGATAAGTACAGATATAAAATCAGATAAACACTGTTTCAATCAGGCAGAAACAGCCCGACATACAGAAAGGATTTCAACTACATACATGGACATCAGTTTTGACTACTACAAGGTTTTCTATGAGGTGGCTCGGTGCCAGAATATTACCCAGGCGGCTTTGAATCTCTGCCTCACGCAGCCAACCGTAACAAAATACATTCATAATTTAGAAGATATGCTTCAGTGCAAACTTTTCAACCGCTCCCAAAAAGGCGTGACCCTGACCGATGAAGGGCGGATCCTGTTCCGCCAGATCAACCGTCCCTGCCAGCAGATGGGACGCGCGGAAGAGATTTTAAAAGAATATACGAACAGTCAGAGCGGCAGGGTTTCGATCGGTGCGAGCGAGCTGACGATGCGCTTCTTTCTGCTTCCTTATATTGAACAGTTCCAGCAGCGTTTTCCGAATGTGACCGTACAGATTCATTCCAACTCTGCGCCGATCACCGCTTCTTCCTTAAAGGCCGGGGAAAATGATTTTGCCGTCATCATCTCTCCGATCCACGAGATCATGAAGGAGCTGGATCTGGTTCACGTGATGCCGGTTGCCGAGTTCCAGGATATCGTCATCGCCGGAAACCGTTTTTCCGAGCTGCAGAACCGCACACTCTCCCTTGAAGAGCTCTGTATGCACCCGCTTGTCAGCATGGAGTCCGGCACGACGACGCGGCTTTTTTGGGACAATCTCTTTGAGGAACAGGGGCTGGATCTGCACCCGAGCATCGAAGTTTCTTCCAACGATCTGATCGCCCCGACCGTCTCCCACAATCTGGGAATCGGCTTTGTTCCCTCGGAATTTGCCCGGAACTACCTGCTCAACTACCGCGTGTTCCAGCTTCACTTAAATATCCCTATCCCGAAGCGCCAGATCCTCATCCTGCAAAACCCGATGCGCCCTCTGACGCCGGCGGCACAGGCATTTCTGGATATGCTGAAACAGCCGGTGCAGGAAAGTATAGGGAATGGACAGCCGGTCTTGTTACACCCATAGGGATTTTCACTAAAAATACCCTGTCGATCGGATTTTAATGCTCCTGACAGGGTATTTTTGTTTGTAATCTACAAGCTTCTAACCTCTTCATATAAATGAAAGTGATTTTTTCTAAATTCCAGAAGCCCTTCCCGCTGCATTTTCCCCAGCTCTGCCGACAGCGCCGATCGGTCCACGCCCAGATAGTCGGCGAGCTGCTGGCGGTTGAATGGGATATCAAATCTCTCGCTCTCATTTTTTACCGCCTGATCGGAGAGGTACGACAGAAGCCGTCCCCGGATGGATTTCGACGATGTATTGAAGATCCGGCGGGACAGCTGCAAGTTTTTCTGCGCCGAGATTGCAAGCAGGTTGCGGATAAGCTGCGTGTGATGTCCGCAAGAATTGGGACACTGCGACAGCATTTTTCCAACATTTAAAAACAGCACTTCCGTCACCTCCGCTGCAAACACATCGACCAGCAGCTTTTCCCCCGGCACGCACGCATATGTCTCCGCAAAAATCTGTCCCGGTTCTACCCGGTCTAGAATGCTGCGGTTGCCCCACAGATCATCGTTGACAATCATCACACTTCCGTGCATCACCACACCCAGAGATGTGACCGTATTCCCCGCGCGATAAATCATTTCTTCTTTTTCATAACTGCGTTCCTCCGCCCCCAGACAGGACAGCATCTCCCCGATTCCGGATTCGCCCGCGCCTCGAAACAGGGGGCTGCGGCTTAGAAGCTGCATTTCGAAAGGAGTTAAATTCAGGCTGGCGCCCGTTTTATAGTTTGATGCCATATAATGTTGACCTTTCTGTTTTAACTAAGTGTTCTTATTATATCAAATATTTTTATATTTTTCTGCAATCTGATTTCCCGTTCTTGCACATCCATGCAACTTCTGCGATAATAGAAACATTCCTATATCAAATGAAGCTTTAAACCAGAAGATTTATCGGACAAGATATTTACATAAAGAGGAGACTTTCAAATGATCGAGCCAAACCAGCTTCTTCAGACATATATCCGCCAGTATCAGGCGGCAAGCAAGAAAAAAAGAAAGACCAGTTCCCGCCCCCGCGATCTGAGCGAGCGGACCAACCGGCTGTTTAAAACACTGAAACGCACCAAACCGACACAGGTCACCAGCCTCTCGCTGGAGGAATGGCACCGCCAGATCAAAAATCTGGCTTATTTTGCGTACCGTTCGCACAACGATGCTGTCACAAAGCTCATTGAAACCAGCCTGCTGCCACAGCTCATCCGCCTGGATGAGGCAATGTTTCTGCCCGCCCAGCGCGATGATATTTCCGTGGATTTTCTGAATTATCTGGAAACAGAATTGGATGGTCAGCTCTGCACGCAGACACTTCTGGAGCTTTACCAGATCTATAAGCGCTACGTCATCCAGTATAAAATCATGGATCTCGTCCCATCCCGCCCAGAGCTGGAATTTCCGGAGACTATGGCGATGAACCGCCGTTTCATTCTCCACATCGGACCGACCAACAGCGGCAAAACATTTCACGCGCTGGAACGCTTAAAAACAGCGAAAAAGGGCACTTACCTCGGTCCGCTGCGCCTTCTGGCGCTTGAGGTATATGAAAAAATGCACGACTGCGGCGTTCCCAGCACCATGCTGACCGGTCAGGAGTGTATCGCCGACGATGACAGCCGGATCACAGCTTCGACGATCGAGATGGCAGATTTCTCGGAAGAATACGATATTGCCGTGATTGATGAGGCACAGCTGACCGCCGATCCAGACCGCGGGCATTGCTGGACAAAGGCGATTCTGGGGCTGAAAGCTCACGAAATCCATGTCTGCATGAGTCCCGCCGCTGAATCTGCTGTCACACACCTGATCCATCTGTGCGGCGACAGCCTTGCCATCTGCCGGTATCAGCGCAAAACTGCGCTCATCTGTGAGGACACGCCATTTTCCTTCCCGGAAAGTGTTCTTCCCGGCGATGCACTCGTCGTATTTTCCAAAAAATCTGTGCTGGATGTGGCGGGACGTCTGGAAGAAGAAGGTATCAAGGCAAGTGTTATATACGGAAGCCTGCCGCCGGAGATCCGCCGACGCCAGATGCAGCTTTTTACCAGCGGCAAAACCAAGGTGGTCGTCGCCACCGACGCGATCGGCATGGGACTCAACCTGCCTGTCCGGCGTATCGTATTCGTCCAGACCCAGAAATTTGACGGTACCACCCGGCGCGGTCTGACCGTACCGGAGATCAAGCAGATCGCCGGGCGCGCCGGACGCTTCGGACTCTTTGACACCGGCTACGTCAATGCGATGGGACAGGAATCCCTCGATTATATCCGGGAACAGCTTACTCAGGAGGAAGAACCGATCGAAAAAGTCAGCCTCGGTTTCCCGCAGATTCTCCTCGATCTGGACGAGCCGCTGGACGTTATCATCAAAGTCTGGAAATCCGTTGAGCCGACGCCTCCGTTTGAAAAGGTCAGCGTCGATGAGATTTTAAGCCTTTATGCGCAGGCAGAACGCTACAGAAACGATATCTACGGATTCGATGACAAACGGATTCTCTACCGCATGATCAGCTGTCCCATCGATATCAAGGATCATCAGGTTGTCCTGCAATGGCTGCGCTATTGCAAGGATTACCCGGCGGACAAGCGCCTGAAACACCCGGACAAAGGCGCCGGCTCCAAGCTGGGGCTGCAGAAATACGAAACATATTACCGCAAGCTCGACCTCTACTACCAGTTCTCCCACCGTTTTGACAAGATCATCGACGAGGACTGGCTCGAACAAGAACGCAGCCGCACTGAAGGCACGATCATGCAGTATTTGTCCAAGGGCAAAAAAAGCTACATCGCCCGCTGCCAGCGCTGCGGACGGATGCTGCCGGTTGGATATCCGTTTAAGATTTGTGATCCGTGTTTTCGTCACAGTTCCATTATCGCTTAGCCCCTGATTTTACCGTTTTACGTTCCGGCTGTTCAACACCACCAATGCTGTGAAAATCAAAAGAATGCCCAGCACATTTTCAACCCGCAGCATTTCTCCAAATACCACAATCCCAGCCACAGCTGCCACCATCGGCTCAGAGAACGCCAGAACCGAGGCTTTTCCTGCCTCCATCTGGCGGAGTCCCAGTGTGTAGCTTACAAACGGAAAAAAGGTAGATACAAGTCCCAGCGCCAGCCCTTTGCCAAGAAGCGCCGGAGAGGTCATCAGGCTCGAAAACACCTCCGGTAATTTTACAAAGGGAATCAGGCTGATGGTTACAGCCATAAAAAAAGCTTTATTCTGAGGTGATGATATGATAACGGAAGATGCCATGACGACATGGGGGATACTGTTTCGGGGCAGCGCATGACGCGCTGCCTATTTTTTCGAATTTATGCTATAATACAGAAAGAGGGAATCAAATTTCAGGAAAACAAGGAGAATTTCAATATGTATGATGTGTTAATTATCGGCGCCGGTCCCGGCGGTATCTTTTCTGCCTATGAGCTGATGGAACGTAAACCGGATTTAAAGATCGCTGTTTTTGAGGTAGGACATCCGCTGGAGCACCGTAAATGTCCCATTGATGGTGATAAAATCAAGTCCTGTATTCACTGCAAATGCTGCTCCATCATGAGCGGATTCGGCGGCGCCGGTGCATTTTCTGATGGAAAATACAACATTACCAATGATTTCGGCGGTACTCTCTATGAGTATATCGGAAAGAAGACGGCCATTGAATTGATGAAATACGTAGATGGAATCAACCTCCGTTTTGGCGGGGAGGGAACGAAGCTGTATTCCACTGCAGGAACAAAGTTCAAAAAAACCTGCATGCAGCATGGTCTGCATCTTCTGGATGCTTCGGTCCGCCATCTGGGTACGGATATTAATTATGTTGTTCTGGAGCACCTCTATGATCATCTGAAGGATAAGGTAGATTTCTATTTTGACTGTTCCATCGAAACCGTGGAGAAGACCGAGAAGGGTTACAAGGTTTACAGCGATGATACAGCCTTTGAGGGTACGAAATGCATCATTTCCGCCGGACGAAGCGGCAGTAAGTGGATGCAGAAGGTATGCAGGGATCTGGATATCCATACGAATTCCAACCGTGTGGATCTGGGTGTCCGGGTTGAACTGCCGGCTGAGATCTTTTCGGATCTTACAGATGAACTCTATGAGAGCAAGATCGTGTATCGTACGGAAAAATACGAGGATTACGTGCGCACCTTCTGTATGAATCCCAAGGGAGCTGTGGTAAATGAAAATACCAACGGCATCGTAACGGTAAATGGCCACAGCTACGAGGATCCTGCAAAGCAGACCCATAACACGAACTTTGCCCTTCTGGTGGCGAAACATTTTTCAGAGCCTTTCAAGAATTCCAATGAATATGGAGAGAGTATTGCAAAACTCAGCAACATGCTGGGCGGTGGCGTAATTGTGCAGCGTTTTGGAGACCTGATCCGCGGAAAAAGAAGCACGCAGCAGCGAATCAATGAATCTTTTACGGTTCCAACCCTCAATGCGGCTGCCGGTGATCTGAGCCTGGTTCTCCCGAAGCGGATTCTGGACGGTATTATCGAGATGATTTATGCCCTGGATAAGGTGGCACCGGGTACGGCGAATGATGACACGCTTCTCTATGGAGTGGAGGTAAAATTCTACAACATGGAGGTGGAAGTGGATCACAACCTGATGACCTGTCATGATGGACTCTACGTCATCGGTGACGGCAGCGGTATTACCCATTCCCTTTCCCATGCATCTGCCAGCGGTGTCTATGTGGCACGGCAAATCGCGGAGGCAATTTAATAATAAACGGTCAGAAATGTCTATTAAAAATGGATAAGATGCAGCCCCTATCGTCTGCCATCTTATCCATCTCATTTCACTTCTTTCGCTTACCAACATCTCATTCAGATGCATTTTCCTTGATTCCCACTCAGATCCCCAACTTCCGAAACAACGCATACAATTCTTCTGCCTCGTCCATCGAAGGTTTCCATCCATATTGTTTCAAATCGACGCGGTCGCCGTCCTCGGTGGAGTCCACCCGTATTCCATCCTGTTCCAGCAGTTTTTTCTGCTGTCCCGGATAGTCGAACGCCGCTGCGCCGCTTAGAAAGCCCTTGGAATTAATCACCCTGAATGCCGGGACATCGCCCAGGCGGTTGGTGCGGAGCGCATATCCCACCTGACGGGAATGGCGCGGTGCACCGCACAGAAGCGCGACCTGACCGTAGGTCGTCACGCAGCCGTCCGGAATGCGCTTAAATACTTCTTCCATTCTCCGATAGATGTCCATAATTATTTTCCCAGCACCTCATCTGCATGGTCAAGAGCCGCCTCAATATTCTGGCAGAAATGCTCTCTTCCAACCATATCTACAAATCCAGATTTCTCCATGACGCGCATCGGCTGCTCGTTGACATGGGACAGAATCAGTGTAACGCCCTTCTTCTGGCAGCGCTCATAGAGGGCAACCATCGAGTTCATTGCCGTACTGTCAACCGCCGGAACGGCACGCATACGAAGAACCAGGCATTTCGTCTCCTCGCGGGTTTCAATCTGGTTGATGCGGTCTGCTGCACCGAAGAACAGCGGTCCCGTAATCTCATAAACAGCCAGTTCTCTCGGAATCTCCCGCAGACGTGCCTGTTCTTTCATGGCTGCTTCTTCATCTTCTGCAGCTGCCGCTAAGAGCTGTGCCTCTTCCACTGAAAGCTCTTTTCCGGCTTTTTTCGCTTTTCTTACTTCCTGCTCTTTGCGCTTCTGCTCCTCTACTTCTTCGACATAGAGCCAGCTTCTGACGCCCGTCTCATCGCTCATCCGCTTCATAAACAGCAGGCAGGATAACAGCATACCGATCTCGATCGCTACAACCAGATCGAAGATAACGGTTAAGAAGAAGGTCATCACCAGAACCGCAATATCACTCTTCGGAGCCGTCTTGGTCAGACGGACGAAGGTTCTCCACTGACACATATTGTAGGCAACCATAAACAAGATTGCCGCGATGGTCGGCATCGGGATCCAGCTTGCACACGGCATCAGAACTACCAGAATCAGAAGCAGGACAACCGCATGAACCATGCCTGCAACCGGGGTACGGCCGCCATTTTTGACATTGGCTGCGGTACGCGCGATCGCGCCCGTCGCCGGAATACCGCCAAACAGGGCGGAAATAATATTACCCGCGCCCTGTGCCACCAGCTCCGTGTTGGAACGGTGTTTTCCGCCGATCATGCCGTCCGCTACCACGCAGGAAAGCAGAGACTCAATCGCCGCCAGAACTGCAATCGTAAACGCATCCGACAGGGAACCCTGAATCACATCGTAGCTGAACACCGGCAGACGGAACGCCGGAAGCTTGTTGCTGACCGTGTAAAGGTCGCCGATCGTATTCACATGCAGCGGCAGGAATTTTACCATTAAAATACCTGCAATAACCGCTACCAGCGATCCCGGAATTTTTTCCGTGATCATCGGCATCACGATCAGAATCGCCAGACACACCACGCCGACGATGATCGCGTGCAGGTTGACACTTCCGAATCCAGCCGCGAACGCTTTCAGCTTCTGCATCGTCTCGATCGTCTCCATGCCTGCCGGATAGGTTACGCCAAAGAAATCCTTCAACTGACCGATGACGATCGTCACCGCGATACCGGAGGTAAAGCCGGTCGTGATTGTAAACGGAATAAACTTAATCAGTGAACCAAAATGGCAGAATCCCATGATAACTAGGATGATACCTGCCATGATCGTCGCAACTGCCAGTCCTTCCACGCCGCTCTTCGCCACGATACCTGCCACGATCGTTGCAAATGCCGCCGTTGGACCTGCAATCTGTACCTGGCTGCCCCCTAAAAATGAAATCACAAATCCGGCTGCAATCGCCGTGTAGATACCCTGTTCCGGACCTACCCCCGAAGCCAGCGCCAGCGCGATCGAAAGCGGCAGCGCGATGATCGCCACGATGATACCCGCTACCACATCTGACATCAGCTGTGCGCCGGAATACTTCTTCAATGTTGTAAACAACATTGGACGTATTTTTTCCATACCCAAAACTCTCCCTTTTTCTTCCCAATTTAAATAAAAAGTAATTGCCAGCCCTAAAAAGAACCGACAATTACCTATTATACAGCAAAATAAGGGTGTGTCCAGTTTTTTCGAAGTTTTAACACAGGAATGCTTCCGACTTGTTACTGGGCACGTATGCGTAAACAGTAACTCAGACTTCTAGATAAGCAGTTGTTAAATTTCTTAGTTGTGATTTTTTTGTCAAAATGACGGATTTGTAAAATTTCTGTCACAAACTTCCGGCTATTTTTTCGATTGACTTTCCTTCAAAAAAGTCTATAATTCGTACTTGTAAAAAGCATTGAGCAGGACACGATTTCCAATTTTCCACGTTTTCAGAGAGCTGTCGGGCGATGAAAGACAGTAACGCCGATGGAAGTTATCCCCTGTGAGCTGACCGAACAAACGCATGTAGGATACCAGTAGTCCGGTCCGGATTCCTACCGTTAAAGAGGAACATATTCAGAATGATGGATATGGCTGAGAGATCGGCTTTACAGCCGGTAAAAGAAGTGGTACCGCGGATGCTTATGCCTCCGTCTTCTTGAACTTTTAAAAGTTTCAGGAGGACGGAGGCTTTTTTGTTTCCCCGCTCCCGAAACTCCGGCAAACTGCCGGGACACTAAAAACCATTTGACCTATGGGAATGGAGGTATCTTTATGAACACATTAGTTATCGTAGTTATCGCAGCCTGTTGTCTGGCGGCTGGTTATCTGCTCTACGGCAGATGGCTCGCCCATAAATGGGGCATTGATCCAAACGCAAAAACACCGGCCGTCACAAAAGAAGATGGTCAGGACTATGTTCCGACCGATGGCTGGGTTGTATTTGCCCACCAGTTTTCATCCATCGCCGGTGCCGGTCCTGTCACCGGTGCTATTCAGGCGGCTGTCTTTGGATGGGTTCCGGTCTTTCTCTGGATCATCCTCGGCGGCATCTTTTTCGGCGCTGTTACCGATTTTGGTGCCCTGTACGCCAGCGTTAAAAATGAAGGCAAATCGATGGGACTTCTGATTGAACAGTACATCGGCAAAACCGGTAAAAAGCTGTTTCTTCTGTTCTGCTGGCTCTTTACTTTAATTGTAACCGCCGCTTTTGCCGACATGGTTGCTGGTACATTCAATGCATATGAGACGGTAGACGGCGTGACCAGCTTATCCGCCGCCGCAACTGTTAACGGCGCAGCCGGAAGCATTTCCCTTCTGTTCATTGCCTTTGCCGTTGTATTTGGACTGATTCAGAAAAAGGCTCAGTTCCATGGCTGGAAACAGACCTTGCTCGGACTTGTCTGCACGGTAGCTGCTTTCGTCATCGGCATGAACTGCCCGCTCATTACCACCAAGGCGAACTGGTCCTACATGGTATTCGCTTACATTTTCCTCGCAGCCGTTCTTCCGATGTGGCTTTTGATGGAACCGCGTGACCTGATGACAACCTTTATGTTTGCCGGTATGATTATCGGTGCCGTCGTTGGACTGCTTGTCGCACATCCGGCAATGAACCTGGCGCCTTACACTGGTTTCCACAATGAGAAATCCGGTGACCTGTTCCCGATTTTGTTTGTAACCGTTGCCTGCGGCGCCGTATCCGGTTTCCACAGCCTGGTTTCCTCGGGTACTTCCTCCAAGGCAATCACCAATGAAAAGGATATGCCGAAAGTTGGCTTCGGCGCTATGCTTTTGGAAAGTTTACTGGCTGTCCTGGCTCTGTGCGTTGCCGGTGCTGCCGCTTCCGCTGATGGCACGCCTGCAACCGGTACTCCGTTTGCTATCTTCTCCTCCGGTGTTGCCGGATTCCTGGAGATGTTCGGCATCCCGGTTTACGCCGCCCAGTGCTTTATGACGATGTGCGTCTCCGCACTTGCCCTGACAAGCCTGGATTCCGTTGCACGTATCGGACGTATGTCCTTCCAGGAGCTGTTCAGCGTTGATGACATGGAACACGCCGAAGGATGGAGAAAACTTCTTTGCAACAAATATTTTGCAACGGTTATCACCCTGGTATGCGGCTACATTTTAACGCAGATCGGCTACTCCAACATCTGGCCGCTGTTTGGCAGCGCCAACCAGCTGTTAAGCGCCCTGGTTCTCATCACCCTGTGCGTCTTCTTACGCGTCACCGGTCGTGAAAACCGCACGCTGCTGGTTCCACTGGTTGTTATGCTGTGCGTTACCTTCACCGCACTCGTTGAGCGCTGCATCGCACTGGTAAAGGCTTACAATGCCGGAACCGCTGTCTTTATGGTAGAAGGACTGCAGCTTATCATCGCGGTTCTGCTGATGGTTCTGGGTGTGATTATTGTGGTTCATTCCGGTAAAGTACTGTTTTCGAAATCGACTGCTTCGAAGACAGAAAACGATAAAAGATCTGAAATGAATAAACCGGCGCATTGCTAATGATTTCATCAAAATCAAATTATAACCCGACTATAGGTGCCAAAAAGGGTGTCTCTCGCTCACGAAAAGAGACTCCCTTTTTTGGTATTTTTTAATTCTATTGATAACCACTCTGCTGCTATATGATGCCAACTCTTCACTTCTGAATCTTTCTCACCGCGAATAATTGGTACTTTTGTTACTGTTCACACATACGTGCCCAGTAACGCACTTTTTTCTATTCTTTCATCTTTTCTCAAATTTCTCTGGTATTTCCCCTGCATTTCGTCTATAATAGGAAGCAAATTTTTCAACCGAGCACAGCGCTGACAGGCGTTGTATCAGACAGGAGGAGACATGGATATTGTATGTTTAGATCTAGAAGGTGTATTAGTGCCGGAAATCTGGATCGCATTTGCTGAAGAAACCGGAATCCCGGAGTTAAAACGCACCACCCGCGATGAGCCGGATTATAACAAACTGATGAATTACCGTTTAAACATCCTGCGCGAGCACGGACTGGGACTCAAGGAAATTCAGGAAACGATCTCTAAAATTGATCCGCTTCCGGGCGCAAGGGAGTTTTTAGACAAATTAAAAGAAATCACTCAGGTAATCATCATCAGCGATACCTTCTCCCAGTTTGCCGGACCTCTGATGAAGAAACTTGGCTATCCGACCATCTTCTGCAACTCTCTGGTTGTCAGCGAAAATGGTGAGATTACCGATTTTAAGATGCGCTGTGAGAAATCCAAATATACCACCGTCAAAGCACTCCAGTCCTGCGGCTTCGAGACGATCGCCAGCGGCGACAGCCACAACGACCTCGCCATGATTGAGGCAAGCAAGGCGGGCTTCCTCTTCCGCACGACGGAGGAGATCAAGGCAGAATATCCGCAGATTCCGGCCTATGAGACGTATGATGAGCTGTTAGAAGCGATTAAAAAGGTATTAGCGTAAACATTCCGTATTTTCATAATTGCATATGCAATCGTAAAAGCAGCCCCCGGAATCCACACTCCGGGAGCTGCTTTTCAATCGTTTATCCTCTCAAATGTTCACTGATTATTTTTCAATAAATAACTGTTTTACATCAAATGCCTCGTCGATCATGCCGGATTCATACATGAAATCAGCGGTCTTCTGGAAGCCTTCTTTGTCATCATCTGTGATCTCGGTAGAGAAATCATAGAGATCGTACATGCTTTTGACTGCATCGGTGTCCAGATCCAGCTCATCGGCTACGATCTGCATCGTCTCATCCGGTTTTTCTTCCATGAAATCAGCAATCTCGGTCTGTGCTTCTTCCAGCTTCTCGATGATCTCCGGGTGCTCGTCATAGAATTTCTGCGTCACTGCCACTGCAATGATCGCCTTAATCAGGCCTTCGCCGTCGGCTACCAGGTGGTAACCCTGCTTCCCTGCATTGTAAGCAGTTGCGCCAGCAACCAGAGCCACGTCTACACTGCCGCCGTCCAGACCTGCTTTTGCATCCGGGATCGACATATTGACATAGTTGACATCGTCGATCGTCATGCCAGCCGTTGCCAGATAGGAAACGAGAAGCTCATGCAGGTTGGTTCCGGTCGGTCCTGCGATTGTCTTTCCTCTCAGGCTTTCCGGCGTCGTCAGGGACTCATCCTTAGAATACATACAGAATGCCTTCGGAGAACGGCTGTACATATTTAATACCTTGATATCCGCTCCATTTGCTGCAGACAGAATCACCGAAGTACCGCCAACCGCATACAAAACCTGCACATCGCCGGAAGCCAGCGCCTGTGTCTGATCTGCCCCGGAGGTCAGCTCCGCATAATCAACCTCAATCCCCATATCGCCAAATGTTTTTTCAAAAATACCCTGATTTTTCTCGATGATCGTCGGCACATTGAGCGGAGAAGTTACATACGTAAAGGTCAGCTTATCCAGATCAGATTCTTTCGCTGTCTCCTCCTCGGCTGCCGCCTCCTCTGCGCTGGTTTCTGCCTCTGCCTGCGTGCTCTCAGCCGCATCTTTTGTACCGGAGCAGCCTGCCAGGGAAGCTGCGGTAAGGCAGAGTGCCATTCCCATTGCCATCCATCGTTTCATCATAATCGTTCCTCCTCTAAATAAAATGTAAATTATTTATAATATCCCTTTTCAGGGTTATCATCTCATCCTCCAAAAGATTCCTCTCTTCCTGCGGCGTCTTGACCTCATAGAGCGCCTTGACCATGCCCTTTTCAATGACCGCAATCTGGCTTCCCAGAATCAGTGCCTCATCGATGCTGTGCGTCACAAACAGAATGCTCGCACTGCGCTCCTGCTGGACGCGCAGAAGCTCTTTCTGCATCTGTTCCCTTGTAAAATAGTCAAGCGCGGCAAACGGCTCATCCATCATGATAAAGGTCGGCTCATACGCCAGCGCCCGCGCGATCGCCGCCCGCTGCTGCATTCCGCCGGAGAGCTGTGCCGGATATGCTTTTTCAAATCCAGATAATCCGACCGTGCGTATAACCGCCTCTATTTTCCCCGGATCTGTCTCCTTTTTTGAAAGCCCGAACACCACATTTTCCCAGACGGTCAACCACGGCATGAGGCGCGGTTCCTGAAAGACAAATGCCGTCTTGTGGGCGCTCTCCCAGCGGATCTCTCCGCTGTCCGCCGTCTCCAGTCCTCCGGTCAGCCGCAGAAGCGTCGTTTTCCCGCATCCGCTCTGCCCCAGAATCACGGTGATTCTCCCCGCCGGAAGCGACAGGTTGATCCCGTTTAAAACGGGAATCTCCCGGTTATCCACCCGGTATGTTTTATGAATATCAATCAGTTCAATTCCAGCCATTTTCCCCGGATCCTTTCAGCACAAATCCTATCATCCATCCAAACAGGCGGTCCGTCACATATCCGACTGCCCCGATCGCCAGAATCCCCACGATCACCTTGTCGGTCCGCGACATCTGCTGTGCAAATAAAATCATATGTCCAAGCCCGGTGGACGCCGCCACCATCTCCGCACCGATAATGGCGCGCCAGCTATATCCAAGCCCGATCCGCATTCCGACCAGAATATCTGCCATCGCATAGGGCAGAATGATGCGGAAAAATTTGCGGCGCTTCGAGTAGCCGAACATATCGCCCACTTCCAGAAGTTTCGAATCGCACCCGGTAAATCCCTTCACGATATTTAAGTACATCGGGAAAAATGACGCCAGCACAATAATCACCGTCTTCGTCGTCTCTCCGATTCCGCACCAGAGAATCAGCAACGGAATCATGCTGAGCGGCGGGACATTGCGGAAAAACTGCACAATATACTCATAGTAAACGCTGCTGCCCGGAAACAGCGCCCGGAACATTCCCAGCACAAAGGCAAACAGGAACGCAATCGCAAATCCCTTCATGACACGCAGGAAACTGATTGAAATATCCCCCCACAGTTCCCCGGTTTTCACCATTTTTAAAAAGCTCGTCCACACCCGCGCCGGGGACGGCAGCACATACGCACTGACCATCTCCATGCGGCAGACCAAACACCAGATCAGAAATACCGCTCCGATTCCCAGCGCCGGACCGAAGTATTTCTGCCAATTATCCTTGAATTTCTTCGTTTCTTTCATTCTTCCCATTCTTTTGCCGCAATTCATGCATTTTCCGCTTCCTCAAGCGTTTTCCATGAACCGCAGATTTCTCTCACTCTGTCTGCACGCCATCCCCGTGATGGCATCCATCCTTACAATACAAAAGTTCCAGCAGATCCGCCTGCTTCCAGCTTCCGCTCTCCACATATGCCCGGATTTTCTCCGGACTGCTGACACTCTCTACCTTCGCCGCCTGCCCATCTTTCCGGCAGATTCCCGCAAAATACCCCGGCGGAATCGGGCTGTCTTCGATCGCCCGGACGCGCACCTCACCGCCTGCCAGACGATTCCATGCGATAAACCGCGTATTCTCAAGTCCCAGCGAATTTCCAAGCACCGCAAGACTCTGGCATGGCGTCGTGATGATCTTCTCCCCATCCGCCAGATCCGGACGCGTGCTTAATTCCCGCGCACAGTGAAGTAAAATCGGCTCGATCGGGGCAACTTTCAGGTTTTCAATTCCAGATTCGTTTTCCGGCTCCTTCTGTATCTCTTCAAGCAGCCGAACCGCCTCCGGACAGCGCGCATCCGCAAGCGTCACGCCCGCCCGCAGACTAGCTTCATATCTTTCCCGGACGATCCGTCCCCAATCGCCCCGGCACTCGACCCGCGTCAGACCATGCCGTTCTAAAAAACGCTTCAGCGAATCTTCCTCACACATCCCGGCAGAAACCGGATTTATCCACAAATACCGCATTGTTTCTCCACTCTATCCAATCAGGCTGCCTAGCTTTCACACCTATGCACCTAATTTACTGCGTTTTCACGTTTCCTGCAAGTTAGTTCTTTCTAACTAGCTTATCATAGCAAAAAATCGATATATTGTCCAGTTTTGATTGTAAACTTTTACAATTTTATAAGTTGACACTAGCCGGTAAAAATGATAAAATCGGTTTTAATAGTTCCTATTTTCCTACGTATTTAATAGGTTTTATTCCGAACAGATTCCTGTTTTTATTGAATCCTATAAAAAAAGCAGGCGGACAGGGCATCAAGGATACAATTCAGGCGATCGAAAATGCCGGATATACCTATGAGATCGAGTCGGATGACCGTGAAGAATAATGGGACGCATTTTTCTATAAAAAAGGTTTTAACCAATTCTCGCACTTTCCGTGAAAATCGGCTAAAACCATTTTTCATTACAGCATATTAATAAACCCGGTCGATACCAGGAAAAGAACCAGCATGACAGCCGGCACAATATACCGGATTAAGAAGCTGTACATACCTGCTCTTGAAAAATGTTCCCCATTTTTCTCGACTTCTTCCACGATCCACTTCGGTCCGACCACCCATCCGATCAGGATGCTGGTTAAGAAGGAAATGATCGGCATAAGGAAGCTGTTGCTGATATAATCCATCACATCAAGCAGCTGTCCGGTGGAACCGTTCGGCAGCTTCAACTCAAAATACAGAACATTGTAGCCCAGACAAATGAGAACTGCCGTGATCAGGGAATAGATTCCGACCATCACACACATCTGTTTTCTCGTCTTTCCAAACACTTCCATGCAGTTGGCAACCAGCGTTTCCATGACAGAAACGCAGGATGTCAGCGCCGCAAAGCCAAGCATCAGGAAAAATGCAAGTCCCACGATATGACCGGCGCCGCCCATCGCCTGAAATACCTTTGGAAGCGAAATAAAGGTCAGACTCGGACCGGACGCCATGCCATCGCGTCCTAAAAATACAAAGACCGCCGGAATAATCATCATACCGGACAGAAGCGCCACACCTGTATCAAAAAATTCAATCTGATTGGTCGCCTTGTTCAAATCGATCTCATCTTTGACATAAGAACCATATGTTACCATAATTCCCATCGACACACTCAGTGAGAAAAAGAGCTGGCTCATCGCATCCAGCAGTACTTCCAGAAATCCTCTTACCGTCAGTCCCGTAAAATCCGGGCGCACGTAGACGAGGAATCCCTGTATTCCCGTCCGGACCGTCCCATCCGCGTCCGTGTAGGAAAGCGTCAATGAAAAAATCGCGATTCCGATGACTAACAGGATCAGTCCCGGCATGATAAAACAGGAAAATTTCTCAATTCCCTTCTCTACACCTCTGTATACAACCCAGATTGTGAGCGCCAGAAAGATTCCCGTGAAAATCAGCGGCGCATTCTTTTCCGTGATAAACGATGTAAAATATCTGTCCTCCGCCACATCCCTGCCGGATGTCGTCAAATACTCAAAGAAATATTTCGTGATCCATCCGCCGATGACCGAATAATACGTCATAATTAACATCGGAACCAGAAACGTCAGGTATCCGACAAACTTCCACTTCGGATGCAGCGTTCCAAACGCCTGCAGCGCATTCTCCTTCGTTCTTCTGCCGATCGCCACATCCGTCGTCAGAAGTACAAATCCAAATGTCGCCACCAGCACCAGATACACCAGCAGGAACAGTCCGCCTCCGTCTTTCGCACATAAATACGGAAAACGCCAGATATTTCCTACACCGACGGCACTTCCGGCTGCTGCCAGCACAAACCCCAGCGAACCGCTGAAGCTGTTTTTCTTTTTTGCCATTTACTTATAACCCCCGTGATTGTAACTTTTATGTCCGTCTCCCGAGGACATAGACAGCTTCTATTCTACCTGTTTTTATTAGAATTACAAGTATCTGCCGGCAATTTTCTCCTCAAATTTCTCCCCCTCCCGCTTTTCTTCCCAGCCGCCCCATCGTTACTGTTCACGCATCATGCCCAGTAACGGAATTTGCCGTGGCTTCGCATTTAATTTATTTTCCCCCCTTCATCTCTACTTGCCTGCCTTATCATCTTCTGCTAAAATTAAAAAGACAAAAACAGGAATTTTCCCATGGAATGAGGCATATACACAATGAACAGCAATCAAACATTCCTGCGTCTTTGCCGGGTTTTAGAAATATACGAAGCCGATTTTGGCTGTGAAGAACGCCCGGACGGACAGGAAACGATGGTCTGTGTCCGTCTGCTGGACACAACTGAAAATGCAAACCTCTCAGAGCATCCAGAATACACGATACGCACCGCGGATCAGGCACTCTATGATGCCGGAATCAATGAGGGCGATCGCGTCTGGTTTGACCCGGAATCCGGGCAGATTGAGAAAGCGGCTGAATCACACTAAAATATAAAGAGTTACAAAGGAATATCAAAATGGAACCATTTTACTATAATCACATGAACAAGAACCAGCAAGCCGCCTACCGCGCCATGCAGCAGGGACTTACCAATCTCTCCGACGAATTTCAGATTCCGCGCCTGGAGGGAAAGGATTTAAGCAATGTATTTTTTGAACTGCGGCTCGATCACCCGGAGATTTTCTGGGCTTCCGGCTTTAAATATAAGTATTACCCAGATTCCCCGAACCTGATCCTGATACCGGAATACCTCTTTGACAAGGGCAAGATCCGCGAACATCAGAAAGCGATGGGCGCCCGCGTCGAAAAACTTGCCCGCCCGGCAATGAAGCTGACTGAACTGGAAAAAGAACGCTATATCCACGATTTTATCTGCGAACACGTTCACTATGACAAATTAAAAAAGCCCTACTCCCATGAGATCATCGGACCTCTGGGACAGGGCGTCGGCGTCTGCGAGGGCATCGCCAAATCGGTCAAAATTCTTTGTGATACGCTCGGCATCTGGTGCATGATCGCGCTCTGCGGCAATAACCCTGAAAAGGGCATCAAATACCGCCATACCTGGAACATCGTCAAGATCGGGAAAACGTACTACCATCTGGACGCTACCTTCGACAACAGTCTCGGCAAATGTCTCCAGACCGGCGAGGAAATCCGCTACGATTACTTCAATCTCGACGACAAGGCGATCTTCCGCGACCACGAACCGCTCATCGCCCCGGCGCCTGCCTGCACGGACAGCGACCATTTCTATTATAAAGAAAAGAAGCTCTCCTTTACCAAACAGGAGGACGTTTACAAGCGCTCCTTACAGGCGGCCAAAAAAGGAAAAACACTGACGTTTCACTGGCGCGGCGGCTATCTGACAAAGGAAGTTCTGCGTGAACTGCTCGACCTAATCGAAAAAGCCGGAAAAGGACGGCAGAAAACAGCCCTCATTAAGCTTAACTGGCCGCAGGCAGTTCTGCGCGTCCGCTACACCGATGAGGCCATCCAGCCGATTGTCACCATGGAGGAAGCAAATGAAGGGGAAGAAACCCCGGAAGGCACAGCGTCTTTATAGTTCGCTGTGCTTTTCCGCGGAGCATTTTTGTGTCATAGGACGAAGTTTCCTATGACATGAAGATTCTAACAATCATAGAGATCATCTTCCAAAACCAGATCCTGATGTTTATCAAAGCTGCCTGCCAAAGGAGCTTATCCAGAAAGTTTTACGCTGTTTTTTTGCTATACGTCAATGATTAGGATGAAATTTCTTAGAATTTTTCTCAAAGGAACTATTGCTATAGTCTCTCTTTTACTTCCATAACTGGGCACACACCAACTCCAGTACACTTCCCGCGATACATCTCGCCTTGTCCGAGATCAGAAAACAGTTGGAAAGTTCCTCTTTTCTCGGATCGACATCTGCTACCTTGAAATGTTCCGTCACCAGATAACCATCCCGCAAAAGACCTCGCAGAATGCCCGTGATCTGTGTCTGAACCAGAAGTTTCGTTCCGTCCTCCTGCCAAATCTCCGCGATCGTGTCCCCGGCTTCGACGATATCACCGATCACACGCACATTTTTGAAAATACCCGCTGCCTGTGCGTGAATCACTCGCTCTGCACCGTATCCACCGATCACGCCCGGAATCCCCGTATTCGGGATTGCCGCACCCTCGCGGATAATTCGCCCCAGCCGGTGACCGCGCTTTGTCTCCACCACAACATCCACATCCTCACCTGCCGTAAAGCCCGGACCAAGTGCAATCGTGAGCGGTGCCATATCCCGGCGGGTTCCAAGATTTCGCTTTGCCAGAATCGCATCGATCACAACAGCCGGTTTCAGCGCTCCAATCGACACGCCTTTCGGATCAATCAAAATCGGCACGCTATTTTCCCGCCAGACCGCTTCTGCCTCCTCATATCGATCAATCCGGACAGCACGAAGCCCCTCGACCTCAGTTGTTTTTGTATAAACCGCCTCACACAGAGCTACCTGTCGCCGGATCGCTGCCGGATTTTCGATCTCCAGCACCAGCACCCGAAGCCCTGCCGCCCAGAGCCGATGAATCGTCCCAGTTGCCAGGTCACCGCCGCCGCGTACAATAATTAAATCATCTCGTTTCATGAGGATGCCTTCTCCTATCTCACTTTTGTTACTATTATTTCCATTACCTGTTTATGCAGCTTCTTCTTCAAATAATTCTTTTGATTGTGTTTTCTGCTTTTAGAGTAATTCTTTTTACTGCCACACACACGACACCTTATCATAAACAGAAGTGTCTATCCGTCCGCTCCACTGCTCCCACTCTTCCGGACGCATCCGCCACGCAAGACCACAGCCAGCAGAAATCTCCCTCGGAAGTGGAATTAAACGTCCCGGAATGCCCGTTTCCATACATCGTTTTTCCCATTCCATCGCCGCCACGGTCGTGTGAAAAGATAGAACAATAAATGGATGTTTTTCTCTCATACTGCCGCTTTCTCCTCATTCCCTACTTTTTTGCAGACCCATTGAAAACCCGATTTTTTCCCCAGTTTTTACGCTTCCTCTGCCAGTGCCCGAACTGCTTCTGCTGCCCTCTCAATCTCCTCTTCCGTATTAAAATGCGAAAAACTGAACCGCACCACTCCCTGACCTACCGTTCCAAGCGCCCGGTGCATGAGCGGCGCACAGTGTGCCCCCGCGCGGACGCAGATGCCGTATTCTTCCCAGAGTGCATCCGCCACACGTGCCGAATCTTCCCCGGCAAGGTTGAGGGAGACGATCGGCGCATGACATTTTGCCGCCGGATCTCCATACACAATGATGCCCGGAATTTCCTTCACCTGTTCGTAAAAACGGCGTGTTAAATCCCGCTCCCGTTTCTGCAATTTCTCGATCCCCTGATCCATCCGGTAACGGATGCCTGCTGCCAGCCCCGCCAGACCATGGACATTGAGCGTCCCGGCTTCGAGTGCCGTTGGCATTTCCTTCGGATGGTGTTCATCATAACTGTGAATGCCGCTGCCGCCAACCAGAAGTGGTTCCACCGAAAGTCCCGGCTTCACATACAGCCCGCCGGTTCCCTGTGGTCCCAGAAGCGCCTTATGCCCGGTAAAACAGAGCACGTCGATTCCGAGCTTCTGCACGGAAAACAATTCTTCCCCTGCAGTCTGCGACGCATCCACAATCAGAAGCAGTCCATTCCGTTTAACAAACGAAGAAATATAGGAAAGATCCGTCACATTTCCTGTCACGTTGGACGCGCCGGTAATTACCACCGCACGCGTCTCTGGGCGCAGACATGCTTCCAACTCTTCATATTTTAGATTTCCACGCGCATCCACACCCACAAAACTAAGCATCGCTCCCTGATCACGCAGACGATAAAGAGGGCGCAGCACCGAATTATGCTCACAGACCGTCGTGATCACGTGATCGCCCGGACGAATCAGCCCGGAAATGGCTATGTTCAGCGCCTCCGTTGCGTTTGCCGTAAAGGCAATCCGCGACGCATCTTCCGCATCAAACAATTCTGCTGCTGCCGCACGTGCCCCGTACACCAGTCTTGAAGCATGTAAGGTTGCCTCATGCGCGCCGCGCCCCGGATTTCCTGCGGTGCGAAGCGCCTCAAGGACTGCCTGTTCCACCTGCAGCGGCTTTTGACGCGAAGTCGCCGCATTGTCCATATAAATCATGGTTTTACCACATTTCCAGCGCCCAGCATTTTTTCAGCGATGACATACATGTTGGTTACACCGCCGACTGCCAGCTTCTCGGTCAGACCATAGAAATTCAGGCAGGTGCCGCAGGTCAGGATCTCCACACCTTCTGCCTCCAGTGTCTTCAGATCCTCCAGCATCGGAGATCCTTCACAGGTCAGACTGGCTCCGCCGTTATAGAAAAGAATGGTTTTCGGCAAGTTGTCCTGCTGGGTCAGGGCAAATGTAAATGCCTTCAAAAGCGTCTTTCCAAGTTCCTCACTGCCCTCGCCCATCTTATCATTGGCAATCACAACCACGGTATCGGTACGGCTGTCCGGAATACAGGCTTCGCATCCGGCTCCTGCCTGTGCTTTTTCCTCTTCTGTCTGTTCACCCACCGTAAAGATAACCTGATATTCCTGATCCGCCAGCTTCTTTGCACTGCTCTGATAGCCCTTCTGCTCTGCCATTTTCGTCAGATTCTGAACTGCAATCTCATTATCCACCAGCACTTCCACCTGTCCGGCACCCGAAAGTTCCTCTATCGCGTGTTTTGCCTTTACGACCGGAATCGGGCATGCGTCTCCTCTTGCATCTACTTTCTTCATTTCTGTTTCCTCCTATCCTCGTACAAAAATTTCAATCTCTCCCGGTTCCGTGATCGTTCCCACGATCCGCGCCGGAAGCCCGGCGTTCTGCAGCTCCTGTTCCAGTTTCTCCGCCTCATCCGGGGCAGCTGCCATCAGAAGTCCGCCGGAGGTCTGCGGGTCAAACAAGACCTCTTCCATTGAAAACGGTACATTTTCAAACTGCACCGCCGCCCCGACATGGTTGCGGTTTCTCTGTCCTGCCGCCGTGTATAAAAACGCATCTGCCGACTCACGTGCGCCCGGAAGCACCGGAATATGGTTCACATCAATCTCGCACGACAGCCCGCGCCCCATCATTTCATGCAGATGCCCCAGAAAACCAAACCCAGTCACATCTGTGCACGCGTGAACCGTGTACTTCCGGCTGATTTCCGCCGCTGTTTTATTGAGCGTCGTCATCGACTGTACCGCCCCGTCCATCTGCTCTTTTGTCACTTCTCCGACGCGGTTTGCCGAACAAATCAGCCCAACCCCCAATGCCTTTGTCAAAATCAGGCGGTCGCCCGGCTGTCCGGCATCATTGGCGTACAGCTTTTTCGGATTTACCAGTCCCGTCACGGACAAACCGTATTTCACGCCCGTGTCCGCGATCGAGTGACCGCCCGCGAGAATGCCGCCTGCTTCTGCCACCTTCTCCGCGCCGCCCTGTAAAATCTGTCCCAGAACATTCAAATCCATTGATTCCGGAAAACACACCAGATTCAGCGCCGTCTTGACCTCACCGCCCATCGCGTACACGTCGCTCAGCGCATTTGCCGCTGCAACCTGTCCAAAAATATACGGATCGTCCACCATCGGCGGGAAGAAATCAACCGTCTGCACCAGCGCCAGATCCTCTGTGACCTGATACACTGCCGCATCGTCCCGGCTGTCATATCCGACTAAAAGATTCGGATCCTTCTCGCCGCGCGGTAGTTTTTCCAAAATGCGGCTTAAAACACCGGCTCCCAGCTTTGCCGTACAGCCGCCGCCCGTACAAAATACGATATCCCTTTTCTCACTCATCTCTCTCACTCCTGATTTCGTTCTGGTCCTGAAAAGGAAGTTAAAATTCCCTGAATTCCGTAGCTATGTTTCAGGATATCCAGTACCTTTCTGCCATCCTCCCGGCGCTCTGACGTGTCCGCCTGGTTCAGAACCACAAAAAACAAACGCCCCGATATATCTTTTCTGGCACCGTTTTCGCTACCAAGAAGCCACGCCAGAAGTTCTGGGGTCAAAGGCGTATCTTTCGAAATGGGCACTTCTTTGAGCAGTCTTTTTCCTTCTTTGGGATAAGCTGCGTCCCCATACTCGCACACATCCCTGTTCCACGCCTCAATCGCCAGCTCCGCCCGGAAGCACACCTCCCCCAGCGGACGATACAGGGCACTCAGCCCCGCGACCGCCAGCACGATATCGCTCTGCGGCAGTATCACCGGCTCATGCGCCGCCGGAAATTTACACGGAAGACATTTCGCGCCATCCGCCTCCAGAAATGTGATATCTGCATCCGAAATCCACTCGCTTCGAATCGCTTCTGGCAGAATTGTCAATTTTTCGTGTGGGGCTGGGGTTCCGGCTACGACGTAGGTTCCCTGCTGCCAGAGACGATCGCGCTCTTTTCCGGCATTCTCCCACGCGGTATTTTCTTCCTCATTTACCGCAATCCACGGCACATTTACCGGCTTCCGAATATGCGTCGTCGTCGCCATCAGCACCCGCCATCCCTTCGCCGTGCAGTACGCCGACAGCGCATACAGAAGCGTCGTCTTTCCGCCTCCGCCAATCAGCGAGACCACGTGTCCTTTTTCACGTAAGAAAGGAAACTTCTGCTCCCAGTCCATCACCGCAGCTTCTCTTCCCATTCCTTCTCCCGAAATCCCGTTAAAACAGTATCTCCATCCACAATGACAGGGCGTTTTACCAACATCCCATTGGTGGCAAGCAGCTTCAACTGTTCGTCCTCGCTCATCTGCGGCAGCTTATCCTTTAACTGCATTTCCTTATATAGCATCCCGCTCGTATTGAAAAATTTCTTGATCGGCAGCCCGCTTCTCGCCTGCCACTTCTTCAATTCCTCATACGTCGGATTTTCCTCCACGATATGGCGCTCTGTATATGAAATTTCCTGTGTATCCAGCCATTTTTTCGCTTTCTGGCAGGTACTGCATTTTGGATAATAAATAAACAGCATCGTATTCCTCCTTTGTGAGCATGCTTGCTATTATACGGCACCTTCTATTTTAAATGCGGCCGTTTTAAACAAAGCATTTTACCTTTTTAAATTACCTACAGAAATTATACCCAGACACCAGAAAGATTGCAAGGGATGCCTGAAAATGATACAATAATAATATCTGCAACTATATTCAAGTCGAACGTCCGTGAGACTTGGCGCGTGATCCTGGTCAGCGAAGCTGACATATTCCTATCAGAATCACTGCGCAACCTCGCGGAGCGTTTATCTCAGTCGGAGACAAGGCTTCCACTGAGATAAATTTGCTATTACTCACCACCTGAAGAGGTGGGAGTCTTCTCGACTGAGATACCCCCCTCTTTTATACCAACAGGGAAACACATTCACCCAAAAATTATTATAAAAATATCCACTATGAAAGAAAAAATATTTAACATCATCCAGATCGGCGACAAAAGCAACCGTATCAGCCGTGCATTCGATATTTTCATCACCTTCACGATCATCTGCAATATCATTGTCACGTTTCTGGAAACATTCGATCAATTAACATCCTTCGGTGGTCTGTTTACCATGCTGGAACATGCCAGTGTCCTGATTTTCTGTATTGAATACGCGCTGCGCATCTGGACTGCCGACTATCTCTATCCAGAAAAAACGCCGGGACGCGCCCGATTCTGCTTTCTCATTTCCTTTGATGGAGTGGTGGATCTGCTGACGATCATCCCGGTCTTTTTTCTTTCGGGCTTCATCATTTTCCGTATGCTGCGCGTGGCGCGGATTTTCCATCTGTTCCGGCTCAATGCGAAATACGACTCGTTCAACATCATTACCACCGTACTCTATGAAAAACGGAACCAGATCATTTCCTCTGTGTTCATCGTCATGGTGCTGATGCTGGCGAGCAGCATGTGCATGTATAGTGTCGAGCACAACGCTCAGCCGGACATTTTCCGCAATGCATTCAGCGGCATCTGGTGGAGTATGTCCACGCTGCTGACCGTCGGTTACGGCGATATTTACCCGGTCACAACGCTTGGGCGCGTGATGGCGATCTGCATCGCCTACCTCGGAGTCGGTGCCGTCGCGATCCCAACCGGTATCATCAGCGCCGGTTTCGTCGAACAGTACCAGCGCAAGAGCAGCCTGTCCAGCATGAAGGACGCGGATATTCAGGAAATTGCCGAGGTTTTCGTCGATAAACGATATGCCGGAAAAACCATTGAAGAGATGGAAGAAGAGCAGAATATCAAGATATTTCTGGTGCTGCGCGATGATCTGTCGGTGCTTCCGCAGAAAAATATGGTTTTGAAATTAAATGATATTGTGATTATACGAATAGAAAATGAAGCGTAATCAAACTTATCATCAAACATTTTTTTATGAACGTGAAAAAGAATGTGCCTTGGCACATTCTCGCGCCGAGCGCGGTCGCTTGCGACATGTTTCTGCTTCGCGCGAGTGCGCATCATTGGCACGTTAGTGCCTTTTTGTGTAATAGGGAATTCCAAGGAATTTCCTATTACACAAAAAGACTGCCGTCCAAATTTTCTCTCTCTGGACAGCAGCCTTTTCTTTCCTTCAAAATCAGCTTCTCAGCTCAATTCCATACATCTTATTCAGCTGTTTCAGCACTTTCTTGACATATCCGTCAACGGTATCTGCCTTGAACGCCTCTTCCTTCGGAGTGAAGAGAACGGTAAATGCCATCGATTTCTTATCGGCTGCGATCTGTCTGCCCTCGTATACGTCGAACAGACTAACATCCTTGACGTAAGCACAAGCCTCGCGGATACAGCCCTCAACCTGTCCGCAGGTGATGTTTTTGTCCATAACCAGCGCCAGATCACGTTTTTCCTCCGGGAATTTTGGAAGCGGCTCAAATACTTTGGCTTTTCCATACCATTTCTCCAGCGCTTTCATGCTGATCTCCAACACATACGCATCTTCGCGCATTGCCTCTTCCTTCATGATCTCATATTTTACCTTACCGAGGTAACCAATCTCCTCGCCCTCGCAGAAGATCGCTGCGGTCTGATACGGATGCAGGAACGGTTTCTCTGCTTTTTCATAGTTAAAAGTAATATTTAAAACATCGGCAACTGCCTCTGCCATTCCCTTTAAGGTAAAGAAGGACTCTTCCTTACCAAATGCACCGATGCACAGCGTCTCTCGCTCTTCCGGATATTCCGTCAGAGGTAGGGACTTCGGAATAAATGCATTTCCAATCTCGAAGATACGTCCCTCGAAGATGCCTCTCTTCTGGTTGCGTCCCATTGCATGAATCATCTGCGGTGCCAGTGTTGTTCTCATCAGGGACAGATCCTCGTTGATCGGATTCATGATGCGGATCGCCCTGCGCTCTGGCGCGTCCTCTGCAAATCCCATTTCATCCAGATCCGACGGGGAGAAGAAGGAATAGTGTATTCCCTCAAATGCGCCAACACTGCACAGCGTTCTCTTTACTTTCAGAATTGTTCTCTGACGCAGGTTGCTTCCACCGATCGTCACCTTAGCACTCGGCATGAAGGTCGATGTGATGTGATCGTAGCCGTACATACGGATCACTTCCTCGGCAACATCCGGATAATCTTCCATATCCTCGCGGTATGCCGGGAAATGCATGGTCAGTTCGTCGCCGTTGATCTCCGGCTGGAAGTTTAAGCCAGTCAGGATGCGTAAAATATCCTCGTCCGGAACGGTAATACCCAGAACAGCGTTTACTTTCTTAACACTTGTCTTGAAGGTAGCCGGCTCTAAGGAGTTTCCGGTATTTACATTTTTATGGGTCTTGGAAATCTTACCAACTCCCAGCTCCTCAACCAGGTGCAGGGCACGTTTCATCGCCATCTCGGTTGTGTACTCATCGACGCCCTTAGAATATCGCTGGCTCGCGTCGGATCCCTGTCCTAATGCACGGGAGCTTCTGCGGATGTTGTCACGGGCAAATTTAGCTGCCTCGAACATCACTTCCGTCGTGGTATCACGGATCTCAGAATTTAAACCACCCATGATTCCGGCAAGTGCTACCGGCTTTTTGCCGTCGCAGATAACCAGATTGTTCGGATTTAAGGTAAATTCTTTCTCATCCAGCGTCACGATCTTCTCGCCCTCGGCCGCGCGTCTTACGTTGATCGCATTGCCCTCCAGATAATCGCAGTCAAACGCATGAAGCGGCTGACCTAACTCACGCATGATATAGTTTGTAATATCAACAATATTGGAAATGGAATTATTCCCTACCAGAGCCAGACGGCGTCTCATCCATGCTGGGGACTGACCCAGTTTTACGTCATATACATAGTGTGCAATGTAACGCGGGCAAAGATCCTGTGCCTCTACCGTTACGTTGAAGCCTTCTTTCTCAACTTCTGTCTCAGTGTAATCCAGTGCCGGTGTCTTGAGCGGCTCGCCCAGTGCGGCGGCAACCTCTCTTGCCAGACCGAAAATACTCTGGCAGTCCGGACGGTTTGCCGTGATAGAAACATCGAAGATCCAGTCATTTAAGCCGGTCAGCTCTTTGACATCCGAACCAATTTCCGCATCCTCCGGCAGAACCAGCAATCCGTTGTAACCAGCACCCGGATACAGATCCTCGTTTAAGCCAAGCTCGGTACCGGAACACAGCATACCCTGGGACTCATAACCTCTCAATTTACCCTTTTTAATGGTGGCCACGCCCTCGATCGTCACATGGTCTTTTGCAGTTGCATATACTTTCGCGCCAATCATGGCAACTGGGAATTTTCCGCCAGTTTTTACATTGTCAGCGCCACAGCAGATCTGTAAGAGTTCCGGACCACCTACATTGACCTGGCACACATGAAGATGTGTTTCCGGAATCGGCTCACAGGAGTCAACATAACCAACGACGATGCCGCTGATATCCTTGCCAACCTGCCATTTTTCTTCTACCTCAAATCCACAGTCAAAAAGCTTCTTCTCCAGCTCATCTGCGGAAATATTAATATCTACATAATCTTTTAACCAGCTTAACGGTACAAGCATTTCTAATCCTCCTGTCCTGATCAGTCATCGATCTGATCCAGCACACGCAGATCAGACTCAAAAAGCATCTTGATGTTGTTGATGCCGTATTTCAGCATTGCGATACGCTCCAGACCCAATCCGAATGCGAATCCACTATATTTATTGGAATCAATGCCGCAGTTTTCCAGTACCTTCTTATTTACCACACCAGCGCCGAGAACCTCGATCCAGCCTGTTTCCTTGCACAGACGGCAACCCTTGCCGCCGCACTGGAAGCAGCTTACATCGACCTCAACAGACGGCTCCGTGAACGGGAAATAGGACGGACGAAGTCTCGTTTTTGTCTGCTCACCGAAAATTCTCTGAACAAACATATCCAGCATACCCTTTAAATCACACAGGGTGATGCCCTCATCAACAACCAGACCTTCCATCTGGCTGAACATCGGAGAATGGGTCGCATCATCGTCAGAACGGAATACTTTACCCGGGGAAACAACCTTGATCGGCGGTTTTTTCGCTTCCATGACATGAACCTGTCCAGCCGATGTCTGGGTACGGAGCAAGAATTCCGGAGACAGATAGAATGTATCCTGCATATCGCGCGCCGGATGATCCTGCGGCGTATTTAATGCTGTAAAGTTATAATAATCGGTCTCGATCTCGGTTCCCTCATATACCTCAAATCCCATAGAGGTGAAGATATCCGTCAGCTGATTGCGGACCGTCGTAACTGGATGCAGATTACCGTAACGGATTTTAACCGGCGGCATCGTGATATCAATCTTCTCCGATTCATAGCGCTGCTGCTGCTCTTTCTCTTTTAATTTCTGATCCAGCTCGTCAAAGAAATTGTTTGCCCACTCCTTGGCGCCGTTGATAGTCTTACCAAATTCCGCTTTCTGGTCATTGGCAACATTGCGCATTTCTTTCATCAGCAGACCAATTCTGCCCTGCTTATTATCCAGAAAGGTCTTCTTAAACTCATAGACACTCTTGGAAGTCGTCAGAGCATCCGCACCCTGGCGGATTTCCTCTTTGATCGCAGTGATCACTTCATTCAGTTCTTTTAAATCCTGCATGATTTCTCTCCTTCTATTACTTTTGTTGCTTTTTATCTTGATATTGCTTTAACTTGTGGACACGAATTTGTGCATAAAGAATGTTCTCTGGCACATTCGGGCGTCTCGCGCGGTCGCTTGCGACATGACATAAAAAAATCCCTTCGCACAAAACGTGCAAAGGGACGATCATATCTATACCGCGGTACCACCCAGCTTCCTGTCGGCAGGTCATTTCTTCGTCTGCCACAGACACTTTCCGGTATGTAACGTACACCAGACGGCAATGCCTACTCTAAATTTCAGCAATGCAGCTCCCGTGGGAAATTCGGATATCTGTCTGAACGGAAAAAGGCTCACAGCCGCTGACCTCTTCTCTCTGACCGGAAACAGTATCTTATAAAACACGATCATAGCTTTTGGTTTGTTTGGTTTGATTGATTTCATGTATGCAATCTGTTTATTATTTTAGGCATGTTGGTGGGAAATGTCAAGGGATTTCTTTCCTTGATATTTTCATCTTGGTATTTTCAAATTATAAGAAATTTTACTTACTGCAAGCATTTTGCAAGCACAAAGCCCAGAAACCTCTAAAAAAGCAGATGTTTCAGTTTGAAAACTTCCGTGTAAGGAAGCTCACTGCAATCAATGCCCTAAATTTTTATATTACCCTGTGCATGGCATTTCTGGCACATATATCCATGAAATCAGAAACGCATGCCCTGAAGGTTGCAATCATACAGAAAGCAGACCCTATAAAAGAAAAAATCCATTTCAGCTATTATCGGCTGGCTAAAGGTATCTCAGGCATACTGTCGTATGTAAAAGAAGGGATCAGGCTATGGTTTCGGACAAAACGTCCGATATACCGTCAACTTTGCCTTAAGTTGGTCGCTTAAATAGATAAAAGAATAACTCTCCCAAGTAGTGAAAGGAATCATCCATTTATTATTTATCTCCTTCTTCTATCATATAGAATAATTACAATTCAAACATTTAGAATGTGTAATTATATTTGTGGTGTATGTCAACAACTTTTTTTCTTTTTAATTCTACCAGTAGACAGCATCTCTTTTTATGCAAGGTTATCATTTTATCAACTGTATAAGCACGCAAAAAAGCACCAGCCAACTAAGTGACTGATGCTTCTCACATCTGATATCCTTTATTTTTTATAAACTGTATTCCCTTTTGCAATCACTTCAACAAGCTGAAGTTCCTGGTCGAGAATACAAAGATCCGCATCATAGCCCTCTTCAACCTTACCTTTTTCCTTAAGACAAAGAATATCTGCTGGATTCGATGTAATTGTAGAAATTGCTATTTCTAAAGGAATTTCTGTTTTAAATACACATTCCTTTACTTCCTTCAGAAGGCAGCTGGACTGTCCAACGCCCATTCCAAGGAATTTGCCATCACTACTGTACATCGGAAGGCTTCCCTGCCCGTCAGAAGAAATTGTTATGCGGTCAGGATTTACTCCTGCATCTAACATCCGTTTGATACCATTACATACACGTACCTCATCACAGATAGTTTCCCAATAGTCCATATCTTCATTTCCAGTAAAGTCTACTGCTCCGCCTTTCAGTGCATACTCAATCGACTTGCCAAAAAGCATCTCATTTCGATTGATATGTGTTGGCAGTATTTGAGTTGCCGGTATCTCTGTCTCATCGACTACTCGTTCAATCAGATCTAAGCATCTCGGACTATCGCCCAGATGAACATTTACAATGCCAGCTTTCCCGGAAAGAACACCACCAAGCCTTGTATCCGCAATGACACGTGCAAATTCCTCGAAAGTCGGCTGTGAAGAACGATGATCAGAGATCGCGATTTCTCCCGTTCCAATGATTTCCTGAATCATCATAATATCTTTCACAATACTGTCAGTCAACGTGCGGACCGGAATCTGATAACTTCCGGTATAACAGTATGCAGACATTCCCTGCTCATTCAATCCTTTTGTCTTTGCAACCAGTGCACACATATCACGACCGATTCCATCTGTTCCAAGGCAGCCAACAACGGTTGTCACTCCAAACTTCGTAAGTCCTTCCATGGTTGCTTCCGGAGTACGATTGGCGAATCCGCCTTCGCCACCGCCTCCGAGTACATGAACATGACTATCAATGAATCCCGGAGTTAAAAGTAGCCCCTCTCCATTGATCCTTTCTGCCTCAGAAAGAAATCCGTCTGCGGATATAGAACCCGCATCTTTAATCTTAACAATCTTATCATTGATTATAAGTACATCTTTTTTCCCCAGATGCTGTGGAGCATAAACATCAATATCCTGAATTAATTTCATCACAAATCACTCCCACTAAGACAAATTTGCTATTACTCGCCACCAAAAGAGGTGGGAGTCTTCTCGACTGAGATAAAATACATATTTTAGAATCCAATTCCAACTGCAACAAGAACTGTAATGATTGCACCAATCATTAAGACACCAAGGAATTTCCACATGAATTTAATCCAGTTAGACCACTCAATCTTTGCAATTGCAAGAGATCCAATCAAGCATCCGGATGTAGGAACAATCAGGTTTGTAAATGCATCACCAAGCTGGAATGCAACTACAGCTGTCTGACGCGAAACACCTAACAGGTCTGACAGCGGAGCCATGATAGGCATTGTGATGGCAGCCTGTCCTGTTCCGGATACAACGAAGAAGTTAAATACGGACTGGAACAGATACATAAGTACGGCTGCAACTGCTCCGGAAACTCCAGACAATGCATTTGAAATATTATACATAATTGTATTAATAACTGTAGGTGTTGTCGGATCAGAACCACCAAGAACCTGCATGATTCCCTGTGCCATAGCAACGACAAGGGCAGCACCGATCAGGTCTTTTGCTCCATCTTTGAAAGATGTTGCAATATCATTCAGTTTCATATCATTCAGTTTAAAGATAACTCCAAACACACCGGAAACAATTCCCATAATAAAGAACTGTGTTGCAATCTCCGGCATGTAGTATCCCTGAGTCATAACTCCCCAAACTACCCATACTACTGTAACAGCCAGTGTCAGAAGGACTAAAATGTGTCCAAGACCAAATGAATGTCCTTCGTCAATTCCTGTTGTTTCATTCTGCTCACGGAAATATGAATCCGTCTTATATGCGATTGAGATTGTCGGATTCTTTTTAATCTTTGATGCATAGAACATAGTCATTCCACAGCCGAGTGCTGTAAATACGACCCACATTACCATACGGAATCCTGCACCGGAGAATACGTCAATACCTGCAATACCCTGTGCAATGCCTACAGAGAACGGATTCATCCAAGATGAACCGAAACCAATCTGTGTGGCAACATAAGTAACAAGAACTGCGATAACTGAATCATATCCAACTGCTACAAACAACGGACAAAGAATCATAGTAAACGGAAGCGCTTCTTCTCCCATTCCGAAAACTGCTCCACCAAGAGAAAACAGTACGAAAAGTATCGGAATCAGTAGTTTTTCTGCTCCCTTGGCCTTACGGATCAATCCGATCAATCCAGATTCAATCGCACCTGTACGGATCATGATACCAAATGCACCACCTACTACCATAAGGAATGCGATAATCTCGATTGCAGAACTATTTACGATTCCGTTATACATATAGTTGAAGAATCCTGTTCCACCATCTCCGCTAAAGAGTGCTACTCCTTCTGTTACTACATTTCCTGCATCATCTGTCAGATACTGGAAACTTCCGTCCTTGATTACTGTACGGGTTTTCTCAACACCATTGATCATATATGAAATATCCTGTGTTTCGTAAAATCCCTTTGGTACAAGAAATGTCAGAAGTGCTGCGATAACGACTACTAAAAAGATAATAATGTAGGTATCTGGCACTTGGAATCCCTTGTTAAAGGACTTTAGCCCTTTTTCTTCTTTTTTGCTCATTTTTGAGTCTTCCTCCCATTTTTTGATGTACCATATTAGTGTACCATAGAATGCTAAAAAGCCAACTAAAAATTTACATGTTTTTTGTCATTTTCCTGTATTTTTATACACCCAAAAATGGAATTGGCTCTGGTAATGCAAATCATGACCACTGGCTTAGCCAGTGATTAGACTGCGCCTTCCGGAACCTGCGGAAAGGCCAGATCCTCAATCGTTCCATACTGAAGAGCCGCATTTCTCTCTTCCTCTGCCCAAAGTCTGCTTGGATGATTGGAAAAATTGATAAACATAGTAACATCCCCCTCATTTTTATCTCTATCTTATCTTAAATCCTCTTTCTTCTTCACAGGGAATCTCTGTGATCTCCATATCCGCCACGTTGATCCATCTCTGTTGCTGAATCCGATCTAACATTTCCCGAATGGAAGCTTCGCTTCCCTGCACTTCCATCTCCACTCTTCCGTCCCACAGGTTCTCCACCCAGCCGGCCAGGCCAAGGGACTGGGCGATATAAAAGGAGCGGTAGCGGAAGCCGACGCCCTGGACATCACCTGAAAAAAAGATGTGTTTTCGTACCATAATTTACATCTCCTCCGGATACTGAAATTCCCATTCTTTTCTGAATTCCGTCATCATACCCATCACATCTTTTGTATAATCCAAATGCATGCATTCTGCATCCCCACGGATGGCTTTCTCCATATCCGCCAGCTCATAGGCCAGCGCATCTGCATGCTCACCGGTCTGAATCACTTCCGTTTCTCCGGAATCTGTATAGGTGATTCTCGCTTCCCAGGCTCTCGGATATTCCATGATTTCTATATATCCCTTTTCACAGGATACCATGCCTCTTTTCGGCTGCTTGGAATGCAGCGACAACATGACAGATGCCATCTGGCCTTCCTGATTCATCAGCAGCAATCCTGCCTGTTCATCCACTCCTGTAGGTGCCGGTTTTACCTGGGATAAAAGCTGATCCGGCTTGGAATCCATAAACCAACGGATAAAGGAAAGCGCGTACACCCCGATATCCAGCATGGCACCTCCTGCCAGGTTTTTATTAAAAAAGCGGTTGTTCATATCATATTCTTTGAAGCTTCCAAAATTCATAGTAATCAGATTCACCTTTCCAAGTTTCCCTGACTCAAGAATTTCCTTCAGTTTTTTATAAATCGGCATATGATAAATCGTCATGGCCTCACCTATGACAACACCCTTTTTATCCGCCAGAGCAATTGCCTCATCCAGTTCCCGGCTGTTTAAGGTGATAGATTTTTCGACCAGAATGTGCTTTCCATTCTCAATTGCCCTGCGCATAAAATTAATATGGGTATTATGGGGAGTTGTGATATAGATTACATCAATATCCGGGTCTGTAAACATGTCATTATAATTATCATATACCTTTTTTATCCCATATTTTTCTGCAAATGCAACCGCTTTCTCATGGGTTCTGTTACCCACCGCATCGATGTTTCGCCCGTTTTTCTTTAAGGCCACGGCCATTTCATTTGCAATCACTCCGGTTCCAAGAACTGCCCATCTGATGTTCTGCATGTATCTCTTACCTTTCTTTATCCAACTAGCACTCCACCGCTACCTTAATCACTCCATCTTTCTTGTTCTCAAAAAGCTCGTATGCATCTTCGATCCGGCTAAGCGGATAGGTATGGGTAATAAGCGGTTCCGTATCGATCTTGCCCTCTGCAATGAGGCGAAGCGTCTCCTCACAGTCGCATCCATCTACACCGCCGATTTTAAAGGTAAGATTCTTGCCATACATATCCGGAAGCGGCAGCGTCTGGGCTTCGTCATAGAGCGCTACCACCGTGACGATTGCATTAGGCCTTGCACATTCCCAGGCTAACCGGAAAGTAGAGGATGCTCCTGCCACCTCAAGAACCACATCGGCTCCGTCATGATCACTGTTTTTCTGAACATATTCCAGACATTCCTCCGGTAAAACGGTGTATACATCCGGATAGTGCTCCTTTATAAAGCGGACGCGGTTTTCATCTTTCTCGCAGACAATAATTCGTTTCGGTTTCTTTAACATTACGCAGAGAAGGGTACAGATACCCGTCGGACCGGCACCGATGATCAGAACTGTATCTTTCTCCGTGATCTCAGAGATTCTCGACGCCCAATAACCGGTCGCCAGCACATCTCCCACAAACAGTGCCTGCCGGTCTGTCACTCCATCCGGAATCTTATTTAATCCCTGATCTGCAAATGGAACCCGCACATATTCGGCCTGTCCGCCATCGATACGGCATCCCAGGGCCCAGCCGCCATTCTCGTCCGTACAGTTATTTACATATCCATTTTTACAGAAAAAGCATTCACCGCAGAAGGTCTCTACGTTTACAGTGACCCTGTCCCCCGGCTTCACATGGGTCACCGCTGCCCCAACTTCTTTCACAATTCCTACCATCTCATGGCCGACTGTAATTCCAGGGACCGCCCGCGGCACACTTCCGTGTTTGATATGCAGATCACTGGAACAGATGCTGGCCAGTGTTACCTTTACAATCGCATCCCGTTCGTGCATAAGCACCGGTTTTGGTTTTTCCACTAATTCAAACTTTCCCTTAGAAATATATGTATATGCCTGCATTGCTTAACCCCCTTCTTTCTATTATTCATACTGAATCCTATTATAGGCGAAACCTGGGGTTATTAGCAAGATTTGCCGTAAAAAACATGCTTCTGCTTCATTGAAACATTCCGCGTACATGATGGCTAGTTCCAACTGCTGGCAGGCTCCGGTATCATATGTCATTTTTTCAGAAGAACGTCCAAAGCGAGTTGCCTGCGCAAGGTTCCATTTTTCAAGGATCACCTGCATCTGCTGGTTTGTCCGTTTCAACTCATCCGTAAGAACAGCCAGCTGGCTACGTAATTCTTTTTCCTGCTCCATGCTTTCAAGCAAGAGCTGCAGGATATCTTTTTTATTCAGTTTTGCCAGCTGTTCTTTTGATAACGCAAGTGCCATACGGACGATCAGTCTCCTTCGCTTTTATGGATCCAGTATAACAGAAGAAGCGAAAAAACACAAAAATCAGACCGATATCTTTTCGGTATTTTGACGGTGGAAAACTCCTGCTCCAAAAGCAGTTCTTTCTGTAGAGAATACCTTCCAGGCTGCCTGAAAACAGGTGGATCCGGCTTACTTTTCATGTAGCAGAGAAGACTGTCCACAATTCATGTTAAGCGGATAAAAAACAGAACTTTTTATCCCCATACAGGCTTTCGAATCAAACAGAAAACTTCTCTGTTTTGTACCAAAGTCACACTGGATGTTTTGGATCGATCTTATGGACAGATGGAGCTATGGAGTATCCGCTCATGAGCAGATGATACTGCTCCGAAGTGATGTTCCGGGCTTCCGCTTCCGATCGGGGCCATTGAAAAGTTCCCGCCTCCAGCCGCTTATAAATAAGCAGGAAGCCGTCTTCCTCCCAGACCAGCCCTTTGATCTTCCGGTTACTGGAACCACAGAAGAATTTGAGCGTTAACATTTCATTTGGATCAGCTGTTACAGACCTCTGCACAGGGAACTGCTTTGGCTGCGTTACTTCAGCAAAGCCGCTTTCTACAAGCAGGGCCTCTTTCACTTTGCGGAGCCAGTAATAATAAGAGTCTCATGAAAGCTGATGCTGTGCACAATAATCTTTGACAGACAGACCAGATTCGTTGCGCTCCTGAATAATAGCAGCCCAGTTTTTTACACGGATCTGTGCTGTGGCAAGTTTGGTGTTCATAATTGACCTCCTAGTGTGAAAAATGGGAAAAGTGTATTGTACAACTTTTCCAACATTATCTCAAACTTGGAGGTGTAGTTCTAGAGATGTGTGGTTTACTATTTACGATCGAAATGTTCCAAGACAAACTCAAACCAGATAAATAAGCACGACAAAAGCCCTTAGCTATGAGTTTTATACCCACAGCTAAGGGCTTTTTAGATAAATATGGATTTATTTGTTGCACAACCACCTGTCAATCATTCTCTAACCCTAAAACCACTGGATTACAAGAATAATGGCTCTCATGCAACCGTTATCAAATTGTTATCAAAAGACTTTTAAAAGTGCTGCAAACCCGCATAAACGCTGGATTTACTAAACATTTTTGTTTATTCAAACTCAATATGTCCCAGGTCGCACTTAACTTATTTTGTTTAAGTTTTAGTCTTATATGGGGCATATTTATATATCAATTACACTATTTATTTTGACCTACTGAATGGTTGTTGCCAAACTGTTGCCACGAGGATATTATAGTGTGGATGAGGATGAAATGCAACTGAATTATTTAGAAATTATCTGTTATCTTTACCCATTGGTATGACGTTAATGCAAAAGCATTATCACCAATTTTCGCCTTAAACCTATTGAATTAAATAGATTTAGAATTAGAATTATTCGTTTACTATCACATGCTAAACAAATCCGCTAGCATTCCTATATCAATCAAGGTCAGCGTCAAGACATCTTCTTCATATGTAAAGCTTGCTTCACACCGCTTACACGGCAAGATCTTGACAAATGAAGCCAATATAAGTTTATGTCACCTAAGCAGAATTAAGTTGGTTTCTAACATCCGGAATATCGGTTTCCAATTTTCCAGAATTGTGGTTTCTTGAATCAAGAATATTCATTTACCTTTGTAAACTTATCTTTTCAATAATTTTTCTCATCCTTATTCCTTGTTCGAAACTAAAACCCGTAATACATCTTCGAAGTATATACATCGAGCTCCTTGACAGTTCAATATGAATACCTTGATTTAAAATTTCCTCCCATAATTCAAGATAGCTATTAACAATTTGATTTGGCTTTTCTTTATTTACAACACACACATAATACTCCATAACACTTAGGAGTTCCTTTTCCTCATCTACTCCTTCTTTTTCTTTTTTACAATGTTCTATTATCCATTCTTTTATTAACAATAAATATGTTTGTAAATCCTCGCCTTCAAAAAAATACATTTTTTTACAAATACTTACTATCTCATTACCACTTGCATGTTGTAAATTGGTTAAACTAAAATACTCAGTTATCTCTTGTTCTATTCCAGCTTTTTCTTCTTGTGAGATGACATTATTTTTAAAATTATCAAGGAATCCCATACTATCATTTAGCTGTAACAACCAATTTGACAATTCTTGTAAAGTATACTTTAGCCTCTTGCTTTCATTTAATTGAGTAATTTGTGTTAGTACAATATCTGAAAAATAATTTGCAACAACAAGAGAATCTTTTTCTGTAAAAGTCAAATAAGTCTCACTTCTCCTAAAATAATTATATATGTATATAATCAATTGACAAAATATATTAAGGACATTTTTGTCACTATCTTGTAACCATTGATTCCCCCTTTTAAATACATCATCCTCTGAATTATTCGCTAGTACATTCTCAAATAATTCTATACTATCCGGAAATAAATCTTCTATGGAAAACAATTGAGTTTCATTTTCCAACATATAACGAATGATGTATACAATATAATCTTCTCTCGATTTTATTTCTGACACAACCTTATCAACTATCTCTCCCCAATTTTTGCGATTTAGATTTCTCTGGCATTCTTTCATATCTAAATCCGTAATAAAGCTACTCAGAGAGAGCAATCCTTTTGTTCTCAACAGAGCATCTTGACAGAGTAACATTGCTTGATCAATTCTAAAGTAATATATTCTCTTATTTCTAGCATCGTCAATGTATTCAATCCTAAACCCTTGGTGAAACAACTCATTTACAATGAATGTTATTGTATATTCTCTCTTCGTTGTTTCGTTTGTTCTTATGATACTACAATCAATTCCCTGTTTCATTGCATCCTCAAGCCATTGATTAAAATGTTCTCGTAGAATAAAATCTTTTTCTCCTAAATAAACAAAATTATCCTCAAATTTTTCTATTATTGGTGCTATTGATGCATTTTTTCTGATCAGATTTCTATAGTATTCTGGCATATCAGCTGTTACAGATAAAACTAACATTCCAATCCCAATATCTTTATATGGAGTGCCACTTTCATGTCTATATACTTCACTTATAAGATTAGCTAATGATTGTATTAGTCTATCCTCTAAACCATTTTTCCATTGATTATTTTTGCTAAACCAGTTAAATAACCAACTATAATATTCTTTCCTATATGAATTACCCGGAATTTCACAAAAACCTGAAAACAAGAAATTTGAAAGTTCTAACTCATAATAATTTTGATTACCACTGTCAACACTCTCGTTCATCACTGTGCGATATGAAAAGACAGAATAATTAGCTAATAACCAATCTGATACTTGGCATTTCCATAACTCACCTCGTTCAGTACACCATACATATTTCATAAGCTTTGTTAATTCTCTTTGCAGGTTATACATGTATCCGGCAGATTCTGGCATTACACCCTGATGTATCATATCATCATCTAATTTGCTTTCTGATGCCGTTATATAAACCAAATAATCACACATTATAGAGAGTTCTTCTGGAATCTCTTGACTAACATCCTTTCCATCTGGCACTTGTTCCAATAACAATTTCATATATTCAAATGGCGGAACAATATATGCATAACCTTCATTAAACATTTGTGTAATAACATTAATATACTTCTCATCCGAAATAATTCTTTGCTCATGTAGTAACTCTACAATATCAGTAACGGAATAGATAAAACAATCATTAAAATTATTGTAACTATTTGCCCATCTATCATCACAAACAAGTATATGGCTATTTAAAGATGCATAGTGAAATAAATCCAGAAAATCATTAGTAAATATTTCATTCTTTCTTTTATGTTCATCTTCGTAGAAGCCATAATAACCAATATATCCAGCTTCTTTATTCTCTTGAATATCGTTTTTTAAATCTTCCAAAAAAACATAAGCTTCCTTTGCCAATTCGACTCGCTTCATTTCACTCTCAATATTATCAAAAATATTGCTAATTACATGAATATTACATTTATGCGAAATAACTGACACTCCATCCATTTCGAACATTTCTCGCAAAAAATTTTCACCAACTAAAATAGGCAACTTTCCATTATAGCCAACAAGTGTATCAATTAATTCATTTCCTTCTCTTAGTTTTCTACCTCCCTTATATTTATTTTTAAATTCACTATTAATATCTCCTCTCTTTTCTAAAATGGCTAATAATTCATAGGGCGAAATAACATCATTTCTCATTTCGTCTGTTATTTTATATGACTCTTCTAATAAATCAGATATAAAATTATCAGAAACTAAAATCAAATTATTACACTTTGCAAGCTCATACGGAACAATATCACCCAGATTAATTCCAGTTTCAACCCAGTTTTTCAAATCGTTTTGTGAAGGTAATTCAATGTAATTAAGCGTTTTTCTTCTCCATGTAGCCACCATTTTTTCCTTTGCTGCTAACATATCAGGTTGACTTGGCAAACATTTATTTTGTTCTGAAGCAATAATATTGCTAATATTTCCCGATATAACTATTGGGTTCCAACACGATTTAATATCATCTAATATCTCAAAATGTTTCAAATGAATTAACGAAGAGAAATCAATAGTTATTGCTTGTCCCAATGTTTTCTTTATTTCTTCAATTGAAGCATGATGCCCTCCGAACGTTGTTAATAACAATTGTTTTCCTACTGAATTATTAATATTGTTACTCCATAACTGCTGACAATACAATGTATAACTAGCATTCCCTGAGTGGTCAAAGAATAAGTGATATGGGAATTGACACTTCATATACATTTCATATCGTTTTTTACTTTCTTCCTCAACTTTCTCAATCCATTCCTTAGCTTCTTTAAAAGTCAATGTTCTAAAGCAATCCACTTTGTCTAAAGCTTGTAGTTTAACAAATAATTTGGATGCACTATCACTCTTTCCAATTGAATAGAGGAAATTCATTGCCCACATCATTACATTAGGATCGTTATCCGATTGTATCAACGCTTTTTTTACATATTTCTCAGACTCGCTAACACTAATTCTTTTATTGAATTCCGCATACATCTGATATACTTCAACATTTTTTATTCCCTTTTTAATGCCGTCTCTTAAAGTGTAAATTGCCTCTTGTTCCTGAACATTCAAATAATAACATTCCGCCAGCAAAAAAAGTATTTTAGGAGACACTTCTTTACTCCATAAGTTTTCACCTTTTTCTATCGCTTCACTATATTTTCTCAAAATTTTAAGTGCCTGAACTTCATAAAACAAGACCTCTTTTGTAAGACATTCTTCCTGTCCAGATTTTCTAAGCTCGCATACCTTATTCAAACATTCTTCTTGTCTATTTTGTAATGCAAGATATCTTACTATTTTTATGTTTGCCATAGGATTATGAAATTTTTTTAACCAATCGTTGCAATAATATTCAGCATTCTTCCAATCCTGATTTTTTTCATAACAATTAATAAGATTTATCAAATCTATTTCTAGATTTGTTTGCTGATATAATGACAATGCATGATTTATGAGCTTTTCATTTTCCCCAAGCGCCTCTAAAATCATTCCGTCAATTCTCTCTTTTGTAGTTAAATCCATGTCGAATTTATCTAAACTATCTTGCATTTGGCTCAACTCTTTTGAATCATCACAGCATCGTACCGCCAGTTCAAACCAATGACTCATCATGTGCATCTCTTCAAATTTAAAACGATACTCTTTTAACTTTTTATATGCTGACACATAATCCTTTTTGTTCATGAACAAATACACACAAGAAATCATTGATTCAATATTGTTTCCTTTTTTTTGAACAATCTCTGTTGGGTTAAAATCTTTTCTAAGTGGTATTTCCTTTCCAGTAACGCAAAAGAAAATAACTGCTTGACACTGATATGGTTCTAATTCCATTAGTTTAGAGGCAATTTTATAACCTTCTTCTCTATATTCATCAGATATCGAAAGTGTATTCAACCATACAGCTAATATCTGTTTCTGTAATTCCGTGTTTTCTGCAATTTCAGCCAGTTCATATGCTTTTTGATATAAAGACACTATTTCATCGACTTTTTGCTTCAATTCGCTATTTAGCAAAAGCATTGAATTTACATACATAGAAGGCAACAGACTATCTCCATATATCATATTTGACGGAAGTAACTCCCAATACAAAATTACTCCTTCCATCATAATATGAAGTGGCATATCCTTATCTTCTTCATTTGCCTTCTTCATATACTGATGCGCTAATGCATAATCTCCGTCCAAGATACATATTAAGGACATCAAATAGTAAGTCCCATCATTAGCCAAGTGTTTACTACTTTCAAAAACTTCATACGCATCTTCAATTTCGATATTATATACACATAGTTGTATGTATGTATTTAATATAGATACATTATCAATTGGATAGAGCTCTTTCTTGACTTCAACAACATTTCCCTCTTTAAAGAGTTTTTTCGCATTATAATTTCTACAATCATAATCCGGGTTTATTTCCAAAGCTTTCTTGATATATTTTTGTGCATTGCCACTATCCTCATAATCATCAAGATACCAACATGCTTGTAAATAATATAAACGTGATAGCATTTTAGATGGTTTACTTTTACTTCCTCTCACCATCGCTGTCAACTCTCGCAATTCATCCCAGGCCTTTTTTATATTGCCCTTATTCTTAATTGAGAAAATACTTTTCAATTTAATTTCAATTGATTTTTCATAATCTTCAATAGCACCATCTAATTCACAGTAATCCGCAACGTATTTTTCTTTGTAATTCTTTTTTCTTTCATCATAATAACAACCATCTTCACGATACTCCTTTGGTTGTTGCATCTTTCTTAATTCATCTTGTAATTCCGCGTACTTTATTGATAAATACTGAATTCTAACATTGTCGAGCAAATTTTGTATTCTTTTAATACTAATCATTTTTACATCGACAGCTTTTCGGTTATTACCTATTGATTCTATTCCCTGCTCAATCAATATTCCTATCACATTGTTTCTATAAACAACTGGACTTCCAGACATTCCTGCAAAGTTTTCTATTCGAATTTTAGGATCAATTACTAACGTCACATCACCATCATTGACTACATTTTCACTCAAATAGTCATTGATAAATATATTAATAGGATATCCCTCATCCCCTTTTACATGAGGATATCCATACGCTATAAGTTTTTCTTCTTGACTAATGTGATCTTCATAACAAGATATACCCAATGGTTCAATTTGAATTTCATTATCCAATCTTAAAACTGATACAGGATAATCTTCTTCATATGATACAATAGATGCCTTTATATTTATTTCATCTTGACCAGGAATATTTTTAAAGGCAAGTTTTATATCCTCTCCATTTTCAATTGCATCCTCAACACAATGTGTCATCGTTAGTGCTAATATGTTGCTAATTAGAAATGCTGTACCTTGTTCTTTTCCACAGATGAGTAAAGCTACAGCAGATTTTAAATTATCCATTTCAGTTCACCTTCTACAGATATATTTTCTGCCCTTCCCCTAAATAAACAAACTCTATATCATTCATTCCATAAATTTTCTTTTCAAAATCTGCAACTTTGTCAATTTTATAATTAAAATATATTCTCTTAACATACTCTGTTCTCTTACATGCAATCTTTGCCAATGTTTCTATATCAGGATGATTATACTTTTCTGAATTTGTTGAAACCAAATATGTATCGGATTCTATACATTCAACAAAATCATCACTAATATTATTTGCGGAACCATGATGTGGTAATTTTACTAATGAATACCCCCTGTCTTCTTGTGATAAATACTCTAGAACATCATCAGCTATATTGTCCGCCAAAAACAAGAGCTTCTTATTTCTATATCTAATTATTACTGAAATAGAAGACCTATTCGTAATAGAATTATCTTCACTCATTGGTTCCCTAGAAATTTCTTCAATAGTCATTTCTTCTGTATTATGGTTCGAGTAACATATCTTTTCATTATTTCCATTTCCATCTGTTGGCATACAACGACAATAGTATTCGAAAGCGTCATCAAATAACTTATCTTCCGAAAATACAAATGAGTATTTTGATTTCTTTAAATCTATCTTCCATTTCTTACCAAGTTTCTCTAAGTCAGAAATATTGGGTTTTAATACTGATATAAAACATTCTTTTCCAAACTGATAATTTATTCCATTATTAATGATAGCCTGCCCTTCAGATTGTTCATTCCAATGATAGTAGCCTTCAAATATTAACCCAGCAAGTGTTGTTCCCTGTATTGCACTAATCGGACTACTCTTACCAACATTGTAATTTAAGGAAACTTCCCCATTAGCAATAATCTTATTCAATATATTTTTTTCAGATTTACCTAACGTCTGATTTTTATCAAACTGTAAATGCCTGTAACTATTATGCCATATATTTTTAATTCTGATTATTTTGGAATCCATATCTGAGCCATTTTCCTTAAGCAGCTCAATTATTCCTCCTATATGATCGTTATCAATATGTGTAACAATTAATAAGTCAATTTCCTTTCCTTCATTTCTTAACTGTATCAAACGAGTTTTTAAATAATTTCTATATGTCTCTGCAGTTCCACCATCTATAAGTATATGTATATCTTCTTTTTCAATTGTAATTAATATACAGTCCCCCTCATTCGCTGGTAATACTTCTATTTCTATTTCACTTTTCTTATACATATATAAATTTCCTCTAGATAATAATCACATGAAATGCAATATCTCATACTTGCAAACAAATACTACAATCCGTGTAATTACTATTGTTGCTATAATTTGTTTCACTTTATATTGATGTATTGACTCTAATCTTCTTTATAAAGTATACCTCCATATATATCAAATTAAAAACTTCAGTCTTCTTCCATAGATAGTGACAAAGCTCCCCCTCTGCACTCTTTTCAATGCTTCATAAAGAAGGTACTTCTCTGATTTCATTGCATCTTCTTTTGTTACTGGACCCAAAATCAAAACTACATTTTTCAAAGTACGCCTATCATCAACAACTACTACAGATAGCCTTTATTTTCCTCTGTACTTCCTCCGACTCTATCAACGCCCTCATCTTCTCACTTCCATCCTCAACCTCTGGCTTTCCACACCTAAGACTATCCATATGTTCAGATACACAACAATCCTTATACCAGCATTCACCCATAAGCTGCCCCTTAACAGACCACTTCTCGTTTTGTATAAATTCACCTACCAACGTTTTCATCACTCGTTCTGTAGAATATCTCTTAAATCCAAACAAATACTGCATTGTCTTCTGATTCTCAATCTTCGACAAATCTATTCTGTGATCTTCTATTGCTGCAAGAATATCTTCGCGCATTTTTATCTTATCCGTCTTACCGGTTCCAGTCCAAGACACCAACTTATCGAATGCCAATATAAAGTATTCAAAGCAAATCATATCAAGAATAATAATCTTTGCTTCTGACTTTTCCACTAATTGTTTCAACTGGCGATACTTATTTCCAATATCCTAATTATCTGGCACATAGTCAAATGCTATGTAATATTCATCTTCTTCCTTTGCATTCAATGATGTCAAGGAATACAAGACGCCTTGGTTACTCTCTTTACTTTCAACTACAAGTGCATTATCAAAGAAAAGCTGATTGACTAACTTCCAGAAGTGGAGTCCAGCACCTGTGTCCTCTGTCCATAAATACTTCATATCACAACTCCTCTTCTAAAGTAATCCTATTACTCTTAAACTTCATTACCTTAAAACTCTTATCTGAGACGTTCAGTCCATCGCAATTTCTTAGGAATAACATATACTGATTCGAAAATTCAAAATTGATGAATCGCCTTACCTCGTCATCCATCAAAATATCAGCATTATCAATAACAACAAAATTGTTTCTGCACTGTTTCAATTTCTCTAATACATCCTCAGATTTATAATTGAATAGTTTAATTGCATTATATTCTTCGGTTTGCTTCAAGTCCTCCAACATGTCATAAAGTACCGTCTTTCCAGTACCACTATCTCCGCCAACAAGAGTAATACGATCTTCGAACACCAAATCATATGAAAAAGGATCTGCTTGAAATGCTATTTTATTATAAATCATTCGCCTCTCTCCTTTCATATTCCTTACTCCACCACGCATTGTATCCAGCACTTCCTGTCACAACATCCGTATCATTAAATCTAATAATTGCATCATCCGGAATATCTGCAAGAGATGGTCGTGACATATAAATCTTTATTTTATCCATGGCAAATATCACCTTAAGCACATTCGGTCCACATTCCTCTACGCACACCACTTTTTCGGGATGCTTTACTATATTGAGCAATGTCTTACATCCAGAAGAAAGATTACGGATAGTTCCCAATCCATACTTGGTTTCTATATGCTTGTCTGGTTTCAATTTTGCATCATCGATTTGCTTAATTAATGCTACTTCATTATCAGACATTTCTTCATTACTTGTATTTAAATTAAAGAATAAATCATTCTTGATAATCCAATCTTTTGTATCCTTTTTTTCTGTGTATATATCAATCATTCGGTGTCACTCCTTTAACAAATTATATTCTTGATTATTTACACTGACTCACTTATGAGGACAATTTATTCTTCAATTTCAATCCAGCATGTCCTGCAAATAATTGTGCCTGCTGCAAGCCTACATTACTTTTTACAAACTTCTCTGCCAGTTTATTCTGTGTTTCTTTACTCATATATATTTTAAGCCTATCTGTTGTCCTTGTAATTGCAGTATAGAAAATATTATGTGATATTCTTTCGTCAACATCCTCTGTAATTACAACCTTCACAGATTCATATTCCAAACCCTGTGCTTTATGTATAGATACCGCATAAGCAATTTGAAATGGTACGATTTCTTCAGAATAATCAGCATCAGAATCACGCTCAACTCGCCTTTTCACATTAAACTCAACAATGGATTTATCATCATAAGCACACTCAACAAGTTTAATACCTGCAAAACCAGCCTCTGTCTTATCAATAACTTTATCAACCAATACTTGAAATACTATTTCATCCGTTTTCTTGTCAATTGATAGTATACGACCTTTCAAATTGTTATATAAGACGTTTCCAAATCTTCTACTCTCATTGAACAAAACTTTATCTCCGATCTTATATGTCCAATTCCCCCATTCAATCGGCTTAGACGGGTTGATTTTCTGCATATATCTATTAATATTATTGACTCCATACAATCCATCATATCCTAAACATAAAATGATTTCCTCATCATCTTTTTCAAAAATAGATTCATTTAAAGTTGATATAAATCCATTTGCTTGTAGTCTTTCAAACATATTTTCATCAAATTTCCTCACGCAAGTCCACATATCAAGCAAAATTGCTTTATCCTTTGCCCTGTACGGAGTTGATAGCTCATAAACAGATTTTTTATCAACAAAATATCTTGCAAAACTAAACCAATTTCCAAACTTTATTGCTTCTATCTGGTATATATCTCCAAGAAGTAAATATGCTTCCGCATTACACTTTTCAAACAGATTAAAAACATCTTCATTACATACTGTACTACACTCGTCCAAAATAACCAGATCATACCTTTTCCAGCTATATCCATTTTTCAAATAGTCATATACTGTGTAGCAATCACAAGAAGAATTTATTCTTCTCTCCAAATTATTTTTCGCAGCATTTGTGTTAGCAAGCAAAAGAATATTCTTATCATCAAATAATTTCGCAATATACTCTGCTACTCTTGTTTTACCTGTTCCTGCTGCACCATAAACCATTCCTAATCTAGAATTTATAAAGATATTTTCTAATATTTTTTGCTTTTCAACATCATCAATTTCATTCATAAATTCTGCTTTGTCTGCAAGCATATCAGAATAACCATCGACAGCTTCCGAAGTATATTGCTGTAACTTTTCTATAACAGATTTGGTTATCTCATAATAATTCTTAACATACAAATGGTTTGTAAATGTCTCAATTTTTCTAAGTTGCTGTTTCGTGCTTTCATACAAGTTTTGATTAAATTTCTCCACCTCATACTGATAATAATCCAATTGATTTTCATCCACCGTTACATATAATGTATTACTATCATATGCTTCTCTATTGACCATTGCCGACACATATTGATGTTCGCAATTATATATCTCTAAACATTTATTCAATCTTGATTTTAGTAAATTATGTCCACATAAACTTGAAGCATACGGCATTTCATCAAATGGTATTGCCTCATTCTTCAGATATAAATACGATAGACGATTATTTGAACGATCCGACAACTGGTCTCTAATTACATCATTCTTCAAATAAGCGGTGATGTATCTTAAAATGTTACTTCCTGGTTTTTCACCAATGATAATCTCTCTTATTTTATCAAAAGTTTCTTCCAATTCAGGTTTCTTACTCAGTTCCACTTGCTGAATATAAATCTCATAGTCCCCCTCATCTGCCAAAAGAATGTCCATCAGATTCATTCCAGTTCTACTAAGAAATTTCATCAATGCTTTGTAATACAAATCATCAGATCTTACTTTAATTTCATATCCACATATTGCAGCTAACTTCTCCAATTCGCACGGACGTATAGAAACATTCCAAGCAATGAGGCACTTTATGTCAATATCAACTCCGTTAAAATCTACATTTGCTTGAGCGAAATCACATTGAATAGAATAATTATCCGGAATATCATTAAATGAATATGCAACAAATCGATCAAATTTAGTTATTTCTTCCTGTGCATATGACAGTGTATATTCAAAAAAGCCTTTTCCATTTACCGTTCGGTATTTTTTCCTTGTAATGTAATATCTATCGTTAGTATGTTTTGTGCCATATTCCAAATGTATACCCTTTAATGCAAAATAAATTTTTTCATAATATGGATCTAATTCAGAATTCTTCTCCTGCGGATACTCGTCGAGATTACTCATCAGAACTAATCCAAACTTTTCTCTCATCTGATCTCTTAACTGATATAATTGAGATAAATAACCATCCATTAAACGAATAGCCCCATCCTCTGCAGGTACATAATGAGATGTCGTAATCTGGAGTGAATGATGTAAATTCCATATATATCCATATTCATTATTCTCTTTGAGCGGTTTCATATATTGGGTATACCATTTATCTTTTCCTCTAATTGGTACTTGTTTATTAGGATTTTCATGAGCATATATACGTGCTGCAATATGTTCTAAATAAGTGCGAAAAAATTGAATTACATAGTCTGCAACTTTTTGAGAATCTTGCAATACTTTATAGTCATCAATTATTCCACAGATTTTTGAATCAATATTATATATACTCTTTTCAATAATATCTATGTAATCCAATTTAACTCCTCCTAGAAATAATACTTCATTTAATCTTTTCCATATTTTGCCGAATCTTCCGCAACCTTCATCACCCTATACTCTGGCTCATATTGATAAATCTTTGCAGAATTATCTACTTCATTTCCTATATCTTCTGTTATGGAATACTCCTCAAAATTCTCCACCTGTTCCATAACTTTATTGAATACTTCCGGACTATACTGTGGTGGATAACCATTCTTCACCAAGCAGATTTTTATATCAAGTTTTAATTGGTTACGAACATTCTGATTATTGAGCCAATCAGCAAATGAGGATTTTGTATCAATAATATCCTTTATCTTCTTAGCTAATGCTTTACATTTATCATTGACTGCAACACCATCTACCTCTTTATCTGTTCCGTACTCAAAGTTATATTGGTCACGCAGAGAAATCAAAATATCATAGAATGCTTTTTCCTCAAATGTTAAGCCAATTTTTCGAAAACTCTCTCTATTTTCGTTCATCTGACGAAGAATAGCTAAAGCCTGTTCCGTTGCAATCTTAATGATATCCTCTGATGCCTTTTCCTGTGTCTCACCGGCTTCTTCAGCAGTAAGATGTTTACGTCTTTCATGATATTCTGCAATCGTCTTTTCCAACATTTCCTGAAATGATTTTGCAGCTAACTGATTAACTTTTCCATATTCCTTAATTTGTTTACGGAGCATTTTCACAAGAAGTTCCAATTTAGTTGCTGGCATTTTGACATCAGATAATTTTTCAAAATATTCCGGAGAAAAAATATCTTCTTCCTCTCCGCTTTCAAGAACACTTTCCACCTGATTATATTTTAATGCTTCTTCAACCATCTTTGAAACTGCACGATTCATCGTATCAGTGTCTACTTCACTTGTTCCGCTCATCTTACGAACAAAACCTGCTATAGCCATAAAGCATTGTGCAAGTGCAGATTCTTCTTCCCCAAGATAACCGGAAGGCTGACAAATATCAAAAGCTGCCCTCATTCGTTTTACTGTCTTTAAAAAATAGGTTTTAAATGAAACCTTCTGAGTCCCCTTATTTCCTTCTGTTTGTAATTTCTGCGTTGATGCAAATACATACTCGGCAGCTTTAGCAAGAAGTCTGTAACGCTCGATAGGAGCACAATCTGGATTTAAGAAAGGTGATAAATCATAATCACTAAACAGCGTTTTTAAAATTTCTAACTCTTCCCTGAACACTGATGTAGCCTGTTCGACATCATCAGATGTAGGTGCAACAGAAGTATCTCCACCATAAACCTTCATTGCTTCACGCATATTGTTGCGAATGCCGATATAGTCAATTACCATACCAAATTGTTTTCCAGGATATTTTCTGTTTACACGACTAATCGTCTGTATCAACAAATGCTTCTTAAGAGGCTTGTCATTATATAAGTATGTAAGACAAGGAACGTCAAAGCCTGTAATCCACATATCTACAACAATAACAATATGGAAGTTTGATTTTTCCTGTTTAAAAGCAGCGTCTAGTTCTTCAGAACGCTTATCATTCTTAACACCGCCCAAATAATTATACATATCTTTTTCATCGTTACTACCAACACTAGACACCATTGCGATAAATGGCATTGGCTTCAATTCTTTCAATTCTTCTTCGGTTACAGCAACTCCGTCAGGTGATTTCTTTTCTTCAAACCATTCTGGATATTTATCCTTGAATTTCTGAAGTAACGCATACGCAATCTTTCTGTTTGAACAAACAACCATTGCTTTCTGTATTCTATCCGGATCACCTGCACAGGAAGAAATATAATGATCATGAATGTCTGTAGCAAGACGTTCTAATCGTGAAGGTTCTCCGAGAATTACCTCCATAGAACTCATTGCTTTTTTACTTGCTTCGATATCCTCATATGTTGCACCATCATTAGCACATTTTTTATAGTAATCTTCAATCTCTTTTACTTTTACTTTATCAAGTAAAACCTTTGCAATACGAGGATGATATTTGATAGAAACAGTCAATCCGTCTGCAACTGCCTGATCCATGGTATATCTATCAATTTCATCACCAAAAGTCTGATAAGTCTCTGCAATAGGAGTACCGGTAAATCCAACAAAAGTAGCCTGTGGGAATGCTTCTTTCAAAACCTTTGCGTATGGCTTTGAAACCATAGCTTTCATATTTTCATCAGCATCCTTGCTGAATTGAATCTTCTTAGAATGTTCAAGCTGAGTTCTGTGTGCTTCATCAGAGAAACATATAATATTCTGTCGGTCATTAATAAGACCGATTTTGTCATCTTCCCGGTCGCAGAACTTCTGAATTGTGCAAATGTAAAAGCCGCCACTTTGCCTTGCGCCAAGTTCCTGTCTTAACTGTGCTCTGTTTTTTACAACAGCTACTTCACCAAGGTTCAAAAATTCCTTACTCTTTGTAAAAAGCTTTGCTCCCTGCTTTTGAAGTTCATCTCGGTCAACAATCAGGATAATTGTCGGTGAGCCGATTTCCGGTATATCTGTACAGCGAAGTGCAAGCTGACGGGCAAGAAAAGCCATAGTATATGTTTTTCCGAATCCTGTCGCACCAAAATATGTTCCACCTTTACCGCTTTTTTGAACAACAGAATTAATAATACTTTGCCTGAGTAATCTTGCAGCAAAAAACTGTGGATAACGACATACAATTTCAACTTCGTCACTATCGTAAATGCTATCTTGAAAATAAATATAATCTCTGAAAATCTCTAAGAATCGCTCAGGTGCATAAACACCCTTTATCATTGTTTCGGTTTCTTCAAAAGGCAAAGTATATACTGCATCACCATCATTCACACGCCTCCATGCATAAAAATGCTCATAAGGAGTATGGACTGTTCCCAGTCTTGTTTTAACACCGTCGGAGATACAAGCCAAAGTACAGTAATGCAAAAGATGTGGAATATCTCTCCAATAGCGGATATTAATTTGCTCCCACGCATCATAAATGGTCGCATTTGCATCCGCAGGATTTTTTAACTCAATAACACACAGTGGCATACCATTTACAAATAAGAGTACATCCGGTCTACGATTTTCTTTCTGACCGTTGTTTGTATATTCCACTGTGAACTGGTTTACTACTCGAAAAATATTCTTATTGCTATCTTTTTTAAAATCGATGAGAGGTATCATCCTTGCAATACCATCTTGAGGTGTAAACTGAATGCCATTAACCATCCAGCCATAAACCTTATGCAAGGTAGCAAAGTCACTTTCGCTTCCGACAAGTCGAACATTATCAAAAATCTGAGTCACCTCATCTTCGGTTAAATCTGGATTTGTATCGACTATGAACTTCTTGAAATCATCAGCAATCAGCACATCTCTCTTGGTTACGCGAGAAATGTTGTTACCAGAAGAATATATCCAGCCCTCAGTCTCCAAAAAACCAATGAAGGCATACTCATATTCCGATTCACAATAGTAACCATTGTATTCTTTTAACCTAGCCATAGATTACGCCTCCTTTGTTTTTCTCGCCTCTTCGATAGAACCCTTAATAAGAATCGGGCAGATATCTTTTATTTGCGCTTTGAGTTTTTCGTTAATCTCTTTACGCGTTATATATGCTTCGTGTATCTCCACAATAGATTTCTGAATCTCCAAATTTGGTATTGGAATCGATACATCTTTCATGTCCTCAAAACTAAATGTTTCTCTTGCACTCCCCCATGAATGAAAACGAGCATAACGATCAAATTCAGCTCTACAAAAGAATAAAAACAAATACTTAGGAAGTAGCTTAGCACTATCAGTTTGCATTACAGTTGATATTGAGGATACCAAATAGTTCTCATCTGACTGATTCAAGGCTAGCGACATTTTATCTGCTCTTCGCGAAGTGTCAGAAATAAAAGCAATCATCCCAGGCTCTACTACTTTATAATTATTCAGAGAAACTCCATCCATATTAGCTTTAGTATTTATAAATTCTTTACTTGTTGCAATTCCTCTTACAGAATCTAAAGTCAGACCACCTCCATTTTTCTGATTAAATTCCTCAATATACGCACCAATAATCTCACAAGGCAATTTTCGTCCTAAATTTTCAATATACGCATCACAAACCAGTTTTAAATCCTCCAACCCACGCTCATAGCTTTGCTGATTTGCAAGCATAGCATTGTAAATGTCAACATACTTTTGCTGAATTGGAAGTGGTGGGAGGTCGATTTCTATATCACACATATCTTCCCAACTAAAAGTTTCTCTTGCAGACCCCCAAGAATTAAATCGTGAATAACGATCAAATTCAGAACGATTAAAAAACATAAATAAATAGTCGGAAAGGAGTAATTCTGGATTACTTACATAAAAAACGGTATATATTGAGGAAATCAAAATATTGCCTTCATTTCTATTAAATGCAACAGCAATCTTATCACCACGCCTTGAGGTATCTGCTACATAAGCAAATTCATTCTCTTTAACTATCTTATACGATGTTAAGCTAACTCCATCCATATTAGCTTTAGTTTCAATGAATTCCTTACCTGTAGAGATTCCCCTAACATCATCAGCCGTATATTCTTCATCGGTATTTCGATTATCACATTGTTCAATCAGTTTCCCAAGTTTATATTTAGTCAATTCCATAACCAATCCCCCTAAATGCATCTTCCAGCATCTGCTGGGATTTCTTTTCCTGCGCCAAAACTTCTTTCATTTCCGCCTGAATACGAGCCATTTCCTTTTCATAATCTATATCCAAATCACGGTCAATAAATTCTATATATTTGCTCGGAGTAAGTGTCCATCCCTTGCTTTCAATCTCATCAATACCCACACTACGACAAAGTTCAGGCACTTCATAATTCGTACCATCAGTGCCTTCGCTCTGCCATGTATGGTATATGTCTGCTGCTCTTTCAATCTGCTCCGTTACCAAACGTACCTTCTTTTTGTTCTCGCCTTTAACTGGGTTTTCCCTCCACTGACGTAAATCCATAAAAAGAATTTCATGTTCACGATTACGAAGATTTCTACCGTGATATTTACCGCCTTTTTTATTCTGATTCAGTATCCAAAAGGTAACACTGATATCAGTAGTAATGAACAATTCTCTAGGAAGAACAATAATAGCTTCCACCTTATCTTTCTGAATTAATTTTTTACGAATTTCTAAAGTGTCACTGTCGTTTAATGCACCATTTGCAAGAAGAAAACCGGCAACTCCGTCAGCTTTCTTCAAATGCGAAAGCATATGCAGAATCCAGGCATAGTTAGCATTACTTTCCGGTGGTGTTACATAGTCTGTCCAACGAGCGTCATTTTTTAAATTGTCGTTATACCAGCCTTTAAGGTTAAATGGGGGATTTGCCATTATATAATTAAAATACAATCCCTTATGCAAGTCATGAGTGAATGAAGAATCAGCTTCATCACCAAGATTATGGCTAATTCCTCGAAGTGCAAGATTCATTTTTGCAAGACGATATGTTGCTGGTTCTTTTTCCTGACCATAAATATTGATGCCATTTAAGTTTCCCTGCTTTGACTTTACAAGTTCAGCACTCTGAATAAACATTCCTCCCGAACCACAGCAAGGGTCATATAAAGTGCCATCATAAGGCTCAATCATAGTTGCAATCAATTGAACCACGTCATGCGGTGTATAGAATTCTCCTTCTTCTTTTGTTGCATTTACTGCAAATTCTTTAAGAAAATATTCGTATACACGACCAATAAGATCCTTCTCTTCGCCAAATGCCTTATGGTTGATTTTGTTTACCTCATCAACAATTTTCTTTATATCATTGGCAGCTAGATTTCGTGCAATAAATGTTCCTTTAACAAAACACCCCTTTAATTGTGAATCTTCTTCCTCGAGTCTTTGCAAAGCAGTATCAAGTGCAACATTTAATCCCGGAGCCGGTGTATTAATGATTGTCGACCATCTTGCTTCTGGTGGTAAATTATATGTTCCATCTGCGAAAGTAGCATCATCAAAAAAGGCTGCTCTTATATTTTCATCTTCCGGGTCTAATCCCTGTTCTATCAGCGTTTGCTTTAACCTTTCAATTCCGTCTTCATACTTTTCTCCAATAAATCTTAAGAATACAAGTGTAAGCATCATATCTCTCTTTTCAAAGAATGAGCCTGAGTTACGTGCCGCACGTAGGTAATCCCTACAATTAAATAAAATACTATCTAAGTTCAATGCTTTTTCAACTGTTTTCTTCTTAGCCATATTACTTTTCTTCCCTTTCCTCATCTGGAACGAATTCCATAATGTCTTGTATCTCACAATGCAATACGTTACATACTTTTTCCAATACTTGTGTACTCACATGTTCATTCTTCCCTAGTTTTGCCAACGCATTTGTTGTAATTCCTGCCTGGTCTCTAAGGTCAACTTTCATCATATTTTCATCTATTAATCGTTTCCATAATTTATTGTATCTGATTGCCATTATTAATCCCTTTCATGACATCACAACTATTTATTACTTCTTTAGTATATCATTTGAATTATTCTATTTCAATCTCAAATTGATTTTTTCAATCTGTAGTATATTTGACCTGCTCCACCTATCCTAATAGAATAAGAGCAGAGGAATCATCTCCCTCTTCCCTTATTCCACAACCTATTTTCGGCCTTTACTTTATCAGCATTTCTAATAACACACTCATCGTAAATTCTCTGAAACTCCTCATAAAGCTCATCTCCGTCTAGTTTTATCCCCAGCCTTTTCATTACATCCGAGAACAACCTTATGCTTCCACTAACATCAGCAATATCAAATCCGAATATATCAGCCTTAACGGAATCACTGACATTCTCATAATCACCAAGTTCTGATATTTTCTTAACAATCCAACTTGCTTTGCCCACAGGCACAGTTTCTTTTGTTCCCCCAAATTCACTTTTACCCGTTATATTAGTTTGCTCCTTCTGCCCATTTCCATCATTATGAATATTGGCAGAATTCATTCCCGTTACATTTATATCCGGATAAACAACTGCTCCTGTTACTTTCTCAACCTCAGTCTCTTCTTCCATCCCCGGTATCTCAATTTCCCTATCACCAACAATCTCCTCATCCTCCGATACCACATAATATGCCGTATACAAATCCTCTTGCATAATACCTTCCACAAGCTGTATCTGCCTCTTAATTTCCCTTTTCTCCTGCTTCAACTCGTCCAGTTCTTCCTGCACTCCCACATGCCATATCTGATACTCGCGATACTGCTCATCCGTCTTAATCTTCCGTTTCCGGCTAGAACTTTCTCTGTATATCTCATGCTGTCTGTTCTCAATCTGCTGAATCTTTTCTTCCTGCTGACTTATGAAATCCACAAGCTCCACAACACTTTTGATGTCATTATTCACAAGCAGCAGATATTCATCCTGTAACTGATGAAACCTCTTCAAATCCTCTGTGTACTTTGCTCCACCAACTACAAAGCGCTTCTGCTCTACAATCCTTAACTGATACAGCTTTGCATAAAATCGTTTCTGGTATGGTGATAGTTTCTCCCTATGCAATCCTCTAATATCCGACGAATAAAAATAAGGCTTTGCCATCCAAGGCATATCCACATGATGTCTAAGCCTATCCTCTGCAAACATTTCATCCATCTTTGCCAGACTATGATAATATCGGAATCCCGGTGCCTGCACCTCCATCCACGCATCTTTCTTGAATACATATCCAAGTCTTTTCATCAGATATTTAAAATGCTCCACATTCCCGGCAGCATATGCACGCATCTTAGCATCTCTGAGAATTATCTCTTTCATTGACATTTCCTTTTCCCATTTGTCCCTGCTGATATTCTTTGGGTTTCTGCTGTACTCTGCCGGCATGACGGAAAGTCCCAGCTCATCACAATATTTATTTGTAATAGGCTGGAGATGATTTTTCCAATTGTTTTTAGGTGAATTGTATTTCTTACCGGTTGTCATGCTGACACTGTTCCAGATCAGATGCCCATGCATATGTTCCCTGTCAGTATGGACTGCATACACCGCCTCATAATCATCACCAAGCACATCCTTTGCGAAATGCTCGAGTACATACATTGCCTGCTCTGCTGTTACTTTTTCCTCCGGTGAAAACGATATAATCACATGATAGCCCTGCCTTTTACCTGTCTTATGAAATATATTCTTTGTCTCTTCCATCTGCTCAAATGCTGTATCCGGCAGGCAGTTAATACCGCCCACCAGTACACATTCTTCTGTCTTATCCGGATTCTGAATATATTCCAAAGCATTCTTCAGGTGCGATGCCGGATTTCTGCCTTCCGATTCCATGATATTCAGGATCTTTGTAATCGCCATATTTCCAGCACTGTTTTCTTTACATCATCCAGACCGCTCTGCAGTTTATCAATATCGCTGTAATATAACTTTCCCTGTGAATTGCCAAGCTTTACTGCCTGATTAATATTATTTGCAATACCGGCAATAACACGGATTACTCTTGCCCTGTCCTCTGGATAACTTGTATCTATATTGCCACCTGTCCGTATTAATTCTCTTATATAAACACTTGCTGTCATTCCTGTCCGTTTAAGTGCCTCTTTTAGAATATCCATATCTTTCTCCGACAGCTTCACAGATACCTTATAATCTTTCCTGTCAGACTTGTATCTTCTCTTTCCATCTGCCATGCGTTTCTCCCCTTTCGTAGTTTTCTAATGCTGTATCAAACCAATCTCTTTTTATCTGTACCATTGCTTTTCCAACCTTTCTTAAAAATGTGTTCATAGGTTTTGCAAGATGTGGAAAAGGTCGGACCTTTTCCCGAAAAAATATAAACGCATCAGCGTTTACACAGTTTTCCGTCTTGGCAGGAGCACCTGCACCCTGTATATAATATGTGGTGGTTAATATCCCACCACAATTACTGATATGGTGGCGTTTTTTGCCATCATTTTACTGTTTTAGTGGCGTTTTCCGCCACCACTTTTCCATTTTGATGGCACTTTCCGCCACCATGACTTTTTTCTCGCTTATCTGAGTGGTGGCGCTTTTTGCCCCCACTCGCTGGATTCACCTATTCAGTTGTCTCTTTCACCATTACATCTGCATCCAACATCACATTTTCTGCTATCTCAGCACCATCTTCCGACAATTCATTTGTTTCAGGCGGTATATCCACTTCATCCTGTTCACTTATCACAGAATCCCCAACTGCCGCTTCATAATCCATTTCTTCTACAACCTTGCTTCGGTTACGCTGTGGCTCATAATCCGGATTGTAATAATCTTCGTAACCATAGATTTTCTGTTCAAAGTACTTCCTTGGACATTTGCCCCGCATGGTGAAATAACCTTTTGCCTCAAGCTCTGCATTATATTCCTTTATAATCGCATATGCCTTTGTCATCCCGATACCAAGCATCTGGCTTATCTCACCTGCATCTATGAATGCTTCCTTTATACCCTTCATGCAGCTCCTCCTTTCATAAATTGTTATTTTAAATACGTTTTTTCACAAAGTCACTATCCTGTTCTTTATCTAATCCGCATTTCTAATTCGTGTTTATCTTAATATCCTTTTCAAAATTTGTCAATAAAATTTTTTGTAATTACGCACTTGCAATTCGTTTTTGCTTATGATAAAGTAATCTTACAATCATAAATAAGTCACTTACTGATACGTATTTCATTTATTATCAATCTTATACGCATCTTTACAACGGACTATTTCATATAAAGGAAGGTGGACAGAATGACTAATTCTCATTCCATTAAAATCACTATGTCTTCTCCAGAAGAAATCGGGAAGGCAATACAGAAACAGCGCAGAGCACAGAAGATTACTCAAAAAGAGTTTGCACAGCATCTTGGTAAATCAGAACGCACTATCCAGAAATATGAGTCTGGTGAAATACTAATGAAGATAGATGTTTTAAAACAGATTGCTAATGAATTAAATGTTCCATGGCAGGAGCTTTTATCTCCAGAAGATAATAATATTCCCAAAGATAATACGACTACTAAATATCCGGCATATGAATTCCACACTATGTCAGATGTTATCAACGCTCTCTTTGCCATAACTGAACTTACTGATTTTTCATTTGAGCTGACCAACACCAAACCTCCTGAAAATCCTGAATGGACTGCCGGGATCAAGGTTAATGGCAAAGGCAATGGAAAATATGATGCAGACTTCTGTCTCTTTATGGAAAACTGGATAGAAAAGAAGAATATGCTTCAGACAGGAAAAATTTCAAAAGAAAAGTTTGATTCATGGAAATCAGATATGTTGGCATATTATAAGGATTCCAGACTGGATAATGAAGCCGATTAAAAACTGAATAATTGCAGGCTTACACCTTTAGTAAAGAAAAAGCTCCGGCACACTCCTTCTCGCAAAAGGAATAACCGAAGCTATGTAAGTGATTGACCCGAAGGCTTTATAATCACCCTGAACAAGTAGATTATATCATAGCCTTTGATGATTGCACAACAATTTTACAAAAAGGAGATGATATTTATGCCAGCTTACAAAGATGAAAAAACTGGTAAATGGTTCGCCAAGTTCTATTATACGAACTGGCAGGGAATCAAAAAACAGAAGTGGAAAAGAGGCTTTGCCACCAAAAAGGAAGCCTTAGGATTTGAAAGGGATTTTCTGGAAAAACAGTCTGCCAACCCTGACATGACATTTCAAAACCTTTATGAAATTTATATGGAGGATATGGTTGCAAGACTTAAGCAGTCAACTCTTCTGACAAAAAAGGCGGTACTACAGACGCATATTCTTCCATTCTTCGGTAGCAAGCCGATAAATGAAATCAAAGCCTCTGATGTACGAAGATGGCAGGCGAAGCTTATGAGTTCGCCGAATAATTACTCCCAGACCTATCTGAAAAAGATTAACACGGAGCTTAACAGCATCATCAATTACGCCAAGCGTTTCTATGACCTTAACACCAATCCCTGCAGCAAGGCAGGCACCATTGGAAAAGCAAAGGCTGAGGAAATGGATTACTGGACTTACGATGAATATATTGCTTTCCGTGAGGGTGTAAAAGACAAGTCGCTATCGTATATATGCTTTGAAGTCCTGTACTGGACTGGTATGCGAGAAGGTGAACTGCTTGCTCTATCACCTGTTGATATTGACCTTGATAACAAGACAATATCCATCAACAGAACATATCAGCGGATAGAAGGAAAAGATGTATTTACATCACCTAAGACAAGAAAAAGTAAGCGAAAGATTCCGATTCCGGATTTTCTCTGCCAGGAGCTATCAGACTATATCCAGTCAAGGTATATGCTTGACGCAGATGAAAGGCTGTTCCCGGTAACAAAATCATATCTCTCACACGAGATGATAAGAGGTTGCAAAAAAACAGGTGTAAAGAAGATACGAATCCACGATATCAGGCATTCGCACGCCAGCTTACTTATTAATCAGGGCTGTGATGCGCTGATGTTAGCAGACAGGCTCGGACACGAGAAAGTATCCACAACACTTAACACATACTCTCATCTGTTTCCACATAAACAGCAGGAGCTTGTGCATAGTCTGGAATCATTGCAGGCGACAGATTCGCCAACACCTGAACCACCATCTGATAACCCTCTGCTTAAAGCAGCAGGTATCACATGTGAAGTGTCTCAGACTCAAGACAACGGCTCAGATGTAACAATCCGACCTCAGTTTGGACCTGCGTTAGTACCACCAAATACCGCATCAGGGAAAATCATCCAGATGCCACAAAGAAAGATCATATAAAAGAAACCCAGCAGTCATCAGGGTTTCTTGCTATTAAAGTTAATGACAACCAACTGAAAACGATAGAAAAAGAGTAGTTGCTATTAGTAGCAAATTAGTAGCAGAGCAAAAGAAAAAGTCTCGGAATCCGCTTGTTTAGCGGATTCCAAGACTTGTGGCTCTTATTCAAACTCGGCAAGTCCATAATTATTCTTAAATATTTTTGTTTAAGTTTTATATCTTTTCTGCCGATATTTTATCTCAATTACATATATTATTTTGGCTTGCTGATTTTCTGTTGCCAAATTGTTGCTATTAAATTGATTATAACCATGTTTCTCTTTAAAAGCAACTACTATGTAAATTTTTCCACGCCTCTTGTAATTCTTCTTTATTTGTTTCATACCAATCTTTTATTTCAGTGACCATTTGGTATGTCCATTTCTTCTTACCATCTTTATATAAGTTCCCATCACTCATTTTAAATACTGCTGAAAACTCATTACAACTTACATGAAAATGTGGTGGGTGATATTCAAATTCATTGGCACGTACCTCAACAAGGTACTTTCTTCCAATTCTCCATGTCTTTATTTCTGGCTCACGCTTCCACCACTCTAAAGAATATATATTATCAATATTATACGTACTCTCTGTATCGTTATATTCAACACAAAGAGGAAGTTTCATACAAGAATATGCTGGATGAATAAACGATATTATAATTCCCTCGTTTTCTATTGCATTTGTAAAACAATTTCTCTCTTCAAAATATTCTCTATACTCTTCATCAAATTGATACTCTTTTACCTTTAAATCAGAAGCAGAATCGGCACCATAAAAAGGTTCTTCGTAAGCAATCTTCATTAACTGCATTTGTAACTGTGCAATTTCTGATGAACGTTCATTCCTCTTTTTAGGTATATTCGTCAGGCATACCCCTTTACAGATTTCTGATTGCCAAAATGTATCCTTCTTCCATATGATATTTTCATTTTTGTCTTTTATTTTATTTAAAATAGGAAAAGTATAATTTCTAAGAGATTCAAAAAAATCTTCTACACTCGCAAATTGTCCTCTCAATGAATATTCATTCAAATAATAATCCATTTTCTTTCGTAGACTCCTTTTCCTACAATCCAAACATTCTATTCAAGTCAATTTCAAACTGATCAAACAAATCATCTATATCCATGTCTTCATTGGTTCCTACTATTTTTCCATATTCTTTAAATATAATTGGATTGCACTGTGTCTCATATTGTTCATTCATTGCAAAAAAATTAACAGAAATATCTTCTTGGTTCATACTTCCATTGGCAACGCCTACTCTTAATCCATTAAAGATATGATCACTATGTGTTTCAATGAATAATTGACGACCTGATTGACTAACAAAATACAAAAATTCACATAATTTTGACTGAGCTTTTGGATGCAAATGAATTTCTGGATTTTCTATAATTATAACAGAATCACTTTCCGCACCCAGACACAAAATTATAATACTTATTAAATAACTAATTCCAGACCCAACATTTACCGGTCTGCAATACAACGCTTCGGAGACTGCATTAGCGGGATTATTGTTATATTTTACCTGTAGATAATTTGTTTTTTTTAAATCACTTATATACAATGTAGTACCTATAATATCATTCAACCAATAATTTACTTGATCCAATAAAGTATTAGTAAAATCTGTATCCTTTACAACAAGATTATCATCAACTATCATACCCTCGTTTTGTAATAAATAGGCTAATGCGTACTCTCCATCTATTCCAAAGTCACTATCATTTAACATATTTTTAGCATATATGTCATTGACACCCATTCGATGACAAGACAAATAATGAAATCCAAAATCCTCCAATAACAAATCTGATTGTTCTGGATCATCACATTCTCCATCCAATAAAAGTTCTGTCACAGATATATCATCCGAAGATGTACATACTTTATATGCCTCATTTTCCTTGTCCTCAACAAATTCTACCCAAGCTGGCTTCGTTTTGCCCTTTTCTAATATTTCAATCTTTATTGAGGAATTTGACATATAATAATTTCTTACTTCTCTAAAATCTCCTATGGAAATATATTTCCCATTAAGACTCCTTTGAGTCAATGCTAATAATGCATGTAAAAATGTGGATTTTCCAGATGAATTTGTTCCCACAAACAAATTTAATTTTGAACATTCAACACTCAAATCTTTGATAGATTTTAAGGCCAGAATATGAACTTTATCAATCATCGCTTATCTCCTTACATAATTTTTCCATCAATTGAAATCTTCCATATACTTTCATAGTATTATCCCTACTATTTCCGATATAATACAAAAACTCTTCACTACTTATTACAGTTTTTATTTTCTCTAACAGTTCTTCTCTTGATACTGCAATATTATTCTTTGGTAATAATGTCATAAAATATAGTGTAGTTTCAAAAATATTCATATTAATTGGTTTTGATTCATTGTTTTCTTTTCTAAATGCACCTTTTCCTAAAATATCTCTTGCCATTTCTAAACTCTTTATAGTAACTTGTCTAATTTCTTCTAATTCTTCCAATGATGACTGATTTAACTTTGTCAATGTAGTTTCTATCAAATCGTCCAGATTGCCTGTATATTCATATTTTTTTCCATCTTTAAATAACAAGTCATTAAAAAACAAATAAAATGCTAAAAATCTTGTAACTAAATAAGAGCCTTTCATCCTTTGATCTTTTTTATACTCAATACGTGTAGCTTGCAAAAATTCCTGTGATGCAACTACTTCAGTTATCATATTTAACCCTCTGCCATGATACAGAGCATTTCTAATTTCTTGCTTATTTAATTTTGTTCCACCCCTATTAACTCTATCAAAAATATCAAATAATATTTTGTCCGGCGTAGGTGGTAAAATCACATGTGAATATACTTGATAATCTTCCAACTGAGACTGATATATTCCCAATTCATCTACTAAATTCTTGAATTTTTTTCCATTCAAAAATTTCAATATCTTTAATGATTTTAATGGAAAACCATCACTTAAAAAATCAAATAATGTTGATAATCTTTGCTTTCCGTCAACCACTACATATGTAGAATTATTCTGCTGTTTGAAATAAAATATTGGTAATGGTAAGCCCATTAAAATACTTTCTATCAATTCACACTTCTGTTTAGGACCCCAAACTTCATTTCTTTGAAAATCAACTTCTAATATCAATTGATTTTTCTTATATTTCCTGTAAAGTTCATATATTGAAAAATCCTTTTTCGTTACCCTAACAGACTCAAAAATTGGCTTTTCCTCATCTCCAAAGTACTCTAACTCATTTAATTCTTCTTCATTTTCCAATAAAACTTCATCTTCTATTGACATTTGACTCATCCCTGCCTTCCTATTTTATATTAAAAAACACAATGTATCAGAGCACCCGAATCGTTATCATCTCATCAAGTCCAATCTCTCCAATATCACATTCTTCTTTTCCACGAAGATATGTCTGCATATGGTAAAACATCATACACTCCCTAAGGTATTTCAACAACTCTTGTGTCCGACGTTTATATCCATATGCTTTTAATAATGTCCGTAGTTTCATTCTCACATAATCTTGTCCGTCCAAATAAAGAATCTGCACTCGTTTCATTTTGAAAAATAAATCAATATCAAAATAATCCGTAATGAAGGCTTCTTCTTCCACATCCTTACCAAAAGAATGAAAATCTTTCTGAATAGCTGGAAACTCCTTATCTATTTCTGGTTTGTCGCACAAATAATCTGTCCAATAATGCACATCCAAATATAATTGACGCAAATTTGTTCGATAATATGGACTTAAATATTGATTATCTTCTTTCCAAATTTTTTCCAACATGATACTCGCTGTCTTAGTTCCCATGTCCAGACTATGTATGATACAAGCAAGATCAAATGAATCATAATATAACTCTATCAATTTTATCCCCCTTCACACCATTACATTGTCTACAAAGTATCTGCAAATTCTCTGCCACAGTTTTTCCACCTTTATTCATTGGTATCACGTGGTCTACCTGAAAGAAAATACGGTCTTTGCCTTTTGCTCCACAACAAGCACAGGTATAATTTCCATCTGTATCTTTTGACTTAGCAAATGCTGTATCTCGAAGATTTTTTTCCAGTTCCGGATTTACCTTTCCAATCTCAAACAATGGTAAATCCTCCAGCTTTCTAATACCTCGCTGCACGTTTTCTTCTTCATCATAAATATGCGGATTAGACAGTTTTGTTAACTCTATATCCAGTTGCCTCCAGAAATACAATTTTCGTCCAAAAAACAGTTTTAACAAATTATCATCACTATTTTCCCATAAGGCATTTACATATTCTGTTTTCTGTCTCTGCCCCATATCCTCATCCCAAATATGTTTTGCAATCGCAGCGACATCTAACTTGCTTCTGTCTATATCATCAAATGAATAGAACTGAGGAGAAGTTTCGTACTGGGCATAATACTTTAAAATTCGTATCACATCTTTTTCTTCATATGGCGGTATCATTTCTCCTAAGAAAAACGTGTTTCTACATTGCTCAGCCATTTCCTCAAGCAATTCTTCTGTCGGATATTCTTCTTCACACTGAAAACTTTGGAACAGACTTGGTAAGCCTTTCATCAATTCTTCATATGCTTTTTTCGTACTGTCATATACCATCACTTGATAGGAAGAATCCACTCCATTTTCTTCCAAATAGGTAAACGCATACATTCCAATCGGAATTCTTTGTACAAATGGTACTTTTTCTAATACTGTGGTATCTACAGAATCGTCAAGCACAGAAGCAAACTCTTCTATTTTAGAAATCGCTATCATGCGTAATTCATGCTTCATATGCTCTGTTGAATTATCTGTAAATTCATTATTTCCACTGAACAGACTGTCTGGATTTACCCACGCAATATGTTCATTCCAATTATCTACAAAAGAAACTATATATGCTGAAGAAGTTCCGCCAGCAGCTTCTCCTCTAAGTGCCCGTCCTATCATCTGTGTCATAAGGATTGTAGAAACAGTTGGTCTTGCTAAAAATACTGTTTTGGTTTGTGGCAAGTCCACTCCCTCTGTCAAAATATTTACATTCACAAGTACCTTTACTTTTCCTTCTCTATATTCTTCTAATTTCCTCTCGTTGTCTTCTTTGCTGATTCTCACTCCTGTCACAGAATCTTTTACATCAGACACAATGAACTCCGACTTTATTCCCTCTTTATTAAACAACGCACTTAGATGAATTGCATGAACTACATTGATTGCAAATACTATAGTCTGTCCATACTCTTTCTCTTTTGCCTTGTATGTCTGGACAATCAGCTTGTTTCGTGCTGCACTATCTGCCATTTGTCCTGCTACATCTTCCGGCAATACGTCCAATCGTTGGATACTCTCCCAACCATTCAAACCTAATGATTCTCCATACATTTCATCTGTGTAATAACTTTCAAAAATAGGTTTTGATAAAATACGTCGATTTATCAACTCTTTTAACCCTATCTGATATGTAATACCTATGTTTCCATGAACCGCCTTTCCACCTTGTAAACCGTCCTCATAAATTTTTGCCAAAAGTCCCTGTTCCCCATCAGCAGTACGGAATGGTGTAGCAGTCAATCCAATCAATTTTACATTTGATACCTTTGTTTTTACATAATCAATTACTTTTCGATAAGTTTTGGCAGTAGAATGGTGTGCTTCGTCTACAATTAAAAAGATTTCCTTTTCGCCCTCGATCCATACATCTAAGCACTGTAAATTTCTACCTATGCTATCCTTGCTCATAATCAACAAATTGTCCGTGGGTTGAATATCAATAGTTCTATCATGGGTAGATGCCCCAGATATAATCCTATACTGGAAGGACGGAATATGTGGTATTACCTCTGAATACGCAAACTTCTGAAAAGATTCTGCTGCTTGGTCAAGTAACATCTGACGATGTGCAATCCACAATATTTTCTTTTTCTGGTCCAGTGCATTTCTTAAAAGCCACATAGAAGCTGTGTACGTTTTTCCTCCACCAGTAGGAAGTACAATCATGGTGCTATACTTCGCATTTTTATTCATAATATCGAGATTTTCCATTGCACATTTTTGATGTTCATATGGTATTCTCGCATTTGCTCCCTTTTTAGGAAACACTTTTCCAAACGATTTCACTTCTATGTAATCTTTTTCCATCATTCGTAACCTCTAAATTTATTATATTTTACGCATTTACCATTCGTTGCCTTTTCTGTGCTTCAATCAAGGTATCTCGTAAATCGGTCTCTATCTCTATCATTTTCACTTCAATATCGAATTGTCTGATACATTTCGCAAGAACAGATGTACCTTTTAATTTTTTTATCTCATCTTCATCACATACTACAATAATTTTTCTGTATATCTTTCCCTCAATTTTTTCAAGGAGAAGCATTTTCAGAATATCATTTGCAATCTTATTATCTTGAGCTTTCTTGGGTTTTCCAATATGTGCATAAATTTCTCCAATTATCCCATCCGCTTTAGAATAAAAATCGGGTTGCATGAATGTATTGCCTACAAAGATTTTTGCATTTTCTACCAACTCCACGCCCAACCAGTCATTTACCTTCTGAAAAATAATCTGCTCTGCCATTTGTTGCTCAATAGAACTTGATTTTTCTTCTTTTCCCATGACAACCCTCCTCAAAATTGTAATGAATACATAAATAGTTTACCACATACATTTCTATAATTCCATTATAATACGCCATAAAATCGTAAATAGGGCAGTCATCAGACCGCCCTCCAATCTACGCATATACAATTTCTTTCAACACTGCTTCCTCCGCACTATGCTGGATATTATTACACATTCCAACCCACAACATCTGATTTTCTACCTTCAACTGTTCTGTCATTCCCTGCTTTTCTTTCATCTGCTCCACCAGTCTGTCCATCATCTGATTACACTCTTCGTCAATCTGATGCAAATGTTTATTTAACTTTCCAGCAAGCACCAGCTCCAGATATAGTCCTTTCCGATGCTCCTTTAAATACGTCTTTCGCAACATTCCATACTTCCCAATCGGATACTCTGTCTCTTCCGGGAGATACAGGTCTGGATAATACAGACCGTCCTCTCCTAAAGTATAACTGATTCCATTTTCTCCCATAATGTGTTTCTCCATGATTGTCCTCCTATCTTGCTCCCCGGTCTTTATTCTGACTATGGGTATGCTGTTTATTTTTCTGTTCATTCTGTATTTCTTGTTTCTTTTCTGCCAGCTTCGCCCTAATACCATGCGCTACTGGCTCTTTTCCTGTTTCTTTCTTCCATTTTTCTATTGCAGTTCGATACTGACTATACTCAGTTTGAGAAGCCTTAAAATCCTTTAAAAATTCCTGTACACTTCTATATCCGATTTTCTGCACAATCCTTGGAAGATAATCTTTCATATCTCTAATCTGGCTTTTCAGTTCATCAATTTCTTTCTGCAATTCTTTTTTCTTTCTTCCTTTAAACCATCCCGTGACTTCTGACAGTTCTTTCTTCTTTGCAGAAAGCTGTTTTTGTTTCTGTTGAATTGCACCGTTTTGATCTTCCAGTTCTTTATTCACTTTAAATAGTTTCGGATACTTTGATGCAAGCCTCGTCATTTTAGGTTGTTCCGGTTCTGCCTTTTCTTCTTTTGTTGTCTTGACTGCTGCCGTGCTATTTTCAGCAACATGCTCTGGGTGTTCTGCTTCCGTTTGCTCTGTCTGTTTTGGCACTTCCCTGGGTTTCTTAAAAAGCACACTTGCTATCAAAAACTCCAATACCTCAACAGCCACTGTTACAACTCTGGAAAATAATCGTGGTCTGTTTCCACGCCGGGCAATTGATTCCCTGATTGGCTCCGTGATTTCTTTCCGCTTCACTTCCATTATCTTCGGTTCCGGCACTCCACTAATCAATGCCATATCAACAGCTCTGTTCCATTCCCGGCGTTTTTGATTATCCACTTCTATTTCCTGTGCCTTCGGATTATTTTTTCCGATTTTCTTTGTTGCAAGATAAACACTGCCACGCTCAAATACCTGTAGTTTCTGTTTCTCGTCCTGCACATAAATATTGATTAAATCTGTATAAGAATGCTTTACCTCATCCAGAAATGAATTGCACTTGAAGCGTTCATCTTTCGCAGTAAACAGCTTCTTCTCATAGACTTCTCCTTTCTTCACAATACTGCTGCCTTCTCGGATCTCGCCATCTTCTCCTAATATCTCTTTCTTGGTTCGGACATGTTTTCCATTTTCATCATAAAACATATTTCTGCTGGCAATCTTAATGATTGGTTCATCCAGTAGTTTCCGTTCTGCAAATATCAAATGAATGTGATAATTGGTCTTTCTTTTATTGTGGTGCAAAGCAGCAATACACTCTGTTCCATAATTCTGTTTAAAATGATTTGTAAAAAGCTGTAGCAATCTATCCGGCTGATATTCTGTAAAACTCTCTGGCAAAGCAATGATCAGTTCTCTTGCCTCAATACATTTTCCTTCTGTTCCACTTTTTGCAAATTCTTCCTGATTACATTTTGCAAGTTCCCGCCAGAATTTCCGTTCTGTGGTTTCATAAACTGCATAGAGGTTTTCCTGTTTTGCATGACTGGATATATAAGTGATCCTGCCTTTTACATTGCTTAGTTTTGTCATTTGAATAAATGAATTTCTTCCGATAGGCACTCCCTCCTTGTCTTCGGCAAAATAAATTCTGCCATATCATTTGTGAGTGGATGCATCGGCATCCGTTTACGAACTATCCGCCTGTCGGCGGAACAGCTCCCGGCAGGGCGAAATATCCTGAGTACAAATCTTTAATTTGTGCGATGGGTGTATTTCGCTCTCAAACGCCGAGGGCTTTGTGAGATGCTTCTTACATCTACCACAACTTGGCTTTCGCTTTTCATTTTGGGCGTATCCGCCCTCTTTTTCTGCCCGTATCCGGGCTTATTTTTTCACTAACAACAAACCGACTATTACTCTCCTGTCTGCTTTATTCCGGTATCCTTACCCGTACATACTCCAGATCTCCACAATATGGTGTTCCAACCAAATACCATTCTCTCGCCAGATTCATTTCCATTCGTGTCTTTACCCACTGATCATCAACTAGAACTTCCAGACATTCTCCGCAATGAAGTCCCGTATCAATCCATAAGTCTGATGATAATAAGCCATATCTCTTGTTATAACTGTTGTAACCTAATCTTCCTTCTCTCATTTGATTATTCTCCCTTCATTTATCGTTCCTGCAAGGACGCCCTGAATCAGGGCTCCCTTTTGAAAATCTCCTTACTTCGCCAGCCAACTCCCGACTGCACCTTACCGCTTTCTCCTTGTTTGCTATCCACAGGTGCGTGCCACGCTCCTGTTATTAGGTAATCAGGCAAAATCTTTACCAACGAAAGTTCTCATGCATTCCACACTTATCCAAATACTCTTGTCTTGCCTTTTCCCGTTCTTCCTCGGTTGGTGCTGTTTTGAATGTTGTATATAACTGACGCTTTACCATACTGTCTAATTTTTCCATCAATGCTTTTTCTATCTCCGGCAAATATTCCTCGTTCCCGGCAAGATGATACTGGAACAATGCCAGTAATAAATCTTTTGGTATCTGCACCTGTGATTTTCTTTCCATGTTTCTCCTTTCCGTGACGGTCGTGACGATAGTGACGATATTTTCACTACCGACACGCTATATAAAATACCGTCACAACCGTCACATATCGTCACGCTTATTTTCCTACAAAGGCTAATCTGATCTTTCTTCCATCATGTCCTCGTTCCGCTTTATACTGGATTCCATATTCCAGAATCAATCGTTCCAGGCTGACATTTAATTTTCGTGATAATGCGTTCGGCTGCATTTCCAGCTGCAATACTTCCACAAGCTCTGTTGCTGTTCCTGCCCACTCTGGCGTAGTTTCTGTTACAAGTTCTTTAATTTTTTCCAACACTGGATCTTCTGGTTCTTTCCAAAGTTCTGTTTCTGTCTTGGTAAGTTTCCAGACACATCTTTCCCGATTAAAATTCAGCCACAGCTTCTGATCCTGCTGGTCACGACCTGCCACCTCCAGCACTGCCTTGTTATCTGTCCTTTTTTCTTTCTGCATAACGAATGCTCCATCCGCAGCTCCCAGCAGTCCGTTTGTGCCGGAAATCATATCAAAACTGTCTGAGGATTCCATTTTTCTTGTGTGATGCACCACCAGAAAGCAAATTCCATAATGGTCACTGAATGCTTTCAGCTTCGTCACAATCTCATAGTCACTGGCGTAGCTGAATTTATCTCCACCGACTTCCCGGACTTTCTGAAGCGTATCAATAATAATGAGCCTTGCGTCTTTATGATTTGTTACAAACTGCACAAGCTGCTGTTCCAATCCGGCATTTAATGATTTAGACTTTGTAGCAAAATAAAAGTTCTCACTGCCTTCCATTCCAAACATCTGTGATAACCGCTTCTGCAACCTTGCATAATCATCTTCCAATGCCAGATACAGAACCGTCCCCTGTCTGACTGAAAATTCCCACAATGGAAGTCCTTTACTGATGTGATACCCGATCTGTGCCATAAAGAATGATTTTCCAATTTTCGGCGAACCAACAAACAGGTAAGTTCCGTTATACAGAAGTCCATCTATAATCGGCAGTTTTGGTGGATATGCGGTGTCGTATAATTCCATCATGGAAACTGTTTCCAGATCATCTGGATTCTTTTTATTTGCTGATTTTGCTGTATTTTTCGCATTATTTGTGGCTTGCAGATTGCCCTTACCGGGCAAATCTGCTATACTTTGGTTGGTTAATTTATTACTTGATGGCTGTTCCACATCTGCGCCAACAGATGCAATCGGAGCAGTCATTTTTTCTTTTGCTGTCATTCATTTTCCCCTTTCAATCCATACAATGTCTCTGCGACCAATCTCAGGGTACTTAGCAACTCTTCATTTTCCTCATTGCATTTTTCCAGACGTTTCAATTCTTCATAAATCTCTGCCATCTGATTTCGCAATGCTTTATACACTCTCGGATTTCCCTGTACCACAATTTCCCGATCAGTTAATCGTTTTGTGATATAGTCCTGCTTGCTAAGTCCTGACAATCGGACACATGCATCAATCTGCTCTGCTTCTTCCGGTGATACCCGAAATGCTACGATTTTGTTTCTCCATCTTCCTTTACTGTCCAGATTCTTCTCCATTTGATTTTTCCATCCTTTCAATATCCAGCTGTTCTGCCATCTGCGTCTGCTCACTTGGAAACAGATGTGCATATCGGTAAGTGATATCAATGCTCTCATGTCCCATTCGGTCTGCGATTGCCAATACCGTAAATCCCATATTGATCAATAACGATACATGGGAATGTCGCAAATCATGCACACGAATTCGTTTTACCCCAGACACTTTTGATCCTCTGTTCATTTCATGATGCAGATAAGATTTGGAAATTTTGAAAATCCGTTCGTCCTCTTTCGGCTCATACAGTATTTTCAGGTAATCCTGCATCTCATCACACAAAAACTGCGGCATCTTAATGGTTCGATTACTTTTTAACGTCTTTGGTGGTGTAATCACATCTTCCCGGTGCAGTCTCTGATAGGACTTATTAATCCGTAGTGTATGCGTTTCAAAATTGAAATCTGCCGGTGTAAGTGCTAATAACTCGCCCATGCGAAGCCCACACCAGTAAAGTATTTCAAATGCATAATAGGAAACAGGCTTGTCCATCATGGCATCTGCAAATTTCAGATATTCTTCTTTTGTCCAGAACAGCATTTCCCGGTGTTCCTCTTTTCCCATATTTCCAGCTTTCTGTGCTGGATTAGATGGGAGATGGTAAAAATTAACTGCATGATTGAAAATAGCACTTAACTGACTGTGAATTTTCTGCAGATAAGAGGTGGAATATGGCTTTCCATTTGGCTGCCGGATCGCAAGCAATTCATTCTGCCATGCAATAATGTCCCTTGGCTCAATTTCTCCTATTTTACGCTTTCCGAAATAAGGAAGAATTTTAGTTCTGGCAATATTTGTCTTCGTTCCCCAGGTATTATCACGAATTCGATTTTGCATATCCTCCACATAAATCTCATAAAAGCTTTCGAAAGTCATATCCAATTTGGCTTCTTTCTTCAGCAATAGCTCTCGTTCCCACATCTGCGCTTCTCGCTTCGTAGGAAATCCTCGTTTTGAAGTCTGTTTCGTTTTCCCTGTCCAGTCGGTATACCGATAAACCACTCGCCACTTCCCAGTGACATTATCTTTGTAAATACTCATACAAATTCTCCTCTCTCTTACACTTCGCTGTAACATACTTTTTTGCGGAAATAATTGGTGTTTACTCTGCCAGCTACCGTAAGATAACCCAGCTTCTGTAATTCATCATTTAACTGTTTGACAATCTTATAAGCATAAGACTTGGAAACTCCCAGTTCCGCTGCAACTTCTTCTACTGTCATAAAAGTTCTGTTCGTCACATCTCATCTCTCCTTTCTATCTTAACGCATTTTGTTTAAGTTACTACATTTGCATGATACTAAACATTTTAATTTAAGTCAAGCGATTTTATGAGGACATTAAATTTTTTTGTTTAAGTTCTTCTTGCTATCCAAAATTGCTCATGCTATACTGAACCTAAACAGAATTGTTTTATTTTCTATCACAATTAATTACGGCAACACGAATGACCACTATAAGGAGGCAAACAAGAATGGCAATCGGACAACGTATCAAATTTTTTCGCAACCGCAAAGGCATGACACAAAAGCAACTCGGAGAACAACTGGGATTCATGGGAAAAACCTCAGATGTCCGCATGGCTCAGTATGAATCTGAAGCCAGAGTTCCTAAGATTGATCTTGTAAAACAAATGTCTCAGATCTTTGATATCAATACTCATGCCTTAACAGTTCCAGATATTGATACTCACATAGGTCTGATGCATACACTATTTGCACTGGAAGATATGTATGGTCTGAAGGTAAAAAATGTAGATGGACAACCTCATCTCTGCCTTGACTCTTCCATATCTGCTCCCGGCTCATCTGTCGATGAAATGTTTCGTGCATGGATGGAACAATCTGACAAACTGGAAAACGATGAAATCAGCAAGGAAGAATATGATGAATGGAGATATAAGTACCCGGAACTGGATACTTACCAGAAACGTGCCAAGGTACCATCTCAGAAGCTGAGTGATTACCTCGTAAAAGAATTGACTAAAAAAGAAAAATAAAAGAAGAGAATAGAAAAACCTTACCGATATTCAGTTTTTTACTTCTGAAAATCAGTAAGGTTTCTTTATATACGTTATGAAATAAAATTTCTATCTCTTGAATAATCACAAAATGCTGCCATTTTGTTGCCAATCACTAAGCAAATTTGCTTGCAACCCGCATAAATACTGGTTTCTTTTGGTTGTGTGGATTATTCAAACTCTACAAAGACTAACGCTTTTTGTTTAGGAATTATTCTCTGTAATGTTTCTCGTTCTTTTGATTATTTGATATATCCATATTATCCTGCCTATACGAGCTAATGTTATCATTTTGTTATCGGCATTGATAACACCTACTCGATAACTGTGGATAATAACTATATGTAGCATGTCAAATTATAAGCTATTTTGCTTAGAGATTCAACACAAAACTGAAATTTTACTTTTCCTTATATTCATCTGGTATTGCTATTTGAAATGTTTCACACAACAGCATCACATCATGCACATCATTTTTATCGTGTTCATATCCCAAATGAAGCATTACCTGACTCAATGGTTCAATACAAGAAACAGTTATATCTCCAACTTTTCCAATACCGGAAAAAGTTTTTGATGGAAATATATCTCCCTCATAAACAATTCCGTCATCTGTAAATTCAAAACAATGTAAATCAATGATTCTTTGTTTATCATCTTTCCAGACAGTATGACCATCCGTTGTATAATCAGTATTTACTTCCTCAAATCCATGCTGCTTAATCACATAAATATAATCATGATAATGTTTCAGTTCAACAAACAAATCAATATCATTGTGTATTCTTGATTCTCTTTTAAGAAGTGCATCAACACCCCATCCGCCATCTAAATATACTTTAATTTCGTTTTGCAAAGCATATTTTATAATTTCACATGCATCTTCTGTACGTACCATAATCTATCCTCCAAATTCAAATCTTTGTATGCTTTCCAACTCACTAAAAGCCTGAAATTTGTCAGTCTTTCATCCTTTTTGTTATCAATCACCAATTAGCTGTAATCCATTAGGATTTAGCTGATATATTTTATCGCACACCTCTTCAATATACTTTCTATCGTGAGAAATGCTAATGACAGCCCCCGGAAATTCTCGGAGCATTTTTCTTATTACCGGACCGGACAATGGTGAAAAATTTCTTGTCGGTTCATCCAGAATAAGAACATTTGCACCACTTAAGCTCATCCTCAAGAGAAGCACTTTCGCCTTTTGTCCGCCTGATAACTCCCGAATCGGATGCTCCATTTCATCTGGTGTGTATTTAAGTGAACCAAGGTATGTTCTAATTCTTGTACGCTCTTCTTTATCTCCTGTTTTATCAAGGTAATCAACCGGTGTAACATCCAAATCCAGCAGGTCTTCATAAGTTTGAGGCATATATTCTGCTTTAATGTCATTCCGATTTAGGAGTTCTTCCGCTATCTTTTTTAGAAGAGTCGTTTTTCCTGCCCCGTTGGCTCCTATCATACAGATTTTTTCTGAACCTTTTATTTTTAAATGAATTCCTTCTGCTAAAATTCTTTTGCCATCCGGAGTCACAAGCTTTGAAAGTTCATATTCTATGACCGTTTTTCCTGCGGGAATGTGTGAGTTTTCATCCCCTAATTTGACAAAGATTGCTTCTTCCTGTTCCGGCATCTGAGTCATATTTTCATCTTCTTTTTCAAATCTTCGTTCCATTGCCTTAACCGTATGCATTTTGTCCTTTAAGTTTTTGGCAACAGACGGTGCTTGTCTGGTACAACTTCTTAATGCACCTTGTACACTCTGCATAACTCTTTGATATTTTTCATCGCGAATCTTTTTCTCCCTACGGTCACTCAGTGCCCGCTGTTTTTGGATTTCAAATTTATGAAGCCGTTCTTCCACATAGCGTCTATAGGGAAGCTTTGCCACGGTATATCTCGCCTTTGTTTTTCGTATAATCTGCTCGATATGTATCACCATGTTGGCAGTACGCTCTATCAGCGTTTCATCGTGTGAAATAAAAAGCACAATGTGCTTCCAGTCATTTATGATTTTTTCCAGTAATGTAAGCGTCGCAATGTCGATGTCATTGGAAGGTTCGTCCAACAACAGCACAGAAACATCGCGAATGAAAAGCCTCATAAGTTGTGTCTTGACTTTTTCGCCTCCTGAAAGACTACCCATTGTCTGGTTACTGTAGAAAAAATCATTTTTCATTCCAAATTTTCCCGCAATAACAGACAATTCTTTAGGCGTTTTCTCCCAGAATATTTCCTCTTCAGAAAAATATTCGTATATTGTTTTTTCCTTATCTTCATCGAGCATCTCCTGCGGAAGATAACCAAGACGTTCGTGTCCCATTATCCTTTCCCCATCTGCTTCTATATAGTTTTCTACAAGCGACGGATTGTATATCCACTTCATTAATGTCGATTTCCCATTTCCCTCTTCTCCAATAATAACTGCCTTATCTCCATCATTTAGCACAAGGTTGAAATCATTAAGAATTATTCTCAGGTCTTTTTTATGTGTTAAATTTAATTTTTTTATCTGCAACATTAAAGTTTCTCCTTTTCGAAGTCTGAGCCAATTATTATTTTGAACACACAAAAACGAGTCTTTTTTGCATACGCAAAAATAGACTCGCTAAATAGACCCTTATTTCTTTTCCAAAAGGAAAACAAAGGAAATGCCTCTTGCGATAATCCAACTTAAGCGTACACAAAACAAACCTATTCTCTACAGGCTCAATAACTATATGTGTCTTACTTAAATCAAATTATCTATTAATCATTTCCTCACCTTACACAAAATGTGCCTTTCTTTCTTCTAATGGCAATACTATCATACTGTATTTTTTGTGTCAATACATTTCACCTTATGGAAGTGCAAATTAAAATTTTCACTTCCTAATTATACATCCAACCATTACGAAATTCAATCTTTCACAACCTCTTTACAACCACAACCACAGCACTCCAGCAAACGCAGGAGCACCATACCGTAAAACGCTTATGTGTAAATCAACTCCGTTCCTACAACTTCCCTCACACAAGCCTGAATATTATTCATTCTTCCAATCCATTCGTAGGGATTATCTTTCTTTAATTGTTCCGTCACATCTTGTCTGTCGGCATATTCCTTTACCAGTCGAAGAAACATATCCTCTGCTTGCTTATCGACTTCTGCAAGATAACTATGCAGCTTTCCGCTTGTCAGCAGGTTCATATATAACACTTTATAGTGTTCCTTTAAATGCCTTGCATGTCGTTTCCCCCATAAACCAATCGGCTCTATTTCTTCTTCGGCTGGTACTGTGATGTTCGGCAATAAATAATCACCCACCTGTCTATAAGTTCCGCCCATTTCTTCAAAAATTGTCTTTGTCATTTTCCTTTTCCTCCTGTGATTTTTGTCTATCGTGATCGTGTATTATCACGCTTGCGACCTTTAACTGTTCTTGCCTGCTCCAACAAATCATCTATCTGTTTGCGACCAAAAACCTTACGGAGCAGGCTGTAATCTTTATTTTCTGCTTTTAGGATTTTGTTTTCTTCGGTCAATCTTTCATTGACTTTCTCCAAACGCTGATTGGTGCGGTATAACTGTGCATTCGCTGTATTCAGCCTATGATAGTTGTCCCACCCCTCAAAGCAGCGGGCAAGCACCGTTTTGACAAGTTGCTTCAATTTCCTTACAACCGGCTCTGCCATTTTGGTTTTATATGCCTTTGCAGTCATAAATTTCTCTGGTTCTGGCAACTGATATTTCGGTGCAGTATCAAGCTCTATTTCAAGATTTGACAGCTCGTCTTTTGCCTTATCATAGTTCAATACTCGTTCCGACAACACATCAAATTCAATCTGTTTCTGCTCGATTTTCGCACCTAATGCCGCCACTTCTTTTTCTCTTTCCTGCTTTTTATAATCCAAAACAGAAAGATGTTTTTCGTGTGTGCCTAAATGTTCCCACTCAATCCCATAACGTTCCATCACCGCCGCAAGCTGTTCTTTTTCGGACTGTATCCATTGCGACCACTCCGTATCGCCACGACTGCCGCCCTTAAAACCTTGCGTTGCAAGAGCCTGCTTTAGTGACACTCTTGTATCAAGTCCACGCTTGCTGCCTGTGGTAAAAGGTACAAAATCTATGTGCAGATGTGGTGTAGCTTCATCCATATGCAGATGAGCCGAGAACACCCGAAGCTGTGGATTTCGCTCCTGAAAACCCTGATAGTATTCATCTAAAATCTGCTTTGCCAGTTCTCCGTTTTCCGTATCGGCGTTCATATTTCCCTTACCGCCCACCTGTAAAATGATTTCGTGGAACGGTTTTTCCTGCTTGGAACTTCGGATTTTTTCATAATAATCTTTTATCTTTCGGTCTGACCTTATCTGCTTGGCATTGTATCTTTCCAATGCTTCATCAAACAATTCGTGATAAACTGTCTTTATATTTTCATTGCAGTAGTCGATATTGAGATGAGTACGAGTTCCGTCTACATTTTCTGCTCGGAACTTTCGGCTATTGTGATTGACCGAGCCTTTACCGACCATTGCACTTATCGTTCTCTGCATTTTTTCATCTCCCATCTGTAAATTTCAACATTCTCAGGTTTTGTTACTTTTGTCAAAAGTAACGCAAAAGCACTTTTGACGGGTACACCCATCAAAAATGCGACCTGTAAACAGGTTTTGCGTTCTCCGAAGGCTCTCCGAGGGGTGAGCGTGTGCCGGTGGCACACACGCCTGCGAACCGACCGAGCCAGCAGGCGAGACCAAAGAGCCGCCTTTGAAAAGGCACTCTCTGCACACTCCCCTAAACTTTATCCGGTGTCAAAGTGTGACGATGGTGACAATGTTTTTCACAGCGTGCTGCTCTCAAAAACATTGACACCTTTGACACCGTTTGTCACGCCGTCTGCTCGGTTTCTTTCCAAAGTGAAACCTTTCTTCCGTCGTGTGTGCGGCTGTTCTGATAACGGATACCGTAATCACGAAACAGCCTGCTTGCGTTGATACTGAGCCTTAAAGAAAGTACATTCGGCTTTATATCCACCGCAAGCCTTTCGCAAAGTTCCGAAGCAGTTCCTTCCCATCTGTCACTTTCCGAAAAGAGCGTATCCGCTATCTTCTCAAGCAGAGGTTCGGGCGGTTCTTTCCACATCTCCGTTTCCGATTTTGCAAAGTTCCACACCAATCGCTCGCTGTCCCTTACAAGATGGATTTTCATATCCTGCTGGTCTCTGCCAGCAACATCAAGTGTGGCATTGTTGGAAGTACGCTTGTCCTTACTGAGAACAAATGCACCGTCTGCCGCACCCATCAGACCATTCGTGCCTGAAATCATATCGAATATATCTTCCGATTTTTGTTTGCGTGTATGATGAACAATAAGCATTGAAACCTTGTAACTGTCTGCCAACGCTTTCAGCCTTGCCACAACATCATAATCACTTGCGTAGCTGTAATCTGCTCCGCCTGCTTCACGCACACGCTTTAAGGTGTCTATGATAATCAAGCCTGTGTCTGGGTGTTCCCTCATAAACCCTCTTATCTGTTCTTCCAGTCCGCCATTGACCGTTTTACATTCCGTTGCGAAATACAGATTGCCTGTCTCCTTTGCACCGAACATCTGAAACAATCGCTTCTGCAAACGTGGGTAATCATCTTCAAGGGCAAAATAAAGCACCGTTGCCTTACGCACCTTATACTCCCAAAGCGGTGTGCCTGTGCTGATATGATAGGCAAGCTGTGCCATCATAAAGCTCTTTCCCACTTTCGGGGAACCTACGAAAAGGTAAGTTCCCCTTTGGAGCAGACCGTCGATAAGTGGTGTCTGAACCTCAAACACCGTATCATACAGCGTTGTCATTGATACTGTTTTCAGATAGGAAGGGTCTAACTGTCTGAGTATTTCCCTTTGCATTTCTTCAAAAGATTGCTCGTACCCCTTGAAATCCGTATCCTGATTGACTATACTATTGTCAGTACATTTGGAAAGTGACTGTTCCGCATCTGTTGCCGCAGATACATTTGGAATAGTCATTTCTTTTTTATTCTCCATTCGCATCCTCTCCTTTCAAACCGCCGAGAATAATGGAAATCAGTTCTATTACACTCAGCAGTTCATCATCCACACCTTTTCCTGCTTCAATCCTTTTCAGTTCCGCAAGGACTGTGGCAAATTCCGTTTTCAACGCCTTATACACTCTCGGATTGCCCTGTACCACCACATCCTGATTTAAGCAACGGTGGTAACAATACTCCTGTTTTGGCAATCCTGATAGAGCTACAGCTCTGTTAATGAGTTCGTTTTCTTCGGGCGATACTCGAAACCCTACTGTGATATTCCTCCAACGATTTTTGTTATCTCTGTTCTTAGCTGACATTTTCAAAATCTCCTTTCCCTAAATCATCTAATTTTTCTGCCATCTCAATCTGCTTTGACGGAAAGAGGTGTGCGTACTGATAAGTAATATCAATACTTTCGTGACCAACTCGGTCAGCAATCGCCACCGCAGAAAAGCCCATATCAATCAAGAGTGAAATGTGGCTGTGACGGAGATCGTGAATGCGGATACGCTTCACGCCTGCCGCCTTTGCCCCTCTGTCCATCTCGTGATGAAGATAGCTTTTCGTCACCGTAAAGATACGGTCTTTCTTCTTCAATCCGTAAAGCATACCGAGATATTCTTTCATTTCCTCACACAGAAACTTCGGCATTTTAATCGTGCGGTTGCTCTTTTTCGTTTTCGGAGAAGTAATCACATCCTGCCCTTTCAAACGCTGATAGGATTTATTGATTGTGACTGTTTCCTTATCAAAGTTGAAATCTGCCGGAGTCAAAGCTAACAGCTCGCCCTCTCGGATACCGCACCAGTAAAGCATTTCAAACGCATAAAAGGAAACAGGCTTGTCCATCATCTCAAAAGAGAATTTCTTGTATTCTTCCTTTGTCCAGAACAGCATTTCCTTGTGTTCCTCACGTCCCATATTTCCCACCTTTGCCGCAGGATTGGAACGCAGTTCATAGTAGCGGACAGCGTGATTGAAAATGGCGGACAACTGATTGTGCAGCGTTTTCAGATACGTCTGTGAATAAGGCTTTTTCTTCTCATCACGATAGGCAAGCATTTCATTCTGCCAAGTAATAATCTCCTTTGTGGAAATCTCGCTGATTTTCAGTTTCCCGAAATACGGAAGTATCTTTGTGCGTATGATATGCTCTTTGGTAAGCCACGTGTTTTCCTTCAAACGGTTCTTCACATCATTGATATAAAGCTCCGTAAAGGCTTCAAAACTCATATCAAGGTCTGAAGAAGTCTGCAATTTGAACATTCTTTCCCATTCCTGTGCTTCTCGTTTGGTAGCAAAGCCACGCTTGCATTTCTGCTTGCGTTCCCCTTTCCAGTTCACATACCTTGCCATCACATACCAAGTACCGTTATCTTCATTCTTAAATACCGGCATTTACATTTCCCCCTTTCCTGCTCCGTAGAGCCTTTCGTAAAAATACTGGCGATTTACACGCCCTGCAATCGTAATAAAGCCCTTTGCTTTCAATTCCTCATTTAATTGTCTGATGAGTTTATATGCATAAGGTTTTGATACGTTTAGTTCCTGAGCCACATCTTCGGCTCGGATAAATCTGTTTTCCATATCCTTTTTCTTCCTTTCTTAAAATAATTTTTTGCTTGCCGCTTTCTCCGTGTTAAAGTTCCAACAGGCACTCCTGCTTGTCGGCAGGCGCTGTGCTGTCCCAATGCACCGCAGTACATCAGGCGCTCGCTCGTATAGGGGTTCCCGAAAAGTCGGAGACTTTTGGGGAAGAGGAGGAGCAGTGCAGCGAATGAGCTTTTGTGCTTGCACACAAGCGAACGATACGGAACTTGCTCCGACGAGGTCTTGGCGGTTTGGCTTTTCGGACGGTCATTCAGTTGTCGCATTAAGCATATTTGTTTAATTCGTAATTTATTTTACTAAACATATTTGCTATTGTCAAGTGGTTGCAAAGAAAATATTAAACATTTTTGTTTCGGTTTTTCTTGACTTCCACTAAACATTTCTGCTATACTTATTTCACTAAATATAAAAGGAGCGTATCATTATGGCTATCAGCGAAAGAATACATTTTTTCAGACTAATGCGTGGTATGACACAAAAGTATCTCGGTACAGCAATCGGTTTTCCAGAAAAGAGTGCTGATGTGCGTTTGGCACAGTACGAAACTGGTACACGCAAACCGAAAGCAGACCTTACAAATGCATTGGCACAGGTGCTTGATGTTTCTCCACAGGCTCTTGATGTTCCTGACATAGACAGCTATATCGGTCTTATGCACACTCTGTTTACCCTTGAAGATATTTACGGTCTTACTGTCAGTGAAGCAGACGGAGAGGTATGCTTAAAGGTCAACAAGGACAAAGGCAGAGAAGCATATGAACTCCTCAAAATGCTGTATGCTTGGAAAGAACAGGCAGACAAGCTATCTTCCGAAGAAATCAACAGAGAAGAATACGATAACTGGCGTTACCATTATCCAGAGTTCGACACCACACAGCGTTGGGCAAAAGTTCCATCACAGGAATTAAGTGACGCTCTCGTGGAAGCATTCAAAGACCACTTGAAAGATAAATAAGCACCTACAGGACCTGCCACTGGCAGCTCCCTACAGATGCTTTGGCAACGACAAAAAAGCCCTTAACTATGGTTATTAACCACAGCTAAGGGCTTAGTTTATAATATGGAATTTGTTCAGAGCCAAGCTCCGAACTTTAGTCTGCAAGCCACCTGTTAATTGTTCCGTTACCCATAAACCACTGGATAACAAGAATAATGGCACTTGCTATGACTGTTATCAATTTGTTATCAAAAGACTAATCGAAATCGCTGAAACCCGCATAAACACTGGCTTTTTTAAGCAACTCGATTTATTCAAACTCAATCGTAGCCGGCGGTTTCCCCGTACAATCATACAGTACGCGGTTTACACCTTTTACCTCATTGACAATTCGGCTTGTGACTTTTCCAAGTACTTCCCACGGAAGTTCTGCGGATTCTGCGGTCATGAAGTCGGATGTGAGGACGGCACGAAGTGCGATGGCATAGTCATAGGTTCTGACATCGCCCATGCAGCCTACGGAACGCATATTGGTCAGGGCTGCGAAGTACTGACCGAGTGTGCGGTCGATACCTGCTTTTGCGATCTCCTCGCGGTAAATAGCGTCTGCATCCTGTACGATGCGTACCTTCTCTGCGGTTACCTCACCGATGATACGAACGCCAAGTCCCGGACCCGGGAACGGCTGACGGTATACCAGATTTTCCGGAATACCAAGCTCCAGACCGGCGCGGCGGACCTCATCTTTAAACAGCATACGCAGAGGCTCGATGATCTCCTTGAAATCTACGTGTTCCGGAAGTCCGCCTACGTTGTGGTGGGACTTGATAACAGCGGATTTTCCAAGACCGGACTCAATCACATCCGGGTAAATCGTACCCTGTACGAAGTAATCTACTTTGCCAATCTTCTTTGCTTCCTCCTCAAATACGCGGATGAACTCTTCGCCGATGATCTTACGCTTGCGCTCCGGATCGGTTACACCTGCCAGCTTGTCGTAGAAACGCTGCTGTGCATTGACACGGATGAAGTTCAGCTTGTACGGACCGTTCGGACCAAATACTGCCTCTACCTCGTCACCCTCGTTTTTACGAAGCAGACCGTGATCGACGAATACGCAGGTCAGCTGGTCGCCGATCGCTTTCGCCATCAGGACGCCTGCTACGGAAGAGTCTACACCGCCGGACAGAGCCAGAAGGGCACGACCATTTCCTACTTTTTTACGGATTTCTTCGATGGATTTCTCTACGAACGCATCCATCTTCCAGTCACCCGCACAATGGCAGACACTGTATACGAAGTTATGCAGCATCTTGGAGCCTTCCTGTGTATGAAGTACCTCCGGATGTGCCTGGATGCCGTACCAGCCTTTTTCTTCATTTTCCATACCTGCAATCGGGCAGACCGGAGTATGGGCTGTCACACGGAAACCTTCCGGCATCTTGGAAATATAGTCGGTATGGCTCATCCAGCATATGGTCTTCGGGGATACACCCTCATACAGCTTAGATGTTGTGTCTACCTCTACCTCAGTCTTTCCGTATTCGCTGACCGGTGCTGTGGCAACCTCGCCACCTAACAGGTAGGACATCAGCTGTGCGCCATAGCAGATACCCAGTACCGGGATTCCCAGATCAAAGATTTCCTTTGAACATCTCGGAGATTCCTCCTTGTATACACTGTTCGGTCCGCCGGTGAAAATGATACCCTTCGGGTTCATCTCTTTGATTTTTTCCAGCGGCAGGGTGTAAGGATGAACCTCACAATATACGTTACACTCTCTTACTCTTCTGGCAATCAACTGATTGTACTGTCCGCCAAAGTCCAGTACAATGATCATCTCTTTCTCCACGAGTATTCCTCCTATAATTTTATGCTGCGATCCGTACTTCATCAACTTGTAGCTTCGAATCAACTTCCAGGATTTATGGTCACACGCTTGCACAACATGTGAACTGTAACAGTCATACTGCTGCCGCAGGTAATCACTCCGTTCCAGCCCCATCGCCGCCAATCGAAAAATAACCGGTCGCAATCTGTTCAGCAGCTATACCACGTTCTCTTCCTGTCAATTCCTGTAACTTTTATTATAAAATACCCGGCAATTAAAGACAAGCCATTTTTACGGTATTTTCAGGCACTTTTTTCAGAAAAATGCTTTTCGATTCAATTCAAGTCGAACATCCGTGAGACTTGGCGCGTGATTCTGGTCAGCGAAGCATCGGCAAAATCCGCTACCAGTATGATATCGTACGGAATTTTCAGTGCAGAAAATTCCTATCCGCAAGTAAAAATGCATATTCTATGCAGAATCACTGCGCATCCTCGCGGAGCGTTTATCTCAATCGGAGACCTAACTCCCACTGAGACAAATTTGTTATTACTCGCCACCTAAAGAGGTGGGGCTTCTCAACTGAGAGCAAAGGATGAGAATTATTATACTATTTGCATTGTGCAGATATGCACCCCCTGCGCTTTCATATCGGTAATTGAATTGCCGAGGATTCCCGCTTATTGTCCTAAACATTTAAATATTTCTTCACATACTTCCCCGTATACGATCCCGGCGTCGCTGCCACCTCTTCCGGTGTTCCTTTCGCAATCACGGTTCCGCCGCCCTCGCCGCCTTCCGGTCCGATGTCGATCAGGTAGTCAGCAGTTTTGATGACATCCAGGTTATGCTCAATGACAACCACGGTATTTCCACCATCCGACAAACGTCTTAATATCTCAATCAGACGGTGTACATCGGCAAAATGAAGTCCCGTAGTCGGTTCGTCCAGAATATAGATCGTCTTGCCGGTTCCACGCTTGCTCAACTCCGTCGCCAGCTTGATTCGCTGTGCCTCTCCACCGGACAGCTCGGTGGATGGCTGTCCCAGACGGATATAGGAAAGTCCTACATCGTAGAGTGTCGCAATCTTCCGGTGTATGGACGGCACATTTTCGAAGAATTTCATCGCCTCCTCGACCGTCATATTGAGGACATCATAGATGCTTTTCCCCTTATATTTGACCTCCAGCGTTTCCCGGTTATAGCGCTTGCCGCCGCAAACCTCACACGGCACATAGATATCCGGCAGGAAATGCATCTCGATCTTGATGATTCCATCGCCGGAGCACGCCTCACAGCGTCCACCTTTTTTATTGAAGCTGAAACGGCCTTTATTGTAACCTTTAGCTTTCGCATCGGTGGAAGCGGCAAACAGATCGCGTATCAAATCGAATGCCCCCGTATAGGTCGCCGGATTGGAACGCGGTGTCCGTCCGATCGGAGACTGATCGATCGCGATGATCTTGTCAAGCTGCTCGACGCCCTCAATGGACTTATGTTTTCCCGGAATCGTGTGTGCGCGGTTCAGCTTCTTTGCCAGCGCTTTATAAAGAATCTCATTGACAAGTGAGCTCTTTCCCGAACCAGAAACGCCCGTCACGCAGGTCATCACGCCCAGCGGAAATTTAACATCGATATTTTTCAGATTATTTTCTGCCGCTCCTCTGACAGTAAGCCATCCCGTCGGTTTCCGCCGCTCGGACGGCACCGGAATCTGAATGCGCCCGCTCAAATATGCACCGGTAATCGATTTTTCATTTTTCATGATCTCTTCCGCTGTGCCGATCGCCACGACCTCGCCGCCGTGTTCGCCCGCGCCCGGACCGATGTCCACGATACAGTCTGCCGCGCGCATCGTGTCTTCATCGTGCTCAACCACCAGAACTGAATTTCCCAGATCCCGCAGGTGTTTCAGGGTATCTAGAAGCTTGTCGTTGTCCCGCTGGTGAAGTCCGATACTCGGCTCGTCCAGAATATATGCCACACCGACCAGACCGGATCCGATCTGGGTTGCCAGGCGGATTCGCTGCGCCTCGCCTCCGGACAGCGTGCCAGTCGCACGCGACAGGGAAAGATATTCCAGACCGACATTGATAAGAAAGCTGATTCTCGCCCGAATTTCTTTCAAAATCGGTGCACCAATCGCCTGCTGCATCGGCGTCAACTCCAACGCATCGATAAATTCGCGGAATTTGACGATCGACATATCGGTCGCCTCGAAAATATTTTTCCCGCCGACCGTGACCGCCAGAGATTCTTTTTTTAACCGCTGCCCCTTGCAGGTTGGACACGGTGTGATCCGCATAAATGTCTCATATTCCGCCTTCATTGAATCAGAGAACGTCTCACGGTATTTGCGGTTCATGCTCTGAATCAGCCCCTCAAAGGCAATATCATAAATTCCCTCGCCACGCTGTCCACGGTAATACACCTTCACAACCTTGCCGCCGGTTCCGTAAATTAAAATATCATGGATCTCCTTCGGATAATCCTCAAACGGAGTATCCAGACTGAAATCGTATTCTTTTGCCAATGCATTTAAGATCGCGCCGGAAAAGCTCGTTTTGTCCGTGCAGGACTGCCATCCCATCGCCGTGATCGCACCCTGGTTGATGCTCAAACTCTTGTCCGGAATCATCAGATCCTCGTCAAACTCCATCTTATAACCAAGACCGAAACAATCCGGACACGCGCCGAACGGATTGTTGAAGGAGAAGCTGCGCGGCTCGACCTCATCCACGCTGATGCCGCAGTCCGGACAGGAGAAATTCTGACTGAACGTCAGGGTATCGTGCTTTTCTTCGCCGTTTTCATCCCGAACCGCCGTATCGGCCAGCATCAGGCCATTGGAAAGTCCCATGACCGTCTCAATCGAATCCGAGAGGCGCTTCTCAATCCCCGGCTTGACCACCAGACGATCGACCACAATCTCAATATTGTGCTTGATGTTTTTATCCAGCGTGATCTCCTCGGAAAGCTCGTATAAGCTGCCGTCCACCCGCACACGGACATAGCCGCTCTTCTTTGCCTGCTCCAGCACTTTCTCGTGGCGTCCTTTCCGCCCGCGCACGACCGGGGCAAGAAGCTGGATCTTCGTGCGCTCCGGCAGCTCCATGATCTGGTCAACCATCTGATCAACCGTCTGGCGGCGGATCTCACGACCGCACTTCGGGCAATGCGGAATACCGATCCGTGCGTACAAAAGACGCATATAATCATAGATCTCCGTCACTGTGCCGACCGTCGAACGCGGATTCCGGTTCGTCGATTTCTGGTCGATAGAGATCGCCGGGGACAAGCCCTCGATGCTCTCGACATCCGGCTTTTCCATCTGACCTAAGAACTGACGCGCATAGGACGACAGGGACTCCATATACCGCCGCTGCCCTTCGGCATAGATCGTGTCAAATGCCAGAGATGATTTACCCGAACCAGAAAGTCCGGTCAGGACGACCAGCTCGTTTCTCGGAATATCAATGGAAATGTTTTTCAGATTGTGCTCATTGGCACCTCGTATCTTTATATATTGCTTCGCCATATCTGTACCTCAATTATCATTGACTCTGCTCTGTTTTATCATGTCGCTGCTGACTTATTTTATAGTCATTATAGTCACAGTCTTCCCTGTAATTATGCTTAGTATAACACATTCCAAAAGCCTTTGCAAACATTTGTTCTGTTTGATAAAATTGAATCAGCTAAACATAGATATTCCTTGGGAGTAGAAGTCAAACTTTTCATCAATTCTAATACAAAAAGGGCACCTCCGCCCGGCTCCAAACCTAGCATGGAGACCAGACAAAAATACCCTTTCGTCCTATTTCATTTTTTCACGCATTCATTTTATTTCACGATTTTTCGTTCCCCGAAGATACACCAGCCAGTACCCGCCTCCAATCACCAGCATCCCGCCGATCATATTTCCGATCGTAGCCGGAATCAGATTATTGAGAATAAAGGTTCCGATCGTCAGCCCTTCCGCTGCCAGACCGTACTCGCCCATGATCATCAGCCCCGCCGGGATGTAAAACATATTGGCGATGCAATGCTCGAAGCCGCAGAGAATGAAAATCGCCACCGGCGGATAAAGCGCCAGAATTTTGCCAGATACCTGCTCGGAGCTCATCGCCGCCCAGACTGCAATACAAACCAGCACATTACAGAGGATCGCACGGCACAGCACCTCCGGCAGAGTCAGGGTCACCTTGGAAACGGCTGTATTCAGAAGAACCTGCGCCAGATCGCCGCCGTACAGGCTTGGAATATGCCCGTAGACAAATAAAACCGCCACAAAGATCGCGCCAATCAGATTTCCCAGATAGACAAACAGAAGATTTTTAAACAGCCCGCCCACGGAAATCCGTTTCTGCAGCGCCGAGATCGTCATCAGGCAGTTCCCAGTGAAAAGTTCCGCCCCGGTGCAGACCACCAGCGCCAATCCTGCCGGGAATACGAGTGCCGAAGCAATCCGCGATGCCGAGGCATTTGTCATTGCTGCCGAGGCAACCGACGCCCCTGCGCCTGCCAGCGCGATGAACATTCCGGCGAAAAAGCCGAGTATCAGCATATGAGACACCGGAAGTTCCGCCTTTTTTCTGCCCGTCTCCACATAATTTTCTGCAATCTGTTTCGATGCAACCATAGATTTTCCTCCCATCAGCCTTTCTATGTCCGAAATTCATTTTTCAAATTCTTCCTTTTATCTTCTGAATTTCCGAACCTGCCACATCGTTTTATAACCTTTCCTTCCATTTCAAACAGAAAAAGACGGTTTTCGTCCGATCTTTCTGTTCTATCCCTTTAAAATCTTTGACAAAAAACCGTCTTTTCTATTATTGCTATATCATTTCTGATGTCGTCCTATCATCTCAAGCCGCCATCTGACATCACCTATCAAGGGCTTCCCTTATTATTTCATGTGACTACTTTTTGCAGCCCTCCCACAAATCCTATAAGTTCCCCTTCATTTTCCTACCGTTCCTCCCGGAAATAATTCTCGCCCAGATGCGCCGGGATATGTGCCCCTTTATTCTTACGCATCGACGCGATCACCAGCACCAATGCGGTGATAATGAACGGAAGGGCATCGAAAAATGCCGTTGGAATCGCATACGTGTTTTTCGGCACATAGTATTTCAGCACGCGCAGCGCCCCGAAAATAAAGGAACCGTAAATAACATTGATCGGCTTCCACGCCGCGAAGATAACGAGGGCAACGGAAATCCAGCCAAGACCGCCGACGCTGTCGCGCAGCCACACGCCGCCGTTGATGATCATCGAGCAATATGCGCCGCCGATACCGCAGATCGCACCGGATAGCAGTATATTAATGTATCTCCACTTTGTAACTTCGATACCTGCCGCATCTGCTGCGCCCGGATTTTCTCCGATCGCCTGCACATTTAAACCAACCTGTGTTTTATATAAGTAGAAACTCGCCACAATCGCGATGATGATTCCAAGATAAACGAACGGGTTATAGGAAAATAATAATTCTCCGACCACCGGCAGATCACTGAGTCCCGGGATGTGGATGTTACGCATCTGTGCCGTCACCGCATCCGGAAGTTTCAGGGTGCCGTTCTCTGATTTTTCCAGCATAAAGACGCCGATAAAATTGGCTAATCCGACGCCGAAAATCGTCAGGGTCAATCCCGTTACGTTCTGATTTGCCATAAATGTGACAGTCAAAACACCGTAAATCAATGCCGACAGCATTCCAGCCACCGCCGCAGCTAACAGCGCCGCAACAAAGTTATCCGTCTGATAGCCGACCATGAATCCGGCGCACGCGCCAATCGACATCATGCCCTCGACGCCCAGATTCAGGTGTCCGACCTTCTCACTCAAAATTTCGCCAACCGTGCCAAACAGAAAAGGCGTACCCGCCAATACAGCCGCCACCAGAAATTTAATTACGATCTCGCTGCTCATGCGCGTGTACCTCCTTTTCCGCGAAATACAAATTGATACCGTATAAACAGTTCACATCCCAGAATAAAGAACAGAATGATTCCCTGCAGCACATCCGCGCAGTCCGAGGACAATCCGAATGAAGACTGAACTACGCTGCTTCCTTTTTCCAGCACGCTGAACAAAAAGGTAACCAGCAGAATCACCGGCGGATTCAACTGTGCCAGCCATGCCACGATGATCGCCGTAAATCCGACACCTCCGGCAACTGCCGTCGTCAGAGTGACATCCGAACCGGTCGCCTGCACCATGCCGCCGATGCCGCAGACAGCGCCGGACAGAAACATCGTCCGCAGAACCACTTTTTTTACATTCATGCCGGCATAGCGGGCTGTCTCCTGGCTTTCTCCCACGACGCTGATCTCATATCCCTGCTTGGAACGATTTAAGTAAACCGCTATCACTACCACAAGAATCAGCGCAATCACCCAGCCGAACTGGATGCCGAACACCTTATCGAGCGCCGCATTCTTATTGAAACGGGCAATCTTCGCATATCCCTGGGAACCTGGGTCACGCCATGCGCCCTCTCTCAAAAATACGATGACATTCAGCGCGATATAGTTTAACATCAGCGTAAACAGCGTCTCGTTCGTATCATACCGGGTCTTAAACCACGCCGGAATGAGTCCCCACAGACCTCCGCCGATCGCGCCTGCCAGAAACATCACGATCACCAGCAGCCAGTGATTCCAGTTTGCATGGAACAGGGCAAAATACGAGGCAAAAATACCGCCCATAATGATCTGTCCCTCGGCTCCAATGTTCCAGAATTTCATTTTAAATGCCAGCGTCACGCCCAGCGACGCAATTAAAAGTGGAATCATGATTTTGACCGTCGCCTGTATCGCCATCTCGCTTCGCAGCGCTCCGGTTACAATCGTCTGATAAATGACAAATGGATTCTGCCCAATCAGCAGGATAAAGAATCCGCCTGCCACCAGAGCCAGCACGATCGCCTCCAGACGGAGGATCAATGTTTCTCTTTTTCCAAGTTCCGCCTTTTTTACAACGCGGATCCACGGTTCTTTCATGCCTGTTCCTCCTTCTTTTCGGATGCCATACTCTTATCCAGCCCCAGCTCGCCCGCCTCGGTACCGGTCATCATCAGTCCCAGCTGTTCTTTCGTGAGCTTCTTCGCATCCACGATACCCGTGATCTTTCCATGGCAGAGTACCATGATCCGGTCTGAAAGCTCCAGAAGCACATCCAGATCCTCACCGATATAGACAACCGCCACGCCCTTTTTCTTCTGCTGGTTCAGGAGGTCGTAAATCAGATAGGAAGAATTAATATCAAGCCCTCGCACCGGGTAAGCCGTGATCAGCACCTGCGGGCTCGACTCAATCTCACGTCCCAAAAGTACCTTCTGGACATTTCCCCCCGACATCATACGCACCGGCGTATCAACGCCCGGCGTCACGATTCCCAGTTCTCCGATCAGGCGTTCTGCCATCTCCCTCGCCGGTTTCCGGTCTACAAACAATCCTTTCCCTTCCGAATAGGACTTGAGCAGCATATTATCAACCATACCCATTGAAGCAACCAGTCCCATGCCGAGACGATCCTCCGGCACGAAACTCATGCTGATTCCGAGGCGGATGATCTCCGCCGGAGTCTTACCGATGATATTTTCCTTACGGTACAAAATAGCGCCCTTTTTCGCGTCCATCAACCCGGTCAGCGTCTCGCAGAGTTCTTTCTGGCCGCTTCCGGCAACACCGGCAACGCCCAGAATCTCGCCTGTTTTAATCTCAAAAGAAATATCATCCAGCGCCACGCCGCCGTCACTCTTATCGACGGTCAGATCGACAATCTTCAAAATAGTCTCTCTCTTCTCCATCTCCGGGCGCTCGATATTCAGGCTGATTGGTCGTCCAACCATAAGCTCCGTAAGTTTCTTCTCATCACATCCGGCAGTTTCCACCGTCTCGATGCTCTTTCCTTTTCGCAGAATCGTGACACGGTCACTGATAGAAAGGACCTCATTTAATTTATGGGTAATAATAATAATCGCACAGCCCTGTTCCCGCATCCGGCGCAGGATTTTAAACAGCCGCTCCGTCTCCTGCGGCGTCAGGACTGCCGTCGGCTCGTCCAGAATCAGGATCTGGGCGCCTCTATATAATACCTTCAGGATCTCGACCGTCTGCTTCTCGCTGACCGACATGTCGTAGACCTTTTTCTCCGGTTCAATTTCAAGTCCAAATGACTGTCCAAGCGCTTCAATTTTTTCCCGCAACGCCTTTCTTCCCAGCCGTTTTCCCTTGGTTCCCAGCACGATATTATCCATCGCACTGAACACATCCACCAGTTTGAAATGCTGATGAATCATACCTATTCCTAAATTTCTCGAATCTACCGGCGAATTTATGGAGACTTCTTTTCCTCCAACCAGAATCGAACCGGCATCTGGGTGGTAGATACCGGAAAGCATGTTCATGAGCGTTGTCTTACCGGAACCATTTTCTCCCAAAAGTGCCATAATCTCGCCGTACCGGACGGTCAGATCAATCTTATCGTTCGCCACGACGCTTCCGAATGCTTTCGTGATCTGCCTACACTCAATGGCATACTGTTCTGTCATATCGTCACCTCAAATGAATATTTAACCAATTTTTTATCAATTTCCTAAAAAAGAAAAAAGAGGTGCCGCAAATGAAAGTGGATCCATTTGAAGCTGCCTCCTTTTATCTGTTATATACTCTTGAAATCTGCAACACCCGGAAGCGTTTCCGAACCTGTTTCAGCATCGCTTCCAGGTATATAATTCCGTGATTATTTCTCTACGATGTTCTTGAAGTACCAGTGGATATTGCCTGTGATATCTGCATCAGACATATGCTCGCCCTCGGTGCCAACGGTGGTTCCGTCGTTGCACTCGATCACGCCATCAAATACATCCCAGTCGCCAGACTCGATCTTCGCACGTGCCTCATCGATCTTCTCCTGCGTACCATCTACGCACAGGTCAGATAACGGGGAAATGTCTACCAGACCTTCCTCCAGACCGCCGAAGTAGTTCTCGCCTGTCCATGTACCATCAATCAGATCCTGTACAGCTTTGGTATAGTAAGCGCCCCAGTTCCAAACGGTGGAGGTCAGAACTGCCTTCGGAGCATCCTTGCTCATATCAGAGTTGTAACCAACACCAAATACGCCAGCTTCCTCAGCTGCCAGCTGCGGGTTCGGTGTATCGCAGTGCTGTCCAATGACATCACAGCCCTCGTTGATCAGGGCTACGGCTGCCTGTTTCTCACCTTCCGGATCGTACCAGCTGTTGGTGGTCTTGATGTAAACGGTTGCATCCGGGTTTACAGAATATACACCCATTGCAAATGCGTCACATCCGCCGGTAACCTCGGCATTGTCCTTGCCCCAGGCGCCGACATAACCGATCTTATTGCTCTCTGTCTTTAAACCAGCCGCGATACCAGTGAGGTAACGGGACTGATAAATCCGTCCAAAATAATTGTTAAAGTTCACACCGTTGGATTTGTAGCCGGTTGCATGGGAGAAGATAACGTCCGGATATTCTTCTGCCAGTGCCTCGCATGCATCCATGTAGCCCCAGCTTGTCGCGAAGATAATCTGGCATCCTTCCTCGACACACTCGCGCATTGCTGTCTCGATGGCAGTCTGATCATCGTCCGCTACGTTGTTCTTGCGGATAATCTGATCATCCTCCAGACCAACGGCTTTCTGCATCGCTACGATACCCTGATCATGCGTATAGCTGTAACCGGAACCATCCGCCGGATTTCCAATATGAATCACTCCGACCTTCAGATCCTCTTTAGCAACTGCCGGCATCACGCCCTCTGCTGCCTCGCCTGCTTCTGTGTCTGCCGCGTCAGCTCCCTTTTCCTCCGCTGCCTTCGTATCTGCTGTATCAGAAGACGAAGAAGAACAGCCTGCACACAGGGACAGCGCCATGGCAGCGCTCAGTAACACGCTTACTACTTTTCTCATAACATTTCCTCCTAAGAATGCCTGCGAATGCGGTTCTCTCCCTTTCTCATCGTTTGTCAGAATTCCCTCGCAGAACCTGAAATCCGAAAATAAAACCGCATTCCCGAAAATTTAGATCGATACAGGAGATATTATTGCATATTTACAGACGATTTTCAAGGAATTTGCCTGATTTTTACTGTGATATTTATTAATCTCTTTTCATAAGTTTTACTTATTTCTTTTTCTCTCCTGTAATCCCCCGATATGCAGGAAGGGAACACCGGAGGAATCAGCTGCCAGCATCTTTTTTCGACGCAGACAACACAAAAACAGGCACCAGACATTTCCTTTCAAAATGCCTGATACCTGCTCAGCTCACTGTAACTGATTTCTCTTATAACTTCGGCAAACACGTAACCGTCCACCTTATAATACACGGCTCTGTTTTAAGCCTCTGCCTCGCCATCTTCTTTCTTCTCTTCCAGAATCTTCATAAACTCCTCACCGGTGATCGTCTCCTTATCCAGAAGATAGTCTGCCAGCTCATGAAGCTTATCCTCATGCCCGGAAAGAATAGCTTTCGCTTTCTCATACGCGCTCTTTACCAGCGCAATCACTTCCTCATCGACCCTCGCCGCCGTCTCTGCCGAACAAGCCAGGGAAGTATCGCCGCCTAAGTAGGCGTTGTTGACCGTCTCGAGCGCTACCATGCCGAAATGGTCACTCATGCCGTAACGCGTCACCATCGCACGGGCGATCTTGGTTGCCTGTTCGATATCATTCGAAGCCCCTGTCGTGATAGAATGGAAGATCAGCTCCTCCGCCGCACGGCCGCCGGTCAGTGTCACGATCTTGTTGAACGCCTCTTCCCTGCTCATCAGGAAGCGCTGATCCGCCTCCACCTGCATCGTATATCCGAGTGCCCCGGAGGTTCGCGGCACAATCGTGATCTTGTGGACCGGAGCCGAGTGCGTCTGCAGCGCCGCTACCAGCGCATGACCGATCTCATGGTAGGAGACAATCTTCTTCTCATCCCCGGAAACACCGGCATCCTTCTTCTGATATCCGGCAATAACCGTCTCGACACTCTCTTCCAGATCCTGCTGGGACACGGTCTTTCGTCCCATCCGGACTGCCCGCAGCGCCGCCTCATTGACAATATTTGCCAGCTCCGCGCCGCTCGCACCGTTGGTGGCACGGGCGATCTCATTGTAATCCACACTCTCATCCACTTTAACCTTTTTGCCATGGACTTTCAGAATTGCCTCACGGCCTTTCAGATCCGGCAGCTCTACCGGAATCCGGCGGTCAAAACGTCCCGGACGAAGCAACGCCGGATCGAGGGATTCCGGACGGTTGGTCGCCGCCAGAATGACAACACCCTTCTTGCCGTCAAAACCATCCATCTCAGTCAGAAGCTGGTTCAGCGTCTGCTCGCGCTCGTCATTGCCGCCCATGCCGGCGCCGTCACGCTTCTTACCAATCGTATCGATCTCGTCGATAAATACGATACACGGCGCTTTTTCATTGGCCTGTTTAAATAAATCACGCACCTTCGCCGCACCCATGCCGACAAACATCTCAACAAATTCCGAACCGGAGATCGAGAAGAACGGAACGTGTGCTTCCCCGGCAACGGCCTTCGCCAGCATCGTTTTACCGGTTCCTGGAGGTCCGACTAACAGGGCGCCCTTCGGCAGCACCGCACCGATCTCCGAGTATTTTTCCGGCTTATGCAGGAAATCGACAATCTCTTTTAATGCATCCTTCGCCTCTTCCTCGCCAGCCACATCTGCAAATGTGATACCCGTCTCGGATTCTGCATAAATCTTCGCATTCGACTTGCCAAACGTCATTGCGTTGCCAGGTCCGCCACCCATCCGTTTCATCAACGAACGTCCCATGAGCTGTCCGATTCCCACAAAGAGAACCAGCGGCAGGATCCAGGTCAGCAGGAAATTCAGCAGCGGTGACGCCTGTGTGTTGATCTCCGCACTGTATTTCACATCCTTACCATCCAGCAGATCATACAGGTTGACACCCGGAATCTCGCCGGTTTTATAGGTGACATTCCACGCTGTGTTTTTATTGTCATTTTTTAGCGTATAAACGATCTCATTGTTCGTCGTCACATACACTTCATCGACATTATCTTCCTTCAACTGATCGCTGAACTGGTCAAACCGCACCTGCTGCGTCCGATCCATCATAGATGGAAAGAGGAAAATATTTAACAGCATGACAATCAGCATAACCAATCCATAATAATATAAAAATGATTTTCTGGGCGGCTGCTTTCCGCCGCCGTTCGTGTTCTCTACCATAGATTGTTCTCCTTATTGTGAGTCTGTGACAGATGGTTTCTGTGTTTCTGTCACATCGTTTCGTGATACATTAACATATACAGCATTCTTTGTTATTTGTCAATCCATAATAGTAAATATTTATTTACTTTTTATATTTGTTGACCTTTTTGTCTGGATGTGCTAGAGTACAAGTAAATTGATGTTTCCTTGTTTGCAATTTATGTTTGTGAAATGGACCGCATTTTATTACTTTGATATTTAAATTTGGAGGTTTTCCTATGAATCCAGGCAAAAAAAATTCAAATCTTTTAAAAAACACCGGTATCCACTTCCTGGAGTTTGCACTCGGCTTTCTCTCCCTGGCGAAATGCCACTACCAGCCAAGCCATGATATGAAAGTCAACTCGCTTCCATTTTTTGCCCTGATCGCGCTCGACAGCTGGGCAGATCAGGACTATACCATGTCTGAGCTGGCGGACAAGCTGAGTATCACAAAGCAGCAGCTCTCCCATATGATCAAGGTTCTTGAGGAACGCGGTCTGGTCGAGCGGATCCATGATACAGCCAACCGCCGCCGCGTCTACATCCGCATCTGCGATTCCGGCCGTGAGATGATGAACCAGATGAAGCAGGAAATGCTGTCTTCCACCCTGTTTGGGCTGCGCTCTTACACCCCGGAAGAACTGGCATCGATGGACGAGTGCCTGTGCCGCCTGATGGAATTAATGAAGAAATTCAACTGTGAAACCGATGAACCTGCGAAGAATGTATCCATATGATAAAGACACCGGAGACACTTTTTTCTCCGCTTTCTTTTAAATCCTGTATAATTGACTTTTGTAACGTCCAGCAGCATTCCGGATTGATTTCTCTGCCATTTCATCCTTTCATCCGTTCCGGTGTGTTCCACACCTCGGCAGAGTTTTCTTTCTGTGCCAATGGACGTTTCTCAATGATACAGAAAGAAGGTTCCTACATATTATGCCACAAATGATAGAAAATCATATTTTTCCACACGCTACTCATAGCAAGCACACTCTCCCCCTCTCATCCAGGCAAACTTCTGCTGCCATTCCACGCCTTTCCGGTCAAACGCGTGCTGCCACACCTGCAAGAGCCCAAAAGGCCGCGGACGAATTTGCCCGCTACCTGCTCACGCGCAACCTTGCCGATGAGACACTCCGCGCTTACACTTATGCGGTACGGCAGTATTTTACCTATTACCGTGACATTACCTACCCCAATTTAAAGCTATACAAAATCTTTCTGCTCGAGCACTACAAGCCGCAGACCATCAACCAGCGGATCCGGGCTTTGAATGCCTACCTGGATTTTAAAAAGCTCTATCCCGGGCATCTTCCCATGGTAAAAATCCAGCAGAAAACATATCTGGATCACATGATCAGCGAGGCGGATTATGAATACCTGAAACGCTGCCTGCTTCGGGATGAACGGTACACTTACTATTTTCTCATCCGTTTCATGGCGGCAACCGGCGTCCGGGTCAGCGAGGTGATTCAGTTCCAGGCAGAAGATATTTTCTCCGGCTATAAGGACATCTATTCCAAAGGAAATAAAGTCCGGCGCATCTACATCCCACAGTCACTCCGAACCGATACCCTCAAATGGCTTTCCTTTCTCCACAAATCCCACGGTCCCATCTTCCTCAACCGCTTCGATTCCCCCATCTCTCCAGGCGGCATCCGCAGCCAGCTCAAAACCATCGCCCTCTCCTACCACATGACACCGGAAATGGTACATCCGCATGCATTCCGCCACCGGTTTGCCAAGAGTTTTATCGAAAAATGCGGCGATATTTCCCTGCTCTCCGATCTGCTTGGACACAAAAATCTCGAAACAACCCGGATTTACCTGCGTCGTTCCAGCAGCGAGCAGTATGAGATTGTCAACCGGGTAGTCACCTGGTAGAGAGGAGGAAATGAAGCACATATGAATTTTGAAACACTTATTTCCGACTTTGGCATTTACCTTGAAAAACAGGGGCACGCCGCCATCACCATCCGGGTCTACAGCTGTTCCGTCCGGCTGTTTTTTTCGCATTATAACAGCCTTTCAGTCGAGCACCTGCAGTCGTACCGGCGCTGGCTGCTGGAATGTTATAAGCCATCGACAGTGAATACGCGGATTCTGGGGATGAACCGGTTTCTGGATTTTATGCAAAACAGAGGATTGTTGGATAATGAAAAGGCGAATTTTCAATCCCCCATATCCGCCCCCACAGATTCACTCCGCATCACTCCCACGGGTCACTACCGCCTGCGCCCCATCCGGGAGCAGAAGCACACCTACCTTGATACAGTGATCTCCCAGAAAGATTATGACCGGCTCAAACGGCGGCTAAAAAAGGATGAAAATTACTTCTGGTATTTCATCGTGCGTTTTCTCGCCTCCACCGGCGCGCGCGTCAGTGAACTGCGCCAGATCAAAATGGAGGATCTGCAGCTTGGCTATCTCGATCTCTACTCCAAAGGCGGCAAGATACGGCGATTGTTCTTCCCCCGCTCCCTCTGCGGGGAAGCAATCCCCTACTTTGCCTCTCGCGGCATCGACAGCGGCTTTCTCTTCCTGACCCGCCGCCGCACCTGCATCTCCGCACGCGCCATCGAGATGCAGTTAAAAAATATCGCAAAGCGCTACCGCATCAATCCGGCAACAATGTACCCGCATTCTTTCCGGCACCGCTACGCCATCAATTTTTTGAAACGGTTCAATGACATTTCCCTGCTGGCGGATCTGTTAGGACACGACAGCATCGAGACAACCCGGATTTACCTGATGAAATCGAGTCAGGAACAGCAGACAGTGATTGACCGGGTGGTGACGTGGTAGGCACAGGCGTGTGAAAACCATAAAAGGGGAAAGAACTGCCATTTTCCACAATTCTTTCCCCTTTATTATAGATTTATTTTTTCTCTGCCTCCACAATCACGAGCTCATATGGAAGTGCTTCCTCAGCGCTATCGGTTCTAATGTTTTCACCCGACCGTTCTACCGCATTCTCTTTTTTCTCCTGCTTCCCACTGTCCAGCTTTGTCTCAACATTCTGTTCCGCCTTCTTTTCAGAATCTTCCTCCTTTTCTGCTGTTCTACTAATAAGACGATGGGAGATTTCATTTGGTTTTATATATTTGCAATTTTTTTAACAACTTTTCTTTCCAAATAAACATTTTTCAAAACGGAAGTTAGAAGAACCAGATGGATAATAGAAAACGCATAAAGATATTACAGGCATAAAAAAAGCCCGGCAGAAAGAAAATGTGCTATGACATTCTCTCCCTACCGGACTTTTCCTAATATTAAATTTCCTTACAGCACCTTACTCAAAAATGCCTTCAATCTTTCGCTCTTTGGATGCTCGAAAAACTCCTTCGGTTCGTTTTCTTCGATGAAGTTGCCGCCCTCCATGAACATGACGCGGGTTGCCACCTCGCGGGCGAAGCCCATCTCATGGGTAACCACGACCATCGTCATGTGCTCCTCGGCAAGCTGGCGCATTACATTTAATACCTCACCTACCATCTCCGGGTCAAGCGCGGAGGTTGGCTCGTCAAAGAGCATCACATCCGGATGCATCGCCAGGGCGCGGACGATCGCCACACGCTGTTTCTGACCGCCAGAGAGCTGTCCCGGATAGGCGGATGCTTTTTCCTTTAATCCGACGCGTTCCAGAAGCTTCAGTGCCTCCGTCTCTGCCTCGTCCTTTGGGCGTCCGAGCAGTTTCATCGGTGCCAGCGTCATATTATCAAGAATCGTCATGTGCGGGAACAGGTTGAACTGCTGGAATACCATTCCCATTTTCTGACGAAGTTTATCAATGCTTGTCTTCGGATCCGTGATATCCGTTCCCTCAAAATAGATGTGTCCGCCGGTCGGGGTTTCCAGCAGGTTCATGCAGCGCAGAAATGTGGATTTACCGGAACCGGATGGTCCGATCACACAGACAACATCCCCCTTGCGTATCTGGGTAGAAATATTAGTCAGGACCTTTAAATCACCGAATGCCTTGGAAAGATCCTTGATGTCAATTATCACTTCTCCGTTTTGTACTTTATCGTTCATTCTTTCTCAGGCTCCTTTCCAGATTCTGTGCAAAGTGGTTGAAGATCATCGTCAGCGCCAGATAAACAGCAGCCACTATCAGAAGCGGTGTCCACGCGTCATACGTTCTGGAACGGATGATATCGCCGCCCTTCGTCAGATCCTGCACCGCCACGTAACCGGCTACCGAAGTCTCTTTCAGAAGAACAACAAACTCATTGCAAAGTGCCGGAAGTACGTTTTTAAATGCCTGCGGCATAATGATATAGCGCATCGTCTGCACATAGTTAAAACCAAGGCTTCGACCTGCCTCCATCTGTCCCTCGTCGATCGACATGATACCGGAACGGAAGATCTCCGCTACATACGCTGCCGAGTTAAGACCAAACGCGATCACACCGACAAAGACGCCAGCAAATACACGCGATACAAAAATACAGTAGTAGAAAATCATCAGCTGGATGACAACCGGCGTTCCCCGGATGACCGTCAGATATACCTGGCAGACACCATTTAAAAATTTCATTTTTCCAGTTTTGTCGTGAGTTGCACGAACAATCGCAATCAGCAGACCAAGGGCAATGCCGATCAGGGTCGCAAATAACGTGATGATCAGGGTATTTTTCAGGCCCCCTGTCAGATACTGCCACCTGTCATCCTTGATCAGGTTTAAATATAAGGCCTGCTTGAGTTTCTCCAATCTGTTTTCCTCCTTGTAAGGTGATATAGACTTGAAAAAGGGCTGCCGCCGAACCGTGTTTTCGCCATTCTGCAGCAACCTTTTTCCGTTCCGTCAGATACCGGAAGCACTCTGGGTGTTTTCCGGATCACCTGAATCCATCCATCTGACGATTCATTTCAATTCTCTTTTATATTACTCAGCGGTAATGTATTTTTCAACGATCTCGTCCAGTTTTCCAGACTCTTTCAGGTTTGCGATGGATGCGTTGATAGCGTCCAGAAGCTCTGTATTGCCCTTCTTAACTGCGATTGCGTACTCTTCTTCTGCATACGGTGTTTCCAGAAGCTTTAAGCCTTCATTCTCGTCTACAAATACCTGTGCCGGTTTGTTGTCAATGATAACTGCATCGATCTTGCCAGTGGACAGCGCCTGTACTGCATCGGCGCCCTTGGAAAATCTCTGTACGCTCTCCTCGCCGAAATCATCGGTGGAGTACAGGTCGCCGGTGGTACCCTGCTGAACGCCGATCTGCTTGCCCTTTAAATCATCCAGGGATGCGATGTCGCTGTCCTCTGTTACGATAACAGACTGAACGCCGATTGCGTAAGTGTCAGAGAAATCCACCTGGGTCTGACGATCCTCGGTAACAGTCATACCTGCTGCTGCGAAATCAGCTTTGCCGGACTGAACCTCCGGGATGATAGAATCGAATGCTACGTCGGTGATTTCCAGAGATGCTCCCATATCCTCGCAGATAGCGTTTGCAATATCTACGTCGATACCTACGATATCATTTCCATCGTGGTACTCATACGGTGCGAACTCAGCGTTGGTGGACATAACCAGAGTCTTTCCTGCAAATGCGCTGTCGCCAGCTTCTGCTGCCTCGCTGCCCTCTGCTGCCTCTGCGGTTGTCTCCTCATTCTCCTCTGCGGCTGCGGTTGTCTCTGCCGGTTTGGAAGAGCATGCTGCTAACGATGCTGCCATAGCAGTTGCCATAGCGATTGCTGCTAATTTCTTTTTCATAATAAATTCCTCCTCATTTCTATTCGCTGCTTTTGTATTTTTATGCAGTAAATACGAATATTCTTACTTTTATTACTGTATCTAGGAATACATTATACCGCATTTTTATAAATAATCAAGCCTGAATTCCTGTTTTTTACAGGGTTTTGTATGATTATGCATTCTTTTCCAATTTGTACGGTTCCAGTTACGGACAGATCTGGTTGTTAATTCTTGGCACGGGAGTTTAATAGTTGCATAATCAGGTTAGTGAAATTTTGAAAGTAAATGAAAGCAGATGACAGCTCGAAGAATGTTTCCGGTTTCCGAACGGATTATCACTTCATAACGAACAGTAAAATGAGAACAATTCCAAAAATGGACAAGGAAGAAAAAATACTATAGTCTGCAACAGCAACAAAAATCGCTGCACCCCAGCAAATACAAGGGTTACAGCGATTTTATTTTCACTCAACTGCCAAAGACTGGATATATATTTTTTTCAATAATCCAAATTTTTGTTTTTTCTGTGTTTCCTGTTTTCAAATTTCACGTTCTCTCCACAGGCAATATCATTTACTTAGAGAATTTCTTTGAAAAAAATTTTCTTTTTTCTACCAATAACTCAACAATCACTTGACAACACCTTGATAGTTCAGCGCCTCAGCTAAAAAAACTCATAAAAGCAATCCATTCGTTATAATAGCGTTGACTAGAAACTATAAAACAAGCCCGGCAACCAGGTTGATACGACAGGAACAAACGATACCAGCAGCAAAATAGGTAATGCACCAAAAAGCAAAAATGGAAGAATAGGTTTAATAAGTTTATGAATCGGAACATCACAAACTCTGGAACATGCCATCAGACAAGTAGCCATTGGCGGTGTAATTGAGCCAATACCGATCGAAACAAAAACGATTACTGCTAACTGAATTGTATCAATCCCACATGCAGTAGCAATCGGTGTAAGAAGCGGCACCAGCGTCAAAATAATAACATTTCCATCCAAGAAAAAACCTATAAAAAACAGCAGAAGATCTATTAACAGGATAAGACCAATACGATTATTGGTAATTCCCAACATTAACTCTGCCACCAACTCAGGAATATGGTTAAGTGTCATCAAGCGACTGAAAATCAAAGTCATTGGAAACATTATAACCAATGCCGAAACATCCTTGACTCCCTTAGAAAAAACGCCCATCAATTGAACCAGAGAAAGCTTTTTATAAACTACCACTCCCATGATCGCTCCATATAAACAGGTAATTGCACCTGCTTCTGTCGCTGTAAAAATGCCGCCATAGATACCCCCTAACACAATTACCGGCATTAAAACTGCTACAACAAGCTCTAAAAAAAATCTATTCCGGCTTATAGTCTCACGCGCATTTTTTTCTGATTCTTCTTTAGGCTCATTATCTTCAGTACATGCAGAAACGGATGCAACTGTTTTACCCGCATATTCTGGATGATAATATTTTATATAAATAATCCGATTAATGATCAAATAGAGCCCTGCCCATATTAATCCCGGCACAATCGTAGCCATAAATAAAGCACCAACCGATGCCGAGGACACGGATGCAAAGATAATAGCATTTACATTTGGTGGAATCATAAAGCCAAAAGGACTGGAAGCTGCAATTAATGCCGCTAAATATGCTTTATCATATCCTTTCTTTTCCAATTCTGGCACCATAGCTGTTGACAGTGTATTAGCCGTTGCCAATGCTGAACCGCAAAGGGCTCCAAAAAAGCAGGAAACTACTGGAATTGTGGCCGTCAATCCTCCCTTTACATTATGTAGCATCTTATCCGCTACCCGAATCAGCACATTTGCAATTCCGCTTCGCTCAATCAAAGAACCTCCTACTATAAAAAGCGGAATCGCCAACATAGAAATAGAGTTCAAAATGTAAAACGCATTCGTTGCAAACGTTCCTGTACTTCCAAGCCCCATATATGCCACAAAAAAGGAGCCGCCCAAAAATGCTAACGGAACTGCAACGCCGGAAAAAATCATGAGTAAAATTAATACTGCAGCTATTCCAAATATCATAATGTGCGTAACCTCCTTATAGATTTACAAACATTCACCACATAATAAACCATCATCCCCAAAGCTCCTAAAAATACAGAAGCATATACCCACCACATGCTAAATCCAACAGCCGGAGACACCGTATTACGTTCAATATGTGTCATCATTAAATTAAATGTTAATGGCATAAATAATCCACATATTATAGTAGAAATAATCAAACTAAACAAATGAAGTGCTTCTTTTGACTTTTCCGTCTTACACAGATTCAAGAAGAAATCGACTTTTAGCATATTGTCATCACGCACAACCAGTATTACTCCAAGCCATACAAATACAATAAATAGAATTGTTGGCAATTCCTCATAGCCGTGCATATTAATATTAAATACCCAACGACTGAAGATTGTCAGATTAACCATAATCATCATCACAATCAACAAAATACCCGCTAAATTTCCAACCACAAATTCAACTATATGATCTAATTTTTTTAAAAATTTCACCACGTTCCTCCTCTCTTTAACGGTAAATAAAAAAGCAGGGGATACTACAAACATAGATATCAATCCACTTGCAGCATCCCCCATACCATTAATAATTAAACAGCTCAGATACCTGATTGTATAATTCTTCTCCAATCAGTTCTCTCCACTTATCCGACAGAGAAGCCGCATACTCTTTCCATTGATTCAATTCCTCATCTGTTGGCTGATAATATGTAATTCCTTTTTCATCAAAGAATTTTTCTGCGTCTGCTTTCATATCTTTATAAGATTCATATTCAGCCTCTGAACACGCCCAGGCAGCATCTACAAATATCTTTTGATCCTCTTCACTATACTGATTAAACTTATCTAAATTCATCATCAAACTATACGAAGTCCACTGAGCTCCAACATATGAATAAAATGGTGCTACTTCATAATAATTTTCAATAATATATGAAGGTATCTGCTGATCCGTAGCCGTAATCAAACCATTCTGCAGCGATGTATATAACTCTCCGTATGGCATAATTGCGATATTTCCCAAACCGCCATAAAATTCGTTAACAATAGCATCTTCATATGTTCGAAACGTTTCATTCGCCAGATCCTTCGGCACTTTAATCAATTTATCTGTCGAAAAGATGTGGCGCTGTAAGCCACTGTTTTGTGCCAAAAGTTTAATTCCATTTTCTTCATAAAGCTTTGTATTAATAGCAAATCCTTCTGCATTCGGATTAGCAAGCTTTTCCCTCACTGTGTCTAAATCAGGTAATAAAAATGGAATTCTTTGCCATGCAAATCTCTTATCTACATTAGACATTCCGGCACCAAAGTTAAAATCCGTCTCCCCATCCTGAATCATCTGAAAGGATTCCGCATCGCTGGCATAACTGGAATACCAATAAATATCTACTACATAACGGCCATTACTATTTTTCTCCACCTCTTCTTTAAATTTCAGTAGTCCATCAGCCCAGGGATTATAATCCGGGGCAACCTCTGGATCTAACGCTGATGTTGTCAAAACAAGATGAGTTGCATCTGAATCTGCTTTCGTAGTTTCTTCCGCTTTATCGCTCTGCAGTGCAACTGTATTATTACCTCCACATCCAACTATAGTTAATGCCATCATTGCTGCCATTGTCGTTGCAATTAATTTTTTCATTGTACTCCTCCTTTTTCAACATCCACCATATTCTTTTTCTGCTCGTTCCTGGCTGATCAAGCCATCTTTCACATCACACTTTAATGCTTTTTTATCTCTCTCAAGCGGATTACCCCAACCTCCGCCGCCACTTGTCTGAATATAGAGTCTATCTTTCTTATAAAAACGCACCCTTGCTTTCGAAGGCAAATGTTCTTCCGTTCCATCAGCTCTATTTACTGTAAAACGAGCTCCTAATGCTGCTTTTCCACCATTCAATCCCCACGGTGCCGTATTAACACGATCAGAGGCAATAAAGCAGTCCACCTCATCTGTCTGGAATTCCAGGACTCGCTCAATTCCAAATCCACCCCTGTGCTTACCAGGTCCTTCAGAATTTGGAGCTAAACCATATCGTATTACCTTAACCGGCATGATTCTTTCAAGAACTTCTACTGGTGTATTTCTGGTATTAGTCATATGCGTATTAACTCCACTGGTTCCATCTTGATCGCACATTCCACCATATCCTCCTCCAACAGTTTCACCATTAGCAAAGAACGAATGTGTTTCTGGATTATAACCACCCAGCTGAATTCCATTCATAGATCCACAAGCAGCCGCACATACTTTTTCTGGAACCACTTGAGCCAGTGCACCAAGCAGTACATCTACCAAACGCTGACACGTAATAGAATTTCCAGAACCGGTAGCTGCTGGATATACCGCATTTACCAAGGAACCTTCCGGTGTTATAACCTCAAAGCGGCGATATGTTCCAGAATTCGGTGGAATCGTGGGATCCGTCACTGCTCGAACAACATAATAAATGCAAGCCAACGCCATCGGACGAACACAATTCAAAGGTCCTCTTACCTGAGGGCATGTTCCCGTAAAATCAATTTTAATATGTGGACCTCCTGTAGTAATTGTTACCTTGATTTTTAATGGCTCTGTTGTCGTAATTCCATCTCCCTCTAAGAAATCCTCAAATTCAAATGTCCCTTTCGGAAGTTTTTCTAACTCTGCTCCCATTCGCCGGTCACAGTAGTTCTCTAACTCTGCAATTGCCTCAAGAACTACTTCTACGCCCATCTCATCACATAATTCCTCAAACCGCTTTTCTCCTACATTATTTGCTGCAATCTGAGCCATCAAATCTCCGCTACTTTCGTATTTTGTTCGGATATTAGAGCGAAACATAGCAAAAATCTCAGGATCTACTTTTCCTTCTTTTTTTATCTTTACTGGTGGGAAGCAAATCCCTTCATGGAAAATTTCCGTTGCATCTGGTGTTAACGAACCCGGAACCTTTCCTCCCACATCTACATGATGCGCCAGATTTCCTACAAAAGCTACTAGCTCTCCTTTAAAAAAGATCGGAGAAAAGATAATAATATCTGGCAAATGAGTTCCACCAATGAATGGATCATTGTGCATGATAGCATCTCCAGGTTTCAGTTCTTTTTTGTTAATATGCTTTAAAGCTCCCTTTACTCCCCAAGGCAACACTCCTGAATGAACAGGTATATGCTCTGCCTGTGCAATCGTCTCTCCATTTACATCAAATAACGCACACGAACAATCTCTTCTATCTTTAATATTTGTGGAATAGGCTGTCCGAATTAATGCTGCTCCCATCTCTTCTGTAATTGCAAAAAAACGATTTCGCATAACTTCCAATGTGATTGCATCCATCTTTTCATTCCTCCTTTTAGTTCTCTTCTAATGCTTCCATCTTCCCAGTCTCATGATTTGCAATCTTCACAACCAAATTCATTCTCTCATCTACTGTCACCTTATCGCCAGGCCCTACTACGGACGTAGCTCCTGTTTCCTCTATGATTGCCGGACCGATAAAGCTGTTACCTGCTTTTAAAGCATCTCGTTTATATACGGCTGTATCCAGCCACTCTCCCATAAAATAAGCTTTTCGAATTTCTTCTGGTTTTGGAAGTTCCTTGCTAATTTCTCCTTTTGAATACAAGTTACTTTTGTCCATTTCCCCAACTACAGAAAGACGCAAACTAACCAACTCCATGGGATCATTCTTCTTAAATCCATAAGAACGCTCATGTGCATCACTGAAATCATTCACAAGCTTATCCCAAACCAGCTGATTCACCGGGCTATTGGGTACCGAAATCGTTAATTCGTAGGCCTGACCAAAATAACGGATATCTATTTTTCTCTCAAAACTTACGCTACTCTCTGATACGCCATCTCGAGCCATTTCTTTTCTTGCTTCAGCCTCTAATTTTTCAAATTTTTCTTCCATATGGTCGAAAGAAACATCTTTTTCATGTTTATGATACGTGCATACTTCATCATATCTAATTGGTGCAACTAATAATCCAAAAGCAGAAAAGTTTCCAGGTGCGATAGGAATAACAACTGTTCCTATATCCAGAGTTCTTGCCAGTTCAACCGCATGAAGTGCTCCCGCTCCTCCATATGGCAGAAGCACAAACTTTCTCGGATCGATTCCTCTTTCTACCGTCATAACTCTAATTGCTCTGACCATGTTGGAATTCGCTACACGAAGAATTCCCTCTGCTACTTCCTCCACTGTCATATTTAATTTTACGGCCAATTTTTCTTCTATCGCTTTCCGTGCAGCCGCCACATCCAGGTGCATTTTTCCACCTAGCAATTTTTCACCCACACGACCTAACACAGCATGAGCATCTGTTACTGTTGGTTCTGTTCCTCCTTTGCTATAACAAACCGGTCCCGGTACTGCTCCTGCACTGCGAGGACCAACCCGAAGCGCTCCGCCAGCATCCAGCCATGCTATAGAGCCTCCTCCTGCTCCAATCGTAGTAATATCTATATGTGGGAATTTTACCGGAAATCCCTCAATCACTCCTTCACCTGTGATACCAATAGAACCATTCTGCACAATTCCTACATCAAATGACGTTCCTCCAAGATCTCCAGTAATAATATTATGATAATCCGTAATCTTGGAAAGAAATTCGGCAGCCAAAACACCTCCAGCCGGACCAGATAATAACGTATTCACACTCTTCTGAGCTGCAATCTGATCGGTCATCATACCTCCAGAAGATTGCATAATAGTCAATGGAGAATTAATCCCATTTTCATCTAATCGTCTACGCAACTGGGATACATATTTCTGCATTCTTGGCTGAACATATGCATTCATAACGGTTGTATTCATTCGTTCAAATTCACGAAACTCCGGCAAAATTTCACTAGATACAGACACTGGAAAATCTGGTGCGATTTCACGAATAACTTCCAACGCTTTTTTCTCATTTTCATCATTCGCATAAGAATGAAGAAAACAGATTGCAATGGATTCCGCTCCCTCTTCCATTAATTCATGAATCGTTTTCTTTAATTCCTCCATATCCAACTGCACCAATACAGTTCCCGTATAATCCATTCTTTCGTCTGCCTCCCGACGAAGATATCGGGGAATTAATGAAGCTGGTTTTCTAGCATGTAAATCATAAAGTTCTGGTCTGCTCTGGCGACCAATATCTAAAACATCTCTAAATCCTTTTGTTGTTATTAATGCTGTTACAGCGCCGTTTCGTTCCAAAAGTGTATTTGTAGCCACTGTCGTTCCATGTGCAACACCCGTCACACAATCTGGTGCTACTCCCAACTCTTCTAAAAGTGCTCTAATTCCGTTCAGAACACCTATACTTTGATCTTCAGGTGTAGAAGGCGTTTTTGCAAAATACACCTTACCATCTTCATTTATTCCGACTACATCGGTAAACGTTCCTCCTACATCTACACCTAATTTCAATTTAGCCATTTTTCATCCTCCTTTATCTCTATCCCTGGTAATAATTTACTTTCGGCATATATTTACTTCCTAGCATCTTATGAAATTCTGGGTATCTTGATTGTTCCGGGTGACGTCCTTTCTTTTCTGTTACATCATTAGCCAGCCATTGTAATGGAATAATGTAAAATAATGGAGTTAAAATTTCATCCATTCCTCCTGGAAGCGAGATAAAACGACCTTTTATTTCAATCTCTTTTTCAAAGCCCTCGTAACCAATAACTGTCACGTGATCCGAATGCTCCTGAGCAAATTGAATCATTCTCTTTATTCGCTCTACTCCAGGTCCCTCGTTTACCAAAAAAATCAAATATGACCACTTTTCAAGACAATGATACGGACCATGCATGTACTCTTCCACATCATATACCTCTACCGGGATTCGCACTCCTTCTAATACCTTAAGAGCCCCTTCTTTAGCTGCAGCTGTTAAAGTACCACCTCCGATAATTGTCACAGATGGAGCAGATTTATACTCCTCCGCAAAATCTTCAATTTCTTCAGATGTACATCTCAAACTTTGCTCCATCCATTTTGGAACTAACGAAATGTCTAATTCCTTACCAGCTAATCCCGCAGCATATAAATACAACATTGCTATAGTCGAAGTAAATCCCTTCGTTTTGGCCCCTACCAGTTCTTCTCCTGTACATGTATCCAAAATTGCCTCAGCACTTTTTCCGCCAGGATTATCAGGCTCGGCTGTTACCATAACGGTTCTAGCCCCATACTCTCTTCCTTTTTCCAAACAATGTATCGTCCCAATACTACGTGCCGTCTGTGAAATTCCTAAAATCAGCGTTTTCTCATCTAGTCGATAATGTGGATAGTAATACAAAAAATCAAATGGGGTAAACACCTGAACCTCTGCATTGAACCATTTTGTAAATGCATATTTAGCCGCAATTGCTGTATGAAGTGAGGTTCCAGAACCAATTAAATAGATTTTATCAAATGGACCTTTTCCCACTATAGAATACACACTATCACACACTTTTTCTGCATTTTGGCAAACTCTTCTAATTGTGTCTGGCTGTTCCAATATACAGCTCTTCATGGTTTGCTTCATTCTATGTATGCCTCCCAACTCTTGTATTTTTCTCTATTTTATTTTTTTACCTGTATGTCCTGCTCTTCGATTTTTTTTGAAGCAAAATTAATTGCTCCTAGAGCTCCTGCTTTTCCTCCCAAGTTTGCCAAACAAATATCCGCCTGAATTGGCGTAAGCCTGCCAACCTCCTCTCGAATCCGCTGAATCACAGATCCCATAGAATCAGAAACTCCACCGCCTATTACAACCTTCTCTGGATTTAAAAGACTAATCGTATTGGCTATCGCAACTGAAAAATCACGAACAAATTTGTCTATTACCGGTATTACTGAGGCATCTCCTCGGCTATATGCTGTAAATAATGCTTCTGCCGAACCAACAATTTGATCCAGTGCCGAGCCAGAACATTTTTTTTCTAAAATTCCCTGTTGTCCTAATTTATTAATTTCCCCTTTTTCCACATCAGAACTTTCTAAATAATATCCTAATTCTCCTGCTCTTCCTTGAGCCCCCAATACCAACTGTCCACCACATACTAATGCTCCGCCAATACCTGTTCCCAATGCAATAAACAACATATCATCCGTCTGTTCACCTGAACCTATCCAACGTTCACCTAATGCTGCCAGATTCACATCATTTCCGACATACACTGGAAATGAAAAATATTCATTCATTAAACTTTGCAAAGGAAATTGATTCCACGATAATGCTTTGGCACGCACCACTGTTCCATCTGAATCCACCGTTCCCGGGACTCCAATTCCCATGCCAAATATCATTTCTCGTTTAATTCCTGCTGCTTCTAATGACTCCTCTACAATCTGGACTAATTCCTCAAACTGATTTTTGGTTGGTATTTTTTTTTCGTACACAATATTACCCACCAAATCTGTTATCAAAAACAAAAGTTTTGTTCCGCCAATATCCATGCCAATACAATACGCAGATTTTGGATTAAATCCCAACATAGTAGATGGGCGTCCAACCCCTGATGGAGACATACAGTCTCCATACTCAACTAGGAGCTTTTTCTTAATTAATTCATCTACAATCGCACTAACTGTTGTTTTACTTAAATTTAATGCCTTTGATATCTGTGCACGGCTAATCGGCTGTTTCTCCTTGACCATATTCAGAATCAATGTCCGATTAATTTTTCGTATTAATTCTAAATGCCCTAAATTTCCATTCTTCTCCATATTACACCCCTTACTCACTTAATTAGTTCAGTGCACTTACTAATTCTTTTAAAAATTACCTCTCGTATTAAGCAAGAGGATTTATATATAAAATACACTTTTATTATTCTGTTTTCAATAGGTTTTTTCAACAAAATATCTTTATATTTTCGTAAAAATCGCCAAAACGCGTTTCACATAATTTGTTTCTTTAGAAAACTAAATGTCATTTTCAAGATACACGCCCATATATGCTGAACTCTTTTTGCAATGCAATTGATAATTCATAAAATCAATTATATCTAACAAAAATGCAATTACAAACCAAGGATGACAGTAACTGTCAACCTGTAACGAATCAACAATTTCAAGAATGTTTTTACTAACCTTCTATATGGTTCCACACATACCCATGCAGTAGAACTTTCAACATTTTCTTATCTCGCTCTTCCCAGGCGGCTTGTACATTCTCCATATCGAACATGGGCATTCTTCGTAAATCTGATATGCTGAAATCTCCCAAGAGCAGGCGTGGCAAAGGCAACTGAAAGAAACGATAGCAACAAAAAACAGGTCCGGACGCACGGAGAGTAATCAGTGTATCTGAACCTAGCTTTTCTATGGTCTTTCCGATGAATAGCTTGGCTGGCTTTTCATTGAAATTTCTTATGCTTTTTTTCGTTGACATTTAATACTGTTCAATGATCATATAATCAAGAAATGGGTTTGTTACCGTACAGCTATTGCTTAAGCGGGGTGCTCGTTTCTTTTTTGTGTTCACCATATCGTCCTGTCATTATTCAAGAATGCCTCGGTGCTCTTGTAGCAAAAAGCAGACGCACCCTTTCTTACGTCCTCGAACATTTTTCCGCATCGATCGCCAGCACAAACATCAATGCATCCAATGCATATTCCGGCTCATTTACCTGAATAACATACGTGTCCGTCATATGGAACAGCTCTTTGCTGACACTGGCAACCGAATATCCCCTTTGATCGAGGATATTATAATCCCATTCCATAATCGAACCATCGATATGCCAGCCATTGTAATCAATGTTGTAATGCGGTGTCAGAAAAGAGATTTCTTTACTCAGACATCCGATATAGGTGCCGTTTTTATATATCTCAAATTTGGGCAGAAATGTCAGTACACGCTGAACAACCATTCCAATTTCATTGCCGTCTGCATCATATATCACCAGCTTATGGCCCCAGGATAACTGGCCTTTTACCACATATACTGTATTGCCAAACTCATCATAAATATCATAACTGTCAAACCACGAAAATAACCGCTGTTTAAATAAAAGCTTCATAAAATCACCTCAAATATCATAATCCGTTCTCTTTTGTCCTCGCCCGGAAACAAATCCGATGTGTCGATCTCATCATAAAACATTAGCTGTTCCTCCGTCATCAGACAACTGATATATTCCTCCGATGGATAATAAAAAAACAGCAGTATCTCTCTCTGATTTTCGTAATAGGACTCATATATCCTGGCAAGAACAGAATGCAATATCTCTAACGAAAATGGATTAAAAAAATAACACCGGTTCACTTCTGGAGGAAGCTCATAGTTCTCCGCACTGCTTAAGATAAAGGAAGTACGGTTTCCGGACACTGCCGTCTCCTTATTTTCTGTTGCCCCCTGATAAATACGTTCATCGTATTCGATTCCGATTGTTTTACACCTTGTCTGATAGGACAAATAAAAACAGACTCTTCCCTTGCCGGTCCCATAGTCCAATAAGGTATTATTCTTACGGATTAATCCGCTGTTCGCCAACCGTTCCAGGACCACGTATGCCGTCGGTTCGTATGGGTATCGGTATTGATCCGCATGCGAATCGTCTCTGCCGCTTGTTCGGATTTTCAGGAATCTATCCCATTGAGTTTCATTTTGGTTCATGGTATATCTCCCGTATCATTTACTCGATTCTTATATCTACAGAATATAGGAAATTGGCAGCGCTTGTCAACTTGCAGCTTTGGAAAGAAAAAAATTGCAAATATGTAAATCTCCCATCGTCTTATTACGCACAGATCTGGTTGTTAATTCTTGGCAAATCTAATATTTCGTACTATAACTATTCTGTACCGTTTTCTCTGTACTGGGCATCGGCTTCGCGTTTTTTGTTTCATAGGACACAATTTCCCATGGAACAAAGAAATCGCACCTGATTCACAAGATACGGAACCATTCCTTAGGTTTTATTACGAAAGAAGGCTTTTTATGATTTCCCATCTCCTTACCTTAACTGCCTGGTCTATGACGCCGCCCGCAGTCTGGTCTCCCTTTCATTTAGTATTTATGCTGATCGGCATCCCACTCGCCGCCTTTGCCGCCTGGAAGCTGCGGACGCGCTCCGAAGCGTTCCGTCTGCATCTGCTCTTTGCCTGCGGTGTTTTTCTGGCATTTTCCGAGGTCTACAAACAGCTTTTTCTCTATTACATAGAAAACAACCGGCACTACGACTGGTGGTATTTTCCATTCCAGCTCTGTAGCCTGCCGATGTACCTCTGCCTGCTGCTGCCCTTTGTTCCGCATAAATATCAACGTATTTTTTGCACTTTTATGTATAATTACAACCTGCTCGGTGCCGTCATGGTGTTCGTCGATCCGTCCGGTCTGATGCACCCGTACTGGACGCTGACCCTGCATGGATTTATCTGGCATATCCTTCTGATCTTCATCGGGCTGCTCATCGCCTTTTCCCGCATGGTGCTGCCAACCGCCAAAGGATTCTGGCAGTCTACAGCTGTATTTGCGGTCGGATGCGTCATCGCAACTATCATCAATGTTACCTCGCATCCGTATGGAAACGCGGATATGTTTTATATCACGCCGTACTACGCGACCACGCAGATTGTGTACTCCCAGATCGCTGCTAAATTTGGAATTTTTGCCGGAAACACGGTGTATGTGCTTTCAATCATTTTGGGCGCATGGCTGCTGCATCTCGTATATGAAATTCTCTCCCACAGAACCTGCCACTGACAGCCTCTTCCAGATGCATGGCAACTTTAAAAGAGCGCCAGCCCCGCATTCACAGCCGGGCAGACGCTCTTTTCTATAATAGCTCAATTAATTCACTGTCACGGTAAAATCCACTGAAACGACTCTGTAACAATGGATTTTACCCTTTTATTTTTATTTACTGAATCTCGCTATGGAACTCCTGCAGGGACTTAACCTCCAGATGTCCGTTCTTCTTGATACTTCTCAGAGCCTGTACGGTAGCCTTTGCTGCTGCCATGTTGGTGAAGTACGGAATCTTCGCCTTTACAGCTGCCTTACGGATGTAGCTGTCATCGCCTCTGCCCTTCTTATCGTTCGGGGTATTGATAATGATTGCCACTTCTCCGTTGGTAATCTTATCTAAAATGTTCGGACGGCCTTCGTTGATCTTGCATACCTTCTCAGCCGGAAGTCCTGCTGCTACCATCACATCACAGGTTCTGCCTGTACCCATCAGGGTAAAGCCACACTCGTAGAAGCCTCTTGCAACCTCGATCAGCTCTATCTTATCCTTGTCATTGACACTCAGGAGGACAGTTCCTGAGGAAGGAAGACGTGTCTGGGTTGCTTCCTGTGCCTTGTAGATAGCCTCACCAACGCTGGTGGACATACCAAGAACCTCACCGGTGGAACGCATCTCCGGTCCAAGTACCGGGTCAACCTCCGGGAACATCTTGAACGGGAATACCGGCATCTTAACACCGTAGTGCGGAATCTTCTTCTCTTTCAGTGCCGGAACCGGTGACGGACGACCTGTTAAGTAGGAAGTCATGATATCCGTTGCCAGTTTTACCATCTTGATGTTGCATACTTTAGATACCAGCGGCACGGTACGGGATGCTCTCGGGTTTGCCTCCAGCACGTATACTTCGCCGTCCTCGATTGCATACTGCATGTTCATCAGACCTACAACGTGCATCTCTTTTGCAATACGGCTTGTGTAATCACGGATTGTCTCTACCTGATCCTTGGTCAGATTTCTGGACGGAAGGATACAAGCGGAGTCACCGGAGTGGATACCTGCCAGCTCGATATGCTCCATAACAGCCGGAACAAATACGTTCTCGCCATCGCTGATAGCATCTGCCTCACACTCGGTTGCATGATGCAGGAAACGGTCAATCAGGATCGGACGATCCGGAGTTACACCGACAGCTGCTCTCATATAGAAGGTCATCGCTTCATCGTCATGAACAACCTCCATGCCGCGGCCGCCAAGTACATAGGACGGACGAACCATAACCGGGTAACCGATCTTATTCGCAATCTCTAATGCGTCATCAACGGTAACTGCCATGCCTGACTCCGGCATCGGAATCTGCAGTTTATCCATCATCGCACGGAACAGGTCACGATCCTCTGCCATGTCGATGGTTTCCGGAGTTGTACCCAGAATATTGACACCATATTTCTTCAGGTCTGCTGCCAGGTTCAGCGGTGTCTGGCCACCAAACTGTGCGATAACTCCCAGCGGTTTCTCCTTATGATAGATGCTTAATACATCTTCCAGAGTCAGCGGCTCGAAATACAGTTTATCGGAGGTATCATAGTCTGTAGATACGGTCTCTGGGTTGCAGTTAACGATAATTGTCTCAAATCCAAGCTCTTTCAGAGCGATAGCTGCATGTACGCAGCAGTAGTCGAACTCAATACCCTGACCGATACGGTTCGGACCGCCGCCCAGAATCATGATCTTCTTGTTGTCGCTGCACGGACTCTGATCCTTGATGTGATAGCTGGAGAAGTAGTATGCAGAATCCGGTGTGGCACTTACGTGTACGCCCTCCCAGCCTTCTACGATACCTTCTTTGGTTCTTGCATCGCGGATCTCTTCCTCTGTAACGCCTAACAGCTCGCTTAAATATTTATCTGCAAAACCGTCCAGCTTCGCCTGGCGGAGAACCTCAACCGGCGGAACCTCGCCCTTATACTGCATCAGGCTTTCTTCCTCTTCTACCAGTTCTTTCATCTGCTGGATGAAGTAATGTTTAATCTTGGTTAATTCGAACAGCTCGTCTACGGTAGCGCCCTTACGAAGTGCCTCGTACATAATAAACTGACGTTCGCTGCTCGGAACATGCAGCATCGCAAGCAGTTCTTTTTTTGTCTTCTTATCGAAGTCTTTCGCATGACCAAGACCGTAGCGGCCTCTCTCCAGGCTTCGGATTGCCTTCTGGAATGCCTCTTTGTAGGTCTTTCCGATACTCATAACCTCGCCGACTGCCTTCATCTGGGTTCCCAGCTTGTCCTCTGCGCCTTTGAACTTCTCAAATGCCCAGCGTGCAAACTTGATAACGATATAGTCGCCGGACGGAACATACTGATCCAGAGTACCGCTCTTGCCGCATGGAATCTCATCCAGAGTCATACCGGTTGCCAGCATCGCTGATACCAGTGCAATCGGGAAACCAGTTGCCTTGGATGCCAGGGCGGACGAACGGGAGGTTCTCGGGTTGATCTCGATAACAATATCACGGTCTGTCTTCGGATCGTGTGCCCACTGTACGTTGGTACCGCCGATTACCTGGATTGCTTCTACGATCTTGTAGGATTTCTCCTGCAGACGTTTCTGTACTTCTTCCGAAATGGTTAACATCGGAGCAGAACAGAAGGAATCTCCGGTGTGTACGCCCAGCGGATCAATATTTTCAATAAAGCAGACAGTGATCATGTTGTTCTTCGCATCGCGGACAACTTCCAGCTCAAGCTCTTCCCATCCAAGGATAGACTCCTCTACCAGAACCTGACCAACCATGCTGGCCTGCAGGCCTCTTGCACACACGGTCTTCAGTTCTTCTACGTTATATACAAGACCGCCGCCTTCGCCGCCCATGGTGTAAGCCGGACGAAGAACAACCGGATAACCCAGTTTATCTGCGATTGCCAGTGCATCCTCAACGCTGTAGGCAACCTCACTTCTAGCCATCTCGATGCCCAGGCTTTCCATTGTATGCTTAAACTCGATACGGTCCTCACCACGCTCGATAGCATCAACCTGAACGCCGATTACTTTAACATCATATTTATCCAGAACACCTGCTGCTGCCAATTCGGAGCAGAGGTTCAGTCCGGACTGTCCACCCAGGTTCGGGAGCAGCGCATCCGGGCGCTCTTTTTCAATGATCTGAGTCAGACGGTCTACGTTCAGCGGCTCAATATAAGTCACATCTGCTGTCTCCGGATCCGTCATAATCGTAGCCGGATTGGAATTGACCAGCACAATCTCATAGCCGAGTTTTCTCAGTGCCTTGCACGCCTGTGTTCCCGAATAATCGAACTCACACGCCTGTCCGATAATGATTGGACCGGAACCGATAATCAATACTTTGTGAATGTCATTTCTCCTCATGTTTTCTCCCTCTCATTGTCTGCTGTTTTTTTGCTTTAAAAAAGCGGCCTCCCGGATCAACTAAAAATCAAGCACCCCCGCGGTGCCTTCACGCGCGTCTGTCTGATCTTCCGTCACCCTGACAGCCTCCGCCAATCGCAGCTCTGCCAGACCCCAGTTAGCCATTATCAGCATTATAATAGAAAGCGCTTTATTTGTAAACAAAAAATTTTACAAAAATCGATCTTTTTCGCTTTTCAAATTTGATCTTCTATGATATTATAGTAAAGATATACTGGGGTGTTTATTTTGTCCAAAAGGCAGATTTAGACCCTCTTATTTTCGTTCCTGCGCGAGAATGTGCCAAGGCACATTCTTTTTTATTATCTTGTCCTACGAAAATCCTACGAAAAGGAAAGGGGTTATCCATTATGAAAAAAGTTGTCATCATCGACGGTCAGGGCGGACGCATGGGGCGCGCTCTCGTAGAAGAAATCCAGAAACTCTGTCCCGGACAGCCGCTTCTCGCGCTCGGTGCCAACACCACTGCCACTGCCGCGATGATGAAAGCCGGAGCTGCCATGGGCGCCACCGGAGAAAACCCCGTTCTCGTCGCCTGCCGCGATGCCGACCTAATCATCGGACCAATCGGCATCGTCATTGCAGACTCCCTCTTAGGAGAAATCACCCCTGCCATGGCAGCCGCCATCGGACAAAGCCGCGCCCAGAAAATCCTGATTCCTGTCAGTGGAAGCTCCTATTGCCGCCATATTTTAGTAGGAACACAGAATTTACCAATGAATGAATATATCCATTTGGCGGCAGAGGAAGCAGCTGCCTACCTGAATCATATTTAAAAAATGCACGAAGCTGAACTCTCATCGTTCCGCTCCGTGCATTTTTCTCCCGGTCTCTTTATCCTTCAAAACCTGCATCTTCAACTCATCCACCCCGGAAAATTTCATCTCCGGCCGCATAAAATCCAAAAAATGAACCTCTATCTTTTTCCCATACAGGTTTTCATCCAGATCATAGATATATGTCTCCGCCCCCGCTGGTCGTTCTCCGGCAATCGTCGGTTTTTTTCCAATATTCGTGATACTTCCATAAGAAGCACCATCAATCACCGTCCGGGAGAGATATACCCCGAACGCCGGAAGATGTTTCTGGATTCCCGGCAGGATATTCGCCGTCGGAAAACCTAGGGTGGAACCTAAATGCTCCCCGTGTACTACCTGTCCGCTGATCCGGTACTCGTATCCCAACAGTTCATTCGCCTTGCGGATATTTCCCTTCGCCAGCTCTTCCCGGATATAGGTGCTGCTGATCTCGCGATCGCCGTCCATCGCCTTTTCAACGATCGACACCTCATATCCATATTTCGGTGCCAGTTTCCGAAGCAGTTCAGCATCGCCCTTCCGCTGGTAGCCAAAATGGCAGTCCGGACCGGACACGATCGCCTTTGCGCCCATCTTGCCGACCAGAATCTCGGCAACAAACTGTTCCGGGTCCATATGTGCGACTTCCTGGTTGAACGGATATTCCACCAGATACTCCACCCCCGCCTCGCGCAGGTTCTCCTCGCGCTCCTCGTTGGTCGTGATCATCGTCTGCAGCTTTCCCCGGATCAAGGTTCCCGGTGCCGTCTCAAAGGTAAACACCGCTGGTTTATATCCTTTTTCCCGATACCGCATCACTTCCCGCAGCAGCTTCTGATGCCCTCTGTGAAGACCGTCAAACTTACCGATCGTGACCGCAGTCGGCTCTTTTATCTGAAATTCTCTGGTTCCGGCAAAATACTGCATCTTACTCTCCTCCCAGAAAGATCTTACGTGGTTTCCATTGTTTCTTCTCCGGCTGATAGGCATAGAGACCGATAAACTGGTTTGCGCTGTCATAGACGCGGATTATTCCAGAATCCGGAAGTACCATCTCTGAGTTTCCATCCGCAGAAACCTGGTGTTCAGCCAAACTGCTTCCGATCTGCACCAAGCAGCCGTCTCTCGGTCCCAGCCCCTTCGGGAATGGATTTCCATTCTGCAGAAGCTTATCCAGAACTTCGCTCTCCGATACATACGCCGGGCAGTCCTCAAACATTCCATCCACCGGCACGATCCTATCCTCGATCTGACCGGCTTTCGCCAGCGCTTCCACCTCGGACAGGCGCAGGCTGTCCCCGATCGCAAATCGATCGACGCGGGTGCGGATCAGTTTTTCCATACAGCCGCCGCATCCCAGCTTTTCACCGATGTCATGGCACAGGGTACGGATGTAGGTTCCCTTGGAACAGGTCACGGTCATCGTCACACGCGGCAGTTCCACCGCATCTATCTGAAGATCATAGATTTCCACCGGACGCGCTGCCCGCTCTACCTCTTTTCCGGCTCTCGCCAACTCGTAGAGCTTCTTTCCGTTGACCTTGAGCGCCGAATACATCGGCGGTACCTGCATATATGGACCAACAAAGCTCTCCGCCGCCCCGCGGACTGCCGGTTCTGTCAGCTGTTCCGTCGGTTTCTCCGAAAGAATCGTTCCTGTCATATCCTGCGTATCGGTTTCGGTTCCCAGCAAAAGAACTGCCTGATACGTCTTCCTCTTATCCGTCAAAAGGTCGCACAGCTTCGTTCCCTTCCCCAGACATACAGGGAGTACGCCCTCCGCTGCCGGATCGAGCGTACCCGTATGACCGATCTTTTTCTGTCTCAAAATGCCCCGGAGCTTCGCCACCACATCGTGGGACGTAAACCCCGGTTCTTTATAAATGTTTATCACACCGTGAAACATAAAATCTCCTAAAAAATCAGAACTATTACCGTCCATGCGCTGTGCACCTGAAAGCAGGCAGCGCAATCAGCAACAGAACCTCCTATTCCTCCCTACGGGCATCCATCTGTTTCTCAATATGTCCCGTCAGGTTGTTGATCACATCCCTCGGATGTCCCTGCATCGTGCAGCCCGCCGCGTGGATGTGTCCGCCGCCGCCGAAATACGCCGCCACCTTGCTCACATCGACATAGTCGTTGGAACGAAGGCTGACCTTGTACTCGTTGAACGCCTTTTCATAGATGAAAATGGCACATTCCACTCCTTCGGTAATCCGGAGCTGATCGATAATGCCATCCAGATCGTTCGTATCGACACCGTAAAACTCCATTTCTTTCTGGGAAACCACACTGAAAATACATCTTCCATCCAGAATCCGTGTACTGCTAAGCAGCGCTTTTCCGAGAATCTGGTTCTGTGCGTAGGTCTTGCGGTAAAAGCTGTCGTCGATGATCTTCGCCGCGTTCACGCCTTTTTCCATCAGCGCGCCCGCGATTTCCATCGTTTTCCGGGTCGTTGAATTGTACTTAAATACACCTGTGTCATGCACAATTCCGGTATAGAGACACTCTGCCGCCTCCCTGCTGATCTTTGCCTCATCAAGAAGCGTGTATAACACTTCGCTGCAGGAGCTTGCGTCCGGAATGATGTAATTTTGTTCAGCAAATCCTGTATTGGTTCTGTGATGATCGATACAGAGTGTCTTGGCGGCGCTGTCAAAATAGACCGCGTAGGCGCCCAGACGCTCTTTGTCGCTGGCATCCAGCGTAATGCACAGATCAAACTGTTTTTCCGGCACAATCTCGGTATGAATTTTCTCAAAATCATTCATATAAGAAAATTTAGCAGCCGGATGGTCGAGAAACAGTTCTGCCTCTATCTGCGGATAATTCTCCCGCAGATAGTTAAGCAGTCCCAGAGTCGTTCCGATACAGTCCCCGTCCGGATGGATGTGACCAAGCAGTACGATGTGCTCCGCCCCTTCCAGTGACGCCTCTAAGATATTTTTACTCATTTTCTTCCTCATCTCCCGATTCTGAGTCTCTGAGGTTTTCAGTTACTTCATCGATCAGGCGGGTCATGTGTACACCGTACTCAATCGACTGATCGAGAATAAATGTAATTTCCGGCGTATTCCGTAAATTAATGCGTTTTGCAAGCTGGGTGCGGACAAATCCGACAGCACTTTTCAGTCCCTGGATCGTATCCTTCGCCGCTTCCTCGTTGCCTAACACGCTGATATACGCCTTGCAGTACTTGAGATCCGGAGTTACCTCCACGGAGACAACCGTTGTCATCGGATGAATCCGCGGATCTTTCAGCTCACGGCTGATGATGGAACTCAGCTCTCTCTGTACTTCACTGTTAATTCTTGTATTTTTAATGCTATTTTTACGCATGAATCCCTCTGCCTTTCTAGCGCGGAACCTCTACCATCGCATATGCTTCGATCATATCGTCTTCCTGCAGATCGTTGAACTTCTCAAATACAAGACCACACTCGTATCCGGAAGCAACTTCCTTCACGTCGTCCTTGAAACGCTTTAAGGATGCCAGCGGACCATCGAAGATCTGCTCGCCGTCACGGGTAATACGTGCCTTGCAGCCTCTCTGGAATTTACCATCCAGGACGTAGGAACCAGCGATAGTACCAACGCCGGAAGCCTTGAAGGTCTGACGTACAACGGCGTGACCGATTACCTGCTCCTCGTAAATCGGGTCAAGCATACCCTTCATCGCTGCCTCGACATCCTCGATTGCCTGATAGATGACGCGGTAGAGACGAACGTCTACTTTCTCACGCTCTGCGATGGACTTCGCGGTTGCGTCCGGGCGCACATTGAAACCAATAATGATCGCGTTGGATGCGGCTGCCAGACTGACGTCGGACTCGTTGATCGCACCAACACCGCCGTGGATGACCTTGACTACGACTTCCTCGTTGGACAGCTTCATCAGGCTCTGTTTTACTGCCTCGACAGAACCCTGTACGTCTGCCTTGACGATCAGTGGAAGTTCCTTTACATTTCCTGCCTTGATCTGGGAGAACAGATCGTCCAGGGAAAGCTTCATCTTTGTATCTTCAATTAACTTATTCTTGCTCTCAGAGATAAAGGTTTCTGCAAAGCTTCTTGCCTCTTTCTCGTTCTCCGGCTGTACAAATACCTCGCCGGCGTTCGGCACGTCATTAAGACCCAGAATCTCAACCGGAGTGGACGGACCAGCCTCTTTGACGCGGCGTCCTTTATCGTCCATCATCGCACGGACACGACCGTAGCAGGCACCTGCCGCGATCGGATCACCGACATGCAGGGTACCTTTCTGTACCAGGACGGTCGCAACCGGACCTTTACCCTTATCCAGCTCCGCCTCGATGACAAGACCTCTCGCATTACGGTTCGGGTTTGCCTTTAACTCTTTGACCTCTGCGGTCAGAAGGATCATCTCAAGCAGTTCCTTGATACCTTCCTTGGTATGTGCAGATACCGGAACGAAGATGGTGCTGCCGCCCCAGTCCTCCGGAACCAGTTCGTACTCGATAAGCTCCTGTTTTACCTTCTCGATATTGGCACTCGGCTTATCGATCTTGTTGATCGCTACGATGATCTCAACACCTGCTGCCTTCGCATGGTTGATCGCCTCGATGGTCTGCGGCATAACACCGTCATCTGCTGCAACAACGAGGATTGCAATATCAGTGGATTTTGCACCACGCATACGCATTGCGGTAAATGCCTCATGTCCCGGCGTATCGAGGAATGTGATCTTCTGTCCGTTGATCTCTACCATGTACGCACCGATGTGCTGGGTGATACCGCCTGCCTCTTTTGCAGTTACATTGGTCTGGCGGATTGCATCCAGAAGGGAGGTTTTACCATGATCGACATGGCCCATAACGCATACAACCGGCGGACGGGTTACCATGTCCTTCTCATCCTCTTCTTCCTCTTTCAGAAGTTCCTCGATGACGTCAACCTTGACCTCTTTCTCACAGAGTACGTCAAACTCCATCGCGATCTCTTCTGCCTGCTCGTAATCTACTTCCTGATTAATGGTGACAACCTTGCCCTGTAAAAAGAGCTTCTTTACAATCACAGACGGCTGAAGTTTCATCTTGTCTGCGAGATCCTTGATGGTGATTACCTCCGGGATCGTGATTGTCTTGATCTCCTCAACCTTTGCCTCCTTCTTCTGCGGCGGCTGAACAGCGCTCTTTACGTTCTTTCCGCCTCTTCCCTTGGAGTGCATCTCTTCCTCATGGTCGATCTTGCTATATTTATCGTTCTTGTAATTATTCTTATTCTGCTTGTTGTTCTGCGGTTTCTGTACAACCGGGCTGTCGAAGGATGGCTTCGGAATATTTAAACCGCCGCGTCCATCGCGTCCGCCTCTCTGACCATCACGGCCGCCCTGATAGCCGCCGCTTCTCTGTCCGTCACGGCCGCCCTGATAGCCGCCGCTTCTCTGTCCATCGCGGTTTCCCTGATAGCCGCCGCTTCTCTGTCCATCGCGGTTTCCCTGATAGCCGCTTCTCTGTCCGTCACGGTTTCCCTGATAGCCGCCGTTTCTCTGTCCGTCGCGGTTTCCCTGATAGCCACTTCTCTGTCCATCACGGTTCTCCGCTGGAGCTGCGCTCTTAGCCGGCTCTGCGGTCTGCTCTGCACTTGCTGCTGCCGGACGGCTTGCCGGCGCGCCGGTCTTGGCTGCGTTTCCTGTATTGGCCTTGCCTGCCGGACGGCTTCCTCTCTGTACGCTGTTCTGCGGACGATAAACCGCTGCAATCCGCTTTTTCGGCGGCTCAGTTGTCTTCTCCGCCTCTTTCTTCTCTGCCTCTAACGGCTCTTTCTTTATATCTTCCACTCGATTTGTTTCCGCCTTTCCTGTATCTGTCTTTGACGCTGTCGTCTGTCTCTTTGCTCCTGCAAGGAAATATCTGACTGCTTCTGCCTGTTCCTCCGTCACCTTGGAAGAATGGCTTTTTACGTCAAAATGATTTTTCTGCAGTATCTCTAAAACTTCTTTATTTGATTTGCCAATCTGTTTTGACAACTCATTAACCCTCATGTTTTGCTACCTCCGTTCCGGCACTGCCTTCCCGTTCTGCATAAGCTCCTAAAAGAGCCTGCCCAGAAAAGCGTTAATCATCTAACTTCTCTCTTAACGCCTTTGCAAAACCGGAATCCAAAACGGCCAGAGACGCTCTCATCTCTTTTCCCATCGCGTGTCCCAGCTCTTCTTTCATGCCGAACTGGTACACGGGAACCTTGTAGTATGCACATGAATTTTCAAACATCTTTTTTGTATTATCCGACGCTTCTTCTGACACGATCACCAGATACGCTTTTCCACTCTTGATCGCTTTCTCGGTCATGAACTCGCCGCTTGCCGTCTTACCGGCGCGCGTCGCCAGTCCCAGAAGATTCAGCACCTTTTTACGATTCTCCAAACTGCTCCATCTCCTTTTCCAGCGCCTCATAGACTTCCTTCGGAATCGCCATCTTGAGCGACCGCTCCAGTCCTTTGCTCTTTACCGCCTTTTTCCAGCAGTCCATCGAAGGACAGAGGTAGGCGCCGCGTCCATTCCTACGGCCTGTCGCGTCAATCTCGATCGTATCGTCGGCTGTCTTTAAAACGCGGATCATTTCTTTTTTGCTCTTCATTTCTCCGCATCCGATGCACTGTCTGAGCGGCACTTTCTTTGCTCCCACTGTCTATCACTTCCATTTCTGTCAAATCCCGGTTCTGCTGCTTTCTTTCTGCCAAATCTGCTCGTTCCGCCCGAAATCAGCATCCCCGCACATTATCTGTCAGGATTATTCCTGCTCCGCTGCCGGCTCTTCTGTGCCCTCAGCCGCCTCATTTTCTGCTGCCTCGGCTGCGTCTTCCTCTGCCACGCTGATCAGCGGGTCATCGGTGTAGCCCTCGAAGCCTTCCTCATAACCGCTCTCAAGCTCATCTAAAAGACCGGACTCTCTTGCCTGTGTCTCGCTCTTGATATCGATCTTGAAGCCGGTCAGGCGGGCTGCCAGGCGTGCATTCTGACCCTCTTTACCGATTGCCAGGGAAAGCTGGTAATCCGGAACGATCACCTGTGCCTCGCGTGCTTCCTCATCTGCTGCAACCAGGATAACCTTTGCCGGGCTTAACGCGTTCTCAATCAGGAATGCAGGGTTGTCATCCCAGTTGATGATATCGATCTTCTCACCGCGCAGCTCATTGACAACCGCGCTGACACGCGCGCCGTTTAAGCCGACACATGCACCGACCGGATCGACGTTCGGGTCGTTGGAGCTGACTGCCATCTTCGTACGGGAACCTGCCTCACGTGCGATCGCCTTGATCTCTACGGTACCGTCTCGGACCTCGGCAACCTCAGACTCAAAAAGGCGTTTTACCAGATCTGGATGGCTTCTGGATACGGTAATACGCGGGTCGCGCTGTGTCTCTTTTACTTCGATGACATACAGTTTGATACGCTCGGTCGGTTTGAATACCTCGCCCTTTACCTGCTCACTCTCGTTCAAGATCGTGTCGATCTTGCCTAAGTTGATGCTGATGTTGCGTCCTACATAGCGCTGTACGATACCCGTTACGATATCTTTTTCTCTGCAGTGCCACTCCTCATACAGGGCGTTGCGCTCTGCCTCACGAAGCTTCTGTAAGATAACATTCTTCGCGTTCTGAACGGCGATACGTCCAAACTCCTTGGAATTGACAGAGAACTGAACGATGTCGCCCAGCTCATACTTGCTGTTTAAGAGCTTTGCCTCTGCCAGGCTTACCTGGGTCATCGGATCCTCTACGGTCTCCACAACCTCACGCTCTGCCACGATGGAAAAATCTCCTGTTTCACGGTTGATGTTTACCTTGACATTATCTGCCCGGCCATAATTGTTTTTGTATGCTGTCAGCAGAGAATTTTCAATTGCTTCTAAAAGAACATCTTTGCTGATATTGTTTTCTTTTTCCAGCAGATTTATTGCCTCAATCAACTCTTTATTCATTTTATTTTATCTCCTCCTACCGTCTAAAAATCAAAGGCTAAACGAATCAAAGCAATCTCTGATTTTTCAAATGTACGCTCGCTGCCGTCCTCCATCGTGATTGTCACAGAATCTGCGTCATAGGACGTAAGCGTTCCTGTAAATTCCTTCTGTTTGTCGATCGCTTTATACAGGCGGATCTCCACATCTTTGCCGATGCTTCTTGCAAAATCTTTCTCTTTCTTCAGAGGACGTCCCAGTCCCGGAGAACTCACCTCCAGTATATAGCTGTCCTCGATGAAATCTTCCTTATCCAGCCATTCACCAAGCAGACGGCTGATTACCTCGCAGTCATCAACGGTAATACCGCCCTCTTTGTCAATGTAGCACCGCAGATACCAGACGCCGACCTCGCGGACATACTCCACATCAACCAGCTCAAACTGATGCTGCTCCAGAACCGGCGTGATCCACGCCTCTACCCGTGCTTCGTACTGCTCTCCCTTTGCCACACCCCCACCACCTTTCTATGAAATTAGAAAGAGTGGACTTTTTTGTCCACTCTTTCCAGTCAGTCTATTATGTTATCGTACCTAGTATAACATGCTTTTTTCGGAAGTTCAAGAGGTATTTCCTATTGTTTCTCTTTATTTACCGAATACAGCCTCATAATCTGCTTTGAATTTCTCGATACCAGCATCGGTCAGCGGGTGTTTTACCATCTGCATCAGAACCTTGAACGGAACAGTTGCGATGTCAGCACCAGCCTTCGCGCACTCGATGATGTGCATCGGATGTCTGGTGGAAGCACAGATAATCTCGGTGGAAATCTCCGGATAATTGTCAAAGATCTCTACGATATCGTAAATCAGGTCTGTACCGTTGGTGGAGATGTCATCCAGACGGCCTAAGAACGGAGAAACGTATGTAGCGCCTGCTCTTGCAGCCAGAAGTGCCTGGTTGGCAGAAAAGATCAGGGTTACGTTGGTCTTGATGCCCTCAGCGGACAGAGCTTTCACAGCCTTTAAGCCCTCGGTAGTCATCGGGATTTTAACAACCATGTTCGGATGAATCTTAGCGATCTCACGGCCCTCAGCGATCATATCCTCTGCCTTCACAGTCGTAGCCTTAACCTCACCGGAAATCGGTCCGTCTACAATGCTGGTGATCTCTTTGATAACCTCATTAAAATCACGGCCTTCTTTTGCAATCAGAGACGGGTTTGTGGTAACGCCACAGATAATACCCATATCATTCGCTTCACGGATCTCATCAACATTCGCGGTATCAATAAAAAATTTCATTTCCCATATCCTCCTAATTTTTATAAGATAGATAGCCAGTATCTCCTATATCTGCTATACATAAGTATACCATACTTGTCCCATCTATTTCCATACTTGAATCTATATTTTACAAATTGTTACTGTTCACGCATACGTGCCCAGTAACTACAAATTCCCTTGTCCGTAATACGCCCCGGGGCCATGCTTGCGCAGATAATGTTTATCCTGCAGGCACTGCGGCGCTTCCTTCACATCCGGATTGATCATCTCGCAGCGCGCCGCCATCTTGGCAACCTCCTCGAGTACAACCGCGTTGTGAACCGCCTCATGGGCATCCTTGCCCCAAGTAAACGGTCCATGGTTCTTGCAGAGCACACATGGCACCGCCATCGGGTCGAGCTTCCTCTCCTCAAACAAATCTGCGATCAGCACGCCTGTGTTCCACTCATAATTCTTTAATTCTTCCTCATTTAAGTTTCTCGCGCATGGAACGGAACCGTAGATATAATCTGCATGGGTCGTTCCGTAGCACGGAATGTCGCGTCCCGCCTGCGCCCAGGAAGTCGCCCACGGGCTGTGCGTGTGAACCACGCCGCCGATCTTCGGAAAACGGTTATAAAGAATCAGGTGAGTTTTTGTATCAGAGGACGGATTCAGCGTTCCCTCAACGCGGTTTCCTTCCAGATCCATGACAACCATATCATCTGGCGTCAGTTTGTCATAGTCCACGCCAGACGGTTTGATGACAAACAGCCCCTTCTCACGGTCAATCCCGGAAACATTGCCCCAGGTAAAGGTAACCAGACCGTATTTCGGAAGCAGCATATTGGCTTCGTATACTTCTTTTTTTAATTCTTCCAGCATCGATTAAAACCTTCCTTCTACGGCGCCTCTCTCGGCAGCCAGACCATTGATATAGCTTGTCATAAACGCATTGAAGCCCTCGACATCCTTTGCATCCGGCTCCATCGTCTCCGCCTTTGCATCTGCAAATACCTGCTCATTTAAGTAATCGGACAAGCTCTGTCCCGGCTTCTTATCCTTGCGGTATGCCGCCAGAACCGCGATACCCCAGGCACCGCCCTCACCAGCTGTCTCCATAACGGATACCGGCACATCAGCAGCTGCCGCCATGATACGCTGTCCAACACCCTTGGTCTTGAAGAATCCGCCATGACCCATCAGTTTATCCAGTGTCACGTGCTCTTCCTTGAACAGAATGTCCAGACCATATTTCAGGGTTGCCAGGGAACTATATAAATGGGTACGCATGAAATTTGCCAGTCCCAGCTTGCTGTCGGGACGGCGCATAAACAGCGGGCGTCCCTCCTCGAAGTCGGTGATCGGCTCGCCGGAAAGGTAGCAGTAGGACATCAGTCCTCCGCAGTCTTCATCGCCCTCAAGCGCCTTGCGGTACAGGGTTCCAAACAGGGTGTTGCGGTCTGTTTTCTGACCCATCAGCTCATAGAACTCTTCAAACAGACCTACCCAGGCATTCAGATCGGAGGTACAGTTGTTGCAGTGGACCATGCCGACCAGATGACCGTCCGGCGTAGTTACCATGTCAATCTCCTGGTGAACCGTCTCCAGAGTCTTTTCCAGAACAACCATTGCAAATACGGAGGTTCCGGCAGATACGTTACCGGTGCGGACCGCCACACTATTGGTTGCAGTCATACCGGTTCCTGCATCGCCCTCCGGCGGGCACAGCGGAATGCCAGCTTCCAGATTGCCGCTCTCATCCAGCAGCTTCGCGCCTTCCTCAGTCAGCGTTCCCGCCTCATCGCCAGCGCTCAGAACCTCCGGCAGAAGGTCGCGCAGCTTCCACGGATATCCCTTCGGAACCATTATTTCTTCGAATTTATCCAGCATTTCAGCATCATACTGTCCGGTTGCCGGGTCGATCGGGAACATACCCGAAGCATCGCCGACGCCAAGTACCTGCTTGCCAGTCAGTTTCCAATGTACATATCCGGCTAAAGTGGTCAGAAAATGCACGTGGGATACGTGCTCCTCGCCGTTGATCACTGCCTGATACAGGTGTGCAATACTCCATCTCTGCGGGATATTGTAGTTAAACAGGTCTGTCAGGCGTCTTGCTGCCTCGGCGGTCATCGTATTTCTCCAGGTACGGAACGGAACGAGCAGCTTTCCGTCCGCATCAAACGCCATATAGCCGTGCATCATAGCGCTGACGCCCATCGCACCAACCCTTTTAAGCGTTAAACCGTATTGGTTCTTCACATCGGCAGCCAGATCCGCATAGCAGTCCTTTAAGCCCTTCCAGATATCTTCCAGGGAATAGGTCCAGATACCATTTTCCAGACGATTTTCCCACTCATAGCTCCCCTGCGCGATCGGCGCGGTCGTGCCGTCCGTCAATACTGCCTTGATTCGGGTCGAACCAAATTCAATTCCGAGCGCTGTATTTCCACTCTCTATGTCTTTCTTGATCTCTTCCGCACTGCGGGCCATATCCATCCTCCTCATTGTAGCAAAAAGCGCACCGCCGCCGGAATTTTCATCCCCTTGGCTGCGGCACGCCCCGTCATTCATAACTATTCTATTTTCACAGTTGTGGCAAAAACTTATGCAGTTACGTCTTTTTTAAAAATTTTTATCTTTCAAACGCCCTATTATTTCATAAAGAATTTCTGTAAATCAGCCTCTGTCGTATCTTCGCCGATTGTAATTAACTCGGTACCGGTCAGACGCGCGAACATAGCGATGTCATCTCTCGTCAGAGCGGTAGATACAACGGAGTGATGAGCGCCGCCTGCGTAGCACCATGCAGCCGTACCGATCTGGAAGTTCGGTTTATGACGGTACATAATTCTCGCTACCGGAAGTTTTGGCATCGGTTTCGGCTGTTTTACAAGCTCGATATCTGCACAGATGATGCGGAAATGATCGCCCATATCTACCATCGTTACCTGGATACCATCGCCGGTCACGCCGTCGAAAATCAGTCTTGCCGGGTCTTCCTTGCCGCCGATCCCCAGCGGAATTACATCGATCTCCGGTTTGGTTGCTGCAAATGCCGGCGGAACCTCCAGCATATGGGAAGCTAACTCTAACTCCTGTCCCGGAGTCAGATCGTAGGTGTAATCCTCGATAAAGCCGGTTGCGCCCTCTTTGCCCTCGGACATCTTCATCAGGACTGCAGACAGAGCGGAAATCTTGTAATCACCCTCCGGACCAAAGCCGATGCCTTTGCCCATCAGGTTCTGTGCTGCGATACCCGGAAGCTGCTTTAAGCCGTGCAGATCCTGGAAGGTGTCTGCGAATGCACCGATTCCGTTCGTGGAGAGGAATTTCTCCAGACCCACTTCGTATTTAGCCTGCTCGCGGACAGAATCAATGCGGTCGGTCTTCATTGTATACTTATCGGTATACTCTTTCATCTTCGCGTCGATCTCTTCCTCGGTTACCTGGTTGATGATGTCAACCAGATCGCCCAGTGCATAGTAGTTGCACTCCCAGCCGTATTTGATCTGGCTCTCTACGCGGTCGCCGTCGGTAACCGCCACCTCGCGCATGTTGTTGCCGAAGGAAGCTACCTTTAAGGACTTAGAGTAGGAGATAGCCTTTGCAACGGATGCAAACTGGCGGATCTTTGCTACCACATCATCATGTTTGTAATATCCAGCTACAACCTCATGCGGAATACCCATTCTGGCAACGATGAAGCCGTACTCACGGTCGCCATGTGCGGACTGATTCAGGTTCATGAAATCCATGTCGATCTCATCATACGGAAGCTTCTCATTTGCCTGTGTATGTAAATGAAGCAGCGGTTTTCTTAATTCCTGCAGACCCTTGATCCACATTTTTGCAGGGGAGAAGGTGTGCATCCATGTGATAACGCCGACACAGTCATCATCATTGGAAGCTTTCCGCATATCCTGAATACAGATTTCAGAAGTCTCTACGGTTGGAAGAAGTTCGATCTCTGCCAGATCGCCCACTTTTTCGTTTAAGAATGCAACCATCTGACGGCTGTCTTCTGCAACCTGTTTCAGGCATTCCTCTCCGTATAAGTCCTGGGAACCCACAATAAAGTATAACTTTTTCATTTTAATCTGCCTCCTTGTCATTTTCAATGTATATCCCGAACCGAATTTCCGTTGTTAAACATCACCGGAAACCGGTACGAATACTTCTTTTCCTGCCAATCCGAATCCTCTATCATCCGCAGAAGATTGCGCGCTGTCAGCCGCCCAAGATTGTACTTGGGATGAATCACGGACAAGATCGTGAGATCCCCCTCCTGCACCGGTCCGGCATCATCAAACGATACCAGGGAAATATCTTCCGGCACGCGCAGTCCGCGGTCCTTTAAAAAATCCATATAGCTGCCCGCTACCTCGTCGTTGTAGAGGATCATCGCGGTACAGTCCTTCGTCCGGCGGTACATCCGCTGGAGTCCTTTTTTGCTTAATTTTTCTTCCATATCCCGGGTCGAATACCAGCGGATCCAGTCCTCCTGGAAATCGATCCCGAAATCCGACAGGCACTCGATAAAGCCGCGGTAACGCTCGATCCCCTGCCAGTCATCGTATTTGAAAATACCGCCGATCCGGGTATGTCCGTTCTGTATCAAAATCCGCGTCAACTCATAGCCCGCGCGCGCATCCGACATCTCCACGCTGTCAAACGTCTCATTCTGGTAATGATTGTGAATAAACAGCGTCGGAATATTTCTCCGCCGTATCTCCTTGTAAAGCCGCAGATTCGGATTCGGGAAACTGGAACGCGTCCCCTCGATGATGAGTCCGGACACATTGCGCCCCAGCATCCCCTTGAGATACAGGGCCTCATCATTTAAGCGGTTACGCGTGACCGAAACGCTGATCTCATAACCTTCCTCCCGCAGGACGGACTCGATTCCCTCGTACACCTGCGGAAACAGGTAATCTGAAAAATAACTGAGAATCAGTCCGATGCGGGGACGTTCTTCCTTATCCTTCTCCGGCGCATAGGAAACGTATGTGCCGCTTCCCTTGACCCGGGCAATCAGCCCGTCCTGCTCCAGGCGGTCGAGCGCGTTGCGGACCGTCTGGCGGGAGTATCCAAATTTATTCTGGAGCATATGCTCGGATGGAAACTTGTCCATATTCCGGAGCACCCCGCTCATAATCAGCGTCCGACCCCAGTTGTAGAGCTTCTGATATTTAAGTCCACCCTGATTCCGGCTGCTGTTCTCCCTCATACTGTAACCTCCAGATGTCGCTTTTGTCTGTCCTATTTGATAACCTGCAGAGACTGACGGTCTGCGAATACAGCTACGAATATCAGGAATACAACACCCTGGATGAGCTGCATCATCTGTGTGGTAAAGCCCATCATCGTCAGACCACTGTTCAGGACGATGTACAGAAGAGAACCAACGATGATATTCTCAAAACGTACCTTCGCACCACCGGAAATCGGCATACCGCCCAGTACCAGTGCAATCAGGATCTGGGTCTCAAGCTGGTTACCACCGGAAGAAGTAACCGAACCAACCTTGATAACATTGATAAATGCGGCAAATCCTGTGATCGCACCTGCCAGTGTGTAGATAAGGAACTTCATGCGGTCGGTACGGATGCCGGAGAACATCGCTGCTTTCTCACCTGCTCCGATCGCCTTTAAATAAGTACCAAACTTGGTAAAGCGGAATAAAATAAATCCGATAATCAGGACCACCAACGTACAAGCCAGCTTTAATTCAGTGCTGTCGAAGTTGATTAACATCGCAGAGCCGGCTACCGGCGCGTTGGTCGTCAGATATTTGATAAATCCACGGAATAAGAACATCGTACAAATCGTAACGATGAAGGATTTAATCTTGCGGTATACATAGAAGTAACCGTTGATGGCACCGATCGCTGCACCAACCGCGATACCTGCCACAATCGCCAGTGGAATGCTGGTCTTGGAAACCATGCAGACAACAATCGATGCAATACCAAGGATGGAACCCTGGGAGAAATCCAGACCGCCCATCGTCATGATAAAGAATACGCCGGTTGCCGAAATCATAGTGACATACACCTGGGAAAGTACCAGAGGAAGGTTATTCATCATCCGGAAATTCGTCAGGGCATTGAACATAAGAAAGATAATAATCAGTCCCGCAATCGGCAGAAGCGAACGGATCATCGTCATTTTTGATAACTTTTTGAGCTGCTGCTCTTTATTTTCCGTACTTGTCTTAACTTGATTCTCCATTGCATCCTCCTTATACCATCATCGTGATCAGGCTGTTCTCATCCATCGCCTCATCACGTTCCAGCTCACCGCTGATCTTGCCGTCCTTCATGATAATGATGCGGTCGCACATACCAATCAGCTCCATCAGCTCCTCGGAAATCATGATAATCGATTTTCCGTTCTTTCTCATCTGGTTCATTAACTGGTAAATGTCCTGTTTAACCTTGATATCAATACCACGGGTCGGACTGTCGAGAACGACAATATCGGAATCTTTTCCAATCCATCTTGCCAGAACGACCTTCTGCTTATTACCACCAGAAAGCTCCGAAACGAACTGGTTTACGTTTACCATCTTAACGGACATCTGTTTTGCAAACTGGTTGGAAAATTCTCTTAATTTCTTATCGCTCAACAGGTGAATCTTGTTTGCCAGCGAATCCAGGGACGGCAGGCAGATGTTGTCGCCAATGCTCTGGTTTAAAACGACCGACTCATTATCACGATCCTTCGATGTATACGCGATGCTGTGCTTGATCGCGCTCGGGATATCGTTGATCTGCGTTCCGTCTGCCAGCTCTACCGTACCGGTTCTGTCATAGGATGCGCCGAAGATTGCTTTGCCGATCTCATGCATACCGGACTCAGACAGACCGCCAAAGCCAAGGATCTCGCCCTTGTGAAGGTCAAAAGACACATCCTCAATCAGTCCCGGAACCGTCACATTTTTCACTGAAAGAACCACTTCATCCGATACCTTCTCGCCGTAGTCTGCACGGTAATAATCACCGGTCACTTCACGGCCTACCATCAGACGTTTCAGATCGTCCTCGGTCACATCCTTGCTCTTTACAGTGTCGATATAAACACCATCCCGCAGGATTGTGATGGTATCGGATTTATCCAGAATCTCCGGAAGGTCATGGGAGATAAAGATGACTGTGTTGCCGCTCTCACGGATGCGGTTCATGTGTTTGTAAAGTTCTTCACGACCTTCCTGGGAAAGTGCCGTGGTCGTCTCATCAATGACAACAATCTTCGGATTGAAGTAGGTCGCCTTTACGATCTCGACCAGTTTCCGGTCCTCGAAATTGTAGTTGTCGATAATGTCTGCCGCCTTGATACGCTCGAAGCCGTACTGTTTCAGAAGCTCCGTCGCCTTTTTATTCATGGCATTTGTATTTTTAATTCCCATATGTACGAACTGATCTTCGTGTCCCAGGAATATATTTTCCGCTACTGTAAGTCCTGACAAGGTTCCTAACTCCTGTACGATGATAGAAACACCCTCGTTGTTGGCTTCCACCTGATTCTTCGGATGAATCTCTTTCCCATCCAGAATGAAGGTACCGCTTCCGATACTGTAGATGCCGGTCAGCATGTTGGTCAGCGTCGATTTACCGGAACCATTCTCTCCGATCAGCGCGTGAACCTCGCCTTTATTGACATTGAAAGACACATTCTGAACTGCCTTCGTGATACCGAAGGACTTGCAAAGATTTTTTACCTGTAATCTTACCTCGCTCATTGCATTTCCTCCCTCGATTTACTTGACAATCTCGCCTTTTTCCGCTTTTGTGGTCAGCGTGATTATGATTAACAGTGCCAGACCTGTGATAACGTCCTGAATTGCTGTCGGTGCGCCCATCGCGATGAAACCAAAGAAAATAATGTTGATAACGAACTCTCCGATGACAATCGCCTGCAGCGGCATACCATATTTCTTAAATGCCAGACCGAAGAAGCATCCCATCGTCGGAACGAAGTTACGGCTCATCGACGCCATACCGGTTACCGCTACCATAGAGGAACCATAGCTGATCGTCAAGATAGCCATAACACCTAAAAATGCGCCGCTCAAAATAAATGCAAGCACTTTGTACTTATTGACATTGATACCCATGTTTTTCGCTACGAACTCGTTGCTGCCGATCGCATATGTATAAGTACCAATCTTTGTATAATTTAAGAAAATGTAAGCTGCCACACATGCCAGAAGTGCCAGAATAATGTTCCACGGCATCTGTCCGAATGCACGGAGGTTGGACGGAAGCGTCTGCTCCACGCCGCCTGCGATGTAGTTGGCAACCGACTCATAGATAAGAGCCAGACCCGTCGTTACAATCATGGACGGGATACGGAGTTTTACATAAAAAACACCGTTTAAAAGTCCGACAATCGTACCAGTCAGCACGCTGCCGATGATAAGACCGGCATATCCCATGCCGAAACGAGAGGCAAATACACAGCCTACAATCGCTGAAAGCATGATGTTCGCGCCGATGGAGAAATCGAACATACCCATAACCATAACAAAGTAAAAACCAACAGCGCCAACCGTCGCGATCAGGCTGGCCTGAAAATAACTCAGCATATTGGCCGGAGAACCAAAATTGCCCGGCGTCAGAGCTTTAAAAATCGCCCAGGAAAGCACTACCAAACCCACCAGGATGATATAACCCTTGGCAGTTCCCGAAAGTTTTTTCTTTCCGGTTGTTTCAACAACAGAAGAACCCATATTTTATACCTCATTCATAACTGCTCAGTTTCTTTTTTCTTTTAAAGAAAAGACCGGCATCGCGCCGTGCGATACCGGCCTTTTCTATTACATTCAGCCTCTTAAAATTCTATAATTTGAATCAGTTTCTGAACTAATTAGTTGCCTGCTCTCTGTGCAGCATCCTCGATGGAGATACCAGCTGCAGTTGCTTTCAGGTCATCCAGGCTAAGCTCGGACATAGCTACCAGTTCCTCATCGGTGTATGGAAGCTGATCTACGAAGTACTGCTCATATGCTTTGTAGTCGTCCGGAGAAGATACATACAGATACGGGAACGGAACATCCTCGAAGTTACCCTCGATACCTGTGTAGTTGCCCTTGATTGCGTTGTAAACCATCATGAAAGCGATAAGCGGATCGCAGTAATGTCCACCGGACTCACCGGCCATAGAACCATTTTCAAGTCTCTCGCCCAGATCCGGAAGGAAGTCCGTGGAAACGATGTCGATATCCTGAGTCTTGCCTGCACGCTCAACTGCTGCGATAGCGCCCTGAAGCGGGTCACCGCCGCCGCCTGCCGGAATCAGTGCATCCAGAGTCGGATCTGCGGACATCAGAGCCTCTGCTGCCTTGGAACCACCCTCAGAAGAAGTACCTGCGTACTGCGGCTCAGACAGTTTTGCCTGATCATCCGGATGCTCTGCGTTCCATTTCTCAACACCAGCTTTGTAGCCTTCCCATCTGCCAAGCCAGGTAGCGTCGCCCTGCTCCCAGCCGATCAGACCGATGTTTCTGTCGCCCTTGTCCAGAAGAATCTGAACTAATTTTTCACCGTTCTCCGGCTCGTTCTCATGAACAGCGCCGATGTAGTATGGTGATGCGGTTGCTAAATCATAGATATCCTTGCTGTTCTCCTGGCTGATAACACGGAAGAACTGTGCCAGATATACTTTATTGTCATTACATGTCTTAATAGCGGATGTCATCTCTGTATCAGAAGAGTTGCAGATGATGATACCCTGGCATCCTGCTGCTGCTAACTGCTCTACGGATGCAGTAACCTTCTCCGACACATGACCCTGGTCAACATACTGAACCTGAACGCCCAGAGCCTTTGCTGCCTCGTCGATGATCAGCTTACACTGGGAACCAAGTACATCGGTGGAGGACCAGATGGAAACACCGATCTTGATGTCTTTGTTGTCGATCGTCGAAGCTGCTGCCTCGCTTCCTTCTGCTGCAGAAGCATCTGCTGCCTGTGTCGCATTTGCTGCTCCAGAGCCGCCGCATGCGGTCATGCTCACTGCCATCGCTGCTGCTGTCATGGATGCAGCGGCACGTTTGAACATTTTTTTCATTCTAACTACCTCCCATAAAATTTTCTTTGCAAGCGGCACCCCAGCCGCACTGCGTTGTTGCTTTTCACAACTTTTTGTAATTTTATTATAACAATCCAGGACAAATTGCGCAAGTAAATACAAGATCATTTTTTCATAAAGTTGTATTTTATTTTGTATATTGTTATAAGTTTAACGTCTAATTTTGACATCCTTTTATCCGAAATACAAATGATGCATAAATTAAAGCGGCTGTTTTCGCTAAATATTTATGCATCATGTATAAGTTTGTTGATTTTCTCTCGAATTATGTCGAATCAAAAGAATACAGCTTTATATTGTTTCTGATATGTACTGTACTTTTTTCAGATGTCTTCCCTCTCTTTGCATGGATATTTCCCGTCATTTTGACTGTTCTATCTTGATGCTGTCATACCAGACATTCATGCCGGTTTGTCTGTCTCCGGAAGAGAATTTCTACTTTTTCTTCTTTACCATCGCAAGGATCGACTGAAGCACGATGAAGAAGCATAAAAGCGCCGCGATCGTGATACGGGTCCACCAGGAAGAAAGTGTTCCCTGGAAAGTGATAAATGCCTCGATCGTCGCCTTGATAAGGACGCCAAACAGGGTTCCGAATACATTACCGACGCCGCCGGTTAAGAGCGTGCCGCCGATAACAGAGGAAGCTATCGCATCCATCTCGAAGCCCTTTGCCTGCTCAACGAAGCCGCCCAGCGTATTCAGACAGAACAGGACGCTGCCGACGCCACAAAGGAAACCGTCCAGGATATAGGCTTTCAGTTTTACCCGGCGCACATTTAATCCCATCATCAGAGCTGACTGCTCGTTGCCGCCGATCGCATAGATGCTGCGTCCAAATTTCGTATATTTCAGCATGATAAATGCCAGAACCAGAAGAACCAGCGCAATCACAACCGTCGGATAGATATATGGATAAATCATCATGCCTTTTTTGTTGAGATAGCCGCCGAACGGAATATAAAGTTTCATCTTCGCCCATGCCATGAAAGTTTCATTCGTAATACTGATCATGTCCTTGGAAATGATCGCAGTCATGCCGCGGGCAAAGAACATACCCGCCAGGGTAACAATGAATGGCTGGATATCCATGTAGGCAACCAGGAATCCCTGTACCAGACCAAAGACAATCCCGGTCACCAGCACGATGAGAACCGCCGGAACCGCACCGATACCGCCTTTTTCCATCATCCATGCCAACATCATACAGCCCATCGCCACAAAGGAACCGACGCTGATATCGATACCGCCGGTGATCATGACGATCGTCATGCCGATACCGATGACAATCAGACCCGCATTGGAAATAAAGAGGTTTAAGAAGTTCTGTGTCTTGGCAAAGCCCTGTGCATTAAAGAGCACGCAGCCGATCGCGTACATCACGAAGAACAGCAGGATCGTGACAAGAAGCAGGAACGTGTTCTGATTTAATTTCTTCTTTTCTTTCATGATTTATGCCGCCTCCTTTCCTGCCGCGCCCAGTTCTTTTTTCTGTGCCAGAGATTTTCTCCATCTAGCGAATCCCGGTGACTGGAGTGCTACGATGATGACAACCACGATCGCCTTGTAAACCGGAACCTGATCCGAGGATACGTGCATCGCATACAGGGTGGTCGTCAGCGCCTGAATCGTATACGCGCCGATGACGGAACCTGCCAGCGAGAATTTACCGCCGCCAAGGGAGTTTCCGCCGATGGCAACTGCCAGGATCGCATCCAGTTCCATATTAAGACCGATGTTATTCGCATCCGCCGAGTAGATACGGCTGGAAGCAATCAGACCGGAAAGACCGGAACAGAGTCCACAGTACGCGTAGGTGAGGAAAATAATCATGACCGATTTGATGCCGACAAGCTGGGACGCACGTTTATTGATTCCGACCGACTGGATATACATGCCCAGTGCCGTTTTCTTCAAAAGTAACGAAGTCAGTGCCACAACGACAACCGCCACGATAAACGGGGTCGGAACCGGAAATCCCGGAAGGGAAGCGCCCAAGGTACGGTAGCTGTCCACGCGCACGTATGTGATCTGTCCATCCGTGATCAGCTGGGCGATACCGCGCCCGGCGGTAAACATGATAAGAGTCGCTACCATCGGCTGGATGTTTAACTTTGCAACCAGAAAACCGTTGAAGCAGCCGATCGCCGCACCGACGATGAGCGCTGCCAGGAAGCCAAGAATCAGCGGATTGGCATATGCAGTTGCTGCGCGCTCGCCGCCAGTTAAGAGGTTGCAGCAGACTGCCGCACTGACCGCCATGATCGCGCCGACGGAAATATCCGTTCCAGCGGAGGACGATACGACAAGCGTCATGCCGACTGCCAGAATCACCAGCTCTGACGCACGGTTGATGATATCGATTAAGTATCCGTAGAGAACGCCGTTCCGCACCTCAATCGCGAAGAAGTTCGGCGTCGTGACGATATTTACCAGCAATACCAGCACAAGGCAGAAAATCGGAAGAAACAGCCTCTGCGAGGTAATTTTTTTGAACGTCATATTTTTCATAGCTACTGTCCTCCTGCAATGGTTGACATGATGTTGGACTGGTTCATCTCATCCTCGGAAAGTTCTCCTACCTTTGCACCATCGCGCATAACAACCATGCGGTCGCAGGTACGGAGCATCTCCTCAATCTCGGAAGAAATAAACACGACTGCCATGCCCTGTTCTGCCAGTTTTACGACCAGTTTCTGAATCTCTGTCTTGGTTCCGACGTCGATGCCACGGGTCGGCTCGTCCAGAATCAGGAAATCCGGATTGGTCAGAAGCCAGCGTCCGATGATTACCTTCTGCTGGTTGCCGCCGGAGAGTGATTTGATCGGTGTCTCACGGCTGGCGGTCTTAATCTGCAGCATATCAATGTATTTATCGGTAAATTCTTCCTGCTGCTTGCGGCTGAGCAGGTGGAACATACCGCGTTTTGCCTGAAGTGCCATGATCAGGTTCTCACGCACGGATAGATCCGCGATGATACCCTCGTTTTTCCGATCCTCCGGCAGATATGCCATGCCGGCATTCATCGAAATCAGCGGGTGGCGCGCCGCGATCGGTCTGCCCTTGACGCTCAGTTCGCCCTCATCCGGCTTTTCCGCTCCATAGAGAACACGGACCGTCTCAGAACGTCCCGAACCCAGAAGCCCGGTAAATCCGACAACTTCACCCTTGTGAATCACCAGATCAAACGGTTTTATGTATCCTTTCTTTCCGAGTCCCACCGCCTTGATAACGATGTCCTCTTCGCCATGCTTCTCCTCACTCTTGGAATCCTTGATCGCTGCCAGATCATCGAAATCCTTTCCCATCATCTTGGCAACCAGCTGGACTCTCGGAAGCTCCGCCGTCGTAAATTGTCCTACCAACTGCCCATTCCGAAGAACGGTGATCTTATCGCAGACTGCATACACCTGCTCCAGGAAATGGGTAACGAATATGATGCCGACACCTTCGGATTTCAGGCGGCGCATCAGATTAAAGAGCTTTTCTACCTCTCCATCATCGAGGGAGGAGGTCGGCTCATCAAGAATCAATACCTTTGCCGACATATCGACTGCACGGGCGATCGCTATCATCTGCTGAATTGCAATGGAATAATTGTCAATCGTCTGTGTTACATCTGCATGTATGTCAAGGTCCTGCAGCAGTTTGCTGGCCTTTTTATTCATTGTTTTCCAGTCAATCAATCCGCCTTTTCGCGGTTCGCGTCCGATAAACAGATTCTCCGCAACCGTCAGGTTCGGACAGAGATTGACTTCCTGATACACGGTGCTGATGCCCCGGTTCTGTGCTTCCTGCGGGCTGCGGTTGATGATCGCATGATCGCAGCCGTCTATCATGATTTCCCCTGTTTCAAACTCCTCTACACCCGTCAGGACTTTGATCAGCGTGGATTTTCCTGCGCCATTTTCCCCCATCAGGGCATGAATTTCGCCTTTTTTTAAGGTAAAATCCACATTCTGCAGAGCTTTTACACCCGGGAATGTCTTATAAATATGCCTCATCTCAAGAACGGAATCCTTTTCCATAAAAGCTTTGCCTCCTTATTTTTTGAAAAAGGAAGCGCAGGGACGGAAACCTAAGCCTCCAGCCCCGCGCCTCCTGATTGCCAAGTGCCTGCCGTCCGCCGAAACCTCCGGTCTGACACTCATTCACTTACGGTCAAAAGCGATTGCCTGTCCGATTATTAACATTTAAAAATACCATTCAAAACCGAATTAGTAAGCTCTTGTCTTTAAGATTTCTTCCAGATCCATGCTTGTATCGAAGTATGCTTCGTCTACGTACTGAATCTTCTCAACCTCTTCGCCTTTTTCCAGTTTCTGGATGATTTCAGCTACACGCGGACCATGAAGCGGGTTGCACTCGAAGGTTGCGTTTAAGTCGCCAGCGATCATAGACTCGAAAGCTGCCTTTACAGAGTCAAAACTTACAACGATGATGTCGCCCTCCGGACCACAGGTCTTGCCTGCTGCCTTGATAGCATCGATGGCACCAAATGCCTCGTTATCATTCTCACAGATAACAACGTCAATGTCATCATAGCTCTTTAAGAAGGACTCCATAACTTCCTGTCCTTTTGCCTGGGTGAACTCACCAGACTGTCTGTCAAGCATCTTCCAGTTGGAGTGCTCTTTCAGCTTGTTGTCCATACCTTCCGTACGACCAACCTGTGCGGATGCACCGATGGTACCCTGAATGGTAACCATGTTGATCTCTTCGTCACCGCGTCCCTGATCCTCTAAGTATTTAGCCAGCCAGTCGCCGCAGGTCTCGCCTTCTTTTACGAAGTTTCCGCCTACCCATGCCTCATACAGGCTGTCATCAGAAAGCTGCATCTGACGGTCAGAAAGGATAACCGGGATACCAGCCTCTTTTGCTTCTTCCAGAACGGTCTCCCAGCCAGTCTCAACAACCGGAGCAACTACGATGTAGTCAACACCCTGCTGGATGAAAGAACGGATTGCCTTAATCTGATTTTCCTGTTTCTGCTGTGCATCGTCGAAAATCAGTTTGTAACCATTTTCCTCAGTAAATGTAGATTTGAAAGATTCGGTGTTGGCTGTTCTCCAGTCAGACTCAGCACCAACCTGTGCATAACCTACGGTAATCAGATCGCCGTCTGCTGCCGCTTCTTTCTCTTTGCCCTCTTCTGCTGCCTCTGTATCAGCCGGAGCTGCTGCCTCCGTCTCTTTCTCAGCCGGATTGCTTGTACAAGCGGTCATGGATAACGCCATTGCTGCTGCTAAAGCTGCGGACACTAATCTTTTTCTCATACTGTTTCCTCCTTATAAGACCCAATATATTTGTTTTTGCGTATTTATTATAACAAAGCACCCCGCATCATGGATACGGGGCATCTTTGGAAAAAGGTATATTATTTTTTTGAGATGTTTGTCGTTTTCTGTGTTTTTCCAGGTGTACCCTTAAAAAAATACAATTTTTTTTGAAAAAGTTATGATTTTTTTTGATTTCCCAAATAAACCTTAAAGCAGGTGCCGATATTCTTTTCAGATTCAACCAGGATCTCAGCCTGATCGCCATAATACATCTGAATCCGCTGCACCACATTATGTAGCCCAAATCCGCCGCTGCCGATCGGGGCAAGTTCCTCTTCCGGCTCCAGGGTCAGCTTGGCGCGCACGGCGGCAAGTTCCACCTCATCCATGCCAATCCCATCGTCCTCCACCTCAAAGACAAGCCCGTTCCGATCCTCATAGCCGCGGATCACAATGCATCCGCCGCCGCGCTTATTTTTGATGCCGTGGTAGAGGGCATTTTCCACCAGCGGCTGCAGCAGCATTTTCAGCACAATCCGGCGCCGGATAGACGGCTCGATCTCGATCGAATAGTCGAGAATGTCCTCGTACCGGATCTTCTGAATCTTTAAATAGCTCCGGATGTGTGATTCTTCCTCCTCGATCGTGATGAAATCGCGCCCGCCCGATAAAACCGTGCGGAAAAAGTCGCTTAAATCCGTCGTCATCTCCACGACCTGGCGGTTGTTGCCGCCCTCTGCCATCCATACGATCGAATCAAGTGTATTATAGAGGAAATGGGGACTGATCTGCTCCTGGTGGAGGCGCAGCTCCAGCTCCCGCAGGTTCTTCTGCTCCTGCCTCGTCTTATCAAGCAGCCGCCGGATGCGGTCGCTCATCTGGTTAAACGCCCGTGCCAGCACGTTGATCTCTTCCAGTCCGCCCGTTCTCGCCCTCGCATTCAGGTTCCCGCGGCCGAGCTGTTCTGCCGTCCTCTGTAACTGCTGCAGCGGTTCCGTGATGGATTTCGTGATCGTGACTGCCAGAAACATACCGACCACCAGCACCACCAGAAGAAGCGCCAGATAGCTCTGCATCTGATCCGCCATCTGCACCTTCAGCTCTTTCTGAAGCTGCTCCATGTTGATCATCTCATAATAGGTATACTGCGTGATGTAATCCTGAATCATCGAGCACAGACCCTGGATGTCATTCTCCCAGATATTGACATTTTCATCGTAATATCCACCGGCGGCGGCATTTCCAATCATCTTATCCACTGCCCGCTCCAGGGAATCCAGACAGGAGAGGATACCTCTTATCTTGATATCACAGTCCGACCCCGCTTCCCGCTCGATCGTCGTTCCGAACGCCTGTCTCGCCGATGCAATCAGACTGTGGGGATTCTTGACCACCGTCGCATACTTCGTCTCGCCCTCGACAATATCTCCATTTTCGAACTGTTCCGCGTCGATCAGCCCGATCATAACACGGTACATCGAATACTCCATATCCGATTTAAACTTTATGTTGTACTCATTCGCCGTCTTGAGATTTGCCAGAATCGCGTCGTAGGAAGCAGAATAGGAGGCGATCATCTTCTGGAATCCGAGCGCCATGCCTGTTAATGGAATAGCAATCACGAAGAGGAGAAGGATCAGACGGGCGCGGAGAGAAAGAGGGCGATATGGACGGGCAGCGGATAATGAATCCGCGCCCGGATCCTGATTTTTGTTTACCTCTGCCATCCCTTCTGTTTTTCCAATCTGCCCCTGCTCCACTCCCATATCTTTCCTCCCTTTTTGAACACCTATGTACTTTCGGAATCTTTCTGTGCTTGATTTTGTGAGATGATTTTTTGTCAGTTGTGCCCAAATTTCTGAGGCGTACGCGGTGCGTACGTTGATGAAATTCGGGTGCGGCTGGCGGAAAATCAGCCACAAAAGCAAGTGCAGAAAGACTCCGAGAGTACATACCTTCCTTACTCCTGCCGCGTCTGGCTCGCCTTATACTCTTTTGGCGACTGCCCCATCGCTTTTTTGAACGCCGCGCTGAAATAGTGTGAATCGTTGTATCCCACCTGCTCCCCGATCTCGGACGTCCGGTAGGAGGTGCATTTCAAAAGTTCACATGCCCGTTCCATCCGCACCTGCGTCAGATACTCCACAAAGGACTGCCCCGTCTCCTGCTTGAAAATCGAACTGAAATAGCTCGGACTGACGCCAATGTGCGCAGCAATCCGGTTCAGCGACAGGTCGCTCTGGCTGAAATTTGCCCGGATATATTCCTTTGCATCCCGAATCACGCTGCCATAACGGTCGTTCGATGCCCGGTCACGCGCCTGCAGGGCAGCCGTAAACGCCTCGATCAGATAGGCTTTCGTCATCTCCACGCTCTCGATCACCTTCGGAACCCGTTTTATGTCAACCACGCTTTCCGGAACCTCCGGCGGCTCCGCTTTCAATTTCTTCAAAAACTCCTGCACACAGTAAAAAATATCCATCGTCATATACTGACGCAGCAAGAGCGATTTGTAATTATGTTCACCGATCGCTGCAAAATACTCCTCGACAAACGGACTGCACTCTTCGACTGAGCCGAGCTTTAAAAAATCGTTGATGAGCTTCCGGTCAACACCGCTGTAATCCGTTTTATCCAGAAATTCCGTATATTTTTCGTAGCTGACAAAATACCTCTCCAGAAGCTTTGATTTTTCCCGCTCTTCCCGGATCTCGTCCGCCGCCTTTTTCAACGCATCGATGAGTCCCGCCGAGGATACCGGCTTCAGCAGATAATCGCTGATTCCTATCTTGATCGCCTCTTTTGCATATTCAAATTCATTGTAGCCGCTGAGCACGATGATCCGCGTGCGCGGAAGCGCCTTTTTCACCAGACGGCTCAGCTCCAGCCCGTCCATAAACGGCATCTTGATATCCGTTACCAGAATATCCGGCTGTGCCTTCAATATCAGCGGATACGCGTACTCGCCGTCGCCCGCCTCCCCCGCAAATTCAAATCCGTGGCTCGCCCAGTCAATATTATCCCGTATACCGTGCCGGATGATCACCTCATCCTCTACCAGAAACACCTTTACCATGGTTTTCCCCCCTGGACTCCATTTTTCTCTGTCCTTTTTATCCATTTGCCCGAATACACCCGTTTTTCATTTCCGTCCAGACGCCATTTTGCCGGCTGAAAATATTCACACCTTACTTCTTCTCACTCACTTCATACAAATCACTCCGCCGGTTTTCCAGCGACGGAATCTGCTTCCGTATCTTATCCAGATAATCTAAATCAATCTCCGCATAGGTGATCCCCGGTGCATCCTTTGACCGTGCAATCACCGTTCCCCACGGATCTGCCACCAGGCTGTTGCCGTATGCTGCATACGCCGGTTTCTGTCCAATCTGTCCCGGTGCCACGATGTAACAGCCGTTCTCGATCGCCCGCGCCCGCAGAAGAACCTCCCAGTGATCCTTTCCCGTCGGCATCGTAAAGCTCGCTGGAACAAAGATAACCTGCGCCCCGCGAAGCGCCATGAGCCGGTAAATCTCCGGAAAACGCACATCATAGCAGATCGACATTCCAAAAACGCCCAGCTCCGTCTCCACCGTCACAATCGAATCGCCCGGTTTGACCCGGTCCGACTCCCGGTACGGCGTGCCGTCCGCCAGCGTGATGTCAAACATATGCAGTTTGCTGTATGTCGCCAGAATCTTCCCCTCCGGCGAAATCAGCACACTCGTATTTGCCGATCGTTTTTCCCCCGGAAGTGCCTGCGTGATACTGCCCCCGTGAATATAGACGCCGTGTTCCTTCGCTTTCGCGCAGAGGCGCTCGGTCGTGTACCCTGGAATTTCCTCGCGTCCGCCGCCTTCACCGATATTTTTGCCGATCAGATTCATCACCTCCGGGAAACAGATAAGCTTCGCCCCTTTTGCCGCCGCCTCGTCAATCCAGGCGCATGCCGTCTCCAGATTCTTTCCTTTATCATTCTGTGTATCCATCTGCATCAATGCCACTGTATATCTGCGTATCATAAATACCCCCTGTATCCTGTCTATAAGCGCTTTTCTCTCCACAATTACCTATATTTTATTATAGCATCTCTTTTCCACACGGGTCAACCAATGCAAGGCACGTATGCGCGAACAGTAACCCGGCTGTTACTGTACACGCATACGTGTCCAGTAACGGAATTTGCCGTGGCTTCGCATTTCAATACGGCAAATTCCTGCTGCCACCACGTTTTCTTACGGCACTTTCGGTTCCAAAAGTGCCTACCCGTGTACAGTAACCCGGCTTTTCACTTCCGCATATTATAAAGTAAGAATGTTTCAAGGAGCGTAACTGTCCCACTGATACACAGTTACCCAGGTATTTGCTTATGCCGCCCATTCTGGAAGTTTCCGGGCTTTCCTACTCCTACCACACGATATCCGGGGAGACGAAAGCCCTTTCTGATATATCATTTCAGGTAGAAACCGGCGAATTTATCGCCATTGTCGGACCGTCCGGCTGTGGAAAATCCACGCTGCTCTCCTTAATCAGCGGGCTCCTGCCGCCGGAAGAAGGTTCCATTCTTATAAATGGGGTTCCGCTCTCGAAAAGCCAGTGCCGCATCGGTTATATGCTGCAAAGCGACCAACTTTTCGAGTGGAGGACGATCATCCAGAATGCTGCCCTCGGGCTGGAAATTCAGAAAAAAATGGATCATGCCGCGGAAGACCGCCTCCACCGGCTCTTAAAAATCTACGGACTGGAACAATTTGAGCATTCCCGCCCCTCCGAACTATCCGGTGGAATGCGCCAGCGCGCCGCCCTGATCCGGACACTGGCGCTGGAACCGGAGCTTCTGCTTCTCGACGAACCATTTTCGGCGCTCGATTATCAGACACGCTTAACCGTCTGCGACGATATCAGCACCATCATCCGGGAGAGCCGCAAAACAGCGATTCTGATCACCCACGACCTCTCCGAAGCCGTGAGTGCCGCCGACCGCATCCTGGTTCTGACTAAACGCCCCGGAACCATCTGCCGCATCCTGCCGGTTACCTTCCCGCTGTCCGCTAACCGACCGCTGGAACGCCGGAATGATCCGGCTTTTTCTCTTTATTTCAATGAACTATGGAAAACACTGCAAGGGGAGGGCAAAAAGTATGAAATGTAAGAAAGAATCCACCGCCCAGAAAGCCTACCTCCGCCGCCAGCTCCATCGGCGCCGTCTGGTTCTCTTCTGCCGGATTTTCTTATTCGTTTTCTTTTTAATATGCTGGGAAATGAGCGCCCGACTGGGGCTCATCGACGCGTTTATTTTCAGTTCCCCGTCACGCACCGTGCGCTGTTTCCTGCGGATGATGCAGGACAAAAGCATCCTCATCCACACCGGTGTGACGCTCTATGAAACGCTGATCAGCTTTACACTGGTCATCCTCTGCGGGCTGATCGGCGCGATTCTCCTCTGGTCGAGCCGGAATCTTTCAGAGATTCTGGAGCCGTATCTCGTCATGCTCAACAGTCTGCCGAAATCCGCCCTCGCCCCGATTCTCATCGTCTGGCTTGGGAGCAACATCCGCACGATCATCGTTGCCTCCATCTCGGTCGCTGTCTTCGGCTCGATCCTGACACTCCACAACGGATTTTCCTCGATGGATCCCGACCAGATCAAATTAATCCGGTCCCTCGGAGGAAACCGGATTCATATTTTAACCAAAGTCCTGCTGCCAGGCTCAATCCCGCTGATTCTCGCCAACATGAAGGTCAACATCGGTCTCTGCCTGGTTGGCGTCATCATCGGTGAATTTCTCGCTGCCAAACAGGGACTCGGATATCTGATCATCTACGGCTCACAGGTATTCCAGATGGATATGGTTGTGATGAGTATTATTCTTTTATGTATTATGTCTGCGGCGCTATATCAAGTAGTAGGAATACTGGGAAAATTTCTACAGCAGCAATATCACCAGCATTAAAGCAATCTGTCCACTGCTTCACGTTTGCTGTTCTTAAGCGCCTGCATTTTTCCGCATCCTGTTCCCGCCAAGGCCTGTTTCCTGCCGCTTTTCTTTCCTGCATCTTGTAGAAACCTTGCAGGGAACAGACTTTACAGCTTCTGCTCCTTCTCCAGCTTCTCTGCTTCTTCCATCTCCTCTGCCGCCTCGACTGCCGTCTCCTCCGGAGTCTCGCTTTCAAGCGGAGCCGTACCGACCGCGATAAAGGTTCTCGCAGCCGCCAATGGCAGAAAGCCTACATAGGCGCTGTAGATTCCGAACTGACCGACCGCCCACGCTCCGAGTACCACACCCAGGAAAAAGCTGATGACCGTATAGGTATAAAGAATTGCTTTTCTCTTAAATTCCTTATCCTTTGTCAGACCGTACTGCAGCCAGCCAAGCACCGACTGTTTGAAGTTGTTCGTCATAAAGATCGTCGCACTGTTAAATCCGTCGGCACCGGAATAGACGCCCCACTGAAATGCGGATGCAAAGAAAATCGGATAAATTCCGACCAGCGCTGGTTCAAGCGGCAGCATCGATGCCAGTGCCAGCGCAGCCGCATCCACCCAGAGGGCAAGTTTCCGCATGTTTATCTTCGTAAAGTTCGTGAGCAGATATGCGGATGCCACGCCCAGTCCAAACAGCACCAGCGCAGCCAGACGCAGAAGGACGTTAAACCATTCCATCGATACCAGTTCCGCTCCCATCTCCATCAGGTTGCCTGTCTGAGCGGAGCCAAAGTTTCCGGCATGAAGCAAAATCGCATAGGCTCCGAGAAATCCCCCGACCAGGGATATATTCCAATGAAGGATCGCATCCAGGCGATCCCGAATCACTTTCTGTACCATACCATTACCGCCTTTCGCGGTTGATTGTATCGCGCGGCGGCTGGATCGTCAATGACAATTTACAAAAAATTACCATTTCTATCATAGACATTATCTATATAATGGCAAAAAAATCACTCCGGATAGTCTCCCAAAAAAACAGCCCCTGCCACACGACAGGGACTGCCTTTTATATTAGACTTTAGGAGTTAAACTCTATATCTAATAATATGTAACGATTCACATCCGATTATTTATCTTCTGCGATACGTTTTTTGTTGATGTCTTTCCACATCTCAACGTCTACGCCCTTCCAGCAAAGCTTATCCGGGTTGTAGTACGGGTCTTTCTTTGCTTTCATCTGCTCTTCGTAGTCTTTGTACAGTGCAAATACCTTCGGAGACAGAAGCAGTACAACTAACATGTTGATCCATGTAGATCCACCAAGTGCAAGGTCGGAAAGATTCCAAGCCAGACCGGAATCGATATTGCCCCAGATGAAGATAAGGATAGGCATAACAATCTGCATAATTCTGATAACTACTTTACGGGTAGCTGCTTTATCATCGCCCTGGAACAGGTAAAGAACCGAAGTCTCGCCCTCATAATAGTAGCTGATTAAGCATGTAAAGGAGAACAGAGCCAGCATGATAGCAATGAACAGAGGAGCAATACTTCCCATAACGGTGCTGCAAGCATTCTGAACGAAAATAACGCCATATGTTCCATCTGCTGCTAACTGAGCCATCTGATCGTGCATTGCACCGGTACCACCGATGTAACCAAACTGTGTATTGTAGCATCCGCTTAAGAGCATCATCAGACCAGAAGCGGTACATACGATAACGGTATCCAGCCAAACACCAGCTGCATTTGCCATACCCTGTTTAATCGGGTGGCTGGTCTCTGCTGCTGCTGCGGTCGGCATGGACTCACCCATACCAGATGCAGATGAGAATGTGCCTCGTTTAACACCCTGCTGGATAGCGATACCAACGCCGCCGCCCAGAAGAGCTTCTTTGGAACCAAATGCACAGGATACAACCTGAGCGATAACGCTCGGAATCTGACCTGCGTTTGCGATTAAGATAACAACGGTTGCAATCAGGTAAATGCCTACCATCGGCGGAACCAGCATAGATGCTACAGAACTGATTCGTTTAACACCACCCATAACTACAACTGCCATAGCCAGTGCGATAACCAGAGCCGAAATCCACATCGGAATACCTAAAGCGTTCTTAAATCCATCGCAGATTGTAAAGGTAGCTGCTGCCGGCATGAATAATACAACGCCCAGTCCGAAGAATGCTGCATAGAAGGTACCATAAGCTTTCCAGCCAAGACCTCTCTCAGCACAGTAAGCGCCGCCGCTTCGATACTGACCATCGATACGGTTCTTATAAAGTACGGATAATGTACACTCAGTAAAGCAAACAGCAGAGTTTGTCATACCAGCGATGATCATCCAGAAGAGTGCGCCAGGTCCGCCCATGTAAAGAGCTACGGCTACACCGGCTACGTTACCGGTACCAACACGCATCGCCATGGTTGTACAGAAGGATGCGAATGAAGAAATACCGGATTCAGACTCCGACTTGTCAATGATTCGGCTCCACATATCTTTAAAATGAACAAACTGGAAAAAGCCGAGACGGATTGTAAAGTATAAACCACTACCAACAATCAGAACTAACATTCCAACGCCCCAAATGGGTCCGTTCAACATACTGACGATGTTGTTAATTGCTTCCATATAAAGTTCCCCCTTTATTTGATGTAGTGCCGCGCGCTGGCTAAGCAAGTTTTTCAATTCGCTCAAAAAACTTCTTGCTTTTGAAAAAATTATATCACTAAAGTGAAATTTGTTCAACAAAATTATTTGAATTTATTATGCAGAGTTTTCATGATATAGCATAGAATCATGAATCCCTCTGTTTTTTTCATGAAATAAATTGCACTTTTTCGAGCGTCAATTAGTATAAATGCACAAGATATCATGATATTTTGTCTACAACTGCGCCATTTTCCGTTAGACTCCCGTTCAGAATTTTGTCCATTTTCTTTCGGAGTTTCATGAATTTTGTTTACCATTTGTTTATTTTTTAACTTTTTGTGTGTTTCATTTAGATGAATTTTTTATGTTGTATTTGAGATCGTAGGCATATTTCTATCTTTTTCTCCCATTTCTTTCACGAATATGATATACTAGGGACACTTGGCAGAGCCATCGGAATGAATGTCCGCCGCACACGCACCCATGTAATCCGCCCGGATATTCCGTATGAATCAGATTCGTATTCTACATAATTCTTACAAATCTTCTCATCCTCCTTTGGTATCTGTCAGCTCTGTACATTTTATGAATCAGACCGAACGCTTATTACGAAAATGGAGGGAGTATTTTTTGGATCTCAAAGATATGCGGCTTTTTTTAGCCATTGCAGAAGAAAATAACCTGACGCGTGCCGCCCAGAAAAACGGTTACACACAGTCGGCGGCAAGCCATATGCTGCGAAATATTGAAACAGAACTCGGGTTTTCCCTGTTTTCGCGTTCCCAGAGAGGACTTGCCCTGACGCGGAACGGCGAGGCACTGCTTTCCCCGATCCGGCGGACGCTGGCAGCGGCGGAATATTTTGATCAGACAGCTGCCTCCATCCGGGGTGTCCAGACCGGGCACATCCGGATCGGCGCTTACTTAAGCGCTTCCGTCCAATGGCTGCCGCCCGCCCTCAAAAAGTTTCTTACCGATTACCCGGATATGACCGTTGAAGTGCTGGAGGGGTGTTCACAGGAGATTGAAGGATGGCTGGAAAATAGCTCCATCGATTTCGGCATCGTCGGCCCCCACCCGGACGGAAAGATGGACTGGCTTCCCCTGAAAAAAGAACCCTACCTGGCTGTCTGCGCGAACGATTCCCCTTATGCTGAATATGAGCGCTTTGACTTAAAGGATCTCCCCAAGGTTTCTTATATAGAAGAAAAAGGTGAAAATGACCTGCTGCGCCAGTTCCAGCAGCTCGGCATCACACCGCCAAAGCCGTCGTTTACCTCGCAGAACACCTACTCCATGCTCGCGATGGTCAGCCACAACCTGGGCGTCTGCATCCTGCCGGAGCTGGTTGTCCGTGATATTTCTAAAAATGTTGTCCGGCTGCCGCTCAATCCGCCGATGGAGCGCGTGCTCGGTGTCCGGATTCCGTCAGCAAAAAAAGCGTCCCCAGCTGCCAGCCTGCTGATCGCACAGCTGCAGCGGACGGTGTTTGAGTTAGAAGGGCCACTTTTATAGTCAGATGCTTTTTAGAAACTTAAGATGAAAGTTTTGGGAAAAGAGGAGTCATTCGAATATGAATTTTCAATCAATGGAATATTTTGCCGCGGTTGCGAAAAACCGCAGCTTCACTAGGGCCGCCGATGCGCTGCATATTACCCAGCAGACATTAAGCGCCCATATCGCCGGAATCGAGCGGGAGCTTGGATGTCCGCTCCTAATCCGTCACATCCCGCTGGAGCTTACCTATGCGGGGGAGGTATTTCTGCGCTATGCAACGGAATTTAATACAAAATATGACTGTATGCTTCACGAATTTGGCGATATTTTAAATAACCAGACAGGAAAACTGCGGATCGGCATCGCATTCACGCGCGGACACGCCATCATGCCGGAGCTGATCGCCGCCTTTCAAAAGGAATATCCCGGCGTGGATGTGGAACTCGTCGAATCTTCCAACGATGTGCTGCAAAAATACCTGCTGGACGGCACAATTGATCTGGCGATCGCCAATTTTTCAGTTCGCATTCCCGGCATCATTCTGCGGGATTTCTATGAGGAAGAGATGGTTCTCATCGTCTCCACTGCCCTGCTGCAGAACATTTACGGCAAACAGACCGAAGCCATTATCCAGGAAGTCAGCCGCCATCACCGCTACTCCCTTCTGGCTCCATGTCCGTTTCTCCTAAACCGTGAACATGATCTAGTCGGACGCATCGGGCGGAATATCCTCGCGACAGACAACTTCGTCCCCTCGGTTCATGCCTGCTCTGACAACATCGCTACCCTGCTTGCCCTCTGCGCGATGGGAAAAGGTGCCTGCATCAGCCCAAAAAACCTCGCATTTTCTATTCTCAGCAAGGAACAGCTGGATACACTCCATGTCTTTACGCTCGGGGAAGAAGCGCGGTACCCGATCAAATTTGCGTGGCTGGAACAGAGCTATGAGTGGAATATGATTTCACGGTTTATTGAATCGTCGCTGAAATGCACTCATTAAAAACAGGGGAGACAGCCTCACACACACCGCTGTCTCCCCTGTTTATTCCCCAAATGGTCCCTGTGCGCCTCGGCGCACGCCTCTTATTCATCTACCAATGTAATCTGTACCCGTTTCCCCATCGCCGCTGCGATCTTTACCATAAAATCCAGCGACGGATTGTAGCTGCCGCTCTCGAAGCGGGTGATATTCGGCTGGGAAATCCCCGCCTTTCTGCCAAGCTCCGTCTGTGTCATGCCGTTTAACTTACGATTCTGCTTAAATCCCTCGATCGTCGCCTCCCGCGCCTCCTGCTGCCAGCGCTCCATCCACTGTCTGTATTCCGCATCCGTCTGAAACGTCTCCGGAATCCTGTTTGCGTTTTTCATTGTGCTACCTTCTCCTTTTCGAATCTGCTCTGCCGCGGCGCCACCCTCCCAAAGCCCGCCGCTGCCGTCCTCTATAGAATACCATCTTTCCACCCTATAAATCAAGGTATTTCCCTGTAACGGTTCACCGGCAGTTACTTTAGATCGCCTTTTCCCCTAAAACATACGATTCGCGCGCTCTGCCACTTGAAAGCAATGCCTCTCTTCTGGTATAATAGATGGACTTATGCAAACATCTGCCTGACCGCTTCCAATCGGCGGACTTCTAGATATTTGCGGCAAATCTTATATAATGTTTGAGGAGTTACAATTTCATGGAAAAAAGAGAATCTTTCAACAGTAAGTGGGGCTTCATCCTCGCCTGTATCGGCTCGGCGGTCGGTATGGGAAATCTCTGGATGTTTCCCACCCGCGTCTCCCTGTACGGCGGTGGCTCGTTCCTGATCCCGTACTTTATCTTCGTCGCCCTGATCGGCTCCACGGGTGTCATCGGGGAAATGTGCCTGGGACGCGGCACCCGCTCCGGTCCAATCGACGCGTTCGGCGCTGCCTGCGAGACACGCGGCAGGCGCAAACTGGGTGACGCGCTCGGTTTCATCCCGGCAGCCGGTTCCCTCGCGATGGCGATCGGCTATACCGTCGTCATGGGCTGGATCCTAAAATATGCCATCGGAGCCTTTACCGGTGCCACGCTTGCCCCGGCCGACACAGACGGTTTTGCCTCTACTTTCGGCTCGATGGCGTCCGCATTTGGAAACAATGGCTGGCAGCTTGCCGCCCTCTTCTTCTGCATTCTGATTCTGATGTTCGGCGTCGGAAGCGGAATCGAGAACGCCAACAAGCTGATGATGCCGGTATTCTTCATCCTGTTTGTCTTTTTAGGCATCTACGTAGCATTCCAGCCGGGTGCGATGCAGGGTTACCGCTACATTTTCCGCATCGATCCTGAGATCCTCGCAGACCCAAAAACATGGATTTTCGCACTGGGGCAGGCATTTTTCTCCCTGTCCGTCGCCGGAAATGGAACCTTAATCTACGGTTCCTACCTCTCCGATGAGGAAAACATCCCGGCATCCGCCGCGCGGGTTGCCCTGTTTGATACGATCGCCGCGATTCTCGCCGCCCTCGTCATCATCCCGGCAATGGCAACCACCGGCGCAAAACTTGATCAGGGTGGTCCGGGACTTCTCTTCATCTACCTCCCGAACCTCATCCGCTCAATGCCGGGCGGTACGTTGATCGCGATTATTTTCTTCGTAGCCGTTCTCTTCGCCGGGATGACCTCCCTGCTCAATCTCTACGAAGCACCGATCGCCACCGTCCAGGAAAAACTCCACCTCGGCCGCGTCCCTGCCTGCGCAGTTATCGGTATCATCGGAGCTGCCGTCTCCCTGTTAATCCAGGGCATCGTCTCCGACTGGATGGACGTTCTCTCCATCTACATCTGCCCTCTCGGTGCCGGACTCGCCGGAATCATGTTCTTCTGGGTATTCGGAAAAGACTATGCAGAAACGCAGGTCAACAAAGGTCGCGAAAAGAAATTTTCAAAATGGTTTGTACCGGTGTGCCGCTATATTTATATTCCGGTATGTGTGCTGGTATTAATATTAGGCATCGCATTGGGCGGTATTGGATGATATGAAAAAGAATGTGCCTTGGCACATTCTCGCGGAGCGTTTTTTATTTCTTAGGACGCAATTTCCTATGAAATAAAAAAATGATTGACAAATCTCATTTCCGCGCTATAATAAGAACTATCATTTAAAACCCACAAAACAAGTAGGAAATATATTTTTATAATCGTTTATGAATTTTAAGGAAAGGAGGAAACCATCATGAGAACATCTTATTCAGTTATGTCTGCTATGTGTTGTTGTATGGAGTGTATGTGCTGCTGTTGCTGTGACACTCTTACTTTTGTTGTGCAGACAGATAACTGGATGATATCTTCATGAGGTTTTTCTCATCTTGCTTTCACTGGAAAGTGATAGATACAATCCAATTTAGGAGGTCTGGACAACCAGACCTCCTTTTTTGTACCCATTTATATTTCAGTATGCAAAATTGAATATTTATATTGCATCCAGATATATCATTCGTATAAAAAACGCGACACATACAGAAGTCATTTTTCAGGAATTATCTCTTAAAAATGTGCTTCCCCAGATAAACAAAGTTAAAGGAGACCAGAAATGATTCGATTTGAACATTTAAGTAAAACATTCCAGACGAAAGACGGTGCATTTGAAGCACTGAAGGATGTGTCCTTCGAAATCGAAAAGGGCGATATCTACGGCGTCATCGGTTACAGCGGTGCCGGAAAATCCACCCTGATCCGAATGGTAAACGCCCTGGAAAGACCGACTTCCGGAAAGATTTTCGTTGAAGATAAGGACATTGGAAGCCTGAGTGCAAAAGAGCTTCGCAGCCTCCGAAAGGGAATCGGAATGATTTTCCAGCAGTTCAACCTTCTGGAATCCAAGACAATTTACGACAACGTCGCGATTGCCCTGAAACTAAACGGCACCCCCAAAAAAGACATCGAAGCGCGTGTGAATGAGCTGCTGGAGTTCGTCGAACTTTCCGATAAGAAGTCCTACTATCCGGGACAGCTCTCCGGCGGACAGAAACAGCGCGTCGGTATCGCAAGGGCACTTGCAAATAATCCGTCGATTCTTCTCTGCGATGAGGCGACCAGCGCCCTCGACCCGAAAACGACCGATTCCATTCTCGATTTGCTAAAGAAGATTAATGAAACTCTTCATATTACAATTGTGATTATCACACATGAGATGAATGTCATCCAGAAAATCTGTAATAAAGTCGCCGTCATGGATTTCGGTAAAGTCGTAGAAACGGGCTCTGTCATCCAGGTTTTCTCAGACCCGCAGTCCGATATCGCCAAACGGTTTGTCGGCAATCTCATCCACGACGTTATTCCGGAACCGCTCGTCGAGAGCATCCGCCGAGAAACGCGGAACAGCCGCCTTCTCCGCATCAAGCTGGAAAATACAGACAGCACCGAGCCGCTTCTCTGGGATATCAACCGGCGGTTTGAGGTGGAAACCAACATTCTCTACTCCACCATCAACGTTATTCAGGGCATCGTCGTCGGCATCATGCTCGTCCTCTTCATCGGAAGCGACGAGGAAATCAAAAAAGCCGAGCGCTACATTCTCGAATCAAACGAAGAATATAAGGAGGTTGTATTACCATGATTCAGCAGTATTTAGGCATTTCGCCAGACAAACTCATCAAGGCCGGTTGGGAAACCCTGTATATGGTCGGTTTTTCCCTGATTATCGGTTCCATCGTCGGATTTTTCATCGCCATTGTCTTATGGCTGACCCGCAAAGGCGGGCTCAAGGAAAATCCATTGCTTTACACGATTTTAAACGGCGTCATCAACATCATCCGAAGCACACCGTTTATCATCCTTCTGGTATGTGTAATGCCCTTTACGAAAATCATCGTCGGCACTCGGATCGGTACCAGGGCAGCTATCGTGCCATTAGTTATCTATACCGCCCCATTTTTAGCAAGACTTCTTGAGACATCGCTTCTGGAAGTCGGCGGCGGCATCATCGAGGCAGCCCAGTCGATGGGAGCGACCACGTTCCAGATTATCGTTCATTTTGTGCTTCCGGAAGCATTTGCTTCGGTTATCCTGGCTCTGACAACCGGAACCATCGCCCTCATCGGAGCAACTGCGATGGCTGGCTACATCGGAGGCGGCGGCATCGGAAACATCGCCCTGACCTACGGCTATCAGACCTTTAACTTCCCGCTGATGTTTGCGACTGTTTTCATCCTGATTGCATTTGTCTGGATCATCCAGAGTCTGGGAAACCGGCTGTCACAAAAGAGACGGACACATCAGTAAACCAAATCATATCATAAAAGCTATTAAATTATTTTATATACAAAATAACAAAACGAAAAAAAAGGAGAACCCCATTATGAAAAACGTAAAAGCCTATGTAAGAACCACCCTGACCGCCGGTCTGATCCTCGCAGCTGCTGTTCTGGGAGGCTGCTCAAAGAGTGCTGCTGGAAGCTCCGCTGCTGATACTGCCGATGCTTCTTCCGGCACCGAATCTGCTGCTTCCGCCGATGCTTCCAATTCTAATAAGAAGGAGCTCAAATACGGAAAAGCTGCCGGTCCGTACACTGTCTTATTTGAGGATGCCATCAAACCAATTCTGGAAAAAGAGGGCTATACACTCACCGAGGTTGATTTCTCTGACCTTCTCCAGAATGACCTTGCTTTAAATGACGGCGAAATCGATTTCAATGTAGAGCAGCATACCGCTTATACCGAAAATTTCAACGAAGCCCAGAAGGGTAACCTGGTCCCGATTTCCCCGATTCCTACCGTTCCGGCTGCCATCTTTTCTGCCACCGAAACCTCTCTGGACGCCATTCAAGACGGTGCCAAAGTAGCCGTTCCGGACGATGCCGCCAACACAGCCCGCGCTTATGTTCTCTTACAGAAAGCCGGATGGATTACCTTAAACCCGGATGTGGATCTCTCCACTGTCACCCAGGCGGATATCACGGAAAACCCTTACAACATCGAATTTACCGAAATGAACTCCACCAATATTCCAGCTGTTTTAGACGACTTTGATTATGCGGTTATCACCGGAAGTATTGTATACAATGCAGGAATCGATCCATCCACTGCCCTTCTTCAGGAAGACATTCTGCCGCATCTGATTCTGCAGGTCGTTGTAAAAGAGGAAAATAAAGATGCTCAGTGGGCAAAAGATATCGTTGCTGCTTACCACTCCGATGAATTCAAAGAATATTTAGACAAGAATAACAATGGTTTATGGTTTGTTCCGGAGGAACTGTTTAACTAATAGGAAACAGCATCGGAAGGCACCAGCAGGAAACAGGAGGATTTCACATGGCTCTCATTTTAGATAAAACCGAACAGAAAATTGTCGATATCATCGACGCACACCGCAACGAGATCATCGCATTCGCCAAAGATATCTACACCCATGCAGAGCTGGGTTATAAAGAATACAGAACTGCAGAAAAATTTGCTTCTTTCATGAAAAATCTGGGTCTTGAGACAAAGGAAGGACTGGCTGTCACCGGTGTCAAAGCCTACTTAAATGAAGAAGAGAAAACGAATGTAAGTCTGGCTCTCATCGGGGAACTGGATGCGCTCCGCATCCCGGAACATAAATATTCCAATCCGGAGACTCAGGGAGCTCACTGCTGCGGACATCATGCCCAGCTGGCCGGTGTCATCGGTGCAGCCCTGGCTCTGACCAATGAAGATGTAAAAAAAGAGCTGGACGGACAGGTTGTATTCTTCGCCGTACCGGCAGAGGAATATGGTGAGATTGAATTCAAGAACTCCCTGACCGCCCAGGGAAAAATCAAATATGGCGGCGGAAAATGTGAACTCATCCGCATCGGTGCTTTTGATGACATCGACCTGGATATCGTCCACCACACCGGTGATAAAGATATCAGTGTCGGTTCCCACTCCAACAATGGTTTCGTCTCCAAGGTCATTCGTTATAAAGGACTGGCTGCCCACGCAGCCGGTACCCCGCATCTGGGAGTCAATGCATTAAATGCAGCTTCCCTCGGACTTTCCGCCCTGGCTTACCAGCGCGAAACCTTCCGGGATGATGACCATGTCCGAATCCATCCCATTATCACAAAAGGCGGAAATCTCGTCAATGTAGTACCGGATGAGGTGGTAATCGAAACTCTGGTACGTGCCGCCAACAAGGATGCCATCGCCGATGCTGCTGCCAAAACGGACCGTGCCTTCAAGGCAGGTGCCATCGCCGTCGGTGCTTCCTGCGAAATCACCACTATGCCCGGATACCTTCCGGCTCTGAGTGAAAAAGCCGATGAATCAGTCCTAGCAGCCTCTGAGATTGCCGCACAAAACAGTGAAAAAGATTACCAGATCGTCCAGGAAGATACTCACGCCTACAGCGGCGGTTCCACCGATGTGGGGGATGTACAGCATCTGCAGCCGGTCCTTACCTTCAACACCGGCGGCAAGGTAAGCGGCCTCCACTCCGTTGATTTCGATATCGTGGATGAGGAGCTTGCCTATGTGGTCACTGCAAAAATCTTCGCCCTCTCCGCTTACCGCCTGCTTCGGGACGGGGCTGTGAAAGCAAAAGAAATTGTGGCGAATTATCAGCCCATCTTTACCAAAGAGGAGTATATCAAATATATGGATTCCTTTATCAAGACGGAAACGTATTCATAATGGATTTCATTATTTGCTAAATTTCTAATATTTTATAGAAAAGACAGGAGATATTGTTTATTGCAACACGTCCTGTCTTTTCCTCCCTCACAAAATATCCTTTTCTTCTAGTATTTCTGGATATAAATCCAATATTTTATATGTAAATAGCAACCTTTCTACAATATCTGCCGTATAGTTTGAAATTCCTGATAAGTCATTAAATTTTCTTAATCTATATTCCATTGTATTTCGATGAATTCCCAATTTCTGTGCAGCTGCTGTTACACTAGCAAGTTCTAAAGCAATTCTTTTAGAATATGCGAATGAAGTACCATATTTGTGGTCATATCTAAATACCTCTAGTAATTCAGGCATACAAAAGTATTGGATATGTCCTTCCCTTCCAATCTTCTTTATAGCACAATACATAATATAATCTTGATAATGAATCAGGCTTTTATTAAAATGCAGACTTTTTTCAAGTCCTATAACCATTAATAGTTGATTAAGAATATATGCAAAATCTGTAATTTTATGGAATTGATTGCTGCATACTGCTAGCAAATCATATTTTTCCAGAAATGCTTCCAACACATTCAAGCATATTCCAACCTCTTTTGTATCAAAAAATAAAATCAGTTTTCTATTGACTTCAAGAATAATGGCTTCAGGGAAAATCAGAGACAAATGATTTCTATATGACATCATCATTCGTGACTCTGCCTTTCTGGTTTTATCAGAAATAGCAATTATATAGTAATGATCATGAAGCATCCACGAAAAACCTTCTGCCCGTTTTTTGAACTCTGCTTCTGAGTATTTTGCATCCTGAATTAATTCTTGCAATAGATTTTCACTTCGTGTTGTATTAGGTAAAATATTTTCTTTTTCAAGAAATAGTTGAAGTGCTCCACACAAAAAATTCATAATTTCGATATCACTATCTTTGAACGGATGATTATAAGCCACCGTTAAAAACCAGCCAAAATATCTTCGATTTACAATCAATCGGCAAATTAAACGTTCTCTTTTTTTGGGTGATTTCAAAAGAAACGTCTGCGGTGTATTTTTTATTTGCTCCAGAACGTTAGCGTAATCGTATTTTTGAAATAGTTCACTTGTCACATATCCCATTCGAAATACACTATTTAATATCTCGTCATCTGCAGCCATTACTTCATTTGCCGAATGTACCAATAATCTTGTTGTAAAATCTTGTAATAAAATAGGATTTCCAAGGATACTAGCAGCAACATCCAATAAATCCTTTATAGACGTACAATCAAACAAAGCACGACTGATCGCCAATTCTGCCTCCAAGATACGACTTTCCAAATTTAATTTCGATAAAAGTGCTGTAAACACTTCTCCCGGAGCATCACTCTGATATATTATATAATTCTCTGGTTTCTGCATATCAATAAAATCATTCAAATTTCCTAAAAGAATAAATATAGATGGGGCTTCCAGACAGCCATCTCCTACCTCTAACAATACCGGAGCTGTTACCACATAAATAATATTTTTTGTGAATGCTACAGACGTCAATGAAAGATTACAGACTTGGCAAATGTTCTGAGACATATCTTTTATGTGAATTTCTTCTATATTCTCAGCTGATAATGCCTCTGTCAAAACGGAAAGCTTCATATTTTCTCACCTACTTCTACAATTAGCAAAGAGGCACTACAAGCGCAGCACCTCTCTAGTTCCAGTTTTAATTGTCTTTATATTAAACCATTTCTCCAGATTTGTATACCCCAATCAAGCAATCCGTATATGCTTTCAAATTAGTATATGGATTTTCTCCCAAAAGCACTAAATCAGCAATCTTACCTGGTTCAATCGTCCCAATTTCTTCTGACATCCCCAATACTTCTGCCGATGTTAACGTTGCAGAAGAAATAATCTTTTCTGGAGGCATTCCATAATCCTGCATAACTAGCATTTCCTTAAATGCAGATGGCTGTGAACCAAAACACGGAGAACCCGCATCCGTTCCTAATGCAATCTTCACCCCTTTTTCCATTGCTCTCGCAAAAGTGCTTTTCTGCTGTCTTGTTACAAGAGCAGAACGTTCCACCATAAAATCACTTAACACACCCTTGTTTTCCGATAATATTTTATAAATAGCCAATGTTGGAACCAAAGTTAGTCCTTTTTCTTTCATCATGTCTAAATACTCATCCGGAATGTCCGGTCCATGTTCAATCGTATCAATTCCTGCCTTGATACATTCAATAATTCCTTCCTGCGAAACTGCATGAACAGCAACCTTCATATGAAGACGATGTGCTTCATGAACAATAAATTTAAGCTGATCTAAATCGTACATGCTTGGTCCAACATCTTCCAGTCCAGCTGCACCACCAGTATCCATAATTTTAATCCACTGGCAACGGATTCCTTTTTTTACAAACAAAGTCTTTTTTTCCCGTATTGCATACAAAAGTTCATCTTTCGTATTTGCAATCGTTCCAATTGATGGAACATGTCCATATATACTCTGAATTGCAGAACCGCATGGAATAACTCTCGAACCTTTAATCCATCCCTTTTCAACTGCAAACGCCGTTTCAATTGATAAATCCTTAGGACTTCCTACTTCTCGTATGGTTGTAACTCCCTTTTTTAAAGAATTTTCAACATTATGTACACTTCTCAAAAAAGCTTGATATGGACCGTACATTTCATCCATATCTTCTGAAATAGCGCTTCCGTCCCATGTACTATGTACATGCATATCAATAATTCCTGGTGATAAATATTTTCCTTCACCGTCTACCACCTGATCCGCAGAACTCTTAATATCTCTTCCTATTTTCTCTATTCTTTCATTTTTGATCCAAACATCCACATCTGAAAGTATCTGCTGATTTCGAACATCAACTACATTCACATGTTTAAATAATAAAGTGCTCATAAATCCTTCACCTCCATTTTTATTCCTGTTTTATAATACCTGTTTTATACATGAATCTGGCAATAATAATTGTAAGCGCTATTCCTCCTAACAATACCCACTGAAGATCAATTTTTAATACTAGTATTCCTAATAAACAAAGAACAACTGAAACAACTGAAACCTTGAATTCTTTTAAAAGCCACAGTCCAGCTAAAGCACCAAATATTGCAGGAACGACATTACTAAATGCCGGAGCAAGAACTGCAGAATTTAACACTGGGGTCAATGGCTGCATCAAAACGATTCCCAATGCAATAATTACCGTTGTCGTGATACTGGATACTGCCACTGCCACAACTGATACAGCATTTGCTTTTTCACTTCCAGCTTCTATACCAGCTATACTCATTGCTGACAACGCACAAGGAATTTTCTGATTCTGCAGATTTCCGGTAATATAAGTCAAATAAAGGCTTCCTGGTCCTAAAATAGGTGGAAAAGCAATCATTTCACTTAAAACATACGAAGCCATCAAAATCCACATTGTTAAAACTCCTGGCCATATTATTTTAAAATCCGGCCATATTCCAGAACGTACTGAAGCAAAAAACGGAAATGCGCAGATTGCAATCAACATTGCCCATCCATATAATCTTCCATCATGATGCATTTTCTTTTCAAAATCAGTCATTAGACTTCACTCCTTTCCTAATTATGCTAAGAGCGGTGTTATAATCATTGATAATACTAATCCAAATAAAATTGTTAACGGAAAAGCATAATCTTTCAACCATTTTAGTGCTGGATTTTTCGCTGCCAAATTACATACATATGAAAACAGAAAACATCCAATAATAACCAGACTCGGAACAATTCCTTTCTTTCCACTATTAATTGCAAACGCAGCAATTACTGTAACTAATGCACAAAGACTGAAAATACCAATCCAACGGCTATCCTTTTTTCGGAAAACATCATAGGTTTTACAAACTGGTTTTAAAACCACTAAGACAATTGGCAATGCAACTGAACATCCTAATGTCATCGACCATGCAGCATTAATCCATGCCTCGATCGTCATTGTCGTCGATGTAAACTCAACTCCCATTGCTTCTGCTGCCATTGTTGCTGAAATTAATTCATTATTTGCTGAGCCTATAACAGAAGTCCTAAGCCACGGCAATGCTACACCAAGAACTGGAACCATTACGATTACGCTAAGCACAATCGGGATAGATGGAACCAAACTGATTCCAATGCAATTAATAACAATTTTTTTTAGCTCTTCCTTGCTTACTCCCAACCTTTCTGCTTCTTTCCAACCATTTTTCAAAAAAATGATACAGACAATGGTAACTAAAACCAAAACAACGGCAACAAAGATTGTAAAACTAGCATTGTTTACAAATTTCTGATAATCCATTCCCATTCCTCCTTGCTGTAAATATTTTCTTGTTGCAATTATTTTATAAAACCTTGTCTTATTTTTCATTGTGCTCAGTGTACAAATCTATAATCGCATTTTTGTCTGTATGTTTAATGTATTTGTCGTTTTTAACAAGATTTTCAGTCTTTTCCGGCATCATATGACTAAAATAAGGCGAGAAGTGCTTCTCGTCACTGCACTTCTCGCCTCATTTACAATTGTATATTCAAAAACACCTTAAGCATTTTTCCATTCATTCACCGTTGATTTTTACAGCACCTTCCGTCCATTTACTGTCAGCTTAAAGGTCGTTCCCAGTATCTCCGCCGACTTCCGGCAAAGCATCATTCTTCCCAGGAAAATCTCAAAATAATCATACATGGAACATATCTTTTCATCTACCTGAAGATTCAGGGCAATAACTGAACGATCCTTTTCAATCTTAAGTTTGGACTCTGTTACCGCATAATTCACACGGTCGTGGATATCAAAAGTGGCTCTCTCTTTTTCACGAACACGGCTTCTTCGTACATCCGTCTTATCAGCGATAATCAGAGCTGCGGATATTACATCCTCCGGACTTCCGGTGTGCGGCAGTCTCACCGTAGACACCGGCTCCGTGGAAACAGAAGACCGAGCCGCTTGGGTTTGCCAAATCCGCATCCGGATCATAACCGGCTGCTTCGATGACCTCTTCCTCATTATGGCAGGGTCCATATCCATCCAGGGTACAGACAAGCTGTCCTAAGCCGCTGGTATAAGCCGTTACTTCTGTCTGATATCCATCCAGGGATGAAGCCGGTGCACGGCCGGTAAGTATCGCCTGTCCATCCTCCAGAACCGGTCCTTCAAAAACCGCAAACCGGCGTTCCAGATCCGTCATTGCACGTCCTACCATCTTGTCCGGTATCGTCAGATGAAATGCATAAAATGGCTCCAAAAGCATCGAATGTGCCTGCATCAGGCCATGACGGATAGCCCGGTAAACCGACTGGCGGAAATCACCGCCATTCAAGATATTCACAGGCAATTTTACTACCTGTTATGATACCATGAATGGCGGGGATTGTAAAATTTTATCATCGGTTGATGAAATTCAGTACCACCACAAGCAGCAGCATATGAACTGGATAAAATGCATAACAGAGATACTGGAATGGTTTACTGTGGTAGCCCTGTCTGCCGCGGTACAGCCAGATGGGGATCAATGCCAAAAGCGCAAGCCCCTGCTGGCACAGTTCAAATTCCATGCCAAAGAGCTGAACCGGATACATCAGACCGCCCAGCAGTTCCACATTCAGCCAGTATAGGGCAGCCAGCTGTCCCAAGAAGCACCACCATTTCCGCCCATGGAGGAAATAGAACACAAATACCGTCAGAACACCGACCCCGTAGTAATCCACCATGCAAAGAGTTCCCAGTACCAGACCTGCCAGCACAACCAAAACGCACACCAGCAGATACATCCAGGTTTTTCCTTTTTTCCGTACCTGTTCCATAAGCCAGACACCTAAAAGGCCCAACAGGAATGTCCAGAGGACATTCTGGTGAACTGGATAAAACCAGGTACCGCCGTACATCAAATCAAAGGGAATTTCTGAAAGCACTGCAAACAGCAGCATCCGAAGGATGTACTTTTTAAAGCTTCTGGTGTGGAAGTACCCCTCCACCGCCATAAAAGCGAAGATAGGAAATGCCACTCTTCCGGCACAGGTAAGCCACTCCCTAGCAGGAAGAAGCGTCGCCCAAAGGTGATCCATCAGCATAAGCGTCATGGCGATAATGTGCAGGACAGCTGCAGTAAGTTCAAAGTTTTTTGAAGCAGATGAATCCATTCAGTTCTTGTTCCTTTCCTATTGCATTTCTATCGTATAATTATAGCTGTATGTGTGAACATAAAGCATATTGTCCTGAGGCACCAGAAGATCCGGCTGTTTTTTCAGCTCCAGGCTTGCAATAACCTCGCCGGTGTGAAGGTTGAGCTGATAAAGATAATCCTTTTCCGAGGTAAAACCATACCCGCAGATAATAACATCCTTTTTTACAATAAAATTCATGGTGTTGCAGGTCTGATCCCCACTTCGCCAAAGAAGCTTGTTATTTTCCAGATCATAGGCAAACATAAAGCAGCTATCCGGCTGTGCGTAACCATTTGTCACACTGATGCCATAAAAGATATCATCCAGGAGGCAGGCATTATTGCCGTTGATATACCATTTATCCGTTGGATACTCCAGCACATACAGACAATTTCCGGAAATATTTTCATAAATATACAGCGCATCCCCGGACCAGATATACTGATATTCGTCATCATAGAAATTATTCCATTCCTTTCCGACCATAGGAAGGGATAACTGTTTGCTTTCATACCATTCGTTCGCAAAATCGATTCCATTTTCCTCTTCCGACACAATTTTTAACGTTAACGGTGAAACTGCATCTCCCTTCGGATGAATCTCCCCAACTCCGGATAAGTCAATGGTGATATACTTAGTTTCAGGAGCCGCATTTTCCCCTTCCCCTGCATCCTCATTTTGAATCAATACGGACTCCTCACCGGTCTCCCGGACACTTTCTGCAACACTTGACTCATTTTGCATCGTATAATCCATGTCCTTCTTGCCACAGCCAGCCAGGGTAAGCAAACAAGTCCACACAATCATAAAAGTTAGAAGTTTTTTCATATATATCCATTCCTCTATGCTCAAAAAGATGTTATCACTTTGGATGAACTTTCTTCTGAGCCATTTCTATTTGAACACGTTGAGAAGTTACCTTAACTTATCTCTATATCAAAACATGCCCGGCAGTTTCGCCGCCAGGAATAATCCAGCACCAAATGAGATCAGATTGGCCACAAAGGAATACAGGATATAATATGCATCCTCCTTTTTCTTTTCTGATAGCCTCTTAAGAATTGTGCAATACAACACTGCCTCCAGAGCAAATACAATCAGCTCAAAAAGTACATAGAAAAATGTAAATGCAAGAGGACCGGAATTATAATTAATCACATTGAGCAGCACATTTAAGATAATCTGCGTAATAATGTTGACAACAGCCAGAATCAACAGCTGTTTTTTCTGTCTGAAACCAAACAGCAGCGCCACCAGCATTTCGATTAAAATAGTAAGGACGATCCTTGCTCCAAGAGCCAGCATCTCCTGCCGGTAATTATACGAACGGTAAGCCTCAATCCGCTCATTGGTACTCAAATCATCATTGTATTCCACCGAACCGATATCCACACCATCCATATCCACTGTATAATACGTATCAAATGCATAACGAGCATAAATTCCACTGGATACAAAGGTTTCCGTTTCCGGATAATACAGAAGAATTTTAAAATCATCCGGCGGATAATAGGTCCATGCAAGCTCTTTGCTTTCACTTACCTTCCAGCTCCGCTGCAGAAAATAGTATCCATCCGGATCCTTGTAATTCACAAAGATCTCCCAGATACCAGGATCCATGTACTCTTTCTGGGCACTCTCCGTTCTTCCATCCCAGGCACTTGCCGGACCAGTAGATTTCTCCTTCGACAGCAAAGTTCCATAACAGAGCTCATCCCCCATATGCTCAAACTGAATCCGAACAGAGGCCTTTGGTCCCATATCGGCATTGACTGTCATCGGAAATGCTGAAACTGCCATTATCATACACAAAAGCATTATAAAAACAAGACTGTATTTTCTATTTTTCATACCAAAAGCCTCCCTTCAGATATTTTTATTCTGGTGAAGAATCTCATCGGCATTCTTGCTGCAAAATACTACATCCGATGGGAATCATCTTCCATCTTGTAAACAAACAGGCGGTTCATCCCCTCCTGCCATGGGTATTCAAATTCCAGACGATTCCCAATTCATCACATATTCTTTTTCTCTTGTGAATTCGTCCATCTCTTCACTCTGAATAGTAAATCCTTCTCGTTGATAAAAAGACATTGCCCTGACATTCTTCTGATATACCTTTAACTGTAATTTGTCTTTTTTATCCTTGATGTAATCCAACAACATTTTACCTATGCCACATGACTGCATTTCGTCAGAAACAAAAATACCTTCTATGTATTCATCACTTACTCCTATAAAGCCTTGAATCATTTTATCATCTTCATACACATAAACTTCCGCCTGTGGCAGCATTTCCTTCACGAATTCATAATTACTTATCCAGTATTGTTCAGGAATAAAAAAATGTGCTTTCAGATTAGTTTTCAACCATATATCAGCGACTCTATTTATATCTACCTTCTGCAACTTTCTAATCATAACGATTATTCTCCATCCAACCTGATTATAACACGATTAACTCATTACGATTTACCTATCTGTACTCAACAATTTCTTCGAAAGGTTTCCTTGGTCTTTTAGCCGGAGCTTCATTGGCAAATCCAATCGCAACAATTCCTGTCAATTGGCTGTCTGTTCCGATAAAATCCATCAGCTCATTATAGGCAAAACAAGTATTGGCAATCCATAAGGTACCCAATCCATATCCCGTTGCTGTCAGAATCATATTTTCAATCGCCGCACCTATGGACAGTGAATCACATATTTCAACAATTCGCTTTTCATTTTCAATGCTTGCAAATGGAGTATGCTGGTTGGTATTAAGCACTGCTATAAGGCATGGGGACTCCTGCATGATTCTAACGGTATTCTCAGCATCCGGTATGGCAAATGCCCATTCCGGCATAAGTTCATGGGTCATTTTTTCTGAATTTATACCATGACGCATGACATCAACCAGTTTATCTTTTTCTTTCCCCTGATATACAATAAATTTCCACGGCTGCCTGTTTTTAGCAGATGGTGCAAGGGAAGCACTGTATATGATCTCGTCAATTAACTTCCTTTCGATCTCATCTGGCTTATATTTTCTTATACTTCTTCTATTCTCAATTTCACGTATCATAGATTTCTCTCTCCTTTAGAACCTTGCCCTCAAGACTCATCTTCTCCTATGATTTCCAACCTATCCATCCCAACATGACATTTCAGGAAAAGCACCTCAACACCTGCTGCCTTTGCCTCGTGAAGTGCAGCGCCAAATTCGGGATGCGTTTCCGTATTCGGCCTGACTTCACTGATGCCTTCCATTTGAATCACAAATGCTATCAAACATTTATATCCTTGTCCGCACGCAGCTGCAAGTTCCCTTAAATGCTTAACTCCTCTTTCCGTCGGGGCATCTGGAAAATATCCAACTCCGTCTATCTCAAGGGTGCAGCCTTTGACTTCCATTAGATATTTTTGCTTTCCTTTTTCCATATAGAAATCCATCCGGCTATTTCCAAAGGTATACTCTGGTTGAATACAATCATACCCCTGTGTCATCAGCCATTCTTTTACCACTTTATTCGGTGCCTGAGAATCAATGTTAACCCATTTTTTATTCTTCTTAACTGCAATCAAATCATAGCGAGTCTTTCGATTTGGATTCTTTTCTATGCAATCTTCCAAAATCACTTCCGCCCCCCGCAGCAGTAATTCACGACAACGTCCCGTATTCTTTACATGAACCGATTCTACCTCTTCCGAGCCATCAATCTTTACCCGCGCAATAAAACGATTGGGACGTTCTATGAAAATTGCTTTCACTATCTTATCATATTTCATGTGACGTTTCCTATTATATGTACTGAAACATTCATTTTACACGATTGGATTCACTGGCAGCGTCCTGTGCTTTGCAGTATAATAATCACAATCAATTCGAATAACAGTGAACTACTCGGTAACTAAGTTACCAGAGCATCTGAAATCTGGTGGGATACCGCCTTTTTTCAGGGTGCGTCCATGACACCACTACCGCTTACCTTTCGGCTATACAGCTACTTTTATTATTTCTGGATTCTTTAGTCCGGTTACGGACAGTTCTTTCTGTTTTCCGGATACGGAAAGATGTTTACGCAGGATATTAAATGCTCCTACTGCATCCGCATTATATCTTACTCCATCCGTTATATACATGCCCCGCTCTTTTCTGTTTGATGCTTCTGCATATCTTTTTGATATTTCTGGTGAAAACGGGCTGCACTGGCTGGTATCGCTTTCCAGTTCTGGTTCTTTGACCTCATAGATAACGATAAGGTCACATTTTCCATCTTCCGGTGGATAGATCCGCAGTTGCTTTATGTGATCCATGTTCCTGAAAATCTTATTTTCAAGATATAGAAATTTTTCATGAATCCCGTAAGTTTCTTCCATGTAGCTTTTCAGATCCTTTGACAGAGACAGCCGTAATTGGCCGGAACCCTTCTCGTGCCGGATTCCCATCTGCATGTAAGTGATCGGTATATTGTCCTGTTT
>NZ_QUEG01000004.1:0-287843 GCF_003477925.1 Clostridium sp. AF32-7AC
GGTTTCATTTCATTATCCTGTAGAAACTTTCCAAGATTGAACCAGTAATGCCCTGTCGGTTCCATACCTGGAACCACCTTATCCTTCTCATGTCTTTCTTTGAGGTTCAGGATCCATTCCTTAAATGTCACAAATCCAGCCTCTGTATTGCTAAACTTAAATGGCTTCTTCGAATACTCGATTCCTCTGTAATCAAAAGCTCTGGCATAGTGCATTTCACTTCCGACATCAATTCCGAGTACCAAAGTTTTTTCTGTAATAGCTTCAATTTTTGCGTTCTGTGTGTTAGACTTCATTGTAGATACCTCTCTGTATAATAAGATTTTTACTAACCTGCCAGTCAGTAGTCTTATTGTACTCTGAGGTATTTTCAATTTTCAACGTCTACGCTTTTTATTATACAGGAAGCTCCTTTTACTTTTTGAAATAATTTTCTCGAAATCCTAACTGCATTACCAGGTCATTATACTTCGGATATGGAAAAGTATCGGGAGGTGTTTTCATGTATCGAAAAATTACAATATTTTTAGAATACTGGAAAAACAGTAAACATCGCAAACCATTGATATTGCAGGGGGCCAGACAGGTAGGCAAAACCTATTCTGTTCTCGAATTTGGACGTACCCATTACGAAAATACTGTTTACTTTAATTTTGATACAAATCCAAAGCTTAAGCAGACATTTGATGAAGACATTAGTCCTGAATACTTGGTTCCGATTCTTTCTCATATATCCAGTCAGACGATTGTCCGCGAAACAACATTAATTGTATTTGATGAAAACAAGAAAATCGTGCCTCTGTATGCTGCTTTTTGTATATAAAATACTTTTTACAAAGATAACCAGAAATTTTATGTATTCTTCACAAAAGGAACACATCTTTGCGTTACACTAAAGCCATCAATTTTAAGGAGGCAATCGAGTATGACAGCTAATACAAAAACAACCTGGAGTGTCTGGGGAATCCTTTTTGGCATGGCGATTGTGCTGGGAATCGGAGTGGCATTTTTAGCATTTACTTTAACCAGAGATCCACAGATTCTGGCATTTTTATATGATAAAATCACAGTTCCGCAGAGCCTGCACTTCATTACCAATTTTAAATGGATTTTTAACCTGCTGGTTGTCTGCGTAACAGCAATTCCGGCCGCAGCCGTACTTTATGTAAGCGAGCGGGGATTCAGCCGCTGCGTGCAGCCAAAAGAAAAATAAAGACAGATAAACAAGAAGTGATATATGCTCTAAGTGACTTCTTAATCATGATATTTGTCATGGTTAGTGAAGAAATCACTTAGAGCATTTTTGTTTCAAGACGAACTTGAGATTGAGATCGCGGAACTGGAAAAGGCTGTTACCGGCTACGAGCAGAGCCAGAAATCAGCAGAGAAATTTATAGCCTTGATTGACAAGTATGAGAATTTTGACACGCTGACAAACACCATCCACAAGCAGCCAGTCGGGAGAATATGACATTCCCGATGACCTGCCCAATCGCCGGACAGGTCATGGTCGCGGTTCTTATCCGGCAGCGGCTCGCCCATTGCCAGCAATGCTACGACCTGCTCCAGCAGCTCGATCTTCAAGCCACGCTTTATGGCTCGTTTGTAGTCTTTTTTGAAACCGGTCGTGTATTTAACGGTATATTTGGTTTCTTTCATCTTTTCAGGTCAGCAAAGCTGAATCGGAATCCGAGCTTCCAGTTTGCACGTTTAAGTTCTGATTTAGCTAATCGCTTACTCTCCTGTATAATAAACATTTTTTCCAGAACCATTTATATGCAATTTTCCGGCACTGGATAATTCCTTTAAGATCCTATACGCTTTTGTTGTACCTATATTTAAAAGCGCTTCGGTTTCTTTTCTTGTTATTTTTTTATGCTCTGCTACATATGAGAGAATTTCAGCTTTTTCAGAAGATAGCGGCTGTCGGTAAACTGCTACCAGACGTTTCCTTGGTTTTGACAGCTTTTGTATTCCTTCGTTTCTATTTGGAAGTGTAACACGGAAAACACCTTTTGCTGTTTCAAAAAAAGGCTTTTTTTCGTTATCTCCATAGGCTCGTTGAATTTTTCCAATTCCTGTACCATAACTTTCTATTAACATCATGCGATAAAAAATAGCTGCCAAATTAGGATTCCTTGGCTGCGATACACCCAGAAAAATAGAATTTAATTCCAGTCCAGAAACCAATCCTCCCAATGAGACAATTTCTATACGATCGTCATAAATATTTATAAGATTACTTCCGCTAAACGAATAATCTCGATGAACAATACTATTTAAAAGAGATTCTCTGATTGCCTCTTCTGGGTAATCTTTTTTATCAATACGGATTAAACCCGAAAAACTGGCTTGCGTTTTATTGTTTAAATCAATAAACTGATAAACGTCTTCCAATTGTTTTAAAATAGAACCAGAAAATTCCTTTCTATCTCTGAAAACCGCTTTATCTGTTCCTTGAAAAAGAGCCACTTTTGTTGTTACTTCACATTGATCCGATAATAGCAATGCAAGATTTGTGTATAAATGATCATCACCTATCAGTTTTAATGTTTGCATCTGTGATCTTCCAAACGCAATTTTTCGTTTGTGCATCTCATTTTCAAAATACTCAAATGTCAAATCCTGATTCATGCTTCGGCTTGTTTCATAGGAACATCTGCCGCTTTGAATGATCATTTCCCGGATGCCCTCATCTGTCATGGGTTGTGAAGAACTTCCTTTTCGAACATATACACCACTGGGCTTTAGACCTTTTTCCCGAATATAATATGGACGATTCGTTCCTGTTGCAATATTAATTTCAACGACCGTTTTTCCGTCAATTTCCACAATTTTTATATTGACAAAAGGCATAATATCAGGTGCGATAGAATCTTTTAAAGAACCTGCAACCTGAAGCATGATTGCATCTGGATCATCTACGCCAATAATTGCTCCATCTTTTCTAACACCAATCAAAATAGTACCTCCAGAAGCATTTGCAAAGGCAATTACTTCTTTTCGAATCTCAGGTACATATTCTTGCTTAAATTCCACCTCTTGATTCTCAAACGAAAGCATACTATTCACCTTTCTTTCTTTCTTTCTTTCTTTCTTTCTTTCTTTCTTTCTTTCTTTCTTTCTTTCTTCTATTGTATTTGGGAAAGAAAGAAAAGTCAACGAAAAAAAGAAACGAAAAATCGACAAATCCCACCTCCCGATACTTTTCTATATCCGAAGTATAATGACCTGGTAATGCAGTTAGGATTTCGAGAAAATTATTTCAAAAAGTAAAAAGGAGAGTGCATTAATTATGAGAAAGCAGACTAAATTAGTTGCAGTACTTTCTGCAGCAGCTTTACTCGCTATGGGTGCTTCCATGACTTCTTTCGCAGCTGGTTGGGAGAAAGATGACGCTGGTGTTTGGCACTACTATGACAGCGACGATGAGATGGTAACAGGCGAGTGGAAAAAAGACGGTGGTAAGTGGTTCTATCTGGATGATGACGGCAACATGCTGACAGATTCTTGGGTAGACGATGACTACTATGTAGCTGAAGATGGTCATATGCTGACTAACGAGTGGAAGAAGACCGTGTCCGATGACGATCAGGATGATCCGGACGAGGATGGCGAAAGCTGGTACTACTTCGGCAGCAAGGGTAAAAAGACCACTTCTGATGATAAAAAGATCAATGGCAAGACTTACTTCTTCGATGAAGATGGAAAAATGCAGTATGGTTGGTATGCTGATTCTAACAACAACGTATACTACTTAGGCGAAGAGGATGACGGTGCTAGAACCAACTCTTCTTGGCTGTGGTTAGCTGCTCCGGATTCCGAAGATGATGATGAGAAAGATGCAGCAGATGCCGTAAGCCATGATTCTCAGAATGATGATGATCCGTGTGATGAAGAAGGTTGGTACTGGTTCGGTAGCGACGGTAAGATGTACAAAGACGCTAAGCAGAAAAAGATCAACGGTAAATACTACTACTTCAACAATCATGGTCAGATGCTGTATGAGTGGATCAATGGTGTTAAAGCAAACGTGGCTTCCAATGCAAAACTGGATAGCGATTCCATCGAAGCTACCGCTTCTGAAGTACGTTACATGAACGTAGTTGAAGAGGGCTGGAGAGCTGATGGCTGGTATCAGATCGATGGTGCTGATGCACTTAAGGCAGGCGATGATACCGATTGGTATTACTTCAAAGACGGTAAGGCTAAGAAAGCTGATGACGGTGAGAAGAACAATACTGACTTAACTGATGACGGTGCTAAAGTATATACCAAGAAGATCAAGATCAATGGCAAGAACTTCTGCTTCAATGAAATTGGTCAGATGCAGACTGGTTTACAGATGATCGATAAGAAATTCTACTACTTCGACAATGATGGTTATATGAAGACCGGCAAGATTGCTAATGTTGAAGAAGAGGATGATAACTACACCTACTACTTCGAGACCAAGAATGGTAAGAATGGTCAGGGTTATACAGGTGAGAAATCCGGTTACCTTTACTGGAATGGCAAGAGACTGGAAGCAGATGATGATTACAGAATCTATGTTGTAGATAAGAAATACTATCTGGTAAACAACAAAGGTAAACTTCAGAAATCTACTTCTAAAGAGTATGATGTAGAAAATTTTGGTGATGACGTTAAGTTTACGTTCAGAAACACATACGAGATTGCCTCTTCTACTAAAGATGGTTCTGAGGGCACCTATAAGAACGCCGCTACATTACCGAAGATTGAGCTGTTCGACAATGCAATTTATCAGGATGCACTGGGCGTTACACACTACGAGAATACAGATGCTTACGAGGCAGCACAGAACGCTGTAGCTAATAAATAATCTATATCTCAAATAACATTTAAAGAAGAGCTGTTACACAAACGTGTGGCAGATCTGAATAAAATGAAAAGGGTTGTGCACTTATATGGTGTAACAACCCTTTTTTGTTAGGGCGATTCCCAGGGGACTTTTTTCTATCTGTTCAATCTCTTTCTCCACCTTGTTTCCCCCATCCTTTCATGATATGATAATAAAAACAGCCTGATTTTTCGAAAGGAGCGATGATTCTATGACGAATCTTAATATTCCGGTTGGCGTCTCGGATTTTTCTCAGATACGTGAAAATGAATATTACTATGTGGATAAAACGGGACTCATTTCGGAATTATTAAAGAAAAGCACAGCAAACGTCACGCTGATTACTCGCCCCAGACGATTTGGAAAGACGCTGGCTATGAGTATGCTGGAACATTTTTTCGATATTCGACATGATAACCATTCGTTATTTCAAGATTTGGAAATCAGTCATGAATCAGCTATTTGTCAAACATGGATGAATCAGCGTCCGACTCTTTTTATTACCTTTAAGGATGTAGATGGGATTACATTTGACAGTGCTTTTGATATGCTGAAATTTGTCATATCCCAGATATGCATCGAATACTCTTATTTGGAGCAAAGCGATGCCGTCAGCGATGCATATAAAGAGATTTTTAAACGACTAAAAAATCAGACTGCATCTGCAACAGATGTAAAGGGTTCTATCCTGATTTTGATGAAAATGATGCAGGCTTATTATGGGAAGACAGTTATTCTTTTGTTGGATGAATACGATGTTCCCGTTGCGAAAGCAAGCAGCAATGGGTATTATCAGGAAATGCTGGAAATCATGAAAGCAATGATGAGTACCTCATTAAAAGATAATTCCAGCCTCTGCTTTGCGGTTGTGACAGGATGCTTGAAAATTGCTAAAGAAAGTATCTTCACTGGAACCAATAATTTTGTTTCGGATACCATCACAGATTCTCGATTAAATGAATATTTTGGCTTTACACAAAACGATGTAAATCAGATTTTAAAGGAATCCAATACTGCCGAATATTCGGATGAAATTAAAGCCTGGTATGACGGTTATCATTTCGGATGCTTTGATGTATATTGCCCGTGGGATGTGATGAATTATCTTCGGGATCTTCAGCATAATCCTTCCATGAAGCCTGAGAGTTATTGGAAGAATACAAGCGATAATGCAATTATTCGCTCTTTCATTGATTATGCTGGAAGCAGTATCACAATGAAATTGGAAAAATTATTGTCCGGCGGATATATTTTCCAAAAGATTGAAGAAAATTTAACCTATGATTATCTTCATTCTTCCGAGGATAACTTATGGAGTATTTTATATTTAACCGGTTATCTGACGCGCGTTCGAGAGATGGATATTCAAGAAACTATTCCAGATGGAACAACCGCGTTGATGATTCCGAATAGGGAAATCAAAGATATTTTTGAGTCAACAATTATAAAATGGTTTAACGAATCAACGAAGCATTGGAACCGCACAGAATTATTTCATGCGGTATGGGATGGAAACAGCGACAGGATGACGGATGAGATGAATAAACTTTTAAGAAAAACCATCAGTTATCATGATTACCGAGAAGACTTTTACCATGCATTTCTGGCAGGTATTTTTACTGGTGCCGGTTATGTGGTGGAGTCGAATAAAGAGCATGGAGAAGGACGAAGCGATGTGATTGTCTACGACTCTGAAAATGGACAATTGGCCCTTTTTGAAGTGAAATATTCCAGCACGCTTGACCAGATGAAACAATCCTGCCAAAAAGCACTTGCCCAGATCGATGAAAAAATGTATGCAAAAGAATTTGAGGATTCCTATGATAAAATTTTGTGTTATGGAATTGCTTTTTTTAAGAAACGCTGCCTGGTATATTTGAAAGATTGAATTAGTAAACGGTACAACGTTCGACCTTGACAAAAAGAGGACTCCGCCACCTCAGACTTCTCTGAAGTGACGGAGTCCTCTTATATCAAGCTATCAGCTTAATGATTCAGATTTGAATTGGATGTCAAATCACATCGGCCGCAAAAAGAGGATTTCTCAATCAACATCTCTTTTTACTGCCGCCGTGACAAATAACTTGCTTTTCATTTTTTAAATTCTAAAATTTTACATTCATGTTTTCGCGTCTTTAAATCATAATTGATTCCAACCAGCAGCATATTTCCTGAATAATCTTCCAGATTCTGGAAATATTGTTTTTTTAATATCTGGTGAATTGCGCCTTCGGCCGATTTGTTCCATTTTAGTTCGACAATCAAAGCTGGCTTATCCGGAAATTCTTTTCGCGGTAAATAAACTATATCTGCAAATCCAGATCCCGATGGAAATTCACGATAAACCCGATAAAAGTTTCTGGCAGCGTAGAGTGCCAGTGATACAGTATAACTCAGTGCATTTTCATTATTATACTGTAAATGGGATGTTTCAAAATGAGCCTGTTCCATATAGACAGCTACTTTTTCTTCATCTTTTCTCCAGATAGCATTAAGTAAATCAGCTGAGTTTTTTAATGCTTTCGAGACCTCTCCCCATTGAGAAACCGAAACCGCATTTACAAACTCTCCACGGATTTCATTATTCGGAATAAAAACTGATTTATGGCTGAAATCGTATCCAAGATATCCCAGATGAATCAGCAAAGTCAGGACATCATCCTCGCTGTGAAATGTCGTCATATCATTGCTGAAACTACCTGTATTGACCGGTACCATTTCTCCGGCCATCATGCTGAGAACATCGTCTTTCAGCCCATCAAAATTCATGTCAATATATCCGCGCAGTGCCTCAAATGTTTCGGTCTGGTTCCAATAAGAATCGCAGATACCAGAAGTCATAGCAGCCACAACCGAACGCGGACTGTAAATAGAAGAGGCTTTTTCAAAGCGATATCCATCATACCATTCTTTGATTTCTGCCAAATCCATTTGATAATCTGAGCAGAGGCAGCGCACCTCATTTTCTGTGAAACCGACATATTGCGCCAGAACACCTGGATTTGCCATCGAGAATTCATCAAACATATTGAGCGCAGAATGGGTACCGTATTTTTTTATTGGCAATATTCCTGTCATATATGCCAGATGTATATGTGCCTTATCCTTTAGAAAATCACGAAGAAAATCCAGATATCGTTCCTGAGCCGCTTTATCTTCTGCGTATTCCCTAAAAATACAATCCCATTCATCAATGATTATAATAAATGGCTCATTTGTTTCAGCATAAATTTCCTTCATATTTTCCGTCAGATCTAATTCATCATAAAAATCAATCGTTGGATATTCACGGCGAATTTCTCTCATGAGTGAACGCCGGATCCGCTGAATCAATTCTTCTACATTAGAGCTTCGACTTAAAAATTCCTGGATATTTAAAAATATAGTTGTGTAAGTGTTTAAATATTTTTTATAATCTTTTGAACAGCTGATTTTTCGGTCTTTAAATAAAGTATCAGACTGACATCCCTTACTATAATAAGCAGCCAGCATATTGGCTGTAATGGATTTTCCAAATCTCCTTGGGCGGCTGACGCAGATATTTTTCTGGTTTGTTGCCAGCACACTGTTGGTATAAGAAATCAGCTCTGTTTTATCTACATAGATCTGAGAATGCACCGCTTCTGAAAAAGCTGCGTTTCCGGGATTTAAATATATACCCATATGGCTCCCTCTCTTTTTAATAAAACTGCACGTTTATCACACATCATGATAATTTGTTGTTTTTATTATCATATCATGAAAGAATCAGTGAAACAAGACTTGGAAGATATGCTTAAACTCAAAATGATAGTACTGCAGAGAGTTTTGCATATTCTATTCTTTAACTGACAGAGGGCAAATGCAGTCATACAGACAGGCTTCATTTACATTGCGACCACATAAAAAACTCCGCCATCTCGAAACACTTCGAGGTATCGGAGCTCTTTTTACTAAAAAAGAAGCGGCATTCCAGGAAATATCCTGAAATACCGCTTCTCAATTATCCTAGGTCAAATGACTAATCGAATAAAATTCAGATTAATTATTTGTTTAATCCTAACCAACCTTCAACAGCCTTAGTACCAGCCAGATTTGTGTAGGTATAAATATCGTCATCATACAGCTGGATGAACGGTACAGATACGATCTGATCCTCTGTAACAACATCTTTACCAAACTGAGCTTCTGCATCAGCAATCAGATCCTCAGCTTTGATTGTCTTACCGCTAGCTAAAGTAACGGATACAACTTTCTTGCCGCTGATCTCTACTTTTACATCATCCTCAGCGATGCCCTTGTTCTCGATGTCATACTTCTTGGAGGTCTTCTGAACTTTACCCTTGGTATTGGTCAGATAGATATCTCCATCATAGTAGTACAGTCTGTAGTCATCATCTGCATCCAGTCTCTTACCGTTGAAGTACAGATAATCATCTTTCAGACCATTGTAGCCAAGACCATTCTTACCATTCTTGGTGTTGAAGTAGAATGTGTAATCATCATCGTCGTTCTCTACAGATGTTACGCGGCCAGTCTTCTGATAGCCGTTGGCATCGAAGTAGTAGAATCCGCCGTCAGCCTGGCAGTACTGTAAGCCATCCTGCATCTGACCTTTTTCGTTGAAGGAGAAGTATTTACCTTCAATTTTGATTCTCTGAACGTATACAGCTCCGTCATCATCGTAAGTAGCGAAGTCTTTGGAACCGCCATCAGCGTATTTAACTTCACCGTCATCGATGTAGTACCAGTCTGTATCACCATCAGCATCCAGATCCTCAGCGCCGTCGATCTGATACCAGCCGTTACCTCTGGAACCATCTTCAACTTCGTTGTAGTATCTCATTACGCTGGTTGTAGCTAATTCGCCCTTAGCAAGGTTACCATCAAGCTGTGCGTTGGAACCCTGTTCAACAGCCTTACCATCAATCCACTCGTACAGCATCTGACCGTGCTCGTTGAACATATAGTATTTGCCGTTGATTTTCTTCTTGCCTGTGTCATGATATGCTTTACCAGAAGACTGGAACCAGTACCAACCCTCATCATCACAGTTGTCATCTTCAGAACAATCAAGAACTACTTCCAGATCATCATCATCATCCAGATCGTTCTCATTGTTACCGGATTTCTCAAGCCACAGCCACTTAGACTCAGCTCTCCAACCTTCGTCCTCAGTACCTAAGTAGTATGCGTTGCCGTCTTCCTCGTGCCAGCCATACTGCATCTCACCATCTTCGTTGAAGTAGTAGGTCTTGCCATTGATCTTCTTATCTGTATCGGTAACTTTTTTACCTTTGTTGTTGAAGTAGTACCAATGCTCGCCGCCGTCTTCCGGATCATCTTCATCCTCATCAGCCATGGTCTTTTTCCACTCGTTGGTCAGCATATGACCATCTTCAGCTACATAGTAGTCATCATCTACCCATGTATCTGTCTCCATCTCACCATCTTCGTCAAGATGGAACCATTTACCGCCATCTTTCTTCCACTCATCGGTTACCATCTCATCATCGCTGTCATAGTAGTGCCAAACTCCAGCGTCATCTTTCTCCCAACCAGCTGCGAAAGAAGTCATGGAAGCACCCATAGCGAGTAAAGCTGCTGCAGAAAGTACTGCAACTAATTTAGTCTGCTTTCTCATAATTAATGCACTCTCCTTTTTACTTTTTGAAATATTTTTCTCGAAATCCTAACTGCATTACTAGGTCATTATACTTCGGATATGGAAAATTATCAATAGTTTTTTTACAGAATTTCCAACTTTTTATTTTGAAGTGGAATATTGTCTGTATTTCCTATGTTTCTCTTCCCTGTGAAGTACTGCCTTTCTCCGATACATTCACATTATAATACACGTTTTTCCAAAATACCATAACATTTATCTGTGCATTTTCTTACGGATTTTTTACGAAAATTCTTTATAGTTTCGTAATTGTATTTATATTTGTACAATCCTGTTTTAACCGCTAAAATGCCTGTATTTCCAGTATTTTTTACGTTTCTTATTTCCCACAGACCACCTTATCAAGCCTTTCGTCACTATTCACGCATACGTGCCCAGTAACAGTCTTTATTCTCCCCCCGCAGCATTGCTTTTTCCGTTTACTTTCTCTGTGTTTATGCTATAATGTTCATATATCACTTTTAATTTTATTTTTTGAACACACAACAGCTAGAACCTATTTTCACTCTTATCCATCTATAATGATGACGAAATACGTGAATATATAAGAGAAAAATAAAAGAATTTAATAATTCAGGAGGTTTTATATGGATCGCTATGGACTGATCTGCCGGAGTTTCTATGAGAATCCGGATGTGACCCAGCGGGAGCTTGCTTCGATTTTGAATCTTTCCCTGGGGACTGTGAATAAATTGCTTGGGGACTGCCTGGAGGAGGCATTTCTCATGACGGATATGGATACGGGGAAATATCTGCTGACCGAACAGGGGCTTAAGTATCTGGAACAATTTAAAGTGGATGGCGCCGTCATTACCGCCGCCGGGTTTGGCTCTCGGTTTGTGCCGCTGACGTTTGAAACGCCAAAAGGGCTTCTGGAAGTGTTTGGCGAGCGGATGATTGAGCGCCAGATCAAGCAGCTCCATGAAGCGGGGATCACGGATATCACAATTATCGTCGGTTATTTAAAGGAAAAGTTTGAATATCTGATCGACAAATATCAGGTCAAACTCCTCTATAACCCGGAGTACGCCACCAAAAATAATCTGGCTACGATCTACCATGCCCGCGAGCTGTTCCGCGGCCGCAATATGTATCTGCTTGTCTCGGACAACTGGATTCGGAACAATATGTACCATAAATATGAGTGCGGCGCATGGTACTCTTCTGTTTATATGGATGGTGAAACGTCGGAATGGTGTCTTTCTTCTAATAAAAAGGGACGTATCACATCGGTGCAGGTCGGTGGGCATGATTCCTGGGTCATGTATGGACCTGCGTTCCTCTCGCGTGATTTTTCCAACCAGCTCATTCCGCTCATTGAGGAAGCCTATCATCAGCCTGGCACAGAACAATGGTACTGGGAACAGGTTGTCGTCGATCATATCAAAGAACTGGATTTTTCGATGAACTGCCAGCCGGCGGATCAGGTCTATGAGTTTGAAAACCTGGAAGAACTGCGCCTGTTTGATCCGAAATATCAGAATCATTCGGACAATGCCGCCATGCAGCTGGTCGCACACGTTTTCAATGTAAAAGAGGAAGCGATACACAACATCCGCTGTCTCAAATCTGGTATGACAAACCAGTCGTTCCTGTTTGAACTGGATGGAAAACATTATATCTGCCGCATTCCGGGTCCGGGAACAGAATTTCTGATTAACCGGAAAGAGGAGGAGGCTGTTTACAAGGCGGTCACACCGCTTGGCATTACCGAACATATTTTGTATTTTGACGGAAAAACCGGCTACAAGATCGCCCAGTATTATGAGGGCGCTCGGAATGCGGATGCAAAGAATCCGCAGGAGATGGCCGCCTGCATGGAGATGCTGCGGAAGCTGCATCATTCCGGCGTGACGGTTCCGCACACGTTCCGCATTCGGGAACGGATTGATTTTTATGAAAGGATCTGCCGCGGACATGAGGAAATGCTGTTCGAGGACTACCCGGCGGTCCGCGCCCGGATGAATGAACTGATGGATCGGCTGGATACACTGAAACGTCCTTGCTGCCTCTCCCATATTGATTCGGTTGCAGACAATTTCCTGTTTCTGCCGGACGGCTCCCTGCGTCTGATCGACTGGGAGTATGCAGGCATGTGCGATCCGCTCATTGATATTGCGATGTGCAGTATTTATTCATATTATTCACAGGAAGAGCTTGACCACCTTCTGGAAGAATACCTCCAGCACGCCCCATCAGACGAGGAACGCTTTGTCACGTATGCCTATGCGGCGCTCGGCGGTTTCCTGTGGGCGCTCTGGGCGGTCTTCAAGAGTATGGAAGGGCGCGAATTTGGCGATTACACGATCGTGATGTACCGGTATGCGAAAAATTATTATCGAAAAATTGTTTCCGAGGACTTGTTAAAATTGTAATATTTCCGTTAGGTATTTTACATTTTTCTATGTTATACTTATAAAGTAATTTGATATGATACCAGGGTCAAAAGGTCAGAAGTTCGACGCAAGCTTGCTTGCAGGAGAATTTTTGACCTGGGGACCCGCCAAAAACATGAGTAAGTAGCCATTTTTCAAAGAAAAATGAGCGAATTACGAATTTTTTTGAAGATTGCGGGAGCATATAGTGCGGAGCAATCTGGTATCAGAGGGGTCAAAATGCCTTTTGACCCCAACATCTTTGATATTAATTTCTACTGTAATCATAGATAACGATAAATCACATTGCAAGGGGGATACGCGATGCGGAAAAGATATGCAAAGCTGCTTGGGCTTGCCTGCCTGATCGGTGCCATGGGGCTGCTTCCTTCTTCCCAGAGCCGTGCGGCTGGATGGCTGAAGGACGGAAACTACTGGTACTACATGACCGACGACGGTCAGAAGCATACCGGATGGGTACATATCGGAGAGAAATATTATTATATGGATGAATCGACCGGCAAAATGGTGACTGGATGGCGTCAGGATTCATCCACTTCCGCCTGGTATTATTTCAACCAGAGCGGCGAGATGATGACTAAATGGCAGAAAATCAACAACTACTGGTACTATTTTAACCAGTACGGTGTGATGCAGAAGGGCTGGCTCCAGCTTGATACGGTCTGGTATTATCTGGGCGATGATGGACGGATGTTTACCAACTGGCAGAAGATGGATAACGGCACCTGGTACTATTTCGGCACGGACGGGGCGATGCGGACTGGCTGGCAGAAGGTAAACAGCACCTGGTATTATCTCGACGAAAATGGAAAAATGCTGACCGGTTGGCAGCTTATTAAAAATGAATACTACTATCTCCATGATGGCAAGATGCTGACTGGCTGGCTCAATGACAGCAACGGAAACACCTACTACATGGACAAGACAGACGGCAATATGAGCCGCGGCTGGAAGCAGATCGACGGCACCTGGTACTATTTCAATGAGTACGGACACCGTCAGAAAGGCTGGATTAAGGTATCCGGCACCTACTATTATCTGGATGAGAACGGTAAGATGGCTTCGAACACAACCCGGACGATTGATTCGGTGAAATACACCTTTGCCAAGAGCGGTGCGTGCCAGAATCCACCGTCCAGTCTCTCCGGCATGAGCGACAGCTATTTTGACCCAAGTGCTTCACAGGGAACAGGGACTTCGTCTGGCAGTTCTTCTTCAAGCAGCACTTCGGGGCCAAGCGGAACGGCTTCGAACAATTCCAATTCAGGGACCTCCAGTTCAGGTAACACCAACAATTCGAATAGTTCCGATCCTTCGACCAGTTTTACTGCACCGGGAAGTTCCAACAGCTCCAGCTCGTCAAATGCTTCTTCGTCGGGCACAACCGTTCCGATTCCTGGAAGCGGCTACAGCAGCTCCACTTCCACGCCGGGCGGGACTTCCAGTTCGTCAGGCTCTTCGAATAACCAGACAAGCAGCAGTTCCACCAGCGATACCGGCAATGTACCAAGCCGCATCTACAGCAACGGCACGTCTTACACCGCACCGACGACATCGAACTCCAGCTCGTCAGGCTCTTCGTCAAATTCGTCCGATAAACGGATTAACGGATTTACCTCCAATCAGGGCGATACGATTCAGGAGGGACAGACGCAGGGTCCTGGACGGAAATAAACCGTATTTGCAAAATATATAAGTGTTGTTAAAAAAAGATTTTGACCAACGATTCATAGCTTATATCGATGGTCAAAATCTTTTTAATTAAAATCATACCTTCTAAAAGCTGCCTACACCTCAAACACCAAATCCCCATAACTCGGAAATGGCCATAATTCTTTATCTACCAGCATTTCCAGTTCGTCTGCCGGTTTACGGAGAGCTACCATCGCCGGGCACACCTCATGCAGATAGGCGAATGCTTTTTCTTTGTTATCCTTGATCGCAGATGCCTTTGCCAGGATATCTTTGAGTGCCGCCAATGCCACCTTCATCTCTGAAAGTTTATCAGAGGTCTCTAAAAGCAGTTCTTTCTGGACACTGACATCGGCCTCCTCACAGGCAGTCCGGACGGCTGTCAGGGAGGAAGCAAGCTGAGTCGTATATTTGACAACCGCCGGGATGATCTGCTTGCTCGCCATGTCGATCATCGTCTTTGCCTCGATGTTGACGGTCTTGGAATATGCCTCATACTCAATCTCGGCGCGGGATTCCAGCTCGGTCCGGGTGTACACGCCAAATTCTTCAAAGAGCTTGATCGCTTTCTCGGTCCGGATTGCCTCGACAGAATCGATACCCGCTTTCAGGTTCGGGAGTCCACGGCGCTCTGCCTCTTTAACCCATTCCTCAGAATAACCATTTCCGCTGAAAATGATACGGCGGTGCTCTGCAAACAGACGCTTGATGATATCATGGACTGCGCTGTCAAAATCATCGCTGTTTTCCAATTCGTCCGCAGCCTCTTTAAACGCTTCTGCCACGATCGTGTTGAGCACGACGTTCGGGGATGAAACAGAATCCGAAGAACCAACCATACGGAACTCGAATTTGTTACCGGTAAACGCAAACGGTGAAGTACGGTTGCGGTCGGTTGCATCCTTGACGAAATCCGGAAGTGTCGCTACTCCCGTCTGAAGTACCTCGCCTTTCTTAGAATGTGCGGCTTCGCCCGTGCTGCACAACTGGTCGATAACATCCTCCAGCTGTTCGCCCAGGAAAATAGAGATGATCGCTGGCGGCGCCTCTGCCGCACCCAGACGATGATCGTTGCCCGGAATCGCGGTGGACTCGCGCAGCAGATCCGCGTGTCTGTCAACTGCTTTCATGATGCACGCCAGAACCAGAAGGAACTGTACATTTTCGTGCGGCGTCTCGCCCGGATTCATCATGTTGATGCCGTCGTCGCTCGTCAGGGACCAGTTGTTATGCTTACCGGAACCATTGATTCCGTCAAATGGTTTCTCATGCAGCAGACAGGTCAGACCGTGATGTCCTGCGACACGCTTCATCGCTTCCATGACCATCTGGTTGTGATCGACTGCCAGATTGACCTGACAATAGGTTGGTGCTAATTCATGCTGTGCTGGTGCAACTTCGTTGTGCTGTGTCTTTGCACTGACACCCAGACGCCACAGTGTCTCATTTAACTCTTTCATGAATGCACCGACTCTCGGACGGATGCTTCCAAAATAGTGATCATCCATCTCCTGTCCTTTCGGCGGCATCGCGCCAAACAGGGTACGACCGGTGTAGATCAGGTCTTTTCTCTGTAAATATTTGTTCTTATCAACCAGAAAATACTCCTGCTCCGGTCCCACATACGGAATCACACGGTGGGAAGTCGTATTTCCAAACAGGCGGAGAATCCGGAGTGCCTGCTCGTTGATTGCCTGCATGGAACGCAGCAGCGGTGTCTTCTTATCCAGTGCTTCGCCGCGGTACGAACAGAATGCAGTCGGTATGTAGAGTGTCACGCCCAGCGTATCTTCCCGCAGAAATGCCGGGGAAGTACAATCCCAGGTTGTATAGCCGCGTGCCTCAAAGGTGGAACGAAGTCCGCCCGACGGAAACGAGGATGCATCCGGCTCGCCCTTAATCAGCTCTTTACCGGAAAACTCCATGATAACGCGTCCGTTGGAATCCGGTACGGAGATAAACGCATCATGTTTTTCTGCCGTGATGCCGGTCAGCGGCTGAAACCAATGGGAATAATGCGTCGCACCGCGCTCGATCGCCCAGTCTTTCATCGCGTGTGCGACAACATCTGCGATGGACGGATCCAGCTCAGCTCCGTCTTCAATGGTTTTCTTCAGTTTTTTGTAAACACTTTTCGGAAGGCGTTCCTGCATCGCCTTGTCATTAAACACATTTTTTCCGAAAATTTCCGGTACATTGATAATCTCGCTCATTCAATCCCTCACATTAATATGAAAACAGACCGGACCGCCGGTATGTATATCCGCGTTGCGAAATGTACATCCCTGCAGTCCGGTCATGAACCTTACTTATTCATCAGGCTTTTCCGATAGAACCGAACAGTTCCATCTTTGTCTTAACCGTCTCTTTGATCGCCTCAAAACCAGGTGCAAGAAGTTTACGCGGGTCAAATCCTTTGCCCTGCTGATCTTTACCAGCCTCGATATACTGGCGGGTTGCCTCTGCAAATGCCAGCTGGCACTCAGTATTTACATTAATCTTCGCTACACCTAAAGAAATGGCTTTCTTGATCATATCTTCCGGAATACCGGTACCACCGTGAAGAACCAGCGGCATATCGCCTACTTTTTCTTTTACGGCTGCCAGCGTCTCAAAGCTTAAGCCTGGCCAGTTTGCCGGATATTTGCCGTGGATATTGCCGATACCTGCTGCCAGCATATCAACTCCGAGGTCTGCAATCGCCTTGCACTCGTTCGGATCTGCACATTCGCCCATACCGATCACGCCGTCTTCCTCGCCGCCGATGGAACCAACCTCAGCCTCCAGGGAAATACCTTTCTCCGCGCAGACTTTGACTAATTCTTTGGTTTTCTCTACGTTCTCGGCGATCGGATAATGGGAGCCGTCAAACATGATGGAAGAAAATCCAGCATCGATACATTTGTAGCAGCCCTCGTAGGTGCCGTGATCCAGATGCAGCGCAACCGGAACCGTGATGTTCAGCTCTTCGATCATCGCTTTTACCATCGCAGATACTGTCTTAAAGCCAGTCATATACTTGCCTGCGCCCTCTGAAACACCTAAGATAACCGGTGAGTTCTGCTCCTGTGCCGTCAGTAAAATCGCTTTGGTCCATTCAAGATTGTTGATGTTGAACTGACCAACCGCATATTTGCCATCTCTTGCCTTCTGAAGCATTTCCTTCGCACTAACTAACATATACAAACCTCCTCGTTGTCTCTTTTTGATCTAACCAGAGTCTATTATATACCATAATTCAGTATTTGCCTAGCCTGTCAAAAAAATAACAGGCAATTATTTTAATATTTTGTAACTTTTACTGTAAAATCTCCGAAACGGTCTTCTCCATCTCCTCCGGCTTGCACTGGCGGTTGTGACGGATCTCGGCCTTGCGGATCTCCTCGATCGCCTGCGGGATCTTCACGCCGGATGCTTTCTCCATCTCGTCGATAAGCTCGAACTCGCCCTTGCCTTCTTCGCTGCCGAAGATTGCCTCCATGACGCTGCGGGAGAATTTATATGGGCTTGCCGTCGATGCGATAACTGTCTTCTTGGTATCGCCTGTCTCCTTCACATAGTTATGGTATACGCAGGATGCAACGCCGGTATGCGTATCGATCATATAACCGGTCTCATCGTAGAGACGCTTGATCTCGGCTGCATTTGCCGCCTGATCGGCATAACCGCCGACAAAATCTGCCATGCGCGCACGCATCTTATCGGTAACCGAATATTTGCCATCTTTCGAAAGCTCTTCCATGCGTTTCTTGGTCTCCTCCGCATCGCAGCCGGTGGAGAGATAAATCAGACGTTCCAGGTTGCTGGAAATCAGAATATCCATCGACGGGGAAGAGGTCAGGATGAATGGACGGTTCTTGTCATATACGCCTGTCTTAAAGAAGTCGTACAGAACTTTATTGTCATTGGACGCGCAGATCAGCTTGTCGATCGGCACACCCATCTGTTTTGCAAAATAAGCAGCTAAGATATTGCCGAAGTTTCCGGTCGGAACGGTTACATTGATCTTCTCACCGTTCTCGATCTCGCCGTTTTCAAGCAGTTTTGCATACGCATATACATAGTATACAACCTGTGGTACGAGACGACCGATGTTGATGGAGTTTGCGGAAGAGAGCTGATAGCCTCTGCCTGCTAATTCTTTGGCAAATTCTTTGTCACCGAAGATTTTCTTGACACCGCTCTGTGCATCATCAAAGTTTCCGGAAATACCGACAACGCTTGTGTTCGCGCCCTTCTGGGTCAGCATCTGCAGCTCCTGCACACGGCTGACGCCGTCCTTCGGGTAAAATACGATAATTCTGGTTCCCTCAACATCTGCAAAACCAGCCATCGCTGCCTTTCCGGTATCGCCGGAGGTTGCGGTCAGGATCACAATCGTGTTCTCCGCATGGTTCTTCTTCGCCGATACGGTCATCAGATGCGGCAGGATCGAGAGCGCCATATCCTTGAAGGCAATCGTGCTTCCGTGGAACAGCTCCAGATAATATGCTCCGTCTGCTTTGACAAGCGGCGCAATCTCTTCCGTATCAAACTTACTGTCGTAAGCGCGCTCGATACAGGTTTTCAGCTCTTCCTCTGTGAAATCAGTCAGGAACTGCTTCATAACCGCATAAGCTACTTCCTGATATGTTTTATGGGATAATTCTTCCAGGCTGCAATCTAACGCCGGGATATGATCCGGCATGAACAGGCCACCGTCTGCTGCCAGTCCCTTTAAGATCGCCATCGAAGCCGTTACGTTGTTTTCACCGCCACGGGTACTGCTGTAATTGATTGCCATGATTTTCATCCTCTCTTTTTATCTTTCCCCGTCGTCCCCATCTTTGCAAAGGATGCCGGAGTCAAACTTTCTGCCATGTAAGTGTTCTGTGTGGTTTTGCAGTTCTCCCGCAAAGTTACGGGACCCCCTGCTCACTTTAGTTAAAAATTCTATCATACTTTATGGCACAGCGCAAGAAAAATTCCCCCCTTAATACGTGATCTTCCAGCGCCCAAACAATCCCTTCTTAAAATGGGAAAACCGCCGTGAAGCACTCTCATTTCCCATCTCAATCGCCTTCTGGTAGCACTGTGCCGCCCGCTCGAGATCTTCCGGGGATTCATTTTTCCGTTCGTAGATAAATCCAAGCTCATAGAGTGCATATCCGTCACATTCCGTCTGTGCCGCCCGCTCAAAAAGCTCCTTCGCCTTATTTTCATCGGCGGTGCAGCCTTCTCCCTTCATATAGAGATAGCCTAACTTGGATGCAGACTGCAGACTTCCGGCTTCTTCGCACCGGTTCAGCCACTCAAATGCTTTTGCATAATCGCGGTCTACTCCCTCTTCGCCCTGGAAATACAGGCATCCAAGAATCTCCATGCACTCTGGATTTCCCTGCGAAGCGCCTTTTTCGTACCAGGAAACTGCCTGCTTCATATCAATCTCGCCGTTCAGACCATCCCGATAGATATTTCCAAGCGCCAGACTTGCCTGTCCGTCCGTCTCGATCCCAGCTGCCTCCCGCAGAAGTTTTTCTGCCCGGACAGTGTCCTGCTCATCGGACGGGCGCAGATACAGGCGGGCTAACGGAAGCGCCGCCTCTTTGATGCCTGCCGCATATGCTTTTCCATACCAGTAAAACGCTTTTTCATCATCGCGCTCCACCAGCTCATCCTGATAAAACAGATTTCCAAGTTCTTCAAAGCTCTCCGCCTCGTTCCGCGCCGCGGCTCCTTCCAGCGCCTGGACGGCCGCCTGGATATCGCGCTCTGTGCCCTGTCCGTTTAAATACATCTGCCCCAGATACAGCATGGCGCGGGAAGACCCCTGCTTTGCCGCCGCATAGTCATATTGGAATGCAGCTTCCCAGTCTTCTTCCTGGCGGTAATGTTCCCCCATCTGGAAGAGTCCCCAGACCTCCCCGCTGGCGGCGCACTGGTTCGCCCAGCGAAGTGCCTCTTTTTCATCTTTTTCCCGGTATGTACCATTCTGGCAGCATTTTCCCATCTTAACCATCGCCGGGATAATGCCGCCGTCCGCCGCCCGTTCGTACCAGAAGAGACACTGCTCACGGGCGCTCTCAGTCTGCGGCATATAATCGGCCAGATCTTCCCACTCAACTGCCTCGCCCATCTGCCACGCGGCATAGACATCGCCCATCTCAGCGGCATCCCGCACCTGACGGTAACTTTCCTCGATGGAATAACGTGCCGACTGCTTCATCTGTTCGTCATACTGACCGGCGCGCAGCGCTCCTAACACTGCCCGGGCACTTCCCGCCGAAGCCCCCCGCAGGTAACATTCATACGCTTTTTTCTCATTGAACCCGACAGCCCCGTCCCCCCAGCTGTAACAGTGTCCTAAAAAGAACCATGCTTCCGCATCGCCCGCATACGCCGCCTCTTCCAGCCAGGTAACTCCCTGGGCGTACATCGCATCGTTACACTGTTTCCAGATCTGGTCTGCACCTTTCTCACATAAGCCTGTCATCAGGATTGTCATATATCATTCATCCGCCTTCCACACGAAATTGTATCAATTAAAACTTTCTGCCTCCGCCGCCGTGCATCCTTCCGCTGCTGCCCTGATGTATGGTCGTCCTTCCGGCCGAACCGCCCGAAGCGCCCGGACCCGGATTTTTCGGAATCCGTCTGGTCACTACCGACCGGTTTACAAACTGCTCCTCATTTTGAACAAAATGCAGCGCACTGTCCGCCCGGTATGCCATATGGAAACCCAGCGACTGGCGGTGTTCTTTCTGCATCTTATACTGGCGCATCACCGAAAAGCACGGGAGTGCCGCCACGATTGCAGCCGCGACCGCCGCAAACAGCACCTCATACCATTCCAGGGAATGTTTTTTCTCCTCGCGCACCTGCGTATACTGTCCCGCCGGAACGCCCATCTCCAGATAATTTTCGATGCTGTCGATCGCCCCCAGCGCGCCTTCCGCATAGTTTCCATCCGCCACGCTGTCATATGCCGCATCCAGCACCTTCTCTACCCGCGCATCCGTCAGCACCTTCATCGCATACCCGGTGGTAGAAACGTATATCTCCCGGTTGTCCATATCGATCGAAAGCAGAATACCACTCGCATCGTCCCCGACGCCCAGTCCGTGGGTATCGTAAAAATCATCGGCATAGCTTTCCGCCGATTCTCCCTGTGCGTCCTCGACTGTCAGTACCGCCAGATCGGCATCCTGTGAGTCACGCACCTCATCGATCCGTGTCTCCAGCTCCTGCACTTCTTCCGCGCTGAACAGTCCCGCCTCGTCGAAGACGCGCGTGCCTTCCGCCGCCCATATAAGGCTGACCTGTGAAAATGAAATAAATGCTGCAACAAAGAAGCATATAAAATCTTTCAGCCGTCCATATTTCTTCTTTTTCTGTGTGACTCCCGCCTTTTGATTCTCTATCATATCAGGTATCCTCCCAGCAGCAAAAGTACAAACACAGGAATGAAAATCGTCAAAAACAGGCGCACCAGTTTTTTCGAATCAACCGGCAGGACGCCGCAGACCTTTCCATTTTCCCCATTCATCGCAAAATAGTACATCTGACCGCTCTTCGGATCCGGATAGGTCATCATCCACACCGGAAGCATGGCATAGTTCCATTTTTCCCCCGTGATGGTCTCCCGATGGTTCCGGATATCCACATGATCGTAGCCGGAGACGCTATTTTGCAGGGATTCTCTCGTATACTGCTTGATCTCCTGCTCAATCTCCTGTGTAAATTCTTCCTTTTCCCGGTCGCGCCGCTCCGCCCTAAATCCCAGAAAATAGCCTGCCTGAAACGGGCGCAGCTTCTTCATATCAAACGGAAGCACGGTCTCGGCAAGGCTGCGGTCCACCTGCTTTAACGCGTTGCGCGCCACATCCTTGATGGGAAGCTCCGCCTTTTTCTCCAGATGGTAACGGCTCGTCTCGATATACTCGATCTCCCCCGCCACCGTCACGCGTTTCCGCAGCGCCTCCGCCTGCATCTCACCGGATACCTGACAGCTATACATCCAATATGGATAATAAATTCCCTCCAGATAGTCCATCTGACGCGGCGAGTAGAAATCATCCGGCACATACTTTTTCTTCTGAATCCAGTTTTTAAAGATTTCTTTTGCCTTTTTCTTGTCGATCTCAAACGGAATCAGACCGTCCGGGCGGTATTTACCGTCCAGACTTCCCGAAAGAACCACCGGATTGTGACAGTAACAGCAGTACGTGGACGCCGTCGTCTCCTGTGCCACAATCTCCGCGCCGCAGCTCGGGCAGGTATAGAGAACCATCTTGGACTCCGCCTGCTTCTGGCTCTCTATCTTTTCCGCTTCCGGCATTTCACCCGGCTTCGAAGCTTCCTCTGACTTTCTGGCTGCCTCTTCCATCTCTTTCAACGTCTCTTCCGTAAACGCTGAGAGGCAGTATTCACATTTAAATTTCTGCGTCTTCGGATCAAACACCAGCCCGCCGCCGCAGTTTGGACACTTATATGATTGTATCTCCATACGCCCTATGACCTCGGTTTTCCGCATTCAGAACAAAACTTACCTGTATTGACCGTTCCGCAGCTGCAGGTCCACGGACCGGCTGGTCTTGGCTTGCCGCACTCGGAGCAGAACTTTCCGTGGTTGACATTGCCGCACTCACAAGTCCAGGATTCCGCCGGAGCTGCCGCACTGCCCTGAGGCGGTGCATTCTGTCCTGCCGGTTGTGCATAACCGCCCTGTGGTGCCGCATCCATCTGTCCCGGCTGCTGTGCATAACCACCCTGCGGCGCTCTATTCGCCTGCCCCGGCGCATAACCGCCCTGTGGTGCCGCATATCCCTGCCGCGCCGCCTGCTGCATCTGCATTTGCTGCAGGTTGGACGCCGATGCGGCGCCCATAAATCCGCCGCCGAAGTTCATGCCGGCGCCCATTCCCATGAAGCCTGCCATCGCACCGCTTCCGTTGGAACCGGCTGCCTCAAAGCCGCGTGCCATCGCGCCCTGTACATACCCCTCGCGCACCGACGGGTCGCCGAGCATCGCGCCCTGATTCCGCATATTGATGAGTTTCTGCGATTCTTCATCATAGGAAATGCTGGCGATACCGACTGACTGGATCTCCATGCCACGCAGACGGTTCCACTCTTCATCCAGCGTCTCCGCCATATATCGTCCCAGTTCCCTGCCTTTGGAGGCTACAAAGGAAATCCGCACGCCATCCGCCGACATCTGGTTGATCGAGGTCTGCAGCGCTTCCAGGAACTCCGCTAAATACTGCTCATTGATGGAATCAATCTCCACCTGATCCTGATTTTTCGGAATAGCCTCCGCATAAAATTTCAATGGATCCGTGATCTTGATGGAGTAAGTTCCATGTGCGCGCAGAAACAGCTCGGAATTATAGAATAAATCAAAATAGTTGATCGGCGTCCGTGTGCCGAACTTGATTCCCTTGATCTCCTGGAGATTAATATAGTAGACCTTCTGTGCATACGGCGTCTGTCCGCCATAGCGCACACGGTTGAAGGATTCTTTCAGCGCATCGCCGAACTGTCCGTTAAACAGAGACGGCAGGGATGAATTCTGCACTGTATAATAACCCTCTTCCGCTGTATAATCAACGACCTTACCGCCGTCCACCAGCATCATAAACTGATTCGGGTACACATGGATCACAGAACCATTGGACACCGTTTCCGGCGTTCTCTTCCGGTTCTCCCCGCGGCGTGTCTGCACACCCGCTGAAAATACGGTCTGTTCCCCCATATTTTCCGGTTCAATCACTTCCAGCCACTGATCTGCCAGCCCGCCGCCGACCGCGTGTGCCGCTGCTCTGATAATTCCCATACTCTCTGCCTCCTTGTCCAAATTCATAGTCTCTCTGTTTTTCTGCTTTTTCTATCTATCGGTTATCCTTCCCTTTATTTTTCCCATGCCGATTCCATTTTCCCGGCGTGATCGCCCAGACTGCTGCCGCGATCAGCACCATCGCCAGTATACACTGCAAAATCAGGCTGCACGCCGTCCAGTGTGCTGTGATCGCATTATCTGGAAATACACCGAACAGCGGCTCGAACCATTTTCTCATGTCACCGCTTCCCGCCTGTCCGTTAATTACATTATAAAACGAGACAGCCGGATTGAAAAGAAAGAGATAGCGTAAAATGCCGGAACTTGCCATTTCCGATGCATTGAGATTAGATGCATACGAATTTGCCGCCCGGAGCGCCATCCGGTATGCAAACAGATTGACTGCCATCGTTCCCGCCGTCAGCGCCACCACCGTCACATAGGAGCAGACGGTCGATACCGTCGAGCGGCGCAGCACCGATGAATAAAAGATCCCGATACTACCCGTTAAAATTGCCACAACGCCGTGGCACAGGAACAGCATCCCGATGTCCTGCAGCGTAACGCCCCCGTAGACAAATACGAGCGCCTGTACCGGAAGCGCCGAGACCGCCAGCACCAGCATCGTCACCAGCGAGGACGCCAGTTTTCCAAGCACCATGTCACGCGGCTCCATCGTGGTCGTCAGCATCAGTTCCAGCGTCTGGCGTTCCCGCTCGCCGCTGATACTGCTGGCAGTCAGCGCCGGCATGATGAAAAGCAGCATGATAAATTCGATCGAGGAGACGAACGTGTAGAGATCCAGAAACTGCGAATACTGGATCTCCGCCGTCGTCCTGACCTGTTCCGCCACCGAATACATATTAAACAGCGCCACCGCCGCCAGAATACTGTTAAAAACAAACAGAATCGCCATCATGCGGATGCTGCGGCTTCCGACTGTCATTTCCCTCCTAAATACCGGATTCCATCTCATGTTTCAGCACCGCCCTCTCTTCTTCATGTCCTGTGATCTGCATAAACAGTGATTCCAGGCTTCCCTTCTCGCGCATAAAGCTGCTGACCATCACATCCGCATCGATAAGCTGCTGCAAAAGCAGCGCCTCATCCTGCCGATCCCCCAAAAAGCCCAGCTTGATCTCATCCCCCTGCACCGCGATCGTCTGCACGCAAGGATGGCTTTTCAGGATCGCAAGCGCCTTTTCTTTCTGGCTGAAAATTGAGATCAGAAGCGGATTGGACGAGTTGATCCGCTCAAAAATCTGATCCATGCTGCCCTGCAGAACCGTTCTTCCCTGCTCAATGATGCCGATCGAGGTACAAAGCTCTGACAATTCCGATAAAATATGTGAGCTGACGAGCAGCGTTTTTCCCTGATCGCGCAGTTCTTTCAGAATCGCCGTATACTCCACCCGGGTGCGCGGATCCAGCCCGGAAGCCGGTTCATCCAGGATCAGAAGATCCGGATCGTGGATGAGCGCCCGCGCCAGACAGAGGCGCTGCTTCATACCTCTCGAAAGCCCGTCCACGAAAAAGTCCTCTTTATCTTCCAGCCGCACCTGTTCCAGAAGCGTATGGCAGCGCGTCCGCGCCTGCAGCCCCGTAATTCCGTAGCAGGATGCGAAAAATTCCATATATTCCGATACTTTCAGGTTATCATATACTCCGAAGAAATCCGGCACATAGCCGATCCGCCGCCGGAGTTCTTTTCCGTCTGAGTAAACATCCAGTCCGCCGATCTCCACCTCGCCCTCGTCGGGAACGAGAAGTCCCGCAAGAATCTTGAGCGTCGTCGTCTTGCCTGCCCCATTGGGACCCACGAATCCAAAGAGTTCCCCGTCCGCGACCTCCAGATTCAGCCCATCCAGCGCTTGAAAATTGCCATATCGTTTTCTGAGGTTTTTAATTGTCAGCATCACTCTCTCCTCCCTACGACATAGATTCTTGGAAGCTGGCTTTCCCAGCCATACTCTCCCGTCTGTTCCGGCACATATTTGACGGTCAATGTGTTCGACGGAGACAGGTACGGCGAAAGCTCCTTTGCCGAATACTCTGATTTCAGCTCAATCCGGTCATTGCGCCCGGTCTCATAGTTATAGAAATACATGCTTCCGGAGAAGAATGACATATACGGATAGAGCGGATTTTCCGAAAATCGCGGTGACAGAGTCTCAAACGTAAGCTTTTCAATGACAAGGTCACTTCCCAGCGAATATTCGACCGTCGCAGCCTCCGCTGTTTCCCCGCTATACATTGTGTTGTACGCCGCCTCATAATTTCCGGCGAGCACCGTTGGATCTTCCTCAAGCGCCGAACGGTAAAGTTTTCCGTCTTTTTCACGGTTCAGCGGGATTGACTCGGTCACCATGCAAAATCCTTCCCGAAGTGTCCTCGCATCCGCCAGGAAATCTTCCTCTCCCTGGAGCTTCCGGGTTGAAAATGCCACCAGGCACGCCTCAGACGGATTGCGCCCCGCGCCGGAATCCAGATAAAAGCTCAAAAGTCTCGTCCACTCCTGCGCCTTTAAATAGTCCGGATCCTCAATCTCCGCTTTCTCATACTGATCCGCCCCGGTCACCATCTGTGCTGCCGCATACGAATAGCTGACCGGATAATCGCAGCTCTCCTTTCCATCCAGAGAAACCGTCTGCCCAGGCTCTAATCTTCCCAGCAGCACCGCTTTCCCATTGATGAGCAGAGCCGCATTCTCCAGCGGTTCCTCAAAACAGTTTTTTACCGTTCCCGACACCACGCCATCAAAATAGGAAATATTTCCCTGAACGCCCATCGCGTCCGTTTTCTCCAGCTCACGACGCAGGGTAAACAGATTCGGTGAAAATGCGACCGTATCCCGCATTTTAATTTCGACCCGTTCCGGCTGATAAACAAAGTTCGTATGATACTCTTCCTCACCGGTAAAGCGCACCGCCGAAACCGCATCGTAATAGTAACTGCGCGTCATCGGGCGCACCTCATAGCCCGGCTTTAAACTCACCGAATACGGCTTGTTATAAGGGCTTCGGATGTTCATATAAGTGGCTTCTTCCGCCTCTTCTCCCGAGGTATCCAGAATCGACGCATACGTCACAAACGGCTCCCGGAAGCGTGTCTTTACGCCCAGCGCATAAATAATGCCGGTAAACAAAAACGCCCCCAGTGTCACCGCCGGCAGATAATACCGGTAAATTCCCCGCTTTTTTAAGTAGAAATAGATGCCCGGACCAATCAAAAGCAGGTAGACCACCACGATCGCCGTGTACGCCGCAACCTTCGGAAGCCGCCCCGCATTGCCGGTGTTGACCAGCCCCTGTACGCTGAAATACGAGCCCGAATAACCGTAGTAATCCTCCTGTGCCAGCTCGTCCACGGTATCACTTCCCAGCACCAGCGTATACAGCTTTTCAAATGAGGATGGATTGGTCAGGCACAAATCGCTGATCGCATCCATCGAAAAGGCAGCTGCCACGATCCGCCCCTGTTTGCAGTTCGTATGGGATAACAGCGGGAACACTTCCCCCGCCAGCAGAGTGCTGCCGTTCTTCAGGTTCACATCGACGCATTCTGCCTGGATCTCCCCCGTCTGCTCGCCCGGTGCCGTCTCCCCGCCCAGACTGACCGGAACGGTTACCGCATCCAGATACGGCGGCTCCAGCACCTTCTCTGCAAACCTGCCATAATTTCTCGCACAATCCACACCGCCGCCAAAGAGGATCGTACCGCCGTCTTCCACCCAGCGCCGCAGCGCCTCATACTGGACATCACTGAGCGAATCCAGGTCAAATCCAGACACAATTACCAGATCCAGCGGATCGTAACCCAGCCGGTCATCCGGTGCCTGCTCGGCATCCAGAAAAACCGCCCGCGTCCGAAGCGTCCCATATCGGATGCCCGCGCCGTCTAAATAAGAAAGTGCCTCCGGCGTATCCGTCAAAATTCCGATATAACTCTCCGCAACGTCCTCCTCAGAACCAAGTTTCAGACGTTTCCGGATGACCGTTTCCCCGTTTACATCCTGTACCGATACAAACATCTGATCCGCCCGCACACCCAGCGGGATATAATATTCTTGTTCAAACTTCTCCCCCGCTGCCAATGATAACGGATAGGAATACTGGTACGCCTCCAGACTGGACTGCGCGGTCAGAAACTCCAGCGTTCCCTCAAACGGCGCTTTATTGTTATTCAGAAGAACCGTTACCCGAAGGTAACGGTCGCTCTTTGCCGTATTGTCAAATCCATAGGAAACGTCCATCGACAGCGGCGCATCTGCTTCCTCTTGTGAGGCATATGCGTACCCCGCAGGAAGGCAGAATAGTGCCATCCATCCGATCAATATCGCAAAAAAGAACTGTATTCCCCTCTTTTTCTGCATCCTTTCTCTCCCTATCTGTAACTGTTCACGCATACGTGCCCAGTAACGGAATTTGCCGTGGCTTCGCATTTAAATACGGCAAATTCCTGCTGCCACCATGTTTTCTTACGGCACTTTCGGTTCCAAAAGTGCCTACCTGTGAACAGTAACCAAAAATCCATTAAAATGTCTATCAGATTCTTTCCCACACTCGCCTTTACGGCATCTGGAAATTTTCCCTGTTGATGTCAAAATTCGTCCGCAGGCGCACCGTAAACACCGTTCCATTCAGATCGCTCGTTACCTGAATCGTGCCGCCGTGCATATCGACGATATTTTTGGCGATCGCCAGACCTAACCCTGTGCCGCCCGTGTTGGTCGATCGCGACTGTTCCACGCGGTAGAATTTATTAAATAAAAGAGGCAGCTCGTCCGCCGGAATCACGTAACCGTAGTTCGTCACCGAGACGGTCACGACCTCTTCCTCCGCATGAATCTGCACCAGCACCCGTTTTCCGTCCGCACCGTACTTGATCGCGTTATTGATCAGGTTGTCAAAAAGGCGCGCCAGAAGATTTCCGTCTGCCGTGATAACCTTGCCCGGGACATTGCTCTGCAGCTCGTAGGAGAGGTTTTTGTCCTTGAAGCTCGGATAAAATTCCTCCAACAGCTGGCTGAGCAGTTTGACGATGTCCACCTTCGACACGTGCATTGCCACTTTTCCATAATTCATTTTAGTAAAACCAAACAAATCTTCGATCAGTTTTTCCAGACGTTTCGATTTTGCATAGGCAATATCAATATATTTTTTCTGCATTTCTGCAGGAATCTCCACCTTGCCGGACAGAAGTTCAAGATAGCCGATGATCGAGGTCAGCGGTGTCCGCAGATCGTGTGCCACATTGGTAATCAGCTCATTCTTCGTGCGCTCCGCCTCGCGCTCCTTGTCCATCAGATTCCGGATATCCCCGACCATCTTATTTAAATTGACCGCCATCGCCGTAAACTCGTCGTCGCCCCGCACCTCGATCGTCGTATTCAAATCGCCCTCGGAAATATTCTGAATCGCGGACGAGATCCGGCTGATATAGCGCATGGACCGCTCCTGGAGGGCAAAAAAAGTGACTGAGAAGATCGCGATGCCCGACAGAAGATAGACAAATGCCATCAGTGTCTCTGTCTCCGTCAGGCGCAGGAAAAAAGAATCCCGGTACCGCGTCTCCCGCAGATAGCTACTGATCATCAAAACATTGGCAATCAGAAACACCTCCACCAGGCATGCCACCACGGTGCTGTAAACGATGTTCATGACCATCCGTGTCCGGAATCGGCGACTCATATCTTTTTTATTTTTCAATTTTGTATCCTACCCCCCAGACCGTTGTAATGATCTTGTTCTGTCGGGTGTCCTCCTTCATCTTGCCGCGAAGCCGTCTGATATGTACCATAACCGTGTTATTTGCCTCGTAGACTTTCTCATTCCACACCTTCTCAAAGATTTCATCGGTGCTGAAGACCCGCCCCGGATTGGATGCCAGCAGATACAGGATGTCAAATTCGATCGGCGTCAGCTTGATCTCCTCGCCGTACACCGTCACTTTATGATTATCTTTGTTGATCGTGAGTCCCTTGATCGAGATCTCATTTTTAACCTGGTTTCCTGCACCGCTCTGCGGATTTAACTGCGTGTAGCGGCGAAGCTGTGATTTGACGCGCGCCGTCAGCTCCAGCGGGTTAAATGGTTTCGTCACGTAATCATCCGCGCCGGTTCCCAGTCCCAGAATCTTATCCAGATCCGCTGAGCGCGCGCTCAGCATGATGATCGGGATATTGTTCGTCTCCCGGATCTTGCGGCACATCTCCAGACCATCCATCCCCGGCATCATGATATCGAGAAGCACCAGATGAATCGTCTCCTTCTCCAGAATCTCCAATCCCTCTAACGCATTGGATGCTTTATATACTTTATAACCATCACTGACCAGATAAATCTCCACCAGATCGGCAATCTCTTTCTCATCATCCACCACCAGAACGTGTATTTCAGACATAAAAAAACCTCCCTCATATGTAATGCAGGTTCCCGGTATCTCTATGCGAAATACCAGACGAATATACCTGTTTCCAGTTTACCATATGGGGAGGATTTATGCTTTAAAAATTTATTACATTTTTGGAGAATTTTGCTTATCTGCGAACTGCAATTTCTTTATTGTTCCAGCGGAATAAACACCCTCATCGCCGCCGGGTCCTGCTTTTTTCCAGCCTCCTTCGCCGCCTGTACTGCCTCCGCACAGAAGGTATCCTGCGCGCAGACCGGCTCTTTGCCGCGGCGGTTGCGTTTAGCGTAGGTTCCGTCCGGTCTCAGGTACTGCGCCTTGACATTGTCGGCAAGCTGTACCTCTAAGATGTGACAGATGCGTGCTTTCAGCTTCTCATCCTCAACCGGGAAGAGAATCTCCACACGACGGTCGAGGTTTCTCGGCATCCAGTCGGCACTTCCCATGAAAATCTGCGGTTCACCGTCGTTCTCGAAGTAGAAAATACGGCTGTGCTCAAGGAAATTTCCAACGATCGAGCAGACCGTTATATTCTCGCTTAATCCCGGAATCCCGGCGCGCAGACAGCAGATGCCGCGGACGATGAGTTGTATTTTTACCCCCGCATTGGACGCCTCGTAAAGACTCGCAATGATCTCACGGTCGCACAGGGAGTTCATCTTTGCCACGATCCGCGCTGGAATACCTTCGCGGGCGTTGCGCGTTTCCCGCTGGATCAGGCGCAGAAAACGTCCGCGCAGCCACAGCGGCGCCAGCGACAGCTTGTTCCAGCCAAGCGGCTCCGAATAACCCGACAGCATGTTAAAGACTGCAGTCGCATCCTCACCGATCAGCGGATCACAGGTTAAAAGACCGCAGTCGGTGTAGAGTTTTGCCGTCGAATCATTGTAATTTCCAGTTCCCAGATGGACGTAGCGGCGGATGCCCTCTTCCTCGCGGCGCACCACCAGCGTGATCTTACTGTGTGTTTTCAGCCCCAGCAGACCATAGATAACGTGGCAGCCGGCTTTTTCCAGCATCTTCGCCCAGAGAATATTGTTTTCCTCGTCAAAACGGGCTTTCAGCTCAACCAGAACCGACACCTGTTTTCCATTGTCCGCCGCTTCGGCGAGCGCCGCGATAATCGGGGAGTTGCCGCTGACACGGTAGAGTGTCTGCTTGATCGCCAGCACCTCCGGGTCGCGGGCAGCTTTCTTGATAAAATTGACGACCGGCTCAAAAGTCTCAAACGGGTGGGTCAGCAATATATCGCCTTTGCGGATATTGGCAAAAATATCATCCTCATTCATCAGCGCCGGAACCGGCTGCGGCGTGTACGGCGGTGTCTTAAATTCGTCAAAGCCCGGCAGACCGAACACCTTCATGAGAACCGTCAGATCAAGCGGTCCGTCAATCTCATAGATCGCGTGCCCGCCGACGTGCAGCTCCTTTTTGAGGATGTCTAAGAGGCGCTTGTCCGCCTTTTTCTCGATATCCAGGCGAATAACCTCGCCCCACTGGCGTTTCTTGAGCTTCTGCTCGATCTCCTTGAGCAAATCCTCCGCCTCATCCTCGTCGATGCTCAGATCGGCATTTCGCATGACACGGAACGGATGGCAGCTGATAATATCATAATTTAAGAACAATTTGTCGATGTTCCGCTCGATGACTTCTTCCAGATAAATGATCGATTTGCCCTCCTGGCACGGCAGCTCCACCACGCGTGGAAGCCCGCCCGGCACGCAGACCATCGCAAATTCCAGCTCGCCGTCTCCCTTTTTCTTGCGAACCAGCGCGGCGATATTTAACGATTTATTGTGAATAAGCGGGAACGGGCGGGAGGAATCAACCGCCATCGGCGTGAGGACCGGGTAGACCGATTCCTCAAAATACCGATCAACGTACACCGCTTCTTCCTTCGTAAGCTTCTCATGCTCGGTGACCACGCGCAGACCGTGCTGTTTTAAGAGCGGCAGGAGCATCCGGTTGTAGGTCCGGTACTGATTCTCGACCAGCTCATGCGTTTTTCCATCAATCGCATCCAGCTGTTCCTGTGCCGTCATACCCGCAATATCCCGCTTCGTATAATTGGCGTGAACCATGTCCTTGAGGGATGCCACGCGGACCATGAAAAACTCATCCAGGTTCGACGCCGTGATACTTAAAAATTTCAGACGTTCAAACAGCGGGGTCGTCTTGTCACGCGCCTCACCCAGAATCCGGTAGTTAAATTCCAGCCAGCTCAGTTCACGGTTTACATAATTTTCAGGTTCTCCGTATTTCAACACTGCATCCGACATCCTTATACCCCTCTTTTCTGCCTGAGTACAGGCCGTATTCCAAAGACTTCCTCAAAGAAATCTGCCTTCTGGTCAAATGAATACTGCTCCAGCACGATACTCTCCGGACAGTCCGTCGTAATCACCAGACTGCCGTTCCGCACAGCGATGCGGCTGTCGCTCAGCTTCTGGCGGTGGCTGCGGTCCATCGAATTGGCCAGACGCAAAATTGCCGTCAGCTTCGCAATCAGGATCGTCAGCTCTCTCCGGGAGGTTCCAAGCCCCGCATACTGGGACAGATCCGACTCCAGGATGACCTCATCGTAGGCATATTCCTGAATGTTGTAGCGCACGATATTGGCTACAACCTCGCGCTCCAGATGGGAAATTCCGATGATCTCCGTATCCATGATGATCTGGTACGAGCTTTCCGAACCGCGCGTGATGCTGACAAACTTGCCGCAGTCATGCAGGGTCGCTGCGATCTTTAAAAGCAGCCGTTCCCGCGCTCCCAGACCATGGTATTTTTTCGTTGCATCAAAGATCATCTCCGCCGACCGCTCTACCTCGCGCACATGTGCGCCGTGGCAGCGGTAGCGCTTCGCCATCTGGCGCGCCGTTGAGAGAATATCTGCCTCAAAATCATGATGGAAGCGGACCAGACGGTTTTCCTGTGCGTACTCTGCCGCGATACCATCGCAGAGTGTCGTCCCCGGTGCCCAGATATAGGAAGCACCCGTCATGTCTAATACCTTCCGGTAGAGAATCGCACTTGGAATCAGCACTTCTGCGTAATCCTGCGGCAGCTCATAGCGCTCCTGAATCTCCTCCGAGGACATTCCAATCAGCTTCTCGCAGAACACGCCAAATTCCTTTGCCGTGAACCGCGCCCCGCCTTTTTCATGCATGCCGCGGCTGATCATATAGTTCATTGTCTCGCCGGTCGCAATCAGCGTCTCGATCTGATGCTCTTTTAAAAATATCTTTCGGAATGTGTATAATTCATTTTCTACCAGCTCGTCGATGATCGCCGGGATCTTCCGGTAATCGACGCGCCAGTGTGCTGACATTTCGCTTAAGCGCAGCACGCCGAGCAGAAGGTTCTGCGTCGATACCAGTACCTCCTCATCAAAGAGGGAGATCTGGGTGCTTCCGAATCCGACATCCATCAGCGCCGCACCGTTTTTCACGGTGTGCTGGAATTCTTCCTCCCTGGCTGCAACGGCTTTATAACTCTTAAAACGAAGCTCCGAGTTGTTCATCGTGCGGACCCGGAGTCCGGTACGCACCAGAATCCGGTCCAGTACCATCTGGCTGTTCCGCGCCTCCCGAAGCGCACTACTCGCAAATGCCCGGTAATCCGATACCCGGTATGTTTTCATCACTTCCCGGAACTTATTCAGGACCTCGCACATTTCCTCCACGATCTCGTGGCTCAAACGTCCGTCATTGTACGTGTCTTTGCCAAGCGCCAGCGCATGGCGCACATGATCAATCTCGCGGATTCCGGCGGAAGCAGAAATCTCGAAAATTCCCAGCTCCAGTTCGAAGGAACCCACATCAATAGCGGCAAAGGTTTTAACGGTCATATTACTTGATCTCTCCTTTCAGCTTGCTGCGTAAGTTTGCAATAAACTGGGTGGCAGTACGTCCGGACAGCCCGCCGTGGCTTAACTCCCACTTGTTGGCTTCCAGAAGCAGATCTGCCTCCGGCATATGGATGTGGTATTTATCTGCCAGTACGCGGACGATGTTCTGGAACTCTTTCTTGTCCGGTGAGCCGTAGTAGATCGTGACGCCAAAACGCGCAACCAGAGACAGTTTTTCCTGCACCGTATCGTTGGAGTGCAGATCGTCGTCCAGCTCGCGCTTATCGCTGAATTTCTCGCGGATTAAGTGACGGCGGTTCGATGTCGCATAAATCAGGACATTCTGCGGCTTAATGCCGAGACCACCCTCAATGATTGCTTTCAGATATTTATATTCCAGCTCATATTCCTCAAAGGAAAGATCGTCCATATAAATGATAAATTTGTAGTTGCGGTCTTTGATCTGCTCCAGGACATCTGACAGTCCGCGGAACTGATGCTTGTACACCTCGATCATGCGGAGTCCGCGGTCATAATACTGATTTAAGATCGCCTTGATACTGGATGATTTACCGGTACCGCTGTCACCGAAAAGCAGGCAGTTGTTTGCCGCGCGCCCCTCGATAAATGCCTCGGTATTCTCAATCAGCTTGGCTTTCTGCAGCTCATAGCCGACCAGATCGCTCAGCTCGATATGTTCCACGCGCGTGATCGGCTCGATATCGACCTGTTTTGCCTCCTCATCCATGATAATATGGAATGCTTTGTTAAGGCCAAACTTGCCAACACCAAATTCTTTATAAAATTCGGTCACGATATCCTGAAATTCCTGATCACTCTCCGCATGCTCCAGGGAAACCGATAATTCAACGATCCGATCGCGGATGCGGTGGTTGAACGCCTTGCTGTTTTCCAGCGCATTTTCGTAATGCTTCATCTCCGACCAGATGCCGTTCTCAGTCTCGTCCAGACAGGCAATATCCAGGGAAAAAAGCTCTCTGACCTGTGCAAAATCGTGACGTGCAAGCTCGCTCAAGCTGCCGCCGACCGGTCCGATGATCTCACAGGATGTGCTGTAGGCATTTTCATTGTTTGCCATGCAGAACGCTAGGAAACAATGCCACAGGTTTCCGCGGAATCCATAGGTCACTGCCAGATCGATGAGCTGACTCGCGCATGCATATGCATCCGGGCGTGCCTCGCCTTCTTCTGGTTTTAAGAGGCTGCACATGTCGTCAAATAACTGCTGATACCGCAGGTTGCGGTATAAAATCATCGTATTTTTTCTTTTTTCTTCCATTATTCTGCCTTTCCGGTTACCATCACATGCTTTTACGGCACTTTCAGTGTCAAAAATGCCTGCCCGTGGACAGCACCCCATTCTGTCTTGTCCTAAGCTAAAGAGTCTAGTAATTTCCTAATATTTTTACATTTTTCGCTTCGCGCATGATTCCGTACAGTGCATTCTGCACACCGGCATCCTCCAGGTTTCCCTCGATGTCCACGAAGAAGCGGTACTGCCAACTCTCCTCCGGGATCGGGCGGGACTCGATCATCCGCATATTGACGTCATTGAAAATAAAATTGCCGAGCATGCTGTACAGCGTACCGCTGCGGTGCGGCAGCTCGAAACAGAGGCTGATTTTCTCTGCGCCCGCCTGATAGACGCGATCCTTCGCCAAAATCAGGAAACGGGTCGTGTTGTCCGGACAGTTGTTGATCGGACCTGCCAGCTTTTTGAGCCTGTAAATCTCACCTGCCACCTCACCTGCCACTGCCGCCTGTGACGGATCCTTCTCATCGCGTACCTTCTGTGCCGCCACAGCATTATTTTCCATGCTGAGCTGCTGCCAGTCGTGCTGGTTTAAGAAGTCGCTGCTCTGCATCAGCGCCTGCGGATGTGCATAAACACGCTTCACATCGGAAAGTTCCGCATCCGGTGTGCCAAGCAGGTAGTGGTGTACCGGCAGAAATGTTTCCGCCACAATCACATTGTCGTATTTTAAAAGCAAATCATAGTTGTCCGTCACAGCACCGGCGGAAGAATTTTCAATCGGAAGCACCGCAAAATCAGATTTTCCCTCCTGAATCTCCACCATCATATCCTCGAACCGGCGTACATGATGGATATCCGCGTCTTTTCCAAAGAACTGCAGCGCCGCCGCATGACCGTAAGCGCCCTCTAATCCCTGGAACACCACGCGTTTTCCGGCTGTTTCAAGCTTCTCCACCTTATGGAAGCCCAGATCCGGACCGCCGACGCGCCCTGCGATCGTCTGATACTGATACCGGCGGCTCAGCGTCATCATCTGCAAAAACAGCTCGGCAACCGCCTGCTTGTTGAACTCGCCCTCTGCCATCGCCTGAACTGACTCGATCTTCTGTTTCTCACGCTCGGCATCGTAAACCGCCTTTCCGGTCGCGATCTTATACTCTGCCACCTCGCTGCAAAGGCGCATTCTCTCCTCAAATAACTTTTCTATCTGGGTGTCAATCTGATCCAGACGCCCTCTTATCTCCAGCAAATCCATCTCTTAGCTGTTCTCCTTTTCCATCTCTGAAAGCATCCCTGCGATCTTTTCTCTCGTATATGCGCCGACAAACTTCCGGTTCTCCGGATCCAGCTCTTTCACGATGAACGGCTCGCCGAACTCAATCACGACATGGCTCGGACAAATAAGTGGAATATGCTTCTCAAAGACCTCCGCTGTTCCCTTGATCGCCACTGGAACAACCGGACAGCCAGATTTCTCTGCAATCTTCAAGCTTCCCTCTTTAAATGGAAGCAGATCTGAAAGCTGTTCATTTTTATTGCGGGTTCCCTCCGGAAAAATCCAGACAGAAACGCCGCGGCGCACCTTCTCGATCCCCGCCAGAATCGTTTTTAAACCTTCTTTTATATTGTTCCGATCTAAAAACAGACAGTTGACATTGAGCATCCATTTTGACAAGAGCGGAATCTTCTCCATCTCTTTCTTTGCCACAAATCCCATCAGTCCCGGAACCGTCGTATAGCCAACCAGGATATCAAAATAGCTCCGGTGGTTTCCCACATAGAGCACCGGGCGATCCTGCGGAATATTTTCATATCCGCGCACCTCTACCGTCACACCTGCCATTTTGAGCAGTTTTTCAAAAATATTACGCACCATCTGGGTGCTTTCTTCCTCCACTGCGACCGGATCTACCTGTCCCTGTTTATCCATACGGTGCAATGTGCCGATGGAACCAACAAGGAAGCTGACGATCGTTCCTACTATCTTTATCGCGCGAAACATACTGATACCTCTCTTTTCTCTTGTATCTGTCCGAAACCGTCTGGTTTTTATCCTGCTATTTTCATTTCCAGACAGACTGCTTTACTGTCTCATTATATAGAAAGAAGCAGGGTTTTACAAGACTTTCCTTGTAAGACATCCTGCCTCTGTTACTGTTCACGCATACGTGCCCAGTATCGGAATTTGCCGTGGCTTCGCATTTAAATACGGCAAATTCCTGCTGCCACCACGTTTTCTTACGGCACTTTCGGTTCCCAAAGTGCCTACCTGTGAACAGTAACCTGCCTCTCTATTTTTTATGGATTCACAATCTCCGTCTTTCCGCTGATCAGCGCTTCCACCTCGATTCCACCTATCTCGCACAAGATTCCCTCATAGCTTTCCAGTGTATCGCTGTAATACACGCTGTAGATAGACACATCCTCAGAAATCTCTCCATCCAGATAGTTTTCCAGCGGATTTTCTCCCAGTTCCCGGAAAGAACCACCCAGATCCATCATCAGCTCCCAGCTTTCCGGATGAATGTCCTGTTCATCCAAATCATGTAGATACATCCAGAGCGCCATGCATAGAATCCTCGCCTCGGCTTTCGCCCGCACTTCCTTCGCTTTCTGTACCTGTCCGGACATGATCGGGATCGAAACTGCAACGAGAATCGCCACAATCCCGGTCACGATCAGCAGCTCTGCCAGCGTAAAGCCTGACCGTGCCCTAGCGGAACTGGTTCTTTTCTCTGTCATAGGTATATCCCACCGCCTGCAGCTTCTTCTCAAGCTCCGACCGTTCTGTATCAAACGCACTGCATAATTCATCTAAATCCGGGTAAAAATCTCTGAGCTGTGTGTTCACAAAGCTCAGGCACATAATCGGATCGTTCGGTATTTTTCCTGCCATCTTTTTCCCTTTCTGTCCTTTTATTCATACTCAAACGTAACCGTCACATAGTAACCGCGGCCATTTTCCTCGATCGCCTTTACCACGCCGTGATCGGCGGGAATCCGGTCATTCAGCTTAAAAAGCCCCGACATCGCCACCGCCGGTTCAATCATATAATTGACATTAAACGGCGTCACCGACTCCGTCACCTCTACTGTCTGTCCGACTTCTACCAGTCCCGGACGTTCCATTTTAAATACAACATCTCTTGTCACGCCGTTTTTCCTCTTCTTTCTGGTCTGATCCCCAATTCTGGCTGCCGGCATATCCTCACGCCGTGCCTCTGATTTCAAATTTTTTTTACACGAACCATAACCGCCAGCTTACCAGTTTTCTAGTATACGGCACTTTTTTCCTTTTATCAACTGCACCCACATAACCTACCGTTCGTTTTTTTCACGCGCCATCCGCCGCAGCTGCCGAAATCCAAGCCATGCCAGTAAAAGCAGCAGCAGACTTACACTGATCGTCAGTCCGTAGTGAATCCACCGTCTCCAGAACGGAAGCGGGAGGTTTTCCACCGGCGCAGTCTCTGTTTCCACCAGAGTTCCCGGATCCACTTCTATTTCTGTCATCTCTTCCACATCCAGTTCCGCTTTTTCATACTCCATCCGCCTCCGGTAACGCTCATATTCCGGAAGTCTGACCGTTCCCCCGTACACTGCCCGGCAATCCCATACGCGGCGTTTTGCCTGTACCGCCGCATTGCGGCACCAGATGCCAGCCTCATCCTGATAAGCATCTCCCTCCCAGCTTGCCGACTCAATCTGCACCTCATCCTCCGATAGCCCTGCACTTGCAAGCAGGTCTTCCCTGCACACCTCCAATGGCGGCACTTTCTCATCATGCATCACGGCAGTTCCACCCAGCCGGTATGTGTCCGCCCCGTATTCGTGAAATACGACCGAAATCTCAAATCCATCCTGCCAGTGTTCGTTCTCATAAGAGGTTCTTTTCAGATCCAGCATAACCGATACCGTCTTCCGGCTCTCCCGATCCTCCACCTCCATCGGCGCTCTCGCCGGGATCTCCTGTTCCCGCGTCACGGATGGATAGACCATCTCCCCCGAAACCTCCCGCGTTCTGCCGCGCACCGGCACCGCCTCTATCTCTGTCCCCACAAGCCGGTAGGTAATTTTCCCCTCTTCCAGATATTCTTCCGGCGCTTCTGGTATCTCAGCCTCTTTCAAATAGGAAGAAGAATAACGGATCCGCCGTTCTCCCGCCTTATCTTCCTGTGCGTAAGCCTGTCCGCCGGTGCCCTGCAGGCACAGCAGCACAAATGTCAGCACTGCCAGCCTCCAGCCATATCTTCTGTCTTCTCTTTTCCCCATACATTCTCCCTTTCTGCCATTCCCCGGCAAATGTCTCCTGCCAGCCGAACCGCATTCTTTCGTAAGCACGTTCTAAATTTCCGTACTCCTCTCTCAACCTTCTCCATCCTTTCTAAAATTGTTATTGTTCACGCATACGTGCCCCGTAACGGAATTTGCCGTGGCTTCGCATTTAAATACGGCAAATTCCTGCTGCCACCACGTTTTCTTACGGCACTTTCGGTTCCAAAAGTGCCTACCTGTGAACAGTAACGATATGATACTTATATTCAGCACTGCTCAATCATATGACTGCTATTTTTTTGTTTCATAGGACGCAGTTTCCCCTGAAACAAAAAATGCATTATGAAATTTCATAAATACCCGGATATTTCTGTGAATCACAGATGCCCTCTTTGCGGGCAGAATCATCGAATGCCGTCCGGAACCGGACTTTGAACTGCATTGTACCTTTATTATAGTCTGCCCTATCTCAAAATACAATTTATAAATCGCTCCCGCGGCATTTTCTACAAAAACACCTTTTTATCCATCATTTACTTATAAGTGTTATACAAAAAATCGAATACGACTTTCTGTTTGGTACGGCAAAATGACTTGACTGAACAGCAGATTTTAGGTATACTTGCATATAGGTACATTTTACAAAATAAGAGCGGAGGAAATTAAACTATGAAGTGTCTTATCATTGACAAAGTATACGCTGGTATTGCTGAAGAACTCAGCAAATACATGGAAGTTAAAACTGCAGAGAATCTGCCGTCCACCAAGGATCAGTTATTAGCTGAAATCGGTGACGTAGACGTTCTGATCATGCGTGTAGATCCGAAGATCGATCAGGAGATCATCGACGCTGCTAAGAACCTGAAGGTTATCGGCGTTTGCTCCGTTGGTCTGAACCACATTGATATGGACTATGCAAAATCCAAAGGAATCCAGATCTTCAACGCACCGGGCTTAAACGCTAACGCAGTTGCAGAGCTGACCATTTCCAAGATGTTAGATATCTCCCGTGGTACTTTCACAGCTAACTACGATGTAAAAGTAAAACACGAGTGGAACAAATATAAATTCGAAGGTCGTGAGCTTCGCGGCAAGACTCTGGGTGTTATGGGCTTCGGTCGTATCGGTAAGAGAGTCGGCGAACTTGGTCGTGCATTTGGTATGACTGTCGTTGCTTACGATCCATTCCTGAAACCGGAAGATTTCGAGAAAGAGCATGCAACTGGCATGTCCGTAGACGAGATGTTAAAGGTAGCTGATTTCGTATCTATCCACGTACCGCTGACACCAGAGACAAAGGATCTGTTCAACGCTAAGTCCATCGCTGAGATGAAGGATGATGCAGTTGTTCTGAACATGAGCCGTGGTGGTATCGTAAACGAGAAAGACATGTACGAGGCTCTGAAAGCTGGCAAGATCGGCGGCTACGCAGCAGACGTTATGGAGAACGAGCTGGCTGGCAGCGGTCTGACAGGTGATGATACATTCGCAAGCCCGCTGTTCGAGTGCGACAACTTCATCGTTTCCCCGCACATCGGCGCTCAGTCCGTAGATGCTTCCAGAGACATCGGACTTCACATCATTTCCAAGGTAAAAGAGGCTCTTTCCCTGTAATCAGGAAACCAGTCTTATACTCATATAGGAAATCCTGCGGAAATCGTTCTGCAGAAACTGCATAAAGACAGGAACCGGATGATACTCTCGCCGGTTCCTGTTTTTTTGTTTCATAGGAAACTACTGGAATACCACTGGTTCCTCCAGCAGTTCCGTCCGCAGCACAATATACGGATACGACGGCTCTTCCCCGGTCGGCTCGCTTCTCTCCGGTCCTTTTAACTCGGTCTTGACGATGATCGAATTGTCCGTCAGGTACAACTCCGGAACCGTAATGCTGTAACCGCCGGTCTCCTGCTTGCCGTACCCGGCAGCTATGTAGAGGTCATTTCCGCTTGTGTAAGTCAGGCGGAAGGAATCGTTCTTCTTTTCTTCTATGATCTGCGCCAGCTCCTGCGGCGTCTCATCGGGACCTATGACGGCAAATTCCAGATCCCGCAATTTTTCTGCCTGTTTTTCACCGCCGCATGCAACCGCATAGACCCCCGCCAGAAAGATTCCCATCACAACCATAAGGCTTAGAAGCCATTTTTTCCTGCTTTTCTTACTTTTCATCAAATAAAAAACCTCCCGCTCCCCTGCACGCAGCCACGCGGCAAAATGCTTTGATTTACTGCATTTTATGAAGCGGAAGGTTGTGATATTCAATCTTTTTTCCTTTTTCCCTGGCATACGCCAGCAACCGGTCGTTCGCCGCCGCCCAGCCCCCATACTGCCTGCGGCACGCAATCACGCACTGGCACGCATCCAGACATTCTCTGGCTTCTTGTTCCTTTTCCTCTGATATTTCTTCAAATGCGGGGACTGCAATCAATCTGGACGCCAATGTACAAGCCGCCGGATAATCTAAGTCGGCTTCCGATACGATCCCTGCCGCAAACGTGGTTCCAGCTCTCTGAAGCTGCCAGAAGACAGCGCGCCCGCTTCCTCCTCCTGCCAGCACAAACACCTCTGGTGCCCCCTCCGGACGCGGAAGCTCCATACTGCCGCCTGTCTGACGGAAGCGCCCTTCCTCGACCTGGAAAAGCTCGGAAAGATGTTCTGGAGTCAGCATCTCTTCCGGGCGTCCAAACCGGCTTTCCTGCCCCGGGCTGACGCACAGCACCCAGTCAGAGACGCGCTCCGCCAGATCAAGTTCATGAATGGATAAAATGACTGCCACCTTCTTGCGGCGCGCCAGCTCCTGCAAGACCGACATAAATTCCAGCTTATAACGGATATCCAGATAGGAAGTCGGCTCATCGAGAAGCAGCAGTTCCGGCTCCTGACAGAGCGCCCGCGCCAGCATCACCCGCTGCCGCTGACCGTCGCTGAGCGTCTGGAAGTCCCGCTCCCGAAGCTCTGATACCTGCACTGCCTCCATCGCCTCATCAACTGCCTTCCAGTCCTCCTCCGAGAGGACACCAAACCGCCCCGTGTACGGATAACGCCCGGCTGCCACAACATCCCGGCAGGTCATCCACTCTGCATGAACCTTTTCCGTAAACATGACCGCCATCCTCCGTGCGCGCTCCGTTCCCTTCATTCCCAGAAGGTCCGCGCCGTCCAGGTAAACCGCGCCTCCCAGAGGGGGAAGCTGCGCGGCGACACTCTTTAAAATGGTCGATTTTCCGGCTCCATTCGGTCCGACTAAAGTCAGGATCTCACCCTTCTTTATCCCGATCCGGACTGGATTTAAGATCTGTTTTCCACCGTATCCAACCTGTAAGTCCTCTGTATAAAAGTAGATCTTCTCCTCATTTTCTGGATTCATGGTATTTTCTCCTCCGCTGCTCTATGCTTCAGGTGCTCTTTCGATGTTTCCGCATCATCACAAAAATCACGACCGGCGCACCGAAGACAGCTGTTACCGTGCTGATGCTCAATTCCGTCGGGGCAAAGACCGTCCGCGCCAGCCAGTCGCTGAACAGGCAGAACACGCTTCCGCCCAGGAAACAGCCCGGAATCAGCACCAGCGGTCTTGTATCGGCAAACAGCCAGCGGATCAGATGCGGAACCGCGATTCCAACAAAGGAAACCGGACCGGCAAATGCCGCTACGCAGCCAGATAAGATGCTGGACAAAATCACCATAAAGAAACGCAGATGTGCGACATTGACTCCCATGCTTTTCGCATACGTCTCCCCCATCTGGTATGCGCCGATCGGTTTGGATAACAGAAACACCGCTGCCGCTGAGACAAAGGTCACGCCCGCCATGACTGCCACATTTTCCCAGGTCATACCAGAAAAACTTCCGCGCGACCAGTTATGCAGGTTGACAATATCCGCATCGCTGGCGAAGGTCACAACAAAATCCGTGACTGCCGAGCAAATATAGCCGATCATCACGCCCCCGACGATCAGCATTGCCATCTGTTCCATTTTCCGCGCGACCAGGAGCACAAACAGCATAGAGAGAAGCGCTCCGGCAAATGCCGCTGCCACCAGCATCCCCGAATTGATCGTAATATTCCATTCCAGAAATCCGACCATCACAAGTGCTACCAAAAGCTTTGAACCAGAAGAAATTCCCAGCACAAAGGGACCCGCGATCGGATTGTGGAAAAAGGTCTGTAACAGATACCCTGACAGTGCCAGCGCCCCGCCAAGGATCAGCGCCGCCAGCGCGCGCGGCAGACGGATCTCCCAGATGATCGTCCACGCCATTCCACGCAGCTTAGGCTCCCGCAGTTCCTGTAAAAATTCCATGATCGGAACCGATACACTGCCTGAACAGACACTCCAGATAAGCGACAGGAGCAGCAGCATAATCAGAAGCAGAAATGCGCCTGCGATCCGCACCTGTCTGCCTGCCTGCGCCAGGTTTCTTTGTTTTTTTTCCTGTTTTTGTCTGTTTGCTTCTGATACTGAACGCATCGTTTCTCCTATCTATCTTTATTACACTTTCCATCCTCACGACTGCAATTTATACAGATATGTCCCATCTTCCTGGCTTCCGCTGAAAATCGCATGGATATCTTCCAGCATTGCTCCAACCGACATGGATTCCTGATAGAGATTCTTCGTCGTGCACCAGACATTTCCCGCCTGTACCGCCTTGAAATCCTTGAGAACCGGCGCTTTTGCCAAAAGCTCCGAAATTGAGTGAATCTCCCCGTCGATTGTACTGTTATAAATCAGATAATCGGATTCTTTCGCGGCTGCATAAAATTCTTCCATCTGCATATTGACGGTCGAAGACCGCTTTCCGTCATCCCCCAAATGACTGAATATGTATCTGCCGCCCGCTAATTCTATCATTTTCGGTATATAATCAGAGGAACGGCGCACGTTCACGCTGCCCTGGTTCGTAATATAGAAAAACGCCGCCGACGGCTTTTCCGCCTGTGCCGTCTGTTCTGTTTTCACGCTCCCGCCTGCGTTCTCCGCATCCGAACCTTCTTCTGTAACACGCTGCAAAGCTGCTTCCTGCCTTGCAAATGCCGCTTCCGCCTCTTTTTCTTTACCGGTCAGCACTCCATACAGGCGGATCCATTCCGTCCGCCCCAGCGGATGTGCTTCGTAGCTGGAATGATCCACAAGCACCGGGATTCCGAAACTTTCCAGCTTTTCTTTTACCTCCGGCGAATGGAGAATCATCGTATTTTCTATTGCCAGACCGCAGCCCTCCGAGACAATCCGCTCATAATCCGGTTCGCTGTACTTGCCTGCGTAGAGAATTGACCCATTCTCCATCGCCTCCTTTGCCTCCGGGATGTACCAGCCCGACGCATCGGTTCCCGAAAACCGGATATCCGGGAGCGCTCCCAGCATCCGGAACATATCCATGGTCGCGGTCGCTACCAGATAAATCTGTTTGACCGGGCGCTTAAGCACCTGGATCGAATCCGGAAGATCTTCCGGCACCTTTCCGCCCTCTGGAATCAGAAGAAAACGGCTTCCATCCGCAACCGAAACTGCTTCGTACTGCATCCCGTCCGCATCCTCATAGGTATCGACCGCAAACTGGGTCGCATAGGCAAGCTCCATCCGCGATTTCCAGGCCAGGGACGCACTGATCGCCTCACCCGGCTGTGGAAGTGATGCCTCCGCCACCTGTGCATCCACGTTTTCTGCCGGCTGGGACACTTTCGTACCTTTACCCGCCTCATTGGATATCTCACTGGCGGATGTAGACGACGCTGCCGCCACCGCACTCTTTCCCGTATTTCCACAGCCACTCAAGAGCAGCACCCCCATAAGCGACAGTCCTGCCATCCTAAGTGCCATTTTCTTGTTACTGTTCACGCATACGTGCCCAGTAACGGAATTTGCCGTGGCTTCGCATTTAAATACGGCAAATTCCTGCTGCCACCACGTTTTCTTACGGCACTTTCGGTTCCAAAAGTGCCTACCCGTGTACAGTAACCTTTTCTTTCCCGTTATCCATCCTATTTTCTTCATTTTTCCCACTCTGCCTCTCTCACGTGCGCCACATACAGCTTCCGGATCGCCTCAACCTCTCCCAGTCCCCGGATGCGGCATTCCACCTGGTATCCGGCGCGTTCCAGGCGGCTCTTCCAGGAATCCTCCTCTTCACCTGCCATATCCTGATTCGCATGGTCGCCTGCAACCACCATGAGCGGCTGCAGCACTGCCCTCTGATAGTGTTTCTGCGCGCCCAATTTCTCGATCACCGCTTGTAAATCCGGCTGCGCCTCCACGGTTCCGATGTAATAATTTGCATAGCCGCCCGCGATCATCCTATCCTGCATCTTCTGATACACCTGATTGGAAGCCGCGTCCGTCCCATGCCCCATCAGGCAGAGTGCCGTTTTTCCATCGTCATATCCGCCCAGTTCTCCTGCCATCGCCAGGATCACCGCATCCAGATCCGCTTCACTGGCAAGAAGCGGTGCTCCCAGCGCCAGCCGTTCAAAACGCCCCTGATTCGCTTCCACTTCCGCTTTTACATCCATGTATTCAAATCCATCCATCAGATGGGTCGGCTGCACAATCAGACTTTTAATCCCATCGGCTGCTGCCCGGTCAAGTGCCTCCTTCAGATTGTCGATCGACCGTTGATCCCGCTTTTTCAATTTATCAATGATCCTCTGGCTGGTAAATGCCCGGCGCACCTCATATGCCGGAAATGCCTCCGCCACTGCACGCTCAACCGCCCCGATCGTCTTTTCCCGGCTGTCATTGTAGCTTGTCCCGAAGCTGACTACCAGGATTGCCTGTCTTGGTTCCATCTATCCATTCTTCCTCTTTGTTTTTTATCTTTCAATTCAGAATTTTCCCGTTCCCCCTACGCTGCCATATGCCTGAATCTGGCTGACATATAGCTTCATGAATCGAAGCTACTATAGCATATTTTGAAATAGTTTGCAATGAAGCAGAAAAAATGGCACTCCGCCCGTCCAGGCGGAATGCCCCTTTTTCTGCTTTCAGCTCCGATTTTACCAGCTTTTCTATTTCTCGTCCCGGCTGCACGCGCGCAGCTGGTGCTCATGCTCATATTTTTCTTTCGTCGCCATCCCGCCCCGGATATGGCGTTCCGCTTTGTTGATGTCCAGTACTACACGCGCCCGGGATGCAAGCGGCGGATTGATATGGGAAAGGCGCTCGGCCACATCTTTATGCACGGTAGATTTACTGATCCCAAATTTCCGCGCCGCCTGCCGCACTGTCGCATTGTAGTCTATGATGTAATTAGCGATCGCAACCGCCCGTTCCTCGATATATTCCTTCATGGGAGTTCCCCTGAGAACGTTTTTTACATCTTATTACATCTGTTTCCGGTTTATGCAAATTCCCTTTCCCAAACAAAAACACTGCCGATTAGTAGTTCTCCGCACGGCGGTGCTTCCGCAAGTCGTTTCTCTTCACGCCAGCTTCCCACTCTGCCTTCTCCTCATCGGTCTCGACAAGCAGTCCCGGAACCTCCATAGGATGCTCGTTTTCATCCAGCGCTACCATAACCACATAAGCGGTATTAACCAGTTTACGCGCACCGCTTAAAGACTCTACGAATGTATCGACGCGCACTTCCATGGAGGTTCTTCCAACGTAAGTCAGCTTACCCTCGATAATCAGGGTATTGTTCAGGTGGACTGCCTCTTTGAACTGCAGGTTATCAACCGATGCAGTTGTCGGATTGCAGTGCGCGTGGCGGCGCGCTACAACGGTCGCTACAACGTCGATCCATTCCATCAGCTGACCGCCAAACAAACGACCAGCACCATTTAAGTGACTATTTAATACAAGCTGTGTCTGGATAACAGCTGAATCCGCTACGCGGCGCATAATTCTTTCTTCCATAATTTATTTCTCCTTTCGAGAAGGATGCCTCTTCCAATCTCCCGCTTTCGAAGGACTTCCCTGTGATATGGTACCTAGTATACTGGCTTTCCCTCAAATTTGCAAGTATTCCGCCGCAAAAATTCTGAATCTTTTTAGTTATACATTCTATTGGCAGTAAACTATAAATGTAAAAAAACGACCGAAGAATCTGGGAGCAGCGTCTGTTGTCTTTCGCTGACTCCCATCATCTTCAGCCGTTCTCTTATTTATCCTCTTCCCGCGCCATGATCATCCGATAGATGAAATCCACGGTTCCATCGATACCGTAGCTGGCACTGTTGATACAGAGATCATAGTTGTTGGAATGTCCCCAGTTTCGGTTTGTATAATAATGATAGTACTGGCTGTGGACATGATCCAGATGCTTTAACATATGGCGTGCCTGCTTGACCGTCAGGGAACTGTCAATCTCCATCGCACGTTTGATACGCTGCTCAAACGGCGCCGTGATGTAGATACTGATATGCGGGATGTTGTTGTTTGCCATGATGGCATCTCCGCATCGTCCCAGAATAACAAAATCTTCCTTCTTCGCCATGTCAACCAGAAGGTCGCTCTCGTTGAAGAAGACCGCATCACGCTTCGGCAGTCCGTGGAAACGGCTGAACTCGCGCATGCGCTGGCGCAGGGTCAGATGGCGCTCCGGGATGAATGCCTCACTCGGGTTTACATTGGCATCCTGATCGTGCGCCGGCTCTTTCTTGATTCCCGGCTTGATTCCGTAGCTGACAGAATCCTGTATAGAATCCTTCTGAGCCTCGAGACGTTTCAGAACCGCTTCAAAGATCTCCGCGTCGTAGAAATTGATTTTCAGCTTATCTGCCAGCTTAAATCCGATATTTACACCGCCGCTTCCGTAGGTCCAGCTGATACATACGATCAGGTGGTCATTTTCGGAGAAACGGTTTTTCAGGTTAAATGTATTCAGCTTCGCCAGCTCTGCGTTGATAACGTCGCCGCTCGCGAAACTGGTCGGCAGACTCATGACTTCGGTCAAAATCCGGTTGTACTCGGTCATGACGAGCTTCCGCTCTTCCTTATTCTCAATGGTACGCGCCATGTTTCCGATCAGGGCAATCTCACTTCGAACCAGGTTACCCTGCGGGCGTGTCAGCATCAGATGAGTCAGCTCATCCACGCAGCGCTTCCGGTCACGATTGAAAACACGTCCCAGAGAAGAACCTAACTGTGCATAAACCTCCGCATCCAGATCGTAAATACTCTCCGCCAGTTCACGGATTCGTTTTTCATCTCTTCCAGGCACCGTGCTGCCCGGCTTCTTCCCTGCTGAATCCTTTTCGGCTGCATTTTCCGCACCCGTTACTTCATTCGCATACTGGGCGCTGTCCTTTTCAAGCGCCTGCTGCGTCTGATTTTCCATATTATCTGTATTGGTATGTTCCTGATTGTTGCTCATCGTCACTCACCCCCTATAAAAAGAATAACAGCATATCAAGTGCAAAGACCGGAACCAGAATACCGAACGACCAGAGCAGATATCCGAAGAAGGACGGCATACGCACACCGTTTTCATCCGCAATCGACTTAACCATGAAGTTCGGTGCATTTCCGATGTAGGTGTTCGCACCCATAAATACCGCACCACAGGAGATCGCCATCAGCATCTTGATCGGAACCGTTCCTAACGTCGTCACCATGCCCTCCGTAAATCCAAGCGCACCTGCCGTTGTTAAAAATACCAGATAGGTCGGCGTGTTATCCAGGAAGCTGGACAGCAGACCGGTCGCCCAGAACATTTCAAACGGCTCGGAGATGCCCAGGTTCGCGCCATTTGCTTTCAGAATCATCAGGGCTGGCTGCATCGTGATGAAAATACCGATAAACAGAACCGCAACCTCCTGAATCGCGCCCCAGGTAAAGTGGTTCTCACGGCGGATCTCAACCTTCGTGGTCTTGAAGGACAGGAAGGCCGCCACCAGAATGATCACAATCTCAATGATGGCCGGATAGCTTAATTCTACCTCTCCAAACAGATGGATGCCAAGCACCTTTCCGGCTGCATCCTGGAACTGCGGCATGGACGGTAAGGTACCGCTTAAAATAACGGCTGCCACGATCATAACCAGGAAAATCAGGTTGTGCGCGCCGCGCAGCTTTACTTCGGTACCCGGTTTGCTGATATCCGGTTTCAGACCGCTCGCGATATCCTGACGATATGCCCTCTTATCAATAAAATAGAAGATTGTCAGCAGCACCAGCATATTGAAGAATAAGATCGGCGCCAGATGTAAGCTCCAGAAGAACGGTACGCCGCGCATGAAGCCCATCAGCAGAGGCGGGTCACCGATCGGGGTCAGACATCCGCCGATGTTGGATACAAGGAAAATAAAGAAGATAATGATATGACGTTTCTTCTTTCTCCATGCATTCATCTTGACAACCGGACGAATCATCAGCATACTGGCACCGGTCGTACCGATCCAGCTTGAAAGCAGGGTTCCCAGTGCCAGTAGTCCTACATTGACACGCGGAGAACCTGCCAGGTCACCGGACATCGTGATATTACCGGCAACGCAGAAAAGTCCAAATAACAAAATAATAAAGGTCAAATAGTCATTGACCAGACATTCCAGAACCGTTTCCAGTGCTGTCCCCGCACTGTAACGCATCGCAAACGGAATGATAAAAAGAATTGACCAAAGAGCAACCGCATGAGGCTGGTGCTCTTCCCACCATTCTGCCTTCACAAGCGGCAGAATCGCAATACAGAGAAGCAGTCCCGCAAATGGAATACACATCCAGAGCGGCACAGAGGATGCCGATGCACCGCCTTCCTGTTCTGCTGCCAGAGCCGTCATCGGATTTGCCATCAAAAATAATCCCAGGCTCGCGCAAAACGCACTCAATCTTTTCACCTTCGTAACCTCCCAACTTTTTTCTTTTTTGTTTTACATTTTCCATTTCAGCCACTCATTATAACAAGTTTATTTCCTAAATACAACCGTGTTTTTCACGTTGTAAGCGTGATTTTCCGCAAATTTTTCGTTAAAAGTACCTTATATTAATTCTTATTAATAAGTGTTGTAAGCCTGTGCTCATAACATAAACAAATACCTCTTTTGTATATAGAAATTATGTATAATACTGTAATTTCACAAATGATATATTTAATTCTACTATGAAACAAAAAACCGCCCGCCGATATCCCGACAGACGCTTCCTACATTCACATATAACTTTTTCTTGAACTATACTCTCTTTCCAGAGTTCATATTTCAATTCCATATCTTCCCCGCCATCTTCCATCTTTTTCCTGCAGCTGTTTTCGCGCTTCATTTTAAGCCAGCCGCCCGATCTCTCGCGGTATTCCTTCGTGGTTTCTTTTTCGATATGTGCCAGTTGGCAAATCTGCCGCTGTATAACCTGCTCTTTCGCAGCGTTCACACATATTCTCTCTTGAACCTGTTTTATTATAGCGCTTTTTTGTAAAATTTATTTCCGCTTTTTTGTCAAATCTTTGTAAAAAAATCAAGCAGCAAATTGGAGAAACTGTCTCATTTACTTTTTATCTTCTTTATGCTATAGTTAGCCTGTATTTTGCATTCAGATGTATTACGAATCCATTCGGAAATTCCGGTGCCATCCCGTGCCGGAATACTCAATGTCTTATCGTGTTTTATAAATATCAGAAGGATTTTCAGGAGTATTGTATTCATGCAGGCGAATATATTTAAGATCAAACGAAATGAATTGGCTGACGGTTCCGGGCTGCGAACTACGATTTATTTTAAAGGATGCCCCCTGCGCTGTGTCTGGTGTTCAACACCGCAGGCGCATGAGCGCCCGACCCGGATTCTCTGGGACAGCAAGCACTGTCTCTACTGCAATCTCTGTGTCAGCGAATGTCCCACCGGAAGTCTGGCATTTTCAGACAACCGTCTCACCTTTACCCCGGACACCTGTACATTCTGCCGTGCCTGTACGGATCACTGTCCGTCCCGAATGCTTCATTTCGTCGGTCAGATGATGGATATGGATGAAATCATGGAAAAAATTCTTGCCGACCGGGAGCTCTATGGAAATGGCGGCGTCATTCTCTCCGGCGGCGATCCGCTGATGCAGCCGGAAGCAGCCACCGCTGTCCTGAAAAAATGTAAAGAACACGGCATCCGCACCGCGATTGAGACGACCGCTTTCGCCAAACCGCTGGCTTTCTCCCGCTTCATCGCCAACGCGGACATGATTATCATCGATTTAAAACATTATTCTGAAAAGAAATATGTCCAGTTCACCGGTGTCTCAAATCATTCGATTCTGGAAAATCTGGACTTTGCCATCTCTATCGGAAAAAAAGTGGCGGTCCGCATTACCATTACCCCCGGCATCAACGACACGCTCATCGATGCCCGCAGGTATGCCCACCTTTTGTCTGAGCACCACATCAGACATGTAATTCTGCTCTCCTATTCAAATCTGGGGATCATTAAATATGAAAAATACACGCAATCTCCGACGCTTGCCCGCGAGCAGACCTTCTCCGGCCAGGATATGGAGAATTATGCGAATATGCTGCGCGGACTGGGATTTGATGTGCAGATTGAGCAGTAGGGAGGCGGCAGGTTTTTTCCATTGCCGCCTCCCATACATTTTTCTATCGATTCGTTACTGTTCACGCATACGTGCCCAGTAACGAAATTTGCCGTGGCTTCGCATTTCAATACGGAAAATTCCTGCTGCCACCACGTTTTCTTACGGCACTTTCGGTTCCAAAAGTGCCTACCCGTGAACCGGTAACATCTATTTCCTTGTTTCTCTATTTTTTCCCAAATTTTTCATTGATTTTTTTTCCACCCAATGCTATAATGTGTTCAATATTTAATTTATTTATCAAAAAATGAACATAAACCATTTGCAAAAATCCTCATTTTTACAAATGATTTAAAAGGAGGTTTCCCATGCAAAATCCACAATCCCAAACAGCGCCAGAGCCAAAACGCCTGGACTGGACCACGATGGTCGTCCCATTTCTTCTTATTATAATACTCTGTCTCTGCTTTCTGGCTGCGCCAGATGCATCCAAGGCAGTGTTGGAAAATCTCCGGAGCTTTCTCGGGGAAAACTTCGGTGTCGGCTACCTTGCCATCGGACTCGGCATTTTTCTTCTGTCAATCTACATCGCCTTTTCCCGCTACGGAACCATCCGGCTCGGAAAACCGGATGAGAAGCCGCTCTATTCCAATTTTGCCTGGGGTTCGATGATGTTTACCTCCGGACTTGCGGCGGACATTCTCTTTTACTCCCTGTGTGAGTGGGTTCTCTACGCCAATGACCCGCATCTGGCAGAAATGGGCAGTATTCAGGACTGGGCGAGCACATACCCGCTCTTTCACTGGGGTCCGATCCCGTGGGGCTTCTATGTCGTGCTCGCCGCTGCCTTTGGCTTCATGCTTCATGTGCGCGGCTGCCATAAACAGAAATACTCCGAAGCCTGCCGCCCGATCCTCGGAAAACACACAGACGGGCTTGCCGGAACCCTGATTGATCTGATGGCGGTCTTCGCACTGCTGGCCGGCACAACCACGACTTTTACGCTGGCGACCCCTCTGATGAGCCAGATCGTCTCCGAACTCTTCGGATTCGGCGACACCCGCCTCATCACCATCGCGATTCTGGCAGTCACCTGCCTGGTATATACCGTTTCCGTCGTGCGTGGCATGAAGGGCATCCAGAAGCTCGCGGCGTCCTGCGTCTACCTCTTCTTCGCTCTTCTGGCGTATGTGCTGCTGTTTGGCGGTGAAGCTCGCTATATCATCGAAACCGGCTTTTCCTCCATCGGAAATCTGGTACAGAACTTTATCGGACTCTCCACCTACACCGACCCACAGCGCACCACCTCATTTCCGCAGACATGGACAATGTTCTACTGGGCATACTGGATGGTCTGGTGCGTCGCTGCCCCGTTCTTCATCGGAACCATCTCTCGTGGACGTACGATCCGGCAGACAATCCTCGGCGGCTACGTGTTCGGGCTTGGCGGCACGTTTGTGAGCTTTATTATCCTCGGAAACTACAGCCTGGGACTCCAGGTGTTCGGAAAACTGGATGTCATGGGGCTTTATGCCGCCAGTGGCGACCTCTATTCCACAATCACTGCCATCATCCGCACGCTTCCGCTCGCCCCGATGGTTCTCGTTCTGCTCGCGGCGGCGATGATCGCCTTCTATGCCACCAGCTTTGACGCGATCGTACTGGTTGCCTCCGCCTACTCCTACAAGAACCTGACAAGCGAGGACGAACCGCACATGGCGATCAAAACCTTCTGGTCCCTGAGCCTGATTCTACTGCCGATGGTCCTCATTTTCAGTGATAATTCAATGGCAAACCTGCAGACCGTGTCCATCATTGCAGCATTTCCGATCGCGTTTATCATTCTCCTGATCGTGGCGGCGTTTTTTAAGGATGCGAAGAAATATCTTTCCAGGGAAATATAATTGTGATATCATTAAGTCAGTTTAAATATGCAAAGGAGGAGTAGCATTATGGCATGGGATGATGTTGCAGGAAAAGCTGCAGGAAATAATGGGGACAAATATGTTGTTTTACAGGTTGTTTTAACAGAAAAACTACTTGGCACTGGTTCAGGCACAGCAAGTCTTACTAATCTGCAATCAGAAATTAATAAACAAGCGGCCAAAGGATACCGGCTTCACACGATCTCAACAACATCTTCTGGCTCTAAGGGTTTTCTTGGCGGCGATAAAATTCAAGCTACCATGGTATTTGAACGAATTGATTAAGTGTTGTTAAAAATATCCCGAATGCACTTTCCGATGCATTCGGGATATTTTTCTTTATCTATAAGCTCTCCCGCAGATACTCCCGCGTCACACTCCGCTCCGCTTCCAGCATCTCCTTCGGTGTCCCGGCAAAGAGCAGACTGCCGCCTGCGAGTCCGCCGCCCGGTCCAAGCTCCACGATATAGTCGGCGTCCTTCATCACATCCAGGCTGTGCTCGATGATAAACAGTGTATTGCCCTGATCGGTCATCCGGTTAAAAAGCTTCATCAGACGGCGGATATCGTCGAGATGCAGCCCGTCGGTCGGCTCATCCAGAATGAATATCTGTCCCCGCTCATCCAGCTTGCTCGCCAGCTTCACACGCTGCAGCTCGCCGCCGGAAAGCGTCGTCATCGACTGATTCAGGTGCAGGTAACCGAGTCCGACCTGTACCAGCGTATCGAGTTTCCTCACAAAATCCTCAGCTTCAAAGAACTGGATCGCCTGACGGACGGTCATATCCATGACTTCCGCAATATTTTTTCCCTTGTACTGATAGTGCAGCACCTCCTCCGAATACCGCGTTCCGTGGCAGACCTCGCAGACCGTCTCAATCGAGTCCATATATGCCATATCCGATATAATTACACCTTTTCCCTGGCACGCCGGGCAGGCGCCCTTGGAATTGAAACTGAAATATGCCTGTGCGACATGGTTCGCTTTCGCAAAAAGCGCCCGGATCGCATCCGCGATATCCAGATACGTCGCCGGGGTCGAACGCAGATTGATACCGATATCCTTCTGCCGGATCGAGATCACCTCGCCTGGATACTGGCTCATAAAATATTCCATCAGGGAGCTTTTTCCCGAACCAGCCACACCGGCGATGACCGTCATCACGCCAAGCGGCAGCTTTACGCTCAGATCTTTTAAGTTATGAAGCTTCGCGTGCTCGACCTGATACCATCCGGTCGGCTTGCGGTACTCCATCTTCATCGGCGTTTTCGTCCGCAGCATCCGCCCGGTCACAGTGTCCGCTTTCAAAAGGTTCTCGTAGCTTCCCTGATACATGATCTGTCCACCGTTTATGCCCGCTTCCGGTCCCATATCCACAATGTGATCCGCCAGCGCGATGACTTCCCGGTGGTGTTCCACAATCATCACGGTATTTCCGTGCTCTTTCAGCTTGATCAGCGAATTTTTAAGATTCTGGATATCACGCGAATGCAGTCCGACACTTGGCTCATCAAGCACATACATCATATCGGTAAGCGGCGAATTGATGTATCGCGCGATCTTGATACGCTGCGCCTCGCCGCCGGAGAGAGTGTCTGTTCCACGGCTTAAAGAAAGATAGCTGAGTCCGATCTCAATCAGCGCATTCATCCGCTTCAGGATCTCGGTCTTGATATCGCGTGCCAGCGGATCATCAATCTGGCGGATAAACTCTGCCGCCTCCGGGATCGGCATATCCGAAACCTCGCAGATATTTTTTCCGTTAATCAGGCAGCTCCGGATCTTCGCATTCAGTCTCGCCCCGTGGCACTCCGGACACGTAAAGGTGCTGACAATGCGATCCAGCTCTTTCTTGTGAAGCTGTCCTTCCTTAGATGTAATGATACTGCGGTACATACGCGGATAAATGCCCTCGTACTTCGCGGATTTCGGCCAGTTTGCCGGCGGATTTTTCAGGCGGATCTGCGGCGAATAGAGAAATAAATCCATCTCCTCCTTCGAATAATCCTTGATCTTCTTGTCCAAATCAAACAGACCGCTGTACGCGTACCGCTTCCACCGCCATGCGCCGGTCGTGAACGCCGGCCACTGGATAACGCCCTCATCGTTTAGGCATTTATCAAAATCCACCAGCTTGTGGATGTCCAGCTCCGTCACAACGCCCAGGCCCTCACAGCGCTCACACTTGCCGCTCGGATGGTTGAAGGAAAAGCTGTCCGAATAGCCGACAAACGGTTTGCCTACACGTGAGAAGAGCAGGCGCAGCAGCGCATAGATATCGGTGTATGTGCCGACCGTTGAGCGGGAGTTTGCCACCGGCTTTTTCTGATCGATCACGATCGTGACCGGAAGATTCTCCATGCGCTCAACCTCCGGACGACCATATTTCGGCAGAAACTGCTGGACAAAACTTGGAAATGTCACATTCAGCTCCCGCCGCGACTCTGCCGCAATCGTATCAAGGCAGAGCGATGATTTGCCCGAACCGGACACACCGGTAAAAACCGTGATTTTCTTTTTCGGAATTTTCAACGACACATGTTTCAAGTTGTTTTCCGTTGCATTCACAATGCTTATATACTCCTGATTTTCTCGTTCCATCTGGCATTTTTCCTTTCTTAAGCTGCATTTTCCCGTCCCAGGTTCCTTTATTTTAAAGGTACTCAATGCTATCCTGATCTGTACGCGGCTATCACGCACAAAAGCAGACAGAAAATACCCCTAAGAAGCATTTTCCGTCTGCTTTTTTATTTGACTTCCTGCTTTACACGCACTCCGCCGAACAGCAAAGGCATTGTCTTTCTTGTATACTCTCCAAGCGCATAGCCACCGTCTGAAATGCAGTAATCATAGATGATTGCCCTCTCGCAGAGTGCATACATATGTGCAATCTCGTAATATGGCATACTGCGGGTAATCTGCCCCCGGCGCTGCCCCTCATCGACCAGCTGATTTACCATCTTATAGTAAAAACGGTTCTGGTTTAAAAGATGCTTATCCCCCTTTGTCACCACCTGTGAGGAATAGAGTGACGCCAGAAGCCCTACCGGGATATCCGACTCTATCAGATCATGTACACTGAAGCAGAGCGTCATAAGCTTGTCAAAGCTGTCCATCTCCGGATCCAGCGCCTGCATTACCTCTTCATACTTTGCATCAAAGATCTCTGGGAGAGATGCCAGAAGCTCATCCTTTCCACTATAATAATGATAGAAGCTTCCCTTTGATGTTCCAGACTGCAGGATAATCTCATCGATCGTCGTCTCCTCATATCCCTTCTCATGAAACAATTTCCATGCAACACGGGCAATTTTTGCTTTTGTGTTATTACCCTTCGCCATTTGCCTTTTACCTCTTAACTTCTCAATAATCGTAATTTCAGGGAAACATTCCTGGTCATCTAATTTACCTTTTTGTTTACCTGAATCCAGCCGAAAGCAGAGTGGATAATCTTCCTCATCTGCTTTCGACAATTTAATTTATTTTATCATTCTTTTCCTGTGAAGTAAAGAGATTGTTCCATATGTCTATTTTTAATACCGTTTTCACGTCCGGTGAACTTTGGTATGTGTATGGCAGCTACACTGGGGATGCACCGGAACTTCTATCAGATCCGTGGACCACGTTTTGGCTTCAATGAACAGCATTTTTCCAATCAGCGGCTCTCCCTTGCCCAAAAGAAGCTTCAATACTTCTGCCGCCTGCATACATCCGATCATACCGGGAATCACGCCAAGCACACCATAAGCAGCCGAATTCGGGTTTCCGGATGGGTCCTCTGCCTCCGGACAGAGACAGCGCAGACATGGTCCGTCCGATGCGAACACGGTAACCTGTCCCGCAAATTCACAGATAGCTCCATATACATCCGGCTTTCCCAGCTTCATACATGTGTCACTCAGCAGATAGCGGGTTGGAAAATTATCCGAAGCATCCACAATCACATCAAACTTTGCAAGAATTTCTTCTGCATTTTCAGCTGTAATCCCCTCTGGGTATAATTCTACCTGCACCGAATGGTTCCGGCTCTGAAGCTGCTCCGCCGCCAGTTCTGCTTTTGCTTTTCCAATGTCCTGTTCCCGGTAAAGGATTTGCCGCTGCAGATTGCTGACATCCACCCGGTCAAAATCAGCAATCCCGATCGTACCGACTCCTGCTGCTGCCAGATAGAGGCTGACGGGAGATCCAAGTCCCCCCGCCCCGACTACCAGCACCCGGCTTTCCGCCAGCTTTTTCTGTCCTTCTTCTCCTACCTCCGGCAGGAGAAGATTTCTTTTATAGCGTTCTTTGTCTATCTCCAAACCAGCGTCTCCTTTCTGAATCAACCGCCCCCCAGTAAATGATAAATCTTCAAATCATCTGCTTCTTCAAGTGTTACTTTATCATAGTCTTCTGGCCAGACCAGCTGTCCATTTACCTTCACGACCAGCTTGGGCCAGGTAAATTTCATGTGTTCCATCACACCCCTGATTGTCAGTCCTTCATGCCAGTCCGGATATGGACGGTTATTCAGTACCATTATATCCACTTCCCTTCTGCAACGTGTTAATGAATAGTCTTACTGAAGCGGCTCAACTACTTCCAAAAGCTCCGGAAGATCCATGCCAAGCTCTTTCAGGTGTGCAATTGTCGGAACGCCGTTTAAATTCCAGCCGCGCTTCGGATATACCGCATCAATCAGCTTCTCATATTCCCCTTCTCTGTACTTTCTGGTCGCATCCATCTTTTCCTTTAAGGACATTTTTTCGACTTCTTCTTTTGTAAAACCAACCAGCTCTACCAGCTGACCATCGTAGCGCTCCTGACGGGACAGATACTCTTCTTCCGTAACCGGTCCCTGGGAGCGGTATGGAATCGCGTCGTTCGCACGCAGTCCCTTGCCAAGACGGATGTTGAAAATACGCTGGAAATTGTAGACACGCTCAGACATTTTAATCATATCATCCCTATCAATCTTGGTTCCAGTGACACCATAATAAAGATCCAGATAGTTATCTACATGCTCCGGTACCTTCGCCGGTTCATCGGTCATGCTGTTGTCAGCCGGTACAATATCATTCCACGGCAGCTTACAAAGTCCCAGAAGACCAAACCAGGTTCTAAACATCGGATAGTAATACAGCGCTTCCGCCTTATCCTCAAAGGTAGGGATCTGGTTATTTACCTGATCCATGAAAATCAGCCATGCCTCATCATGCTGCGGTCCCTTATTGGTCAGACCATAGCCGCCCTGCTGCGCCAGGGATTCTTTGGAAGAATACTCTGAATATTCAAGTCCCTTCTGTTCCATCGCGATATCATTCATGAAATCCATATCGCCCCAGCCCTGCGCTGCAAAATACTCTTTCTGCTTGTGACTTCCCAGTGCCGCAATCTTGCCAAAGCCTTCGTTTCGCGCCATCTGGTGCAGCAGCTCCAGCTCCGCCTCTGCATTGCCCCATACAAGCTCCAGACCGCCGGTTCTCTCCTTATTCAGGATACCATTTTCATAGCATTCCATCAGGAAAGCAGTCATGGTGCCAAAGGAAATCGTATCAATGCCATATGTATCACAGTAGAAATTTACTTCCAGAATTACCTGCGGATCGGTTACGCCGCAGTTCGGACCAACACCGGCTGCTGTCTCGTACTCCGGACCATCCACACATACTTTATGTCCCTTATACGGACCTGTCTTTAATTCAAACTGATCGGCTGTTTTAGCACATGCCATCGAACATCCATACCAGCATCCGTCCGCTCCGCCCTGGGTCAGCCATTTATTTCTCCATACCTCCGGTGCCATCTCATCGATCTTATCCGTTCCGCCATATTTATAATTGTGGGTCGGCAGAATATCATAATCGCTCAGGGTACGCAGGGAGTATGCCGTTCCGGATTTACGCATTGAATTCTGTTTGTCATCCTGTGTCGCCACCTCACGATGGAATTTCAGACCATCCCGGTTCAGGATACTGATATCATATACATGGTTCAGATTTGCTTTTACGCCTTTAAAATGGCATACCAGCGCTTTAATGTGCTTGTCCGCAAAGACACGTCCGATACCACCACGTCCAGCCTGTTTTAAGCGGACTACATTTCTTTTCGGATCATAGAATGTAAAATTCAACATAGAGAGGTTGCAATGATCCGCCGCCGAACCAGAGCATACGACCGCCACGTTTTTGCGATCATTGTCATCCTCCGCATACATGGTTGTCAGCTCTTCTCCCAGTACATGTGCATCTTTATGCTCTAACGGTGCTTTTTCAATTGAAACGGTTCCCTTATTGCCATCGATGACAATAATCACGTCTTCCTCCGCTTTTCCAGTCAGTTCGATCACATCAAATCCGGAGAATTTTAAAAATGGGCCAAAATATCCGCCAACGTTTGAATCAATCGGGATATCTGTCATCGGTGAAATGCTGCATACCAGGCATTTTCCGGTACCGCCGTACTGCGTGATTCCGGCAACCGGTCCTGCCGACATGGTGATGGCATTTTCCGGAGAATTCCACTTTGTATCCGGATTCGTTGCATCCCACAGATAACGCAGGCAATAACCTTTTCCGCCGATAAATTTTTCTTTGACCTCCTGAGGAATGTCGATCATATCGATGGTGTTATCTGTCACATTGATTCGAAGACGCTTATCCGTATATCCATGATACAGCGGCTTTGGCTCGTATGTAACCTGATTGAGAACCGTGTGGGCCTCTTTCATTTTTTTGATTTCTTCCATATCTGCGTCCGCATAACGCGGAAGATCACACATTTTAATCATGCCTTTCTCCTCCTTTTACTCTTCTACCAGACGGATCGCTCCGGTCGGACATGCTTTTACGCACAATCCGCACGCCGTACATTTGGACGGCTCCAGATAATCATCACACTGTACCATAACATTCTCCGGACAGAATCCAACGCACATCAGACAGCCGGCACATTCTTTCTTATTCAGCCGGTAAACGCCTCTCGCATCCTCCGTAATCACACCTGTATTGCATACTTCCGAACATTTTCCACACTGTGTGCACACAGCAATATGATGGCTTCCATCCTCCTTGTCGGTAATGCGGATGCAGGATTTCATTGGATCCGAAACCTTGTAAAATGCCTTCGAACAGGCTTCTTCGCACTGGTGGCATCCAATGCAGAGTGATTCATCTTTCTCTAATCGTCTCATCACAGTTCCTCCTTTTTGTTCAATTTCATTATTTCATCCGAAACAGATACATACCCGTCCCGAATCACTTCCAAAAATATGGCTCCTGCCGAAAGGCGGCAGAAAACTCCTTTTTCATGGTAAATACACTCTGGAAAACACTTTTTTCCATACCCGGAGACACGGAATACCGCCCCTCCCGCCGCCAGAAGATCCCCCGTATTTAACTGGGTGGTATCTATTCCCTCCGTTATCAGGTTTGCCTTGTAGCGGCGGAAGCAGAGTCCCGGTTCTGTCTGCTTCTCCATCCAGTCCCGGGCTTCTCCCGCCAACAGCGAAGTCTGCCTTTCACCTCCCGCTGCATGCCGGTCACCCTCCATTCCGATCCCCCTTCGGAACCAGGCGCTCTCCACGGCTTCTCCCGGCTGTCCCCTCTGCCGGAACACATATAATTCACGCACAACTGCTCCCATCTAATCCCCTCTTTTATAAATATAAAATTTCTCCGGTTCTTGCCAGCCCATAACCACCGAGCTTCTCCACTCTCTCTGCAAACTCCCGGCTTTTCAAAACCGCCAGAAAATGCTGTACCGGTGGAAAATCCAGAAATCTGACTGGAATCGCAAAGTCATACTCTTCCCGTCCAATCTCAATAAAATCAAGTCCCATTGCCCTGGCTGCCGACTGGATTCCCATGCCCGCGTCTGCATCGCCGCCGGACACGGCAGCCGCCACTGCCATATGCGTTGCCGCCTCTCTGTCATATCCGTGAATCTCTTCCGGTGAAATACCGGCTTCCTTCAGCTTATAATCAAAAAGGACTCTTGTCCCCGCTCCTCTCTGTCGGTTGACATAATTCAAACCACGTAGATCTTCAATTTCATGGATTCCAAGCGGATTTCCTTTTTTTACGATAATTCCCTGAATTCGCTCAACACCTTTGACAAGTGCCATTTTTTCACCCGCAAACAGTTTTTTCAGGATCGCAATATTATATTCTCCTGTCTCTTCATCCAGCAGGTGGGTCGGAGCCAGATGCGCCTCTCCCCGCTTTAATGCCATTAAACCGCCCATACTGCCTACATGCGTACTGGAAAGGTAATTACCCGGGTACATACACGGCAGCAAATCTGCCATCACATCCAGAATCAGATCATGGCTTCCGATTGCCACTGCCGTACTTCCAATTTCCTCCAGGGAACGGTATAGCTCTACGTCAACGGTATCTCCCGCCTCGACCCCCTCGCTGTTCTGAGGAATCACACAGAATCCGTCTGCCCGCACCAGGCTCATTGCTGCTCCCGCCCCGCGCGCCAATGGAGAAGCGACGAGCTTGTCACCCACTTCTCCTACCTTCACCCGCACATACTCTTTATGTTTCAGGGATGATACAAGGCGTTTGGATATGACAGCCCGCACCGTCGTGCCGCCTGTTTCTGTACGTCCTGCCAGTTTCTGCAGCACAGGAATTACAAAATTTTCAAAGTTGATATAGGCGGATACCGGATATCCCGGAAGTCCGATCACCGGTTTTCCATTGACAATCGCCAATATTACCGGTTTTCCCGGCTTGATTGCCACCCCGTGTACCAGAACCTCCCCCAATTCCCGAAGTACATGAACCGTAAAATCTTCGGTTCCTGCACTGGAGCCGGCATTGACAATCACCATGTCATATTTTTCAACTGCCTCTGCCACCTTTTCTTTCAATGTTTCATACTCATCCGCAATCGGCGGAAAACGATGGGGCGCACCGCCATGTTCCGTTACCAGTGCCTCAAACACTCTCGAATTCGATTCGATGATGTCCCCATCCCTGGGTTCCTGTCCCGGCTCTATGATTTCGGTTCCCGTCGGAAAAATCGCTACCGACGGCTTTTTCAACACCTCAATCTCTGTAATTCCGCCAGACAGGAGAACACCTATATCAATCGGGCGTATCTCATGATAACCGGGCATCAGCATCTCACCCGCTACGATATCTTCTCCGATCGGGCGCACATGCTGCCATGATGCTGCTGCATCCGTAATCTGCACCGATCCATCTTCCTGCTCCAGCAGATCCTCCGCCATGATAACTGCATCGCATGGTGCGTGAATCGGATCACCCGTATCCACCACTGTAAAATCTGTACCTGGATATAGGGTAAGTGGTTTCCGCTCCGATGCTCCTTTTGTTTTCTCTGCCTCAACCGCGATTCCATCCATCGCTGCCGCATTGTAAAGCGGAGAACAATATTTCGCATAGACTGCCTCTTTTGTAATCCGGTGCAGACTTTCCGTCACGGGAATCCATTCTGCCTTGGGTCTTAATAATTCCCCCAGTGCTTTCTGGTAAAGGGCTTTTGCCTCCTCCACCGGTGTATTATTCAGATATAAATTTCTCTTTCCCATCTCTGCCTCTATTCTGTTTCCACCAGGCTCTGCCGATCCTTTATTCTCCGCCGCTCTTCTGGAAACAATTCATTTTAAAAACGGTATACTTTCACCTGCTCACCCTTCTTCAGACCCTCCTGATTCATATCAATCAGAACGTAGCCGTCTGCCTCTGCCATCGTCGAAATCAAGCCTGATTTTCCAAATACCGGTTCTGCCTCCAGCCCCTGGGGAGCCATCTGAAGCTTTACCAGCAGGCAGGTTGTTTTTCCGGGTGCACCCGCCAGGTTCGTTGTCATAAAGGCTTCTAACGGAGGTTGATCCGGCTGACCGGTTACCTGCTTCCAGAGCCACACAAATAATAAATGGAAAACGGCAAGCGCTGCTGCCGGATGCCCAGGAAGTCCTCCTAACAGCGTATGTTTCTCTTTATCATATCCCAGAATCGTCGGTTTTCCCGGTTTCAGTGCCAGCCCATGGGTAAATACTCCCTCCTTGGAGATGCGGTTTAATATCTCCATAGTCATATCTTTCTTTCCCTGGGAACTTCCTCCGGAGATCAGAATCAAATCACAGGCTTTGACCGCCTCCCTGATTTTCTCCTCTAAAAGTACTTCTTCATCCTTCACTGCCTCTGCCGAAACAAGCTCCAGACCTGTCTTCTTCACATAACATGACAGCGCCCATGTATTAATATCCCGCACCTGCCCCGGTCCAGGAACCTGATCGATCCTGACCAGTTCGTCGCCCGTCGATAGAACTGCCACCTTCCACGGTTTAAAAACCGGCACCTGCACCACGCCAAGCGCTGCCAACGTTCCCGCCTGCGCCGGGCCAATCCGGGTTCCCGCTTTAAGGACTATATCCCCGGTTTTTACATCTTCTCCCGGAAGCACGATGCATTTTCCATACGGAACATTTTCATACAGGGCAACCTCATCTGTTCCGAACCGTTCACTGTATTCTACCATCACCATGGCATCTGCCCCTTCCGGAACCATGCCGCCGGTCGGCACATAGGCACAGGTACCCGGTTCAATCTTTGATACCGCCGGATGTCCTATCTCTACTTCTTCCAGCACCTTCAGAAAAACCGGGATACTTTCTGTTGCGCCCGCCGTGTCCTTTGAACAGACTGCATACCCATCTACACTGGAACGGCGGAATGCAGGAATCATTTCCTCAGAGACAATATCTTCTGCTAAAATGCAGCCAGATGCATCTGCAAGCGCAACCCGCTCCGTCTCTGGCAGGCACTCTTTTGCCGCTTCAAGCAGACGTTCCCGCGCCTGCGCCAGCGTATCAACTTTCAATAACTTCATAGTTCCTCCCTTGCGGCATGATTCTTCTTCGCGAAGGTATGCATCCATGCGAAGTGCTTTTGATTCATGGACCGCCTCTCCGAATGAAACAGAAAAACGAATACAGAAAACATTCCGCTCTCTGTATCCGTTCCTGATAATGCAGTCTGCCTCTTATGGCTTTCTGCTGATATGCACTTATCTACATCAGGCTTTGCTTGGGCTGGCGGAATTTACTGCTCTTTTCCAGAACTTCCGGGGCTTCATCCCGGTCATCCGAGAGCTATTCCTTTCCAATGCATCGTCTGATGCGGGGAGGCACCCGCGTTTCCCCGGATACCCATTGGCTTTTCTTCCATCCTGTCAATCGGTTCACAGCTTAGGCAGAAAAGCTCGAAATCAACTCTGTATAACTGCCGCTCTCGTGCGACAATTCTCTTTCTCATGATTTTCTACCAGAAATTATACCACATTTTCACAAACTGTGTCAATCATCCCAAGCAAAACTCTTTCCATTTTTTTCATATTTAGCGCAATCGCCTCGCATTTTTATTCATATTTCTGAATTTTTTTCATTTTCACGATATGAAACCTCTGTATCAGCCAGATATCGGCGGATGGACGGGTGAGACGGGTGAAGAAGGATTTCTTCCGGTGTTCCAGACACCAGAACATTCCCCTGCTCCATAAAATGTACCTGGTCACAAATCTTGCGGACATGCACCAGCTGATGGCTGATTAGCAGCCATGTCATCTTATTTTTCGTCTGCTGCTCCCGCATCAGCTGTTCAAACAATTCTGTACTGTCAGGATCCAGATTGGAAAGCGTTTCATCAACAATCACAAACGCAGGGTCAAATACCAGCGCCCTGATAAATGATAATTTCTGCTGTTCCCCGCTGCTCAGGGAACGGGCATACTGATTTTTTTTCTGCAGAAGCCCGCATCGTTCCAGCCAGGCATCCATCTTCGCCTCATCTGGGCGGATTCCCCGTATTTTCAGCGGATAGATCAGGTTCTGATACACCGTATCATGCAAAAGATACGGTCTCTGTGTTGTCATCGTGATATCCCGGGGTGTCAGTCCCTCGTAATCAATCCTCCCGCCATCTGGAACCAATATCCCCTGTATCAGCTTGGAAAGTGTTGTTTTTCCGCAGCCATTGGTTCCTATCAGACCATGAACCTTCCCGCTCTCCAGATACAGTTCCTCGATTTGAAGCGTAAACTGACCCATCTTCTTTTGCAGCTTAGAGATTTTCATCCGGTGTCTCCTCCTGTCTGAAATGTTCTGCCAATGTCTGTACCGCAAATGCCAGAAGCATCAGGATCACTCCCAAAAATACCCCTTCATAATAATCGCCTGCACCTTTCAGGGTTGAAATCGCAGTCGTCATTGTCCGGGTGCTGTTTTTTATATTTCCACCTACCAGAAAGACCGCCCCGACCTCACTGATGGAACGCCCATATCCAGACACAACCGCAAAATAAATTTCATTTTTCATTTCACGCAGCAGAAGCCGCGCGGTCTGATGCCGGTCAGCTCCCATCGTCCTGGCAAACGCCCGGATCGAAGGCGCCGTGCGGACCGCATATGAATATACCATTCCACAGACGATCGGAGTGATGATCAGAACCTGGGCTGCCACCATTCCTTTGATCGTAAATACCCATCGAAGCGCCCCAAACGGACCTTTTTTTCTCAAAAGCATATATGTGAGCAGTCCGATGACAACCGGAGGTGCTCCCATCAAGGTCCGGTTCACGCGGACTACCAGCTTTTTTCCTGGAAATTTCGTCTGCTCCAGCACAAGTCCCAGAAAAATTCCAAGCATGGACGCAATCAAGGTTGACCAGAAAGACATCACCAGCGTTACCCGGATAGAATCTATCACTCCGACCGTACCAAAAAATTTTGAAAACAGGTTTCCCATATTTTTTCTCCCAGCATATCCACTGAAACACCTTATGTTCTGCAGGCGTTCTCATTTTCTCAATTCTTAATGACAGAAAACCGGAAAAAGTGCATCCTCCCTTCTCCGGTTTCCTGTTTATACATTATAAATTCTGCAAGGTTCAACTGCCTGCTTTATTCGTTTAAATACGCTAATCCCAGCACTGCCGCATATCATCCGGCAGTATTCTATTTCTGCTCTGCATTCGGGAAGAATAACGGCTCGCCGTACTCCTTTACGCCGTATTCACCGATCAGCGTCTGGATTTCCGGAGAACAGATCCACTTGATAAACGTATTCGCCGCCTCGTTGTTGACATCCGGATATTTCTCCGGATTTACTGCGATAACGCCGTACTGGTTTAAAAGTTCCTTGCTGCCTTCACATACAATATCCATATCCGGGAAATCTGCCTTCTTGGCAAGCCAGGTACCGCGGTCAGACAGGCAGTAGCCACCTTTTTCATCTGCCATCGCCAGTGTATCAGCCATTCCAGCGCCTGCCGATACATAGTTTGGATTGCTCTCATAATCTGTAATTCCCAGCTTCTCCCAGATTCCGGTCTCCTTGTTATGGGTACCAGAGTTGTCTCCACGGGACACAAATGTCAGCTGCTCGTCCATGATCTGTTTAAATGCAGCGTTGATATCATCCGTCTTTGCAATCGGACCATCCTTCGGTCCTACGATCACGAAATCATTATACATAACCTGGAAGCGCTCTACACCGTAGCCGCTCTCCACGAATTCTTCTTCTTTTGCTTTAGAATGAACCAGTATCACATCGACTTCACCATCTTTTGCTTTCTGAATCGCATCACCGGTTCCTACTGCCGTCCACTGTAAGTCAATACCTGTATCCTCTAAAAAGATTGGCTTTAAGTAATCCAGAAGACCTGTATTATCGGTACTGGTCGTCGTTGCCATCAGAAGCGTCTCTCCGGATGCTTCCTTGGTCTCCTCTGCACTGCTTTCCTCAGCAGCCTCTGCGGTTGTCTCTGCGGCGCTTTCCGCCTCCGTTGTCTCTTTTGCGCTTCCGGAGCAGGCTGTCATAGACAATGCTGTCATGGCCGCCATTGCCAATGCAATGATTCTGTTTGTCTTCTTCATGAAATTGTTCTTCTCCCTTCTTTTGTTTAAGAATACGCTGAAAAACATTTCATCGGAACGAGACTCTGGCAGAGGATGCGCCGCCTTTTACCAGCTGCCTTTCTTCCTAAATAAGCAGCAGGTCCTACTTCTCTTTCCAATGCATTTCTTTCCAAATGCGGGAGGCATCCGAGTTTCCCCTGATACCCATTGGCTGTAAACCCTGACAATATACTGTGTTAGGTTTTTCAGCTCGAAATATAGTTTTCCTGGCTTCTGCTGTCCGGGTTCTTCTAATACTTCCCGAAACATCCTTATACATTTTTACTATACCATGGCAAAATTCCTCTTGTCAACCGGGCAACTTTCACATGAGCGAAATTTTTTCATTTTTTCAAGCTTCTTATTTATTTTGTTTTTTGTTTTCTACTGCTCTTTTCTACTGTTATTCTGGATTTTTAGTCTTTTTTCACTTCTATCTTGATTTTCCCTTTTCATATTTGTGCGATGCTCTTTTAACTGTGCTTAATTTTTTGTTTTTGTTTTATATATTATGAATATTCAAACCATTTTATCTTTTCTACAATTTTCACTTTCTTTTCACGCATAATATCCTCATTTTTGCCGATTGTAAGCCCCATTTTTCTATGGTATCTTATATGTTATATTAATTTTCTTTTATAGTCATTCCGCACTCCGCTTGTTTCAGCGTGATCGGATGATTATTTTTCAGATTCGTCTGTTAAAAATTAAATTAATACTTTTTTTTCAATTTACTCTTGTATTCTTGAGATGGTTGTAGTATTATAGACTCAGAACTAGAACACAGTCTAGTTTTTTGCAAAGGAGGGGGAAAGAATGGCAGAAACTCCTTACATATTTAACATCCAGAAATTTTCAACGCACGACGGCGATGGTGTCCGCACCACGATCTTCTTCAAGGGATGTCCCTTACGCTGCATGTGGTGCCACAACCCGGAGAGTCAGCATTATTATAAGGAACTGATTTTTCATCAGCACAAATGTACCACCTGCGGCCGATGCGTTGCAAAATGTAAACAGGGAGCCAATTCCATCGTAGACGGCAAGATTGTATTTGACCGTTCCAAGTGTACCGCCTGCGGCGTCTGTACCGACTGGTGCATCACAGAGGCCCGGGAGTTGGCCGGTAAGGAATACACGGTAGATGCACTTGTCAAGGAAGCGATGAAGGACAAAATCTTCTATGAGCAGTCCGGCGGCGGTGTAACACTCTCCGGCGGCGAGGTTATGGCTTCCCAGCATATGGACTATGTGGAAGAAGTCTGTCGCAAGCTCCACGAGAACGGTGTCAGCATTTTCATCGACACCAGCGGCTACACAGATTATAAGAATCTGAAGCGGATTCTTCCTTACGTAGATGTTTTTCTCTACGACATCAAGGTGATGGATCCGGAAGACCACAAGAAATATATCGGCGTTGACAATTCACTGATTCTTGAGAACTTAAAGAAATTAAGTGATGAGGGCGCTGGTCTTTACATCCGGCTTCCGATTATCCAGCAGGTCAACGCAACCGATGAACACATTGAAAGTGTCATCCATTTCCTGAAGGAAAATAATATTCACGCACGTCAGGTAAACCTTTTACCTTATCATGACATCGGAAAGGGTAAATACGCCAGCCTCGACATGGAGTACCATGATGATGAGATGAGCGTACCGGTGTCCGAGCTTATGGAACACTTTAAGTCCATGTTCGAAGAACAGGGATTCAACAAAGTCAATATAGGAGGATGATTTAAATGGCAGAGAAAATTGATACTTCATTCGTAATCAACACACCAGAAGGTCTGTTAAAAGACAACGACCGCGGATGTACCGAGAGAATTAAAAGACTGAGAAGAATCAGCCATTCCACCCAGCCGCATCTGGATCTGGAAAGAGCAAAAATTGAAACCGATGTTTACAAAGAGTACGAAGGTTCCGTATCTGTACCGGTTTTAAGAGCTCTCGTTCTGAAAGAGTACTTCTCCAGAAAAACTCTTTACTTAGGCGAGGATGAGCTGTTAGTTGGTGAGAAGGGCAAAGACCCGCAGTGTTCACCGACTTTCCCGGAGCTGTGCTGTCACACCATCGAAGATATGCACATCATGAATGATCGTAAACTGGTTAACTTCACTGTTACCGAAGACGATCTAAAGCTTCAGGAAGAAGAGATCATTCCGTACTGGAAGAACCGTGCAGTCAGAGAGCATCTCTTAAAAGCTATGACCCAGGAATGGAGAGACTGCTATGAGGTTGGTATGTTTACCGAGTTCATGGAGCAGCGTGGACCGGGCCATACAGCCGGCGGCAAGAACTTCTACATCAAGGGCTACGGCGATTACAAGAAAGAGATCGCGCAGGCTATCAAAGATCTTGACTACTTCAATGATCCGGAAGCTTATGACAAAGAGCAGGAGCTTCGCGCTATGGATATCTGCTGCGATGCTATCATTATCTTAGGTAAGAGATATCATGATCTGGCTCTTGAGAAGGCTGCTGAGGAGAAGGATCCGGTCAGAAAAGCAGAGCTTGAGCAGATTGCAGCTAACTGTGCCGTTGTTCCGGAGCACAAACCGGAGACCTACTGGCAGGCACTTCAGATGTACTGGTTTACACACCTTGGCGTTACAACCGAGTTAAACCCGTGGGATGCATTTACACCGGGCCGTCTGGATCAGCATCTGATTCCGTTCTATGAGAAAGATACCGCTGCAGGTACTCTGGATGATACCAGAGCTCTTGAGCTTCTTGAGTGTCTCTGGGTTAAACTGTTCAACTCTCCGGCTCCGGTTAAGGTTGGCGTAACCTTAAAAGAGTCCGGTACATACGTAGACTTCGCAAATATCAACTCCGGCGGTGTGAAGGAAGATGGTACAGACGCAGTTAACGCTGTTTCTTACTTAATCCTTGACTGTATGGAAGATATGAGACAGAACCAGCCAAACTCCAACGTACAGATTTCCAAGGTTACTCCGGATAAGTTCTTAAAGAGAGCTTGCGAGATCGCTCGTCAGGGTTGGGGCCAGCCGGCATTCTACAATACCGATGAGCTGATTCAGGAGCTGGTAAATCAGGGCAAATCCCTGGTAGATGCAAGAAACGCTGGATGCTCCGGATGTGTTGAGACCGGTGCATGGGGAACCGAGGCTTATTGGCTGACCGGTTACTTAAACATCCCTAAGTGCTTACAGCTCGCTCTGTATGATGGCTACGATGTAATGTTCAAAAAACAGATCGGACCGCACACCGGCAAGGCAGAAGACTTCAAATCCTATGACGAACTGTGGAACGCATTCAAGACACAGCTTGAGTACATCATCGATGTTAAGATGCGCGGCAACCTGGTTATCGAGAGAATCTACTCTCAGATGATGCCGGCTCCGTTCCTTTCCATCTGTACCGATGACTGTATCAAGAAAGGTAAAGACTACAACGCAGGCGGCCCGAGATACAACACAAGCTACATCCAGGGTGTTGGTATCGGTACTATTTCCGATGCACTCTCCGCTATCAAGTTCAACGTATTTGACAATCAGAAGTTTACCATGAAAGAACTCATCGACGCTATGAACGACGATTTCAAGGGCCATGAGGACATTCTGAACCTGGTTAAGAATAAAACTCCGAAATACGGCAACGATGATGATTATGCAGATGACATCATGGTAAGTGTATTCAATGAGTACAAAGATTATATTACCGGCAGACCGACCACCAGAGGCGGTGTATATCATGTAGATATGCTTCCGACCACCTGCCACGTATACTTCGGTGATGTTATGATCGCTACTCCGAACGGCCGTCTGGCTCATAATCCTCTGTCTGAGGGTATCTCTCCTGAGAAGGGTGCTGATATCAACGGACCGACCGCAGTTGTTAAATCCTGCTCCAAGATGAACCACTGTGAGACCGGCGGTACTCTGCTGAACCAGAAGTTTACTCCGGCTGCTATCGCAGGCGAGAAGGGTATTGACAACCTGGCTGCTCTGATTCGTTCCTACTTTGCTATGAACGGACATCATATGCAGTTTAACGTTATCGACCGCCAGACTCTGATCGAAGCTCAGAAGAATCCGGAAGAATACAAGGAACTGATCGTCCGCGTAGCTGGATACAGTGACTACTTCCGCAACCTGGATAAACCGCTTCAGAACGAGATCATTGAGAGAACCGAGCAGAGCTTTGGAGGCTGTGGCTGCTGTTAATTGCTCGCAACAGTTTGACAACTCTAAAAGTCTTAAGTTCAACATATAATGCCTTCTATGAAAATGATATAGCCCCAAAAGGGCGGAAAGCCCCGGCAGCGAAACTGCCGGGGCTTTCTTATTTCTTTATCCTTATCTCAATATCAGATATTCCGCTCTACTCTGTTATCATTTTTGACCTTCTCATACAAATAACCGCCAGGGCAACTGCCAATCCGCCTGACAGCACCTTGCTGATCATATAGGCTGTTACCCAGTTTCCCGGTATCAGGGACGCTACAAGGGTCATCTGACCGCCTACTACATAGGCACCTGCCACAGAGAAAGCGGCATTTAATACTTTCCCGCGCTTATCCATCTTGGAAAACAATGGCAGCATCGCAAGGCTCTGTATAAAGGAAAGGAACAGTCCGACAACTGCCTCCTCATTGATACCCAGGATCGCCCCGATGCGCTGGATCGGCTTTTGGAGACGTTTTAACGCCACCTGCGACAGCACCAGACCGCCGCACGCTGCGATGACCATGCGGAGTACCATAAAAAGCATTTCCTCAATCAAGGCATCCTCGACAACCGCATACTTCGGCATGAAAATTCCGAAGACCGCCACACCAAACAGGAGAAAACTAAAAATACGGATCGCATTTCCGATGAAAATCATGATCTTCATCGTCAGCTTCGGAACCAACACAAATGCCGCAATCAGCACCACGCACAGCACCAGCACCGGAATCATATTAAAAAAGAGCTGACGGACAGGCAGACCCAGCATCAGACCTCCGACCGCCAGACCAGACGGTATGGCAATCAGTCCGAAGATGAACCCCCGCATCAGCTCTCCTATTTCATCTTTTCGAACGGCTGCCAGAAAAACCGGCAGCTGGTATCCGACCGTCATACCCAGACTGCCTGCTACCATCGCACCGGTAAATGCCGCCAGCGCTGGTGTCGCCGCCAGCTTCTGTGCCATGCCAAGCGCCCCCATATCCGGCGCCAGAAGGCAGCTTGGAATGAGCGCCGGATCAAACGGCATATGCTTTGCCGCCTCTGCAATCGATTCCGCGTGGGTCTGCACATATGTAACTCCGATCGCAAAAAATCCGACCGTGGACATCGCCAGACCGCCCATGGTGGCAAGCCCCTTTTCAAAATTCGGCATCAGCCCCAGCTTTCCTCCCAGCATCTCATCCACAAGACCGGCTGCCGCAAACACCAGCATGATCGCAATGAATATGTTCATAAGCCGTACCTCCCAGCTTTTCCCTATTTCTCTGTTTCCACTTATTTTCCCTCTATCAGGTACATTTCTCTGTCAATCACCGTTCTTTTTCTACCTCGCCAGCAGCTGTATCAGCACACCCCCGATCGTCAGCATCAGTGCCCCGCAGGAGCGCGTCACAATCTGTGCAAATGGAAGCAGTTCCATCCGTTTCGAACTGCTGAGCACCGCCACATTTCCGGAACCGCCCATGTTCGTCGTACACATCCCCGCTGCGATCGATGATTCCAGCGGATAAAATCCCATCTTGATGCCGATCAGTCCGGCGGTCAGTGTGATCGCCCCGACAATCAGCACGACACTGAGCAGATAAAATGGAGTGATGGTGTGCAGAATCGTCTTTAAATCAATCAGCGTCGCTCCGATTCCAGTCAGCGCCGCCGCCGTCCAGCTGTGGATCGCGAACTGTCCCCACTCTCTCGCCGCGTCCTCCAGGCGATCTGAAAGGATTCCCGTTCCCTTCACAATCACAACTGCCACAATCATCCACGCATATGTCGGTACAATCGAAATAAAATGATGGCAGAGCGCCCCCAGTTCATAAAATGCCATCGAAATGATAAGTCCCGTACATAAGAGTGCGAAGGTCGGTTTCATCGGAGGCTGTTTCTTCACTTCGTGACCGTCATTGACAAGGCAGCCATTTCCGGTCAGAGATGGCTTTCGCTCGCCGATATTATTGGCTAAACCGCCAAAAATGATCGCCACACAATTTCCCAGCACCGTCGCCGGTGCGATCCGCGTCAGGATCTGTCCGGCGTCCGTCCCCAGAACCGACGAATACATTGCCGACAGAGGCACTGCTCCCGCCGTCATGCCGCCGCTCGTCATCGGAATACCGATATACAGGATGCCTTCCAGAAAACTCTCCCCCATCACCATACCGAGCAGACCTGAAAGTATCACGCCGACTGCCAGCGATATGACAGCTGTCGGAAGCAGTTTCACCGTTGCGCGGATCAGAAGCCCGCGGTCGATATTGAAAAGACTTCCTGTGATCAGCGCTGAGATATAGAAGACCAGAAATCCTTCTTTGTTGACAAAATTGTCCAGGATCTCATGCGTCTGCTCCGGAATCAGCCCCAGTGCCTGGATGACCGCCGCCCCCAGAATACAGATGACCGAGCCGCCCAGGTACGTTTTCACAACCGGTGTATGATTTCCTAAAAAATTGAGTCCCTCGCCCAGCACCATCAGCGCAATCATGCCGCCGACCAAGCCTGCCGGAAGACAGTCCATATACATACAGACCACCACCAGCGCCAGGATGCCTAGATACAGAGGGATGGAAAAACCAGCGATCGTATTAGCTTTGCCAGATATTTCTTTCCTCTCTTGCTGCATTTTTCATTTCACCTCTGAGTATTAATTTCTTCCACAACACTTCTTATATTTCTTCCCAGATCCGCAAGGACACGGATCATTCGGATAAATCTTCTCCACCTTTTTCGCGGTTACCGGTGCTGGCTGGGACATTTCCGGCACCATCGCCGGCATGCCGCCGATCATACCTCTCTCACTTAATTCCCACGGTTTATTTCCGCGGTTTTCTTTTGTTCTCGTATTGTTGAACGCATCCATGAGAAGTCTTAAAAATTCGCCCATCTGCTGCTCGCTCTGGAAGACAATCCCTTCTTCATGCATCTTATTCATCAGTTCTGCCGGTGATTTTCCTTCATAACTGCTGGCCCACGTCTCAAAGCACCATCTAGCCGCTTTCTCATACGGCACATCCAATTTTTTTATGAAATAGGACTCCAGCTCCTTATAAGCCAGTACCCCTGCCTCATACCCTTTCTGACAGATTTCATCCAACTGCTGTGCAGACGGAATATAGAATTTTTTATTCTGCTGCTGTTTCAACAAAGCAGTGAGTCCATCACCCTCAAAAACTGGAAGATGTACATACAAGCCCCTCTCGGAATAAAGCGGATTCTCTTTCGGCAGGTCCTGCATTCCCAGTTTCTCCATCGGGAAAATGCAGGATTCTGTGATGTCCTCCGGCATTTCCTCCAGCATCCCGATCATTTCTTCGATCGTGCCTTTCACCTTCAATTTGTACAGTTCATACAAAATTTCCAGCGGCGCAATCTCATAATAATCGATAAAGAAGCTGATACACTTCATCAGCCAGCCTTTTTTGCTCTGAACCGCCCGGAATGCCTCATCGTCAATCCCGCTAAAACCCTGTGCAATCTCTTCAAAGACAGTAAAGCAGTCACTCACTTTCTCAAAACTTCCAAGTATGTATTTATATAACTGCATTCCATCCATAATCTCTTCTGCAGAAATTTTCTGTGGCTCGGTACAGGCTTTGCAAAAAAGCACCATCTGCTCTTTCGTCAGGCATGAAAGTCTACCCCGGAGTGCCTCTTCCGTCGTTAAATATTCTACAATTCGGTCAATCAGGTCATCCTTTTTAAGTCGGGAACAGTTCTTTAACTCGTAGCTTCTTGCTTCGTTTAATAAGTCTTCTTTGGTCCATTCTTTTAAATATTCTCTTAATAACATACAATTTCCTTTTCTCATCTTACATCGTTTCATGCTTCTCTTCATATTTTTTTATTATACTTTTAAATGCACATGGATTGCAAGATATATCGTTACATATTTCTGCTTCGCGCGAGTGCGCATCATTGACATTACACAAAAATACAGCCTGTCTCCAAACTTCTCAGGAAACAGACTGTATCGATTAAGGATTATGGTAAATAAAGGATTGTCGTAACTGTTCAGTAGGTCTGCGCATTTACTGCGCTGACCGTACGAAAACATGGGCCAGCAGGCAAAAATCCCATTGCCGCAGGCAATTTTTAATGGATTTTTGCGCGTGACTGTGAAGGTACTGAATAGTTACGGATTGTCTATATTTTACAGAAATACCGCCAACTCTTCTAGCGGCTTGCGATCTGCATGCAGCCTGGACGGATGAGCTGTCTCTGCCGGATATCCAAGCGGCAGATAGGCCGTCGGCTGTAAGCCCTTCATCTCTGGGAACTGCTCCAGCAATTTTTCTGGATTAAACATACCAACATACGTTGTTCCCAGTCCCAGTTCTGCTGCCTGCAGCATCATCTGGGAAACCGCCAATGTCACATCGATCTCTCCATGGTTTTTCCCGTCCTCTTCCCGTTTCCAGGAAATCTCTGGATCATAGGCTGCTACAATCACAACCGGCGAATGAAAATGACACGCCGTACATGCATCCGCTTTCGCCAGAGCCTCCTCACTCTGCATCACGAAAAAGCGCTGTGGCTGTAAGTTATGTGCCGTCGGGGCTTTGCGTCCTGCCTCCAGCACTTTCTGTAATTTTTCCGCCTCAACCGGGCGGCTGTCAAATTTACGAAGTGAATAACGTGCATCACATAATTCTTCAAATTTCATAGTAATCAAAACTCTCCTTTGTATTGCAACTAATAACTACGAATCCGATCCGAATCCTCTTCTCCCGTTTTCTCGATCTTCCGGATCTCCACCACATAGCTGCTCTTATCGTTGACCTTCACTTCCACCTGGTCACCCACATGGTGTCCTTCGATCGCTTTTCCGAGCGGCGACTCGATGCTGATCCGGTTTTCCAGGGAATTGCCCCGGATGCTCGTTACCAGACGGTATACTTCTTCCTCGTCGTCATCCTCAAAATACAGAGTAACCGTATCATTCATTCCGACCTCATCCGGGCGGGATTCTTCCGATACGATCTTAGCGTGCTTCAGCATATTTTCCAGATAGCGAATACGGCTTTCATTCCGGTTCTTATCCTTCTTAGCAGCATAATATTCGAAGTTTTCGCTCAAGTCACCCTGTGCGCGCGCCTCCTTGACCGCCTCGATCGCCTCTTTGCGGACCACCAGCTTCCGATGGTCGATCTCTTCCTGAATCTTCTTTACATCACTTTCTGTCAGCTGCTCTCTCATGTCTTACTCTGCCAGTCCCTTTTTTTCTATCATTTCTACAACCTGTGCTACATATTTTCCGCAGATTTCATCCGTCGGTGCCTCGACCATCACGCGGATCAGCGGCTCTGTACCACTCGGACGAACTAAGATTCGACCGGTATCGCCCAACGCATCCGATACCTTCTGAACCTCCGCCTGCACGTCGCGGTCTGCCTGCGCCGCCTCTTTATCCTTGACTCTGACATTTTTCAGAACCTGCGGATAAATCTGCACCTCATCAGCCAGCTTTGCAAGTGTCTCTTTCTTCTCCAGAATCACTTCCATCAGCTTTAATGATGTCAAAATGCCATCTCCGGTCGTCGCGTGCTTGCTGAAAATGATATGGCCCGACTGCTCGCCTCCCAGACAGTGACCGTTCTGGGACATATTTTCATAGACATACTTATCGCCAACCGCCGTCTTCTCATAAGAAATGCCCTCGCGCTCAAATGCCTTATAAAGACCGAAGTTCGACATAACCGTGGTGACAACCGTATTGTTGACCAGCGTGCCCTGCTCTTTCATGTATTTTCCACATACATAGAGGATCTTGTCGCCATCCACCAGCTTGCCCTCACTGTCCACTGCCAGGCAGCGATCCGCATCTCCATCATAAGCGAATCCAACGTCCAGATGATTTTCAACCACATATTTCTGCAGTCCCTCGATGTGGGTGGAACCGCAATTTGTATTGATATTCAGACCATCCGGCGTGTTGTTGATGACGTGTGTCTCCGCGCCCAGTGCGTCGAATACGTTTTTCGCAATCGCGGAAGCGCTTCCGTTTGCACAGTCAAGACCTACCCGCATATTTTTGAAAGACCGTGTTGCCAGGGAAATCAGATAACCGATATAGCGGTTGCGTCCCGCCGCATAGTCAACGGTGCGTCCGATCGCATCGCGTTTGGCAAATGGAATTTCGCCCATCTCGCCATCCAGATACGACTCAATCTTCTCGATCGTCTCCTCCTCCAGTTTCTCGCCGCGTCCATTAATGACCTTGATTCCGTTGTCATAGTATGGATTGTGGCTTGCGGAGATCATGATACCGCAGTCAAACTCCTCGGTGCGTACAACATACGATACACTCGGAGTAGTTGTCACGTGAAGCAGATAGACATCTGCGCCGGAAGCGGTCAGTCCCGATACCAGTGAATACTCAAACATATAGCTGCTGCGTCTCGTATCCTTGCCGATCACAACCCGGCAGCGATCTGCTTTCGTCTTCTGTCCATAGTACCAGCCCAGGAAACGACCTACTTTATAGGCGTCCTCCACGGTCAGCGTCACATTTGCCTCGCCGCGGAATCCGTCTGTTCCAAAATATTTACCCATTTTGAGAGTTCCTCCTACATCATCAAATACAGAGTCCAAAGGTCATGTACATTTATGGAAATCCCCCACTAACATACATGACCTTCTACGATTTTGATTCCAACCTGAAGAAAATCCTGCAGCCAACGGCGCTTCACACTTTCTGCCGCTGCTGCTTTCTATGTCTGATTGCACATCTTTTACTGAATTTCTTTCAGATAGCGACCTACCGCATCCTGCCAAGACGGAAGGCGCTCAAATCCGTTGTCCAAAAGTTTTTCTTTGCTGATCCGGCTGTTCATCGGGCGTTTTGCCTGACCCGGATAAGCAGCTGTATACTCAGCAGTGCTGACCGGCGTCACCTTGACATCCATGCCCGCCTGCTTAAAGATCTCAACTGCAAATTCATACCAGCTGCAAAGTCCCTCATTCGTCGCATGGTAACGACCATATTTGTCACTCTGAATCATATCAACCAGCAGACGCGCCAGATCGTATGTGTAAGTCGGGGAACCGATCTGATCATCCACAACACTGACTGCCCCGCGCTCTTTGCCAACGCGCAGCATCGTCTTGATGAAGTTCTTGCCGTTCACGCCAAATACCCACGCGATACGAACGATGAAAAACTTCTTTACCAGCTCCTCGACTGCCAGCTCGCCTTCATACTTCGACTGACCGTAGGCGTTGAGTGGTTCCCGGTGGTCATCCGGCTCCCACGGGCGGGTGCCCTGACCGTTGAATACATAATCGGTGCTGATGTACATCATTTTGATGTCCAGACCTTTGCAGACCTCAGCGATATTTCTCGTTCCATCTGCATTGACTTTACGGCAGAGTTCCATGTTCTGTTCCGCTGCGTCTACTGCAGTATATGCAGCGCAGTGGATCACTGCATCCGGCTTTGCCTCGGTGATCACGCGGCGGCATGCCTCTGCATCGGTAATATCCATCTCATCGACATCCACACCGATGCCAGTAAGACCCTGTTTTTTCAGCTCATTCATCACGTCATAGCCAAGCTGGCCTTTAACGCCTGTCACTAATACTCTCATTATAATCTATCTCCATACATTTTTTCGAAGTACTGGCTGTACTCACCGCTTAAAATGTGTTTCCACCAGTCCTGATTGTTCAGATACCAGTCGATCGTCTGACGAATGCCGGTGTCAAAATTGTATTTCGGCTTCCAGCCAAGCTCTGTCTCGATCTTGGTTGGATCGATCGCATAACGGCGGTCATGACCCGGACGATCCTTGACGTAACGGATCAGGCTTTCCGGCTTGTCCAGCGCTTTCAGGATGGTTTTGACAACCTCCAGGTTGGTCCTCTCATTGTGTCCGCCGATGTTGTAAATCTCACCGACGCGTCCCTTGTGGAGAATCAGATCGATCGCCTCACAATGATCGGATACGTGCAGCCAGTCGCGGACGTTCGCGCCGTCGCCGTATACCGGAAGTTCCTCGTCTGCCAGCGCACGGCTGATCATCAGCGGAATCAGCTTCTCCGGGAAATGATATGGACCGTAGTTGTTGGAGCAGCGGGATACTGTCACCGGAAGTCCGTAGGTTCTATGGTATGCCAGTACAAACAGATCCGCACTCGCCTTGGAAGAAGAGTACGGGCTGGAGGTATGAAGCGGGGTTGTCTCCGTGAAGAAGAGATCCGGGCGGTCTAACGGCAGATCGCCGTATACCTCATCGGTCGATACCTGATGATAACGTTTAATTCCATAGGTGCGGCAGGCATCCAGCAGGGTGGTCGTTCCCATGACATTGGTACGGACAAATGCCTCCGGGTCCGTGATGGAACGGTCTACGTGGCTCTCTGCTGCAAAGTTTACTACGATGTCCGGCTTTTCTTCCTCGAAGAGCTTAGACACGAAGTCGCGGTCTGCGATATCGCCGTGTACAAACTTGTAATTTGGTTTGTTTTCAACCGGTTTCAGTGTCTCTAAGTTGCCCGCATAGGTCAGAAGATCCAGATTGATGATCTGATACTCCGGGTATTTATTTACCATATGGTGTACGAAGTTTCCGCCGATGAATCCGGCTCCGCCTGTCACGATAATCTTCATTGTTTTAACTCCTTTTAATTCTGATGTATTTTATCAACATATTTCCCATCCAGTACGTCTTTCAGATATTTGCCATACTGGTTTTTCTTGTATACCTCGTATGCCTCCAGCACTTCTTCCTTGCTGATCCAGCCGTTTAAGTACGCAATCTCCTCCAGGCACGCGATCTTGCGGTGCTGATGGGTCTCTACTGTCTTAACGAAATTGGTTGCCTCAACTAAGGACTCATGTGTACCGGTATCGAGCCAGGTAAAGCCCTGTCCCAGAAGAATGACATCCAGATCGCCATTTTCCAGATAGATGCGGTTCAAATCGGTGATCTCAAGCTCGCCTCTGGCAGACGGTTTTAACTGTTTCGCATACTCTACTACCCGGTTGTCATAGAAATACAGACCCGTTACACAGTAATTGGACTTCGGTTTCTCCGGCTTCTCCTCGATGGAGATCGCCTTGCCCTGGTCGTCAAATTCTACGATACCGAAGCGCTCCGGATCATCGACATAGTAGCCGAATACAGTCGCGCCCTCTTTCTTGGCAGAGGCAGCACGCAGGCGTTTCACAAGTCCCTGACCTTGGAAAATATTGTCACCCAGAATCATCGCTACGGAATCATCCCCGATGAACTCCTCGCCGATGATAAATGCCTGTGCCAGTCCATCCGGACTTGGCTGCACGGCATAGCTTAAATGTAAACCAAACTGATGTCCATCGCCCAACAATTCCTTAAAACGCGGTGTGTCATCCGGTGTCGAAATAATCAGAATATCCCGGATTCCCGCGTTCATCAGAACGGAGATCGGATAGTAAATCATCGGTTTGTCATAAATCGGAAGCAGCTGTTTGGAAGTTACGCGTGTCAGCGGGTAAAGGCGTGTGCCTGAACCGCCTGCTAAAACGATACCCTTCATATCTTGTTCTCCTCATATGTTTTATTTTCACGCCTCTTTTCTAAAAAAAGGCAGATCTCATCACTATAAGTAATATACCACATTTGCCTGCTGCTTGCAAATTTATTTGCCTTACACTTCTTTCTTGCATTGTACAATCGTAACTGTTCACGGGTAGGCACTTTTGGAACCGAAAGTGCCGTAAGAAAACGTGGTGGCAGCAGGAATTTGCCGTATTTAAATGCGGAGCCACGGCAAATTCCGTTACTGGGCACGTATACGTGAACAGTAACGTACAATCTATGAGCATCACTCATCCACTGCATACACAATCGTCCGCGCATCCGCAAATTCATAACTGCACGTCACAAAGGAATACAAGTGGGAAACCTCCCCGTCTGGCAGTTCGCGAAACCGGCATCCCTCCGTCATTTCTTCTATATAAGAATTCATCTCCGACCGATCCGCAAATTCCGTCCTACGCCGTTCCCCCTGACTGCCCGCAGTGAGCGCTGCAATCAGACGGAGTGTCCGCCTTTTCCCATCTGGGAAATAGAGATAAGCCGTCCGATGCTTCTGGAAGAAATCTTCGTCTTTCAGGCGGATCAGCTCGGAAAACCGACTTCCGTCCTTCATATGATGCCCATAAAAAATCGAATGAAAATCCGATGCATCCGGTGCACTCTCGCAGTCCAGAAAGACAGTCCCGGCTGGATCTGGTTTTCCATCCAGCCCGATGCTGCGGTACGATTCATTGTCGGTTGTCTGGACAATCGGTTCGTCGATGTGAGTACCGGGAATGCGAATCCAGGCGATGACGTCGGCATTCTGGCATTTTAAGGCTGCGAAATCTGGCTGCCATATCGGCTCTGACGCATCTGAATCAGATTTTCCAGATAAATTCTGCTCTACATTTCCTTCAGATTGTGAATCTCTGTTTTCCGCCCTTCTAACCGCATCCCCCACACCATCCGCCAAAACCAGACATCCAATCACGATCAAAAAAGCACAGAAGATGCGGCGTGCCCAGCGGGCAGCGCCGTCTCCTGTGCGCTTCTTAGTACCCAAATTTTCCTTCCAGCGATTCATCTTCGCGGATCCAATCTTCTACATCGACTTTTCGGTACTCATTTTTCGTATCACGGATATAGACATGTTCAATTCCGGCATTGATTACCATGCGCTTGCACATCGAACAGCAGCTCGATTTTTCCACATACCCGCCGGTTCTCGCATCGACACCGGTCAGATACAGCGACGCGCCGATCATGCGCTCTCTGGAGGCACTGATCAGGGCATTTGCCTCGGCATGGACACTGCGGCACAACTCGTACCGCTCGCCGCGCGGCACATGAAGCTCCTCGCGGATGCAGCGACCGATATCGGAACAGTTTTTCCGTCCGCGCGGGGCGCCCACATAGCCGGTCGAGATAACCTCATCGTTATTCACAATCACTGCCCCGTAGTGCTTTCGCAGACAGGTACTCCGCTGCGAAACCATTTCCGCCAGATCCAAATAATAATTGACTTTATCTCTTCTTTCCATATAGGATCCCCCTTCCGTTTTCTCTAATTCTTTAGATGCCCTCATTCATCTTCGCCAGCTTCGCCGCCTGATCGGCTGCAATTAAGCTGTCAATGATCTCATACAGATCGCCGTCCATGATCGAATCGATCTTATACAAGGTCAGTTTGATGCGGTGCTCGGTCACACGTCCCTGCGGGAAGTTATAGGTACGGATCTTCTCGGAACGGTCACCGGTACCGATCTGGCTGCGGCGTTCTGCCGCTTCCTCGTTCTGGCGTTTCTCCAGCTCCAGATCATATAGCTTGGAACGCAGAAGACGGAACGCCTTTTCCTTGTTCTGTAACTGCGATTTCTCAGTCTGGCTGTAGATCACGATACCGGTCGGAATATGGGTCAGACGTACCGCGGAGTCAGTCGTGTTGACACACTGTCCACCGTTTCCGGACGCACGCATAACGTCAATACGGATATCTTTATCATCGATGACAACGTCCACATCCTCTGCCTCCGGCATCACGGCAACCGTCGCGGTCGAGGTATGGATACGTCCGCCGGACTCGGTCTCCGGCACACGCTGTACACGGTGGACACCGCTCTCGTACTTCATCTTGGAGTAAGCGCCCTGGCCGGTAATCATGAAAACGACCTCCTTGAAACCGCCGATTCCATTTTCACTGACGCTGACAAGCTCAGTTTTCCAGCGGTTGCGCTCTGCAAAGCGCACATACATACGGTACAGTTCGGACGCAAATAATGCCGCCTCATCGCCGCCTGCACCTGCACGGATCTCGACGATAACGTTCTTTTCATCGTTCGGATCCTTCGGAAGAAGCAGAATTTTTAATTCCTGCTCCAGATCTTCAATGCGCTTTTTCGCAGCATTTAACTCTTCCTTCGCCATCTCGCGCATCTCCTCGTCGGATTCCTCATCCAGAAGCGCCAGACTGTCCTCTACGTCCTGTTTTGCCTTCTTATACTCTTTATATGCCTCCACAATCGGAGCCAGATCCGACTGCTCCTTCATCAGCTTGCGGAAACGATTTGTATCGCTTGCCACTTCCGGGCTGCCGAGCTCTTCCATCAGCTCTTCATAACGGATCAGCAAATCATCCAATCTGTCAAACATGATATCCTCCTCTATCGTCTAACGGTTCCACCGTGCCTTTACCACGCGGTTAAGCCCCGGCTCATCCTTTATCACTTCTATCTCCCGATACCCGGCGATGGTCAGTATCCGGCTGACCGCCTCCGCCTGGTCATATCCTATCTCAAAATATACGCAGCCGCCCTTGTTCAGATGTTTGCTGCACTCCAGCGCCAGAACCCGGTAAAAATACAGACCGTCCTCGCTGCCGTCCAGCGCCAGCCGCGGCTCATGGTCGCGTACCTCCGGTTCCAGACCGTCGATCACCGCCGATGGGATATACGGCGGATTCGACACAATCACATCGTACATGACATCCGCCTCCACCGCCTGAAACAGATTGCTCTGCAAAAGTGTCAGGCTGTGTTCCTCGATCTCTGCCTGCAGGCGCGGTCCCTTTGCCAGCCACGTTTTCAGGCGGATGCACCACGGATCCTCCGATACCTGAAACGATTCTGACCGCGCAGTTCCCTTCTGAATCAAAAAGAGACGTCTCGCATTTTTCTTTGCCACGCGCAGCGCCGCCTCGGAAATATCCACCGCCGTCATGTTCTGGTAGCCGCCAAGCACGGCAAGGCTGATCGCGATACAGCCGGATCCGGTACACATATCCAAAAGTTTCAGATCCTTTTCCGGGTAATCCCGAAGAACCCGCTCAACTAACGTCTCCGTATCCTGGCGCGGAATCAGGACATTTTCATCGACAGAAAATGTCATTCCCATAAAATCCTGCATTCCCAGAATCTGCTGCAGTGGAATGCGCTCTGCCCGTTTCTGAAGCATTTCCTGATAGCGCCCATAGCCCTTTTCCAGGCGTTCCGCATGGATCGGACGGTTCTGATCCAGATAATAATGCACCCGGTCAATCCCGAACGCCGCTTCCATCAGATACCAGGCATCCGTCCCTGCGTCCGGCACACCCGCCTCACTTAAGCGCGCGCCGCCCTCATCCAACAGTTCTCTCCAGGTCAGGTCTGTTCTTCCGTTTTCCTCGCTCATCGACTCATCCCCTCTGTCGTACCGTGTTCTATTTATGACTCTTCCAGCTGCTTTTCCCAGCCTGGGAAATTCTCCGTCAGGTATTCTCTCCAGTCAAAAACTGCCTCGGTCGCCGCGATCGCCACCTCAATCATCGAGTCATCCGGCTCCTTCGTCGTCAGACCCTGCATCCACATACCCGGACGGCTCACCAGATCCATAAACTTCGAATTGCTCCGTCCGGCGCACTGCAATACCTCATATGATATACCCGCAATGACCGGAACCAGAATAATACGGCTCAGCATCCGCATCCAGATCGTATCGACCCGGATCACCATAAACATCAGAATACTGATCACCATGACAATCAATATGAAACTGGTACCACAGCGCTTGTGCTCCTTCGAGCTCTCGCGCACATATTTTACCGTCAGCGGATGTCCGTGTTCCACACAGTTGATGCACTTGTGCTCCGCCCCGTGGTACATAAATGTCCGTCGGATGTCCTCCATCCGCGAAACGAGTTTAATATAGATAATAAAAATCGCGATCCGGATCACACCTTCCAGCACTGCCATCAGATGATCCGATGTGATAACTCCCTTAAACAGGTTCGCAATCCCCAGCGGCAGGAGCATAAAAATACCAATTGCCAGGATAAACGAAATTACCAGCACTGCTGCCATGATCGCACTCTCCAGCTTCTCGCCGAACACACGGTCTAAAAGCTGTTCGAATTTTCCCGGCTCTGCATCCTCATCATCCTCAAAAAAGCTGGCGGAATACGACAGACTCCGCATGCCGATGATCATCGAATCTGCAAACCGGAACACGCCGCGCACAAACGGGAGCTGTAAAATCTTCGCTTTTTTCGTGATACTCTGATATGTGTCTTTTTTTACTTCTATCTCTTTGTCAGGTCGGCGGACTGCCACTGCATAGTCCTCGCCTTTCATCATCATGATTCCTTCAATTACCGCCTGACCGCCAATTCCTGAATACTTCATGCTGTCCTTTCAAAATAAAAAAAGAAGAAAACAAAAAGGCTGAGTTTAATGTCGCCACTAAAACCCAACCTTTACATGGTTCAAACTTATTTGCCTGCGTTGATGCCGTACTTGCGGTTGAACTTATCGATACGTCCGCGGGCAGCGGCTGCTTTCTGCTGGCCTGTGTAGAATGAATGACACTTGGAGCAAACCTCTACGTGAATGTCTTTCTTGGTAGAACCAGTTACGAACTCGTTACCACAGTTGCAAACTACTTTTGCCTGATAATAGGCTGGATGGATTCCTTCTCTCATTTCTTTCACCTCTCTGAATTTTTCATTGCGATTTCCGACCGCTTTTTTAATTGCAAGCCGTCTTAAAACGGCTCTATATAAAGCTCCGCACATCCAGGCACGCTATTCCATCATTTAAGCGTTCCTTCCACTCGTAAGGACGACTCACGCAGATGTCAGAACTACCGTCTGTTAATACAGCCTTATAATTATATCATGGTGTGTACTTTTTAGCAAGCAATTTTATCTATTTTTCAATACTATTTTTCTTCTTACAGTCCTGTTTTCCTGCCTGGGAGAAAGTCCTCACAGACGCGCTATTGGTGAAACATGATTTTTAGTAAAATGACCCCTTTTTCCGCGTGATCTCCACAAATTCCGTATTGTTCTTCGTCTTGGCAAACAGATCCAGAATCCGCTCGACGGTATCCTCCGGTTTCTGCGTGTTGGTCGCCTTGTGGACGATATCGACCGCTTCCGCCTCGGCGGACGAAAGAAGCAGATCATCTCTTCGCGTACCGGAACGCAGGATATCGAGCGCCGGGAAGATGCGCTTCTCGGAAAGTTTGCGGTCAAGCACCAGCTCCATGTTGCCGGTTCCCTTAAATTCCTCGTAAATAACATCGTCCATACGGCTGCCCGTCTCAATCAGCGCGGTCGCCAGAATCGTCAGGCTGCCGCCCTCGCGTATATTTCTCGCCGCACCGAAGAAGCGCTTCGGCATATGCAGCGCTGCCGGATCCAAACCACCTGAAAGAGTTCGTCCACTCGGCGGAACCACCAGGTTGTAAGCCCTCGCCAGACGGGTGATACTGTCTAAAAGAATCATAACGTCCCTTCCGTGCTCGACAAGGCGCTTCGCCCGTTCTACTACCATCTCCGACACACGTTTATGACGCTCCGGCAGCTCGTCAAACGTCGAATAGATGACCTCGACATTTTCTCCCGTTACCGTCTCACGGATATCTGTCACCTCCTCCGGACGCTCATCGATCAGAAGGATGATCAGGTGCATTTCTGGATGGTTCTTTGTGATGGTCGTCGCCACCTGCTTTAACAGGGTGGTCTTTCCGGCTTTTGGCGGGGATACGATCATGCCTCGCTGTCCTTTTCCGATCGGGGACAGCAGATCCATCACACGCATCGCCATGGAAGTCTTAACCCCCGGATATTCCAGGTGCAGGCGTTCATTTGGGAAAATTGGCGTCAGATTTTCAAAATTCGGACGTTTTTCCACCACGCTGGTCGGGTATCCATTGACCGAATTAATATATAATAATGCGGCAAATTTCTCCGTCGCCGACTTCACACGACGGCTTCCGCGCACGATATCACCAGTTTTCAGATTAAAACGGCGGATCTGGGACGGCGCCACATAGACGTCATTTTCACCCGGCAGGAAGTTTTCACAACGGATAAATCCAAATCCATCCGGCATAACCTCCAGGATTCCGTTCGCCTCGATGCCGCTGTCCAGCTCCTGAAATTCATTTTTCAGATCCTCCATGCGTGCATTTTCCACCTCGGTACGGGTGCTTTCCATCTGCTGCACCGGCGCGGTACGTTCCGGCTGACTGTACTCGGAGGCTGCTTCTGCCATCTGCGGTGCCGGTGCGGTATGTTCCGGCTGGCTATACTCGGTTCTTGCGCTCATCGCTTCATTGTAATTGTTACGCGGCACATAGGAATTTCTCTGATACCCCTCTCGCTGCGTGTACTCGCGTCTGCGGTTATCCTGATAACGGGTATTATTATTCTCACGGCGTGTATAGGAGCCGTATTCATTCCGGCGGTATCCGCCTTCGCTGCGGCGCTCATAGCTGGAATTCTGCCCTCCCGCAGCCCGTTCTCCGTTGGCAGATCTCCGCGGCTGCGAATACGTCTGTGCCGATGTATTCTGCCCTGCATCAGTTCTGCGCGGCTGCACGTGCATTTCCGTTCTCTCTGCCGGTTCCGCCGATCCGGCCGGATGCTCACTGACAGAAGCCTGGGGCGTTTCTTCTTTCTGTCCCCCTTCCGCCGGCTTCTCAAGTTCGCACAGCCTGTCTATGATCTCCGCCTTTTTCAGGGTGCTGATCCCCTTTAACCCCTGTGCCTTCGCCATTTCCCGAAGCTGCACCAGAGGGAGTGTCTTTAATTTTTCTCTCATATAATTCTCCTTACCCTGTTTAATTGTGTCATATTCTCTGGGATTCAAAAATCAGAAATAAGAAACGTGTGGATGTCTTCCAGGTACTTACACGAAACCGGACAGGCAGATACCTGCCCGGCATACCTTTTTAACATAGCCTTTTATGCTGTGACTGCTCTTTATCCTGCAGCCACCTTGGTTTTATTATAAACGGTTTTCATAAAAATTCAAGTAGACATTTTCTTCATACATATCAATTCAGGAACATAGTAACTGTTCACAGGTAGGAATTTTCTGAACTGAAAATTCCGTACGATACAGTTCCGGCAGCAGATTTTGCCGATTTGGAATGCGTAGCATCGGCAAAATCCATCTGAAAAGAAGCTTTTCTCATTCAGAGCCCTTCAGGAAGCGCAGCCACTCCCCCATCTTCTTCTCATACCCATTTTCTGACGGGCGGTAAAATGTGCTGCCCTCCAGTCCATCCGGCAGGTACTGCTGCTTCACATAATGGTTCGGATAATCGTGTGCATACTTGTACCCGTCGCCATGCCCCAGCTTCTCCGCCCCGCTGTAATGGCGATCGCGCAGATGGGACGGCACCGTAAAGTTTCCCTTTAACCTGACCGCCTCCTGTGCCTCATCGACCGCCACATACGCCGCGTTGCTCTTCGGCGCGCTCGCCACATAGGTAGCTGCCTGCGACAGGATAATCCGCGCCTCCGGCAGACCAATCCGTTCCACTGCCAATGCCGCGCTGACCGCAACCTGAATCGCCTGCGGATCCGCATTGCCGACATCCTCCGACGCACAGATCATGATACGCCGCGCAATAAATTTGATATCCTCGCCTGCATCCAGCATCTTCGCCAGATAATAAACTGCCGCATCCGGATCGGTACCGCGCATACTCTTGATAAACGCTGAGATCGTATCGTAATGGTTATCCCCCGTCTTGTCATACTTCACGGCACGGCGCTGGATGCACTCCTGCGCCACATCGAGTGTAATGTGAATCAGCCCATCTCCACTCCGTTCCGTTGTGAGAATACCAAGCTCGATCGCATTGAGCGCCGCGCGCGCGTCTCCGCCTGCCATATCGGCCAGAAAATCCAGAGCCTCGTCCGTCGCCTCCGCGCGATAGCTTCCCATGCCCTTTTCCTTGTCATGGATCGCCCGCTCTAAAAGCTCGCGGATATCCGCATTTTCCAACGGTTTCAGCTCAAAAATACGGGATCGGGAAATCAGCGCCCCATTGACCTCAAAATACGGATTCTCCGTCGTCGCACCAATGAGCAGAATCGTCCCGTCCTCAACAAACGGCAGAAGATAGTCCTGCTGCCCCTTATTAAAGCGGTGAATCTCGTCGATAAACAGGATCGTGCGCTTTCCGTACATCCCCAGCGCATCCTTGGCATCCTGCACGACCTGTTCCATATCTTTTTTCCCCGCCACCGTCGCGTTGAGCTGCTCAAAACGCGCGCTCGTCGTGTTGGCAATCACGCGCGCCAGCGTCGTTTTGCCCGTTCCGGGCGGTCCATAAAAAATCAGCGATCCGAGCTTATCTGCCTTGATCGCCCGGTACAAAAGCTTATCCTTTCCTATGATATGCTTCTGTCCCACCACCTCGTCAAGCGTGGACGGGCGCAGCCTGGATGCCAGCGGCGCCTCCTGCTCGATCGTATTTTTCCGCATATAATCAAATAAATCCATCGTATCCTCTCAATCAATCAGACATTCTTCTATTGTAACAAAAGTATATCCCTCCGCCGTCAATGTGTCAATCGTCTCAAGCGCAGCATCGACCGAAGTCTGATATGCATCATGCATCAGCACCACCGTGTGAACCGCCGCATTTTTGCAGATATGCTTCACAATCCGCGCCGTATTCCGGTTTTTCCAGTCCAGCGTATCGACGTCCCAGAACACCGGCGTCATCGACACTCTCTCCTGAAGCTCCGTACTCCATGAACCATACGGCGGACGTATGTATTCCGGACGTTTTCCCGTGACCGCCTCGATCCAATCGGCCGTCTCCCGAATCTCCTCCACGCTCTTTTCAATCGGCTGGCGCGCCAGATCCACATGTGCCATGCAGTGAACCCCGATGAGATGACCGTCTTTAGCCATCTGTTGCACCAGTTCCTCATTACCCGGAATATTTTCCCCGACCAGAAAAAAAGAGGCTTTCACGCCCCTCTCGCGCAAGCCGTCCAGCAGCTTTTTCGTGTACACCCTGTGCGGTCCGTCGTCGAAGGTCAGCGCCAGCTCCCCGCCGGAAAAGCATTCCGGGGAGGAAACCGTCTGGTCCGTCTGGTCCGCCTGCTCCACTTCCGCCAAATCTTCCCACTGCATCCCCACTGCCAGCCTGCACACGATTCCTAAGAAACACAGATCCAGCAGCACTGCCGTGCACAGGCAGAGCAGTTTTTTCCTCATGGAACCCTTATTTTGAATGATCCGATTTACCATTTTAGACGTGTCAGCCCTGAACTGTGACAGGGCATCCCCTTTATATTTGCGTTTCCGCTTCCATGTATTATATGAACGCAAAAAAGGATCCAGACCTCCGCATTTCTGTCAGGTCTGAATCCTCTTTTTCTATTTAATGTGCTCTCGGAATCTTTCCGCCAGCCGCAAAAGCAAGTGCAGGAAAGACTCCGAGCGTACATTTTAACCTACTAGCGCCGAAATACCAAAGTAGGACAGCACCACGATACCAAGCACAATCCGATAATATCCGAAAAACTTGAAATCATGCTTGCGGACATATCCCATCAGGAACTTGATCGAGTACACGGACACGCCAAATGCGACCACCATACCAAGAACCAGATAAATGAACTCCGCGAAAGAAAATCCGCCGCCCTGAATGAAAAATTTCACAATCTTTAAAAAACTCGCACCGAACATAACCGGAATCCCAAGGAAGAATGAAAATTCTGCCGCCGCCGGACGTGAACAGCCGATCAGCATCGCGCCCAGAATCGTCGCGCCCGAACGGGAAGTACCCGGAATCATCGCCAGCACCTGGAAACAGCCGATCAGCGCCGCAGTCTGGAACGAAATCTGCGTCACGCGCTCAATCGGAAAATGACGGTGCACGTTTCGATTTTCCAGTACGATAAACAAAACGCCGTAGAGAATCAGCATCGCTGCTACGACATAGCCGTTCATCAGCTTATCCATGAAATGGTCAAGCGGAAGCCCAATCACCGCTGCCGGAATGCAGGCTATAATAATTTTTATCCACAAACGAATTGTACCGCGCTTCTGCGCCATCGATTTGTGCGGTGAAAACGGATTCAATTTATTGAAATACAGCACCATAACCGCCAGAATCGCACCCAGCTGGATGACAACCATAAACACTTCCCGGTACGCCTCGCTGACATCCAGATGGATGATCTCATCCACCAGAATCATATGCCCGGTACTGCTGATCGGAAGCCATTCCGTGAAACCTTCCACGATTCCCAGTACAATTACCTTTAAAATCTCAACAAAACTCATGTCTGCTCCTTCCTACACGTTTTCTATCTGCCAGTCGATCGGGGCAACACCATGTTCTTTTAAAAATTCATTGGTCTTGCTGAATGGCCGGCTGCCGAAAAATCCGCGGTACGCAGACAGCGGGCTCGGATGCGGTGCTTCGAGAATCAGATGCTTTGGATTATTAAGCATCGATTTCTTCGCTTGTGCCGGACGTCCCCACAGAATAAATACCATCGGACGGTCCTGCTCATTTAAGATCTTGATCGCAGCGTCCGTAAACTCCTCCCAGCCGATTCCACGGTGGGAATTTGCCTGATGCGCGCGAACGGTCAGAACAGTGTTCAGCAGCATGACTCCCTGCTTCGCCCATTTCGTCAGATAGCCATTGTTCGGGATGTAGCAGCCGAGATCATCGTGCAATTCCTGATAAATATTCACCAGGGACGGCGGGATTTCCACATCCGGCTTTACCGAAAAGCAAAGCCCATGCGCCTGTCCCGGACCATGGTAGGGATCCTGACCTAAAATAACCACCTTTACCTCGGAAAGAGGGGTAAAATCAAATGCATTGAAAATATCATTCGCATCCGGATATACAACATGCGTCTCATATTCCCGTTTCACAGTATCGTATAACTTTCTGTAATATGGCTTTTTAAACTCTCCGCTGAGCGGAGCCAGCCAGTCATTACTGATTGCTCCCATTGCCCTATCCTCTCGTCCATGTCATTTTCTGTCGTTTTCTGTCAAACGATGGTTCCATTTTAGCACAATCGAAGCGGTTTCTCAAGTTTTGCTTCCCAAATGTCCCCTCCGCAGATAAGTGGACGTTACTGTTCACGCATACGTGCCCAGTAACTAAGTGGACTCTCAATCGCAGGAAGGAAAATTGCGGATAAAGCCGACCGAATTCTGCGGAATCGATACGGTCCTCTCCTGAATATCTCCGACAATCTGGTAAAACTTCTGGTTTATCCGATACATATGCGATTTGCGGTTAAAAAAGACCGTCTTTTCAAAGGGCCAGCGGATGACGGTCGGCGTCTTGAAATCCACTCCCAGCTCGAGAATCAGAAGCGCATGGTTTAAGGTTCCAGCCAGCCATTCCCGGTAGAGATTCCAGCTTTTCAAATAACCTTCCTCGATATACGGATTCGCCAGAACTGTGTTTTCTGTCAGCGGCGCCCCACAGTGCGGGCAGATACCATCCGCCACCTCGCCGCGCTCCCAGATATCCTTCGTACAGCCTTTCGAACACTGAAGCCAGTTCACATTACCGCACGGCGCCGTGATTTTCGCTTCATCCAACGAACTTTCAAAGATGCGCGCATCCTTTGCGGTTGTCACGATAAAATAATCCTTCCCCTCTGTCATCGATGCCAGCGCCCGGTATGCCTCCTGTACCTCCGCGCCTCCCGCCTTCTCCCATTCGCTTCCAAGCCCAATCAGCAGAAATTCGCACGCCTTAAGCCGTTCCCGAAGCGTTTTAAGTTCCTCATCTGCTGCCGTTTCATTTCTTGTCTTCTCTGCCATCTTGATTTGATTCCCCCGTTTAAAAAAGAGTCTGCATCTTCGCGGAGCGTTTTTTTATTTCATAGGACGCAATTTCCCATGAAATAAAAAGAGCCCGGCATGCGCTCACGCACACGCCAGACTCTCCATCTGTAATGCAATTAGCTCTATGCGAAATTACTTAAATTACTTTAAGGTAACTTTAGCGCCTTCAGCCTCTAATTTAGTCTTGATGTCCTCAGCCTCTTCCTTGGAAGCGCCAGCCTTAACTACCTTCGGAGCACCGTCAACTACTTCCTTAGCCTCTTTCAGACCAAGACCTGTAGCTTCACGAACTACCTTGATAACTTTAACTTTGTTCGGGCCAACCTCTGTCAGCTCTACGTCGAACTCAGTCTTCTCTTCTGCTGCCTCAGCTGCACCTGCTGCTGCTACAACAACGCCTGCTGCTGCGGATACACCGAACTCTTCCTCGCAAGCTTTTACTAAATCGTTTAACTCTAATACGGATAATTCTTTGATTGCCTCAATGAACTCAGCTGTTGTTAACTTTGCCATTTTAATATTCCTCCTGTGATTGAATTTTAAATCGGCCTTATGCGGCCTCTTGCTTTACTATGCGGCTCTCACGCACCTTACACCCTGCTTTGCAGGTAAGGGTCTTATGCCTCCTGCTGCTCTGCGATCTGTTTGATAACACGAGCGAAGTTTGTGATCGGAGACTGCATGCTTCCAAGAAGTTTTCCAAGAAGAACTTCTCTGGACGGGATGGTTGCGATAACCTGCATGCCCTTTGCATCGTAGTAAGTATCCTCTACAACGCCGCCCTTGATCTCAAGCTTGTCTGCTTTTTTAGCGAACTCAGCTAAAATTCTTGCCGGAGCTGTAGCATCCTCTTTGGATACAGCCAGAGCGGTCGGGCCCTCCAGATTCGGCTCCAGAGCCTCGAACGCGGTACCCTTAGCAGCGAAACGAATCATGGTGTTCTTATATACTTTATAAGTAACACCAGCTTCTCTTAACTGCTTACGGAGCTGTGTGTCCTGCTCAACTGTCAGTCCACGGTAGTCAACTACTACTGCGCCCTTAGCGCCGTTGAATAATTCTGCGATTTCAGCAACAACCGGCTGCTTTAATTCAACTTTTGCCATGATTGGTTTACCTCCTGTTTTATTTCTATAACCGCCTGGTAAACGTTTTCTGTAAAATAAAATCCCTCCGTCACTCGCAGGACAGGGGGATAGAAATATACAACGATATCAGTTCCCTCGGCAGGCGTATTAACCTTATGCCTTTCGGCACCTGCTGTCTTCGGCAGTTAAACACGATAAGTACTATAACATAGAAGTCAAGGGTTGTCAATAGACCTATTAACTTTTTTTATTTTGTAAAAATGCAGCCGCAACCTCCATATCCTCCGGCGTTGTCACCTTGATATTCCGGTAAGAACCTTCGGTCAGGCGCACCTTGTGATCGGTCATCGTCTCGACCACCATCGCATCATCCGTCACTCCCTGCTGGTACTCTTCCCGACTCATCATCTTGTCATACGCCGCGCGGATCAGCGGATAAGTAAATCCCTGCGGTGTCTGAATCATCCAGACATGCGCCCGTTCCGGCGTCACAGAGGCAAATCCGTCCGCATCCACCAGCTTGACCGTATCCTTTGACGGCATGCCTGCCACTGCTGCGCTATAACTTCGTATATCTGATACGATACGTTCAATCATCGGCTCGTCCACAAACGGACGCGCCCCGTCATGAATCAGGACGCAGTCCCCCTCCCCATAGGAAAGCTGGCTGCCGAGCGCCTTTAACCCCTCGTAGACCGAATGGTAGCGCTCTTTTCCGCCCGCAACGATAGCGCGCACCTTGGAAAATCCATATTTTCCTACAATCTCGTCCCGGCAGTACGCGATCTCATCCGCCCCGGTCACCAGAATCACATCATCGACCCGGCTCTCCTCAAACGCGTGAAGTGCATACCAGATGACCGGCTTTTCCTCCAGAAGGAGAAACTGCTTCTGAATCTTGCTTTTCATCCGTTTTCCCTGTCCGGCTGCCAGAACGATAGCGGCGGTGCGGGTCGGATGCGGTGTAATTTTCTCTTTTCCAAATTGATCCAATGTATGTTCCATCTCGTTTCTCCTCCATGCCAGAACGATCTCTTAAAACACTCTTTTTCCACTTTTTGTCAAATCAATCTTTTAAAAAAACTAACCGCAAAACAATTCTTCCTAAAAAAATTTGTATTATCTCTCGCCCAGCTTCAAATTCGGCACCGCATTCAGATCCCAGCCTGCGCGCGCGCCCTTCTTATATTCATAGTACGCCGCCGCGCCGATCATCGCCGCATTGTCCGTACAGAAGATCGGTGACGGATGGAAGAACTGGATGCCCGCCTCTTTACAGGCCTTCTCCATGCCCGCCCGGAGAGCGGAGTTGGATGCCACACCGCCGGCGATCGCCACGCGCTTATAGCCGTGCTGTTTCGCCGCCTCGATCGTGCGCGATACCAATACTTCCACAACCGCATTCTGGAACGAAGCCGCCAGATCCGGCACATTGATCTCCTCGCCCATCATTTTCGCATGGTTAATATAATTTAAGACCGCCGATTTTAAGCCGCTGAAGCTGAAATCATATGGATTGTCGCCCACTTTTGCCCGTGGAAACTCAATCGCATGTGGATTCCCCTCTTTTGCCGCCTTATCGACCTTCGGGCCGCCCGGATAACCGAGCCCGACCGCGCGTGCCACCTTGTCAAAGGCCTCGCCTGCTGCATCGTCTCGGGTGCGTCCCAGAATCTCAAATTCGCCATAATCTTTCACAATCACCAGATGTGTATGTCCGCCTGACACGATCAGGCACATGAACGGCGGTTCCAGATCCGGATTTTCGATGAAATTTGCCGATACGTGCCCCTCGATATGGTGTACGCCGACCAGCGGCTTCTTCGCCGCATACGCGAGTGCTTTGGCTTCCGCCACACCGACCAAAAGCGCGCCAACCAGCCCTGGACCGTAGGTAACTGCAATCGCCGTCATCTCCTCCAGACTCATATGTGCCTCTGTCAGCGCCTCTTCAATAACCTGGTTGATCTTCTCGATATGCTTTCTCGACGCAATCTCCGGCACAACGCCGCCAAACAGCGTGTGAAGATCGATCTGGGAAGATATGATATTGGAAAGAACGGTACGTCCGTTTTTCACGACTGAAGCTGCCGTCTCATCACAGGAACTCTCGATTGCAAGAATGTAAACATCTTCTGATGGGTGTCCGTTTTCTGTATCATGCACGGAAATCTCTGCCCCCGATACCGGAGCTTTCCCCGGTCCCCGTTCCAATGCTCCTGAAACTGGCATTTTCATCCGTTCTTCCTTCTTTTCTTCTATATTCTCTCTCTTTTCTTCCGTCTGCATCGCCCTTACTCCTCATCAAATCCCAGCTCTGCCGTCCAGCCATCACGGGCGGCTTTCGCTCTCGGGAATATCTCACGCACTTTATCCATATAATCATCCGGACGGATGAGCGACGGGCTGTAATGAGTCAGCCACATTTCCTTCGGCTGGGCCTCCTTCGCCAGGTGCGCCGCCTCCTGGAATGTCATATGCTTGTATTCTCTCGCCTTGGCTTCTTTCCCGTCCTCGCCGTACATGCCTTCACAGATAAACAGATCCGCATCCTTCGCGTACTCCGCAATTACTGGAAGCGGTCTCGTATCGGTACAGTATGACACCTTGATTCCCTTCCGGTCACCTCCGAGCACCATATCCGGTGTCAGCGTTCTGCCTTCCTCCTCGATCGTCTCCCCCTTCTGCAGGCGGCTCCAGAACTTCTGCGGAATCTCCTGCGCCCGCGCGCGTTCCACATCGAACCGTCCCTTTCTCGGAATCGAAATCGAGTACCCATAACAGGTCACATTATGGTTGACCCGGTACGCATCGATCACATACGGTCCAATCTGAAGCTGCTGTCTCGGCTCCGTCAGCTCGATAAACTCAAGCGGAAACGGCAATTCCGGCGCGATCGTCCGCAGTGCCGTCACCACGCGTTCCAGTCCCTTCGGTCCAATCATCGTGATCGGCTCCGTCCGCTCCGCATTTCCCATCGTCAACAAAAGTCCCGGCAGACCGCTGATATGATCCGCGTGATAATGTGTAAAACAAATCACATCCACCGGCTTCGGACTCCAGCCCTTTTCTTTCAACGCAATCTGCGTGCCTTCCCCGCAGTCTATCAGCAAATTGCTGCCCGAGCAGCGAACCATCAAAGCCGTCAGCCACCGATACGGCAGCGGCATCATCCCGCCCGTTCCCAGCAAACATACATCTAACATGGAACATCCTCTTTTCTATTAAATAAATGATTCATAATAAATCTTTTTAATTAAAAGTCATGCAAAAAGCTGTCAAAACAGCTTTTCTCCTAACTCCCATATCATTTAATAATATCATAAAGAAATACTATGTTGCAAGCCAGAAATTCAGCAATCCAATTCACTGGCGAGACGCAGATGGCGCACCGCCTGTCCCGCGTTTCTCCGTTCCCCTCACGACTCTACAATAGTTCCGTCCTCTCCTCCTTATCTGCCTCAATCAGAAATTCCCGCGTCACTCCATCATAGCACTCCTCGCACAGATCAAAATGATGCACCTCCCCATCTTTCTCCGAAAAATAGTCCCATGCCACATCAAAATGCGCCGCTCCTTCGCGCAGAATGCCTTCTTTCACCGCCAGCTTCTTCCCGCACCGGTTGCAGACAACCGACAGAAGAATGCCGCTCTCTCCATATTTTCTCATGCTCTCCTCGCCTTTCTCTTCTATATACGCAAAATGGAGAAGCCATGTCCTCCACAGCTTCTCCATCATTATACTGTTTTTTATACCGGTTTTTAAGCGGAAAGTGCTGGAAATACTTACAGTACCTTATATCCCTTCGATGTCAGGCAGATGCTGACCTCCCTCACATCGTCCGTGTGAAGCACCATAACCGGCTTGCCAGAATCACGATTGAAGGAGAGATACAGGTAATCTACATTGATATTGCTCTCTTCGAGGGAAATTAACAGACGGTTGAGTGCTCCGACCTCGTCATCCAGTTCGACGCCAAGCACCTCTGTCAGACGACAGAGATAACCAGCTTCCGCCAGCACTTTCTCCGCGTGCTCTGGATTAGAAACAACCATACGGATAATACCGTACTCCGCACTGTCATTCGTGATCGAACCCCAGATGTTAATATTCTCCTTCTGAAGAAGGGATGTAATATTCTGTAAACGTCCTTTCTTATTCTCTGCAAAAATAGATACCTGACTCAGCATATGAACCTCCTACCGTTCTTTTCTTTTAATTTAACACTGTAAAGTGTTACGCTTTTATCTGTTAAACAGTATACTCATTTCCATTTCATCTGTCAATGCTTTTTCCGCTTCTTTTCCAATAAATCAGCGCATCTTCCGTCGGCCCGCTGTAATAATTCTTCCGAACCGCCTCTTTCTGAAAGCCATACGCCTCATACAGCGCAATCGCCGGGGCATTGGATGCACGCACCTCCAAGGTGATATCCTCGACGTTTTCTTCCTCTGCTTCCCTTAACAGCCGTTCCATCAGAAGCCGCCCATAGCCGCGCCCCCGGCACGCGCCGTGAACCGCGATCCGCATCAGCTCGCCTTCCCCGGCAATGACGCGGAAATTGCTGTAGCCACAGACGGTTTCATCCTCTTTCAGCACCCAGGCTTTATCCCAGCTGCTCGTCAGCAGATCCTGTAAAAGCTTCTCCGACCATGCATCCGAAAAGCATTCCAGTTCCAGTGCCCGGACCGCAGGAAGATCCCCCGGCTGTAAATCCACTATCTGAACACAAAGCTCTTTTTGCGTTCCCGTTCCTGCCGCCATTATTTCTTCTCCACGACCACAATACCGGCTGCCAGCTTATCCATCTCGCCCTGACGCTCTGCGACCTCGCGCTCGCGCTCCGCCTGCGATTTCCGCAGATAATCCGGCTTATGCTCGGCTGCCGTCTCGGTCTTTCCCTCTGCCAGATACACTGCGCCAAGCGCTGCCACCGCCGAAGCTCGCTGACGGCTCGCCTGTGCCGGTGCAAACGAATACGGCACCTTCATCTCTTCCTCGATCACCGCCCGGTTGACCGGCACACCGTCCCCCAGGAAAATCACGCGCTCGCCGCGCTCATTTAACTCGGCAATCAACGCATGGATATCCGTAATGCACTGTTCTTTCACAATCTCGAACTTCTCTTCATACCGATAGAGCCCCGTGTACACCTGCTGCCGTCTCGCATCCAGCATCGGGCAGATGAGCGCCGAAGCCCCGTACAGACAATATCCCATCGCATCCATCGTCGGCACATGGATCAGCGGCTTCCCAAGCGCCAGTCCCAGTCCTTTCGCTGTCGCAGAGCCAATCCGAAGCCCCGTAAAAGAGCCCGGACCGCCGGATACTGCGATTGCATCGATGCTTTCCAACGGCACCTCCAGCATTTTCACAATCTCATCAATCATCGGAAGAAGTGTCTGCGAATGCGTTTTTTTCAGATTCACCGTATATTCCGCCGTGATCACATCATCCGTAACAATAGCAACCGATGCCACCAGGGATGCGCTTTCGATTCCCAAAATTCTCATTTTCTCTTTCCTCCTGTCGCCGGCTACTGCTCGTTTACTGAAATTTTCCGGTAATCAAAGCCCTTTTCCAGATCTTTTTCAATTGTGATCTGGATCGGATGTTCCGGCAGGATCTCGCGGATGCGCTCCGACCATTCGATCAGGCAGATGCCCTCGCCGTAGAAATAGTCCTCATAGCCAATCTCATCCATCTCGTCCACATCGCCGAGACGATATACATCAAAATGGTAGAGCGGCAGGCGCCCATCGTCGTACTCCTGCACGATCGTGAAAGTCGGGCTGTTGACCGGTTCCTGAATTCCAAGTCCCGCGGCAAACCCCTGCGTAAAGACCGTCTTTCCCACGCCCAGATCACCATTCAAACAATACACCTGCCCTGCCTGCGCTTCCATTCCAAGCTTTTTTCCAAACGCATACGTCTCTTCCGGGCTGTTTGTTTCTATCATCATGCTCGAATTCCTCTTCTCTTTTCCTGCGGCAGATTTCTTGTAAGCATACTGAGAAAAATCTGCTCCTCCGAACCTCTGAACACGCGCTTCGGCATCAGGTACGCCTTGTCTCGACCCAGGTAAAGCACATATATTCCCGCGATCTTTTTCACTTTTACCAGCTTATCCCAGCTGATCTCACCCTTGCCGTTCGCCTGGCGGGCACGGATGCCCTCGTCTCCAATGTGAAATACAATCTCAGCTCCCGTTTTCGCATCCCGGGCGGTGCGCTCTGCCTGTTTCCAGATTGCAAAAATCTGAAAGCCTGTCAAGGCAATCACTCCCAGAATCACCAGATTCGTCACCTGCGTTCCCAGACGTTCCTCGCTGGCTGCCGCTGCAATAATAACGAGCACCGTCAGTATGATGCATCCGATTCCACGCAGTCCCGCCCAGAAATTGTACATCGAATAAATAAAAATCTCTTTTGGCTGTATTTTTACACGTAAGTCCATTTTATCTTCTCCCTAATTTTCTATGCCTTATCCGCCGCCCCATTCCAGTCAGCGCTCCTGCATCCTATAACCAACGGCTGAATCTGCCGTGGTTTACTTCGTCTCCCGGATTTTCATCGTCAGCGAAATGCGCTTCTTCGCCACATCAACCGCCAGCACCTTGACCTCCACGATATCCCCGACGCTGACCGCCTCCAGCGGATGCTTGATATAGCGGTCTGTCATCTGGGACACGTGAACCAGACCATCCTGATGCACGCCGATATCCACAAACGCACCGAAATCAATGACATTCCGCACGGTTCCTTTTAAAATCATGCCCGGCTTCAAATCCTTCATTTCCAGCACATCCGTGCGGAGAATCGGCTTCGGCATCTCCTCACGCGGGTCGCGCGCCGGTTTTTCCAACTCGCTCACGATATCGAGTAAGGTCGGCTCGCCGATCGAAAGCTCTTTTGCCAGCTTTGCCGTATCCGCGATCTCCTTGCGGATATTGCGGATGCCGCCCGCCGCGATCTCCTTCGGATCATGTCCAAGCTGCTTTAAAAGTGCCTCCGCTGCTTTATAGCTCTCCGGGTGCACACTCGTCGCATCGAGCGGATTCTTGCCGCCCTGGATCCGCATAAATCCGGCGCACTGTTCATACGCCTTCGGTCCCAGCTTCGCCACCTTCAAAAGCTCACGGCGCGTTGAAAATGCGCCATTCTCCTCCCGATATGCCACGATATTTTTCGCAATCGTCTTGTTAATGCCGGAAATATAGGCGAGCAGCGGCGCCGATGCCGTATTCAGATCCACGCCGACCTTATTTACGCACGTTTCCACCACGCCCTGCAGCGCCTCGCTTAAATTTTTCTGGTTCATATCATGCTGGTACTGACCGACTCCAATGGATTTCGGATCAATTTTTACCAGCTCCGCCAGCGGATCCTGCAGGCGTCTCGCGATCGATGCCGCACTTCTCTGTCCGACGTCAAACTGCGGAAATTCCTCCGTCGCCAGCTTACTCGCCGAATAAACCGACGCGCCCGCCTCATTGACGATGACATACTGGACTTTCTCCGGAATTTCTTTTAAGAGTTCCACGATGATCTGCTCAGATTCACGGCTTGCCGTACCATTTCCCACTGAGATCAGGGAAATGCCGTACTTGCGGATCAGCTTTTTCACGATCTCCTTCGACTCTTCCACGCGGTTCTGCGGTGCGGTCGGATAAATGACCGTCGTATCGAGCACCTTTCCCGTCTCATCCACAACTGCCAGCTTGCAGCCCGTCCGGAATGCCGGATCCCAGCCGAGCACCACGCATCCTGCAATCGGCGGCTGCATCAGGAGCTGTTCCAGATTCTTGCCAAATACCTGAATCGCGCCGCTCTCTGCCGTTTCTGTCAGCCCCGTGCGGATCTCGCGCTCGATGGCCGGTCCGATCAGGCGGCGGTAGCTGTCTAAAATGACCTCTTCCATCGCGCGCGCCGCATCCCCATCCGGGCGGATAATCAGCTGTTTCTCCATATACCGGACAATCTGCTCCTCCGGCGCTATAAGCTTCACGCTCAGAATCTTCTCTTTCTCACCGCGGTTGATCGCCAGCACGCGGTGTCCCGCCAGCTTTTTGACTGGTTCGGAAAAATGATAATACATCTCGTACACCGACTGTACCTTCTCATCCTTCGCGGACGCCTCCAAAAGACCGTCCTGCATCGTCTTTTTACGTGCGTAGTTGCGGTACTTTGCCATCTCGCTGATCCGTTCAGCCAGAATATCACGCGCTCCTTCTATTGCCTCTGAAACATCTGCAACGCCCTTTTCTTCCGACACATACTTCGCCGCTTCCGCCTCCAGGCTGCCGCCCGCTTCCTGCTTGTAAATCCAGACCGCTAACGGTTCCAGCCCTTTTTCACGGGCAATTCCGGCACGGGTACGACGTTTCGGGCGGTACGGAAGATACAGATCTTCCACTGCCACCAGCGTCGCAGCCTCGCGGATCTGTTTTTCCAGCGCCGGCGTCAGCTTCTCCTGGGCGCGGATCGCCCCGATCACCTGCTCCTTTTTATCCTCCAGATTCCGGAGATAGCGCAGACGCTCATCTAACTGGCGCAGCACCTCATCGTTCAGGGAACCGGTTGCCTCCTTGCGATAACGCGCGATGAACGGGATCGTGTTTCCCTCATCGATCAGTTTGACCGCCGCTTCGACCTGATTTTTCCCTATCTGAAGCTCTTCTTTTAATGCCTGTATAATATCCATGCAAAAACTCTCCTTCAATATCAATGCGCTGTTTAATCATACCATTCCAGCGCATATTTCGCAAGTCAATGCCTAACTGGACAAGCAGCTTTATTCATGATACACTTTTATCGGATTCAATCTGCCGGATTGGCATAGATTTTGTTTTGCCCTATTTGGCGGCTGTCTCTAATTTTCAGAAAAGGATGTAGCTGTTTTCTTTTTTCACAGTTATGAAAGGATTAGATATACGATGAGTTATTACGATGAAACACCTTCTCCGAAGGAACATTCAGATACAAATGAAACCCGGAGCAATCGTTCGCGCCGCTATGCCACGATGTCAATGATGTGCGGCATCTTCGCATTTTTCTCCCTGTTTTTGAGTTTTTCCGCCGCGATTCTGCTCGGAATGTCGGCGAATGTACTGTTTGTCCTATCCAAGGAGGAAGGACAGCCGCGGCGCGGCAGCGCAGTGGTCGGGCTGATACTGGGAGTTATGTCTACCATCTTTGGAGTAGTTGAGTTTTTCTGCCTGATCCAGGTGTACCATATGATTACGGATCCGCAATATGCGCCGTTTTTTGATCAGGCAATGGAGTTGTATGAGAGTTTGATTGGTCCGTTACAATAAAATGATTGGCAAGAGGACCTTTTTCTGTGTATTTCTTGCGTTAAAAAGCACACCGCGTCATGAATGACTTTGGCGTGCTTTTTACTTTATATCCTATTTTGTATAGCGAATCGTCTGGCGGATATCTTCCTCGAATGCCGCTGCCAGTTTCCGGAAGCGTGCTTCGGTCATTTCTCCGGTTATGACCGCAAATTCGTCCATCTCCGGGAGTTCGATGGTTTCTGCTTCACCGAAGGCTGCACGCACATCGGCAAGTTTGTCGGCTGATTTGCCTGCCAGTCGGAGGAAGTAGCTGAAGGTTACTTCGCCCATCGGTGCAACTGGCTGTTTTTCGTCGGTCCAGCCGGTCGGGATGTTGTCTTCCATGTGTCCGGCGATCTCTACGATGTCGCTGACGACTGCGCTGGCGGTCGGGAGTTTTCCGGCGCCGCTGCCGTAGAACATGACGGTTCCAAGTGTATTGCCGCGAACCATGACTGCATTGTATACGTCATTGACTGCAAAGAGCGGATGATCCGGTCCGATCATCATCGGGCATACATAGACGCTGGCTTTATTGCCTTCCATGCGGCTGGTTCCAAACAGTTTAATCGAAGTTCCCAGCTTTGCCGCATATTTGAAATCAGTATCGGTAATCTTTGTGATGCCCTCGGTCGGCACATCTTCGTAATTTACTTCTTTTCCAGTTGCCAGTGAGGTAAGAATCGTGATCTTGCGGCAGGTATCGTAGCCTTCTACGTCTGCCTCCGGGTTGCGCTCTGCATATCCGAGTTCCTGCGCTTTCTTCAGGGCTTCCTCAAAGGTCTGACCTTCTCTTGCCATCTTGGTAAGGATGTAGTTGGTTGTACCGTTTAAGATACCGCTGATTTCCTCGATCTTCTCGCCTGCAAGAGACTGGGTCAGCGGACGCAGAAGCGGGATGCCGCCGCCTACGCTGGCTTCGAAGAGGAAGTTTAAGTTCTTCTCGCGTGCAATCGCCAGAAGCTCGGTGCCGTGTGCCGCTACAAGTGCCTTGTTGGAGGTCACAACGTGCTTACCGGCTAACAGGCACGCTTTTGCAAACTTGTATGCCGGATTGACGCCGCCCATCGCCTCTACAACGATCTCTACGTCTTCGTCTTTTTCAATGATCTCAAAATCATGAACAATCTGCGCTTCGTGCGGATCACCCGGAAATTCACGCAGATCCAGAATATATTTTACTGCAATCTCTTTGCCGGTTTTTTCTGTGATTTTGTCTTTGTTGGTTTCTAATACTTCTACGACTCCGGAACCAATTGTTCCATAGCCCATCACTGCTACCTGAATCATAATCTTTACTCCCTGGCTATAATTTTTACGTTGTGTACTCCCGAATTTTCTTCCATCTCTTCGACCATATGCGATATATTTCCGGTATCCGAACGGACTTCCACGCTGAGTGTCAGCGTCGCCACATTGTTGACCGGAATACTCTGATGAATCGTCAGAATATTTGCCTTGTAAATCGCTACGATATGAAGAAGATCCGATAAAAGTCCCTGTTCATCATCCATCTGCAGCACCATGGTAATCGTTTTGCCCTTGGCGTTGTCGTAAAATGGAAAAATATCGTCCTTATACTTATAAAAGGAACTCCGGCTGATCCCAAGCTGGTCGGTCGCCTCCTGAATCGTCATCGCCTTTTCCGACGCAATGAGCTTCTTCGCTTCCGCCACCTTCAAAAGGACTTCCGGCACTGCTTTCTGCTTTAACAGATAATACTTTGTTTTTTCTTCCATTCCATCTCCGCTTGTGTACGCACCAGAAATACATTTGTGTTTACCAGAAAGATATTATCACATTTATTGACACTCTGCAATCTATTTCTTTCATTATAGTCGAATTGTATCTGTAAAAAAACAGCCCAAACTGACGGCACTCGACAGAGCGCTTTCTTCTCCGTCAAACTTTTGTGCCGCCAATCCAGGCTGTTTTATCTTCTTTTATGCTTCTTCTGTCTTCTGGTTTTTCAGGCTGATCCACTTTAAATACGCACTGATAAACAGATCAATATCACCGTCCATCACCGCGTTCACATTGCCGTTTTCCGCGTTTGTCCGGTGATCCTTGACGAGCGTGTACGGCTGCATAACGTAGGAACGAATCTGATTTCCGAAGTTGATGTCCTTGACATCGCCGCGGATGTCGGACAACTTCTCGGCATTTTCCTGTTGTTTGAGCAGGTACAGCTTTGCCTTTAACATCTGCATCGCCTTGTCCTTGTTCTGGAACTGGGAACGCTCATTCTGGCACTGTACGACGATACCGGTCGGCAGATGCGTGATACGGATCGCGGAGGACGTCTTGTTGATATGCTGTCCACCGGCACCACTCGAGCGATAGGTATCGATCCGCAGATCGTCCGGATTAATCTCCACATCCAGATCTTCTTCAATATCCGGCATGACATCACAGGAAACGAACGAGGTCTGACGCTTGCCAGCCGCGTTGAACGGGGAAATACGGACCAGACGATGGACACCTTTCTCCGATTTCAGGTAGCCGTAGGCATTTTCGCCGTTGACCTGCAGTGTGATGGACTTAAGTCCCGCCTCGTCGCCATCCAGGAAATCAAGCACCTCGGTCGTAAAGCCCTTTTTGTCCGCCCAGCGCTGGTACATACGATACAGCATACTGCACCAGTCCATCGCCTCGGTACCACCCGCGCCCGCGTTCAGCTTGAGGATCGCGTTGCAGCCGTCGTACTCGCCGGACAGGAGTGTCTTTGTGCGGAGTTCTTCCAGCTCTTTGACGAACTCATCTAACATCTCCTGAATCTCCGGAATCATCGCCGGGTCATTTTCCTCATAGCCCATCTCAATCATGACCTGGATATCCTCATACTGCTGTTCAAGGTGCTTGTAGCCATCCACGGTATCTTTGAGATTTTTCGCCTCACGGACCGTCTTGGTCGAGCGCTCCGGATCATCCCAGAAGCCCGGTTCTTCCATTGATTTGTCAAGCTCCGTGATGCGGCGCTCCTTATTTTCCAGATCCAGGGAATCCTTGACCTCTTTCAGCGTCTCATCGTAGGTTGATAACGTATACTTAAACTGATCTAATTCAACCATGCTCTCACCTTCTCCATTCTCATCTATCTGCTGCCATTTTTCTCAACGGTTCAGCATTCTTTCAGTTATATTTTGTTACGGATCACACACATATAGACCGTAACTCTTTTTTATATTTGGAAAAATTCCCGGAACCAGGTATTTCGCCATAGTTTCGGGAATTTTCTGCACAGACTGCTGCAAAATCACAGCAGCCTGCCTTCTTTCATCTATTAATTCTTCGCGTACAGCTTCCGTCCACAGCACTGTTTGTACTTCTTGCCGGAACCGCATGGGCACGGATCGTTCGGGTAAATCTTCTTCTCCTCACGCTTCTTCGGTGCCTGCACGGTGCTGTCGTCACGGTTGGTTCCCGTTACCTTGGCAGCCGGTTCACGCTCGACCTTCTGCTCTGCACGGATGTGGAACAGAATACGGACGGTATCCTCACGGATCGCTGCCGTCATGCTGTCGAACATCTCATAGCCGCTCATCTTATACTCAACCAGCGGGTCTCTCTGACCATACGCCTGCAGACCGATGCCTTCGCGCAGCTGATCCATATCGTCGATATGAGCCATCCACTTTGCATCAACCACTTTCAGAAGGATCACGCGCTCCATCTCGCGTACCTGTTCCGCGCTTGTAAACTCTGCCTCGCGTGTCTCATAAAGCTTCGTTGCCGCCTCTTTGAGCATATGTTTCAGCTCATTTTTCTTCATATGCTGCTGATCTTCCGCCAGCTGAATCGGCTCTAACGGGATAACCGGAAGCAGCAGGGAATTTAACTCGGACAAATCCCACTCAGCCGGTTCCTGCTCATCAGAGATGGACATATCTACGGCGTTTTCTACGATATCCGTGATCATCTTCATGATAACGGAACGCATATTCTCGCCATCCAGTACACGGCGGCGCTCTGCGTAGATTGCCTCACGCTGCTCGTTCATAACCTCGTCGTATTTTAACAGGTTCTCGCGGATACCGTAGTTGTTGGTCTCGATCTTCATCTGTGCCTTCTCGATCGCCTTGGAAAGCATCTTGTGCTCGATCTGCTCATTCTCCGGTACGCCCATGGCGTTGAACATATTCATCAGACGCTCAGAACCAAAGAGGCGCATCAGATCATCTTCCAGAGACAAATAGAAACGTGATTCACCCGGATCGCCCTGACGTCCGGCACGACCGCGCAGCTGGTTATCAATACGTCTGGACTCATGACGCTCTGTACCGATAATCTTTAAGCCGCCCAGTTCTCTGGAAATCTCATCCAGCTTGATATCCGTACCACGACCTGCCATATTAGTCGCGATCGTAACGGCACCGTGGATACCTGCATCTGCTACGATCTCAGCCTCCAGCTCATGGAACTTCGCATTTAATACCTTATGCGGAATGCCGCGTCTTGTCAGCATCTTGCTCAGAAGCTCGGAAGTCTCGATCGTAATGGTACCAACCAGAACCGGCTGTCCCTTTTCATGGGCTGCTGCCACTTCCTCGACAACCGCATGGAATTTCTCTTTTTTCGTCTTATAAACCGCATCCTCGTAATCAATACGCTGTACCGGGCGGTTCGTCGGGATGGAGATAACGTCCATCTGGTAAATGTTACGGAACTCCTTCTCCTCAGTCTGTGCCGTACCGGTCATACCTGCTTTCTTATTGAACTTATTAAAGAAGTTCTGGAACGTAATGGTAGCCAGTGTGCGGCTCTCACGACGCACATGTACATGTTCTTTTGCCTCAATCGCCTGATGGAGACCATCGGAATAACGGCGTCCCGGCATGATACGTCCGGTAAACTCATCGACAATCAGAACCTCGTCATCTTTTACCACGTAGTCTTTATCGCGGAACATCAGGTAGTTGGCACGCAGTGCCAGAATGATGTTGTGCTGGATCTCCAGGTTCTCCGGATCCGCCAGGTTTTCGATGTGGAAGAAATCTTCGACCTTCTTCACACCAGCCTCGGTCAGGTTGACTACTTTATCTTTCTCATTGACTACGAAATCGCCTGTCTCCTCGATCTCCTCGCCCATGATGGCTGCCATCTTGGAAAATTCTGCTGATTCCTCGCCCTTTTCCAACTGACGTGCCAGAATATCGCACACCTCATAGAGCTTCGTGGACTTGCCGCTCTGTCCGGAAATGATAAGCGGGGTTCTCGCCTCATCGATCAGGACGGAATCGACCTCATCGATGATCGCATAGTCCAGATTCCGCATAACCATCTGCTCTTTGTAGATCGCCATGTTGTCACGCAGGTAATCGAAACCAAGCTCATTGTTGGTAACGTAGGTAATATCACAGTTGTAAGCTTCCCGGCGCTCGTCGGAATTCATTGAATTTAAAACCACGCCGACCGTCAGACCGAGGAATCTGTGAACCTCGCCCATCCACTCTGCATCTCGTTTTGCCAGATAGTCGTTGACGGTAACGATGAATACACCCTTTCCAGCCAGCGCATTTAAGTACGCCGGTGCGGTGGAAACCAAGGTTTTACCCTCACCAGTACGCATCTCTGCGATACGTCCCTGATGCAGGACGATACCACCAATCAGCTGAACCGGGTAATGCTCCATATTTAATACTCGTCTCGCCGCCTCACGCACGGTTGCAAATGCCTCCGGCAGAAGGTCGTCCAGCGTCTCGCCGTTCGCAAGGCGCTCTTTGAACTTGCGCGTATTGTCGCGCAGTTCGTCATCCGATAAGGCAGTCATCTGCTCGCGCATACCTAGAATCTTATCCACGATCGGGCGGATCAGCTTCAGCTCACGTTCGCTGTGGGTACCAAACACTTTCTCTATCAGATTCATGCTTTTCTCTCCTATTTCTTACATTCTAAATCTAGTTATTTTATTTCATTCCATCATAAATGATATGTTTTAATACATAAAGATCATATAGGCATAGTTATACAATCTTATTTATTTTAACACTAACGGGAATTTTATTCAATGATTTCATTATTTTTTTACATTTACGCTGCGCACGCGCCCGGCTGAGATAACCCGAACCTGCCGTACCCGGAAAATCCCAGCCATAAAACAAGATCCTCCATACATGAACAAAGGGACCTGCTTACCTCGCTTTCAGCATGGTAAACAAATCCCTGTTTCTATGAAATATATCCCTGAAAATACCTATTTATTATTTTGCTTTTTTCAGCTCCTCAATTCCCCCGCCTGCTTCCAGAATCCGGGAAAATTCTTCTTCTTTTGCCGCGGACTTCTCCGCTTTTTCAAGCACTTCCTCGACAAGCTCATTCGGAACGATGCAGACACCGGAGCCGTCTGCCACGATCAGATCGCCCGGCATGACAAGGCAGCCGCAGAGGCTGACCGGTCCGTTCACTTCTGCACACTCCATGCGGTATTTTCCGGTCATCGGCGTCACGCCGCAGGAGAATACCGGGAAATCCATCCGGCTGATCTCCTCCGTATCGCGGCAGCTTCCATAAGCGATGCAGCCTGCAAATCCACGTACTTTCGCCAGATGGCAGCTCTGGCCACCGATATTGGAATACTCCAGATTGCCTCCGAAATCCGACACCAGCACATCGCCCGCCTCGCCCAGGTAGAAAATATCCTTCGTGGACATCAAAATCTTATCTTTGTCTCGCTGTCCCTGCGTCGCCGTCTTGCGGGACGGGATGCTGCGGACCGTGACAGCTGTTCCCACCAGGCGTGAGCCTGCCTTGACTGGCTTTAAGCAGGTGTTTGGAACAGCACCGTGAATGCCGTAAGTATCCAGAATGTCCGATACAGCCGTACTCATATCTTCCAGCGCATAGTAGCGGTCAATCACCTCTTTGCTGGTACGTGGAATCTGAATCTGCACAATCTTTTCGCGCGGAACTATTCCCCAGATGCGCCCTTCTGCCTTATATGTTTCATAATCAGCGTCTCTCTGCGTCTGCATTTCTTCTATATTCATAGACTCTCTTTCCCTTTCTTTTAAACTATTTCTCACGTTTTGGCTGTTTCAATCTTTCACGACTGATTATACGCCCGCAGTCCCCTCCCCATCGGGCATCCGGGATTCCGGGCGTACAGACAGGATTCAGCGTCTACTCACAATACTCACAAGCAACCGCCCGCTTCCCATTTTTATTTTGTGTTTTTATAAAAGTTAATCAAGCTTCCCGCCAGCAGAACTTCCTTCTCCGCCTCGGTCACATCCTTGAGATCCAGCATAAGCTTCCGGCTGCTGCCGTCTGTTCCGATAACAGTTGCTTCAAATTCCTTTGCACCCTTTTCAACTGCTTCACGGATACCCGGCAGATATACATACTCGCCAGCTTCCAGATTAATTTCCGCCTCATCGCAGGTAAATGGCAGGATACCCCAGTTGACGCAGTTGCTGCGGTAACGCTTGGTTGCGTACTCGATACAGATGTCAGCCAGACCGCCAAGCACCTTCTGACAGCTTGCTGCATACTCGCGAGCTGAACCATCACCCGGACGTTTTGCATACAGTACGGAACCAATACCGGTTGTCTGCATCAGCTCCTCAAGCGATGTTGTAACGCCAGCTGCCTGCAGTACCTGATAAAATTCACCAGCCTTAGCGCTGTCACCAGCCAGACGAGCTTTCTCATACTCCTGTGCCGCTTTCGCACGGCCAACATACTTCGGATCCTTACGAATCAGGGTAAATTCTGAAATCTTGTACGGATTAGAACGATAGGAGGCTGTCTCACCGGACGGAATCAGTTCGTCTGTGGTTGTCACTTCGTCACGGATTACGCTGGCTACCTGTAATAACAGATTTTCTTTTAACGGCTCCATCTCCGGCCAGTCCTTGATGGACGGTCCATAAACGATCTCTGTCTCCGGTTTTGCTTTTCCAAATCCATTGTATACAATGTTCTCGTAAATGTGCTCATTGAATTCATAGGATGGTGTTTCAAATACAACCGGGCAGTTCTCTGCAGAGGTTAAATAGCCGCCATTAAATGCAGTTGCCGCGATTGACTTGGAATCCATCAGTGCAACCGATGCGATCTGACCGGTTGCCGGGTTGCTTCCCTCACGGTTCGGGAAGTTACGAGTGCTATGACGGATACAGAAATCATTGTTTCCAGGTGCATCCGATGCGCCGAAGCACGGTCCGCAGAATGCTGTCTTCACACGCACCCCATATCCCATCAGGTCATTTAAGACACCGATTTTGTTTAACTCATACATAATCGGCTGAGATGCCGGATAAATATTGAATGGGAAGGTTCCCAGTCCTTTGTCCATCTTCTTCGCGATCTGGTCAACCGCATAGATATTTTCGAAGGAACCGGCTGCACAGCCTGCGATCGCCGCCTGATCAACCTTGATCTTGCCGTCATGAATCTTGGAGCAGAGATCCAGATGAATATCCTTGTTATTCTCGAAAACACGCTCTGCCTCTTTTTCTACCATCTTTAAATATTTCTCCGGTTCAGCGATGACATCTGCCAGCGGATATGCATTGCTTGGATGGAACGGAAGCGCAATCATCGGAACGATCGTATCCAGATTTACCTCTACTACGCCGTCATAGAGTGCTACATTGCCCGGAACCATCTCCTTGAAGCCCTGCGGACGCTTGTGAATCTCAAAATACTCTTTTACCTTATCATCCGTCGCCCACACAGAAGACAGACAGGCAGACTCGGTTGTCATCGTATCAATACCGTTTCTGAAATCCATTGAGAGGCTGTGTACGCCCGGTCCAATGAACTCAAGGACTTTATTCTTCACAAAATTATTCTTAAATACCTTGCCGATGATGCTCAAAGCCACATCCATCGGACCAACCCACGGCTTCGGGGTACCGGTTAAAAGAACGGCAATCACACCCGGATAGTCGATCTCATAGTATTTTCCCAGCATTGCCTTTGCAAGCTCCGGACCGCCTTCGCCGATAGAGACAGAACCCTGTGTACCATAACGGGTGTGGGAATCGGATACAATCGACATATCGCCGGAGTTAACGATCATCTCACGCATGTACTGATGGATGACTGCCTCATGCGGCGGAACGAAGATACCACCGGATTTGCGGCAGGCAGATTCTGCATATTTGTGGACATCGGTGTTAATAGTACCTCCGACTGCACACAGACAGTTATGGCAGTTTGTAAATACACACGGCATCGGGAACTCTTTCAGACCGCTTGCGTAAGCTGTCTGGAGAATGCCGACGTAGGTATTGTCATACACACCCATAGAATCAAACTGGATTTCCAGATGTTCCATATTGTCTGAGTGATTGTGTTTTGAAAGCACCTGCCAGGTCAGTGTTTCTTTCTTTGCTGCTTCTTCAGAAAGCTTTGCAGCTTCCTCTGCACTTGCAATGTGATCGTTATTTATAATGAATTGTTTTCCCTCATGTAAGGTTACCATATATGTACTCCTTTCGTTACGATTCGTGCCAATCGAATCATTCTCATTTTTCTGCTAAAAATCGGCTTTTCAATTCAAAAATATCTCGTTTTTTTCTCTACCGGGTCTTAAATACTATGCAGACTGGGCTCTCCGTTTCTACTACCACCGGATTTTCCTGTAAACTTCCATTCTCATTTCTCTTGAAGCATACAATGGTGTCTGTTACCTCATTGGCTGCAACAACCCACTCTCCATCCGGACTGACAGTCAGAAATCTTGGCTGTTCACCGCCGGTCTTAATGTTCTGCATCCAGCTCATCCGGCCTGTCTCAGCGTACAGATGGTACACGCTCACGCTGTCATGCTTGCGGTTCGATACGTACAGGGTCGTTCCCTCTGCATCCATATCGATAGCGCTCGCCCAGCCGTCTCCGGCATAGTCCTCCGGCAGACTCGTCAAAATCTGCATCGGCTCCAGCGTTCCCTCGTTCTCATCAAACCGGTACGCCGCTACCGTGCTGTCTTTCTCATTCACGCAATAGCAGAAACGATTGCTCGGTGCAAATACGCAGTGTCTCGGCTCTGCCCCTGTGCGTCCCTTGATGGCAAAATGCTCTCTCAGTGTTCCTTCTGTTCCGTTTGTTTCAAATAATGTAATTTTTCCGACACCCTGAAGCCTTCCCTGGGATGGAACTGCCAGCCAGCGTCCGCTCCGATCAAGCATCGTCTGATGCGGATGGGAAATATAACCCGGACCGCCGTTACCGGAAATGAAATACAATTCCTTGATTTTTCCAAGACTTCCATCCTTCAGCACCGGAATCAATGAAACTGCACCGGTCTGTAAATTTGCCACATACAGCCATTTTCCGCTTCTGTCAAGCACCAGATGCACCGGATTCGTTCCGTGTGTGCCCACTGTATTGCAGTAGACAAGATTTCCATCCGGCTGGATTCGATAAGCGCTGACTTCGCTGTAATCACCATGAATGGTATACAGCATGTCCTGTGCTTCATTCAGACAAAAATAGGACGGATTCACCGGACCTTCTAAAAGTCCAACCGGTTTCCAGGTTCCATTTTCTATCTCAAAAATACGGATGCCTTTGCCGCGGGCGTTGCGCTCCTTGGTGGTGCGGCATCCTACATATGCGAACTGTTTCATGGTAGATTCTCCCTATCCTTTCCTTAAACTTCCACTTAACGATTGTTCAGAAACCTGCCTGTTCCATTTTCAAAACCAAATCCATTCAAAATGGCATTCCGGTTTCTGAACTTCCGCTTTCTCCTCTTGGCTCTGTCAATTATCCAACAAAACTTGTCACTCCGATAAAGGTCAGTACACACACAATCACAACGACCGTCGCGGACAGCGCGAACAGAGTACCGAACATCTTCTGCTGCTCCTTATCGCTGCAGTCCGTCTCCTGTGCATAGCTTGCCAGAATCAGGCTGCCGCCGGTTGAAAGCGGGCTGATACCTGCAACGGTTGCGCTGCACACGATTGCAGTGATAATCTGCATGACGGATGCACCGCCCACCTGGGATGCGATATCCGGAACCGTCGGAATCAGAGTCGGGAATACAACGCCGTTTGCACTGGAGAACCAGGACATTAAGCCTGCCGTAAAGCCCATGATCGAACCAGCCGTCCGCTTCGTCATAAAGGATGCCAGGATGGAGGAAAGCAGGTCGATGCCGCCCATTGTCTGGGTAATATTCATCAGGACATTGACGCCTGCAATCAGAATCAGAACACTCCACGGAATCGCCTTGATCGCTTTTTTCTCATCTGCTGTACCAAGTAAAATCAGAATCATTGCCAGTGTGAAGCAGAGAAGTCCTACATCATAGGAGAAGCCGACAACCAACACAACCATGATTACCAGAGCAATCAGGCTGAGCCACTGATTCCGCGTAAATTTCTCCACCTTTTTCTCGCCGCTCTCTGCATTTCCGCGCAGCTTGTAGCCGCCTAAAAGGATATACATCGCAACTGCACAGACAAAGTTGCTGACGCTGACACCGATGAAAATATTGTTGATGGAACCTTCAATTCCCATCTCTGTCATCATATCACCTACGATAATACCTGTCAGGGCAATCGGGGAAGCCGTTCCGCCGACCGCACCGAGAATCGCCATGACACCCATCAGAATCGGACTTACCTTCATCTGTACTGCCAATGCGACTGCAAAAAGGACGGTAACCGACTGCACGCTGATCGCGCCCGGTCCGGCTGCAGATAAACCAAAACTAACTACATAAATGATAATCGGTACTAAAAATAAATGTTTCCCGCAAAGTCCTATTAGACGATCCGATATCTTTTCCAGAGTTCCATTCTGCTGTAAGAGGCTGAAAAACAGCATCGTTCCGAGCAGGGTTGCAAACAGCTTAAATGGAAATCCTTTATAGATATCTGACGCACCTATGCCGCCAATTTTTCCCAGTATCAAAGCCAGACCGAAGCAGACCAGACCTACATTTGTTTTCTTCACAAATCCAAGTACAATCGCCCCAATCAGGCATCCAAGTGCTACTACCTGAAGTCCCATAATCATTCTCCCTCTTCTATCTTGTGTTTGTTGCCAGGTTACCTTTATTCTTTTACGACGTCCATTGCAATGTGGCAAAGCTTGCTTTTTTACTTTTCCAGCTATCTTCCATTTTCATTTCTTGCATTAGTCTCTCACATACACCCAGCCGTCCATGATACGTCTCGCCGTCCGTGTCACGCCGCCCTTGATGACTTTTTCGCCGTCCATCTTAACATCCACTTCGGTCACGCCACTCGCATGTCCCAGACGGATAATATCCTGATCCGGCGCCGGGTTGACAATCTCATTGACGATTGTGCCTGAAATCCGTGCTGCTGCGCCTGTTCCGACTGCTACAGTCATCGGGTACGCCTTGTGAAGTGCGCCGACCGAGATCGCCCGGCAGCAGAGATCCATCGTATCCGCTTTTACTTCATTTCCATCCATATTGATGTAGTCTTGCGGAGCAGAGACGATGGAAACCTTCGGAGCCGACGTCGATTTCGTCCGCGCGTCCTCCCAGTTCTCCACGAAACCGCATTTCACTGCCGCCATGCCGCGGATACGCTCGATGTGTTCCATCACATCTTTATTCTGATTCAGTTCCGTAAGCTCGGATCCCTTAATTCCCAGATCCGATGCTTTGATAAATACCATCGGGTTCGAACAATCAAGTACAGTCACTTCCGCCGGACCATATCCCGGTACATCGAATACCTCTTTTTTCTGCCCGGTCGGGAACAGCTTTCCGGTCTTGGAACCAGCCGGATCCTCAAAATACATATCGATGCGGGAACCTGTTCCCGGAACCCCCTGAATCACCTCGTCGCCGTGTACCATCGCATGGCCATCCTCAACGCGGACATGTTCCTCAATGATCTTATTGGTGTTCGTATTTAACACACGCACCACCGTGATCGGCTCAACCGCCGGAACCAGACCTTCATCAATCGCAAACGGACCAACCGCCGATGAGATGTTTCCGCAGTTTGCACTTCCGTCCACTCTCGGAATCACGATATCCACCTGACGGAATGTGTATTCCACATCCACGCCCGGCTTGTCGGACGGTGCAATGATCGCAATCTTGCTGGTCGAAGAAACCGTTCCTCCCATGCCGTCAATCTGCTTCACATCCGGGGTACCCATGACTTTCAGGAAAATATCATCCCAAAGACTCTTATCCTCCGGCAGATCCTTCTCGTGGAAAAATACCGCTTTGCTGGTACCTCCTCTCATGTAGACACATGGATATTTTTTCATGTACATAATTCTCCTCCTTCTCCTATAATGCTTATTTTCATTGAACCTTCTTTTTTGTTTCACTGCTTCTATGTTGTGTTTTTACTTTCACATCTGCAGCTGCCCTTGTGCTGTGTTTTGAACGGAGTTTTCCTTGGCTCCTGCCCTGTATCGCACGAAATTTTCAGTTCAGAAAATCCCCACCTGTGAACAGTTACAAATTCCTGCTGCCACCACGTTTTCTTACGGCACTTTCGGTTCCAAAAGTGCCTACCTGTGAACAGCAACCAACTTACTATTAATTTTTTCTTATACATACTATAACTCATTGCCCCATCCGCTGTAAAATGGTATGATCTTATCAAACTTCATAACGATTTGGAATGATAAGGAGTTCGATATGGATAAACGTGACTATGAACTGCTGCTGGCGCTCGACCAGCACAAAAATATAACAAAGGCGGCGCAGTCTCTCTATATGACACAGCCTGCCATCACCAAGCGGATTCAGAAGATGGAAGAAGAACTGCACTGTCCGCTGCTCATCCGCTCCAAGCGCGGCGTGCTCCTCACCCCGGCAGCCGAAAGCCTGCTGCCCTGCGCCCGCACGATCCTAAAAAATATGGAGCAGATGGAAGAACTCGCTGCCGCCAGCCAGGACTATATCTGCGGCACGCTGCGACTCGGCTGTTCTCTGAACTACGCCCACTACCGCCTCCCGGCAATCCTCAAGGACTACACAGACCGCTATCCCAAAGTAGAGGTGCATATCACGACCGAGCAAAGCCGCCAGCTCTACAAGATGCTTTGCAAAGAAGAAATCTCCCTCGCCATCCTGCGCGGCGAATATAACTGGGACGGCAAAAAGATTCTTCTCGCCTCCGAACCCGTGTGCCTGATCTGCAGCCGCGAGGACGCAGGGCGTCCTCTGACCGACTATCCGTACATCAGCCACAACACCGACTCCGGCTTAAATTCCCAGCTTTTCTCCTGGTTCGAAGCGCGTGGACTGACCGGCATCCGACGGAATTTCCAGATCGACAGCATCGATACCTGCAAGGAAATGGTGCGGTATGGGCTTGGCTGGAGTATCCTGCCGTCCATCTGCCTGAATAATTTTGACGGCTACACCGAGGCACTTTTCTGGCAGGATGGCACACCCTTTGTCCGCAATACGTATCTGCTCTGCCAGCCCACCAGTGATCGGCTTCCGCAGGTCAAGAAGTTTCTGGAACTTCTCTAAATGCCACCCTGCTTCGCTCCCGTTCAGGGTGCCTGCTGTAAAACGCCGCCTCCTTGCCTACCCAGGTAAAACGTTTTTTCTTCTGCCATCCCGCCAACTTTATGGTAAACCAGACAAGTTGCACAAAATATATGTTCGACTTTCTTATTGTCCACATTATCCACATTTTGTCCCCAGTTTTGTGGATAAGTTTTGCACACCCATTTTCTCCCTTTTTTAGGGAAAATGGAGTTTTACACCGACTTATCCACATTATCCACAATTTCCATCTGTTCACGAAGCCCCCGTTTTCCCCGGCGCATTTTGATTTCTTTTTTGTTCAGATCTCATAAACTTGCATATTTCTTCCAAAAATACAAGCAGATCTATTGACAAATGAAGAACCCTCGCATTGCCTCCAAACCCCCGTTTTTCCTAGCTTTTTCGACCTTTTTCTGTTGCAAAAACACACCCATTCCGCCCTATCCTGCAAGACTCTTTTTTAATATTTCATTGTCCGCCGCACAAACCGCGCACAACTCCCTTATAAAACAACAGTAATTCGTGAAAAATCAAACGACACAGTATTTCGACCTGTTTTCCAATTAATTGTGTTGACAATTTTGCGAAAAAGGTTGAATTTAACATCCAAAAGTGGTATACTATAGCCATCCCAATAAAAAGGAGCGATGATTATGCGTTATAAGATTACTGGAAGAAATATCAATGTTACCCCGGGGTTAAAAGCAGCTGTAGAGGAGAAGATCGGAAAGTTAGAGCGATACTTTAATCAGGACACCGAAGTGAATATCACACTTACGGTTGAGAAAGATCGTCAGAAGATCGAGGTTACCATCCCTGTCAAAGGCACCATCATCCGTGCCGAGCAGGAAAGCAACGATATGTATGTATCGATTGATTTGGTAGAAGAAATCATCGAGCGTCAGCTCAAAAAATATAAGAATAAAATCGTAGACAAGAAACAGGCAGCCGTTGCATTCTCTGACCTCTTCATAAATGAAGAGTATGATTCCAACGACGAAGTAGATATCGTCAAAGTAAAGAAATTCGCTATGAAGCCGATGGATCCGGAAGAGGCTTGTGTACAAATGGAACTTTTAGGACATAGCTTCTATGTATTCCTGAATTCCGAAACCGAGCAGGTCAATGTTGTTTACAAACGTAAAGGCAACACCTACGGATTGATCGAACCAGAATTTTAATTCATCGCTTCGTACTATAAGTAGACAAGTTTCCTGGCAAAAAGGGGAGCTGCCATGTGGCAGTTCCCCTTTTTGCATTATGTTAAGTTCCATTCATATTCTATTTCTTTTCTTAAAACAGACCCGTGATCCGTCCATTCTCATCGACATCGATCTTCTCTGCCGCCGGCACCTTCGGAAGTCCTGGCATCGTCATGATATCGCCGGTCAGCGCTACGATGAAGCCTGCGCCCGCGGATACTTTCAGGTTGCGGACAGTTACCGTAAAGTTCTTCGGTGCGCCGAGCAGCTTCGCATTGTCCGAAAAGCTGTACTGCGTCTTCGCCATACAAATCGGATAGTTAGCAAATCCAAGCTCAGTCAGGCGTTTTGCCTGTTTCTTTGCTGCATCCGTGAGTACAACGCCGTCGCCGTGGTAGATCTTCTTCACGATCGCATCCAGCTTCTCCTCGATGGTTGTATCGGTCTCGTAGCAGTAGTGGAAATTGCTCTCAGTCTCGCACAGGCGGATGACTTCTTTTGCCAGCTCCTCGCCGCCTTCGCCGCCTTTCGCCCATACTTCGGACAGAGCCACATTGACACCGACCTCATGGCACTTGTCCTCGATCAGCTTTAATTCTGCCTCGGTATCCATTGGGAAGCGGTTGATCGCTACGACACACGGAAGTCCATATACCTTGGTAATATTTTCTACATGCTGCATCAGGTTCGGAAGTCCCTTCTCCAGCGCTTCCAGATTCTCTGCGTTTAAGTCAGCCTTCGCCACGCCGCCGTGATGCTTCAGAGCACGTACCGTCGCTACTACAACGACCGCCGACGGTTTCAGCTCTGCCATCCGGCACTTGATATCCAGAAATTTCTCCGCACCCAGGTCGGCGCCGAAGCCAGCCTCTGTGATCGTGTAATCACCCAGCTTTAATGCCATCTTTGTCGCAATGACGGAGTTACATCCATGCGCGATGTTCGCGAACGGACCGCCGTGGATAAATGCCGGTGTATGCTCTAAGGTCTGTACCAGATTTGGTTTCAGGGCATCCTTTAAAAGAGCCGTCATCGCGCCCGCTGCTTTCAGATCACCGGCAGTGACCGGTTCCTCGTCATAGGTATAACCTACGATAATCTTGGAAAGGCGTTCTTTCAGATCCGTAATATTGCGTGCCAGGCACAGAACTGCCATGATCTCGCTGGCAACCGTGATGTCATATCCGTCCTCACGGGTCACGCCATCCACGCGGCGTCCCAGACCATCTACGATGTTGCGGAGCTGACGGTCATTCATATCGACAACACGCTTCCAGGTAATACGCTTCGGATCGATGCGGAGTGCATTGCCCTGATAGATATGATTGTCCAGCATCGCTGCCAGCAGGTTGTTTGCTGCGCCGATCGCGTGGAAATCACCGGTAAAATGGAGGTTGATATCCTCCATTGGAATGACCTGTGCATATCCGCCGCCAGCTGCACCACCTTTGACACCAAAGACCGGTCCCAACGACGGCTCACGAAGCGCTACGGTTACCTTTTTGCCAAGACGTTTCAATCCGTCTGCCAGACCGACCGTGGTCGTGGTCTTTCCTTCTCCGGCTGGAGTCGGGTTGATCGCGGTCACCAGAATCAGTTTTCCATCCTTGCCCTCGGTCTCCTTCAGAAGACTGTAGTCTACCTTTGCCTTATAATTTCCATACTGCTCCAGATACTTCTCGTCTACGCCTGCTGCCTGTGCAATCTCACCGATTTTCAGTGGATTCGCTGCCTGTGCAATCTCAATATCTGTCATCATTACTCCTGTACCTCCCTGTTTTTGCGGTTTTGCCTGTTCCGGTCAGTTTCCACACAGTGAATGTTATCTGCTTTATCTGCTGTAAAGATGATCCCCCCCTGTGAATTTCCCAGAAAGGCTGTGAATGTTATCTATTATATACTGTGTCTGACAATTTGGAAAGACACAAAATTGATTTTTCACAAAAAATTGCATCCGATTCCAGTTTTTCTACTCTTTTCTCAAGTTCTGATACATAACTTTCGTCCTTGATCGATGCCAGATTGATCTTCACATTAAAGAGGGCACCCACAACCGCTGTCCGGGCTAACATCGCCGCAATCAGACCGTCAGAAACGGCACCTTTATTGCCTCTCTTTACGACCGCTTCCGCCATCGGAAAAATCTTTGCCGCTGACTCCGCAATCGCAAGCGGCGCTTCGGTTGCCTCTTTTAACCCCTGCTGCAGGGCGGCAGTGCGGATTTTTTTCTCCTCCTCCGTCTCCTTCGGAAGCTTCAGCGCTCTCATATATCCATTGAACGATTCGCTGTCCTTTTTGATCCCTGCCAGCAGCTCCTCATGCAGCGCAGCGCCCTCAGCTGCCAGCGCCTGCATTTCCTCCTGCACCCCGGCATATTTTTCCTTTCCGATGGTCAGATTTGCCACCATTTCCATCAATGCCGCACCCAGCGCTCCCACCATCGCCGACACGCTTCCGCCGCCCGGTACAGACGCCTTCGAAGCAGTTTCTTCTACGAACTGGTTTACGGAAAGTTCTCTTAATTCTGCCATGATTTTTCTCCTTTTTTATGAAAAAGAATGTGCCTTGGCACATTCTCGCGCCTCGCGCGGTCGCCTGCGACATAATTCTTCTTCGCGCGAGTGCACACATTTTCCTATGAAAATGAAAAAATACCGCAAAATTGCTTGTCTCACCGATCAGAAATCTTCTGCCCCGCTGGCAACGTAATTTTGCGGTATTCCCACCGCGCCCTACGGATATGAAATCGTTCCGTAAGAACCGATATACTCCTTTATCTGCGTTTACTAATTTAAGAATGAAACTGCCTTACACGGTGTTCGGTAGTTAGACGGCGAAATCTTGATGCCGCTCTTTGCCGTACTTGCGTGGATAACCTGTCCATTGCCTATGTAAAGTGCTACGTGATTGATATAATTGCCGCTCGCATAAAAAAGCAGATCGCCCGGCTGTACTGCGCTGACCGCAACCTCCTTGCCCTTTGCCGCCTGATCTCTCGAGCTTCGTCCGGTTGAAATACCGAAATGTGCAAATACACTCATTGTAAATCCGGAACAGTCCGCGCCGTTTGTCAGACTGGTTCCGCCGTATACATACGGATTTCCAAGGAACTGCTTTGCGTATGCCACAACCGCAGAACGAGTAGCATTTGTTACTTCATTTCCAGAAGAGGACGTACCGCCTGTGCCTGGTCCGCCGCCCGGTCCAACGCCGCTTGCAGTGGTCGCTTTCGTCGCTGCCGCGGTAGTCGGCGCTTTCGTCTCAGCTGCCTTTGTCGTCTCCTTGGCTGCCGCTGTCGTCCCAGCTGCCTTGCTTTCGCTCGGATTCGCCTCTATTGTTCCGCTGTAGGAAGTCTCCGATGCTTTGGTCGTCTCTTTGGCAGCTGCCGTGGTTTCCTTCGCCGCTGCCGTGGTTTCCGCTGCCCTCGACTCTTCCTCGGCTTTCTTCTTTACCTGTTCCAGGTTCTCGATCGCCGCATTCGCTTCCTGTTTCAGTTTTTCTTCTTCAGCTTTCTGCTGCTGTTCCTCAGCTACGGAAACTGCCTGTTTAAAGTCTACCTGTGTCGTAATATAATCTTTATACACATATCCGACCAGATCATTATCGACGGAAATCTTGGCAAAATCGCCCTCTTCTCCGATCACCTCATACTCTGCATCGGCAGAAAGAAGATCCAGCGTCTTGCCCTCTAAGCTCGGCGTCTCTCTCAGGCGAAGCGTAGAGGTATTTGTAACCTTCGCGTAGGTTGTGCCGACCTCCCTGGCAATCTTGGACGCCTCCTCGCCAGTCACAAAATACTGTGCTTTAATATAACCGGTCACGGACCCCGACTGGATATGGTACCATTTGCCGCCCTCGCCGTCCACCGTGTCCAGAATCGTCGCCGCACAGTTATTGTAAATCTTTCCGACTACCTCGCTGCTGGTGCTCGCCTGTGCGCGCACATTGACATAATTGGTCACACGGGAAATCGCGATATTATCGTAGATCGACTTGGACATCGCGCGGACAACCGCCTCAGTCTCGCCAGTTGTCTCCTTTGGCTGGGCTTTCGTCTCTGCTGGCACCTGTGCCGGTTTGGCCGTCTGCGCGCCGCCTGCCACGCCTGTCTGACCGGCTCCCGCCACTGCCAGAACTTCTTTAGAAGCAAATGCCTCCGCCAGCTCTTTTTCCGGGTTCAAGCTGCTCGCATAGTAATTATTGATCGCCACTGACGCACCAGCGACCGGGGCATCCGTCTCCAGATTCATCGCCGCCTGGGCGCTCATCTGTCCCGTCCCTGCCATCACAAGGCACGCTCCTGATGCTATCAGAAATTTCAGCGTTTTTCTCATAAGAACCTCCTACTCTTCTGTCCGTTCTGTTCCGTCGTTTTATCTCAAACTGTAACTGTTCAGTACCTTCACAGTCACGCGCAAAAATCCATTAAAAATTGCCTACGGCAATGGGATTTTTGCCTGCTGACCCATGTTTTCTTCTATGTTAAAAATGAGTTATGCCTGAAGATATCGCTCTGCAGATGCCACGCAGTTTGCACCGTCCGATGCCGCTGTCAGAATCTGGCGCAACGCCTTGGTCCGGACATCTCCGGCTGCAAATACGCCCGGAACGCTCGTCTGACCGCTCTCATCCGCCCGGATGTAGCCCTGCTCATCAAGCTCTAACTGACCCGCATACAGCTCACTCTCCGGTGCGATTCCGACCGCAATAAAGACGCCATCCACGTCCAGCCGCTTCTCTTCTCCGGTTTTGGTCTGTCTCAGCCGCAATGCCTCCACCTGACCATTTCCTTCAATCGCAGCCGTCTCGCTGTTCCAGACAAATTCAATATTTTCAAGCGCCTGTAAGCGCTCCTGCAGCCGTTTTGCCCCGCGAAGCTTGTCTCTGCGGTGGACGATATATACTTTTTCACACATCCGTGCAAGAAAAATTGCATCTTCCAGCGCCGCGTCGCCGCCGCCCACAACGGCAACCGTCCTTCCCCGGAAAAATGCCCCGTCGCAGGTCGCGCAGTATGAAACGCCTGCCCCGCGAAGTTCCTCTTCTCCCGGCACCTCCAACGTCCTGTGATGTGCTCCGGATGCCAGAATCACACAGCGTGCCTCATACGTCTCTTCCTCGCAGACTACTTTCTTCACATTTCCTGAAAGCTCGACCTGCACGACCTCATCCTGTACAACTCTTGCTCCCAGCTTGTTTGCATGCTCCCGGAACTGTCTGGAAAGCTCAAAGCCGGTCACACCCGGAAATCCCGGATAATTGTCCACCTCCCAGGTATTCAGCACCTGTCCGCCGCTGATTCCATTCTTCTCTATCACAATCGTGTCCAGACATGCCCGCTGTGCATAAATCGCCGCACTCAAGCCAGCTGGTCCGGAACCAATGATTATTATATCATACATGGTATACAGTTCCTTTCTTCCGAATCTGTTCGGTAATTGATCCGCTCTATCGCTGTGTCAGATCCATTTGGTTTTAGTATAACACATTTTGGCACTTTCATACAATGCTGTAAAACACTCAGAACAGCAAAAAATGGATGAAAATTTCTTACGATTTTATGACAGGCGGAAAAATGAAACTATTTCATGAATTTTAAATACATGCTATAATTCAATCAAATATGATGTTGGGGGCAAAAGCTTTTGACCCCTCTAATACCGAATTGCTCTGCACTGCGTGCTCCCGCAATTCTCAAAAACATTCGCAATTCGCTCATTTTTCTTTGAAAAATGGCTACTTACTCATGTTTTTGGCGGGTCCCAAGGTCAAAAATTCTCCTGCAAGCAAGCTTGCGTCGAACTTCTGACCTTTTGACCCTGGTATCATCAAATATACGCATATAAGGAGTTTACTGCCATGAATCATAAAACTATCCTCGTAACCGGCGCTTCCCGCGGAATCGGGAAAGCGATTGCATTAACCTACGCTAAGAACGGCTGGGATGTCGTGATTACCTGCCTAAGGCGGGAAGAAGAATTAAAAAAGACCCAGCGCGAAATCGAAGCGCTGGGCGTTTCCTGCCTTGCCTGGATGGGCGATGCGGGCGATTTTGAGAGCTGTTCCCGCCTGTTTGGCGCGATCCGGGAGCGCTTCGGTTCCCTGGATGTCCTCGTCAACAATGCAGGGATTTCCTACATCGGTCTGTTCCAGGATATGACGCCGGACGAGTGGAACCACATTCTCAATACCAACCTGACCTCCGTCTTCAACTGCTGCCGCCTCGCCGTTCCGATGATGGTGTCACGCAAATCGGGACGCATTCTCAATATTTCCTCCGTCTGGGGCGTCTGCGGCGCTTCCTGCGAAGTCGCCTATTCTGCCACCAAAGGCGGCATCAACGCCATGACGCGCGCCCTCGCGAAGGAACTTGCGCCGAGCAGCATCCAGGTCAACGCGATCGCCTGCGGCGCTATTGACACCGAAATGAACCAGTTTCTCGATGAAGAAGAACGGAATGCCCTGCTGGAAGAAATTCCAGCCGGACGTATGGGGCGTGCCGAGGAAGTCGGAAAACTGGCATACCAGCTGGGGAGCGAGAACTCCTATTTAACGGGACAGATAATTCAACTGGACGGCGGCTGGATCTAAAACCTGAAATAAATAAACGGATTATACGTGCTGCTGACGAGATACATGGTACACAAAAACAGCAGCACAGCCATAATCACAATATCCACTGTCTTTGTCACTTCTTTCTCATACAAATGCTCCCGCAGCTTCGGGCATATACTCTGCACGATGCCCGAAAGCAGCACGCCCAGCACCGCAAGAAAAATCACCTTCCGATTCACGAACAGCGACGCCGGATAGATGCCGTTCTCCCAGGTAAACATCTGATGCAGGATCACTTTCGCATCCGCCAGCGTATCGGCGCGAAAGAACACCCAGCCAACCACTACAACCAACGCCGTATAGATGTGATTCAGTCCCCGGAAGCAGTTCTTCTCCAATAGCTTCCCAAGTCCCATGCGTTCCACCACCAGAAACAGCCCATGGTACAATCCCCAGATGATAAAGGTTGCCCCAGCGCCATGCCAGAGCCCGGTCGCAAAAAAGACAATCAGCAGATTAATATACGTCCGCACCTGCCCTTTCCGGTTGCCGCCCAGCGGGATATAAAGATATTCCCTAAACCAGGTCGAGAGTGAAATATGCCAGCGTCTCCAGAACTCGCGGATCGAGGTAGAGATATACGGATAATTGAAGTTCTCCATAAAATCAAATCCAAACATTCTTCCCAATCCGATCGCCATATCCGAATATCCCGAAAAATCAAAATAAATCTGAAGTGTGTACAAAACCGCCAACATCCACGCATTGACCGTTCCCAGCTGTGCCAGCGGTTTCTCCATCATCCAGTCTACCGTCGCCGCAAAGGTATTAGCAAACAACATTTTTTTCGCCAGTCCGTAGGAAAAGCGCTTGATTCCATACGCCATCCCCTCCGCCGTACACTGCCGGTTCCCAATCTGTTCGCAGACATCATGATACTTGACGATCGGTCCCGCGATGAGCTGCGGAAAGAAAGAAATATAAAGCGCCAGATGAAAGATATTTTTTTGCGCCTGAATCGTCCCCCGGTACACATCCACCACGTAGGAAAGCGCCTGAAACGTGTAGAAGGATATTCCGACCGGAAGAGCAATCTCGCGGAAAGAAAGTGTATGTGCGCCGCCCGCAAAGCGGCTTAACAGAGAATTTGCAATCTCGACTGCGAAGTTAAAATATTTGAAATAGCCCAGAAGAAGGAGGTTTAAAAACACGCAGGTTGTAACAGCAAGGCGCATTCTGTGTTTACTCTGCATCCTCCCAATCCACAATCCAAAGAAATAATTCAGCCCGATCGAAACAAGCATCAGAATCACATACTTCGGCTCGCCCCACGCATAAAAAAAGAGGCTGGCAGCCAAAAGGACGCCATTGCGGATATGCAGATTTTTCGTTATAAAATAAAGCAAAAATACCGCTGGCAAAAAATACCATAGGAACACAAGGGAACTAAATAACATAAATCATACCATCCTGTATTTGTTACTGTTCACGCATACGTGCCCAGTAACGGAATTTGCCGTGGCTTCTCTTTTAAATACGGCAAATTCCTGCCTCCACCACGTTTTCTTACGGCACTTTCGGTTCCAAAAGTGCCTACCCGTAAACAGTAACCTGTATTTTCTTATATAGCAGATAAATCATATCTATATTCCAGACACTCTATTATACGGGTAATCCCCCTTAATCTGTCAAGTGTTTTTGACCAGAATAAAGAATGTGCCTTGGCACATTCTCGCGCCGAGCGCGGTCGCTTGCGACATATTTCTGCTTCGCGCGAGTGCGCATCCTCGCGGAGCGTTTTTTGTTTCATAGGACGCAATTTCCTATGAAACAAAAAACCCTGCCTCCCAGGTTCATCACCTCGGAAACAGGGTTCTCTTTACTCGCTGGCACGGGACTGCGGAGTACTGGGCGGATTCAAGTCGAACGTTCGTGAGACTTGGCGCGTGATTCTGGTCAGCGAAGCTGACATATTCCTATCAGAATCACTGCGCATCCTCGCGGAGCGTTTATCTCAGTCTTCTCGACTGAGATAAATCCGTCCAGCCGGCGCTGTCTCATATATTTATCAGAGAAAAATATACAAAACTCTACTGCTTATTTATTGTAAGAAGATATCTCTTCCTGCTTTTAATTAGTTGTTCTTAGCTGCTGCTTTAGCTTCTTTGATCTTCTCAGTCAGCATCGGAACGATCTTGTTTAAGTCACCTACTACGCCGTAGTCAGCAACATCGAAGATCGGAGCAGACTCATCTTTGTTGATAGCAACGATGATGTCAGACTCTTCCATACCTGCCAGATGCTGGATAGCACCGGAGATACCGATTGCAAAGTATACGTTCGGACGAACAGTCTTACCTGTCTGACCTACCTGAAGATCCTTCGGTTTCCAGCCAGCATCTACAACTGCACGAGAGCAGCTTACGGTACCGCCGATAGCCTCTGCCAGATCATCCAGAATCTTGAAGTTCTCCGGGCTTCCTACGCCACGACCGCCGGATACAAGGATCTTAGCATCCATGATATCAACGGTGTTGGATACAGCCTTAACAACTTCCAGAATATCAACATATTTGTTGTTCTTTGTGAATCCCGGATTGAACTCAGTAACAACAGCTTTTTTGCCAGCTTCCTTCGGAGCCTTCTGCATAACACCCGGACGAACGGTTGCCATCTGCGGACGGAAATCCGGGCAAGCGATGGTAGCGATGGTGTTGCCGCCGAATGCCGGACGAGTCATAAGCAGCTGATTGTGCTTTGTCTCTCTACCCGGAACCGGATTCATCGGGAAATCGCCGATATCAAGTTTTGTACAGTCTGCAGTCAGACCTGTATGGATTCTAGCGCAAACACGCGGACCAAGGTCACGACCGATTGCAGTTGCACCGATCAGGAAGATTTCCGGTTTGAACTCTTTGATAACAGATGCGATTGCATGTGTGTACGGCTCTGTACGGTACTCTTTTAATTCCGGATCGTCTACAACGATAACCTTATCTGCGCCGTACTCTGCTAACTGATCTGCAAGACCCTTAACGTCAGAACCAACTAAAACAGCGGTTACTTCTACTCCTAAATCTTTTGCTAATTCTTTACCTTTGCCAATCAGCTCATAAGCGATATTGCTGATAACATTATCCACCTGCTGTGCAAAGACAAATACGCCCTTATATGCTTCTAAGTTGTTCATCTTATTCACCACTCTTTTCTATAAAATAATTAGATAATGTGTTTCTCTGCCAGTTTGCCAACGATATAATCTGCGGAAGCTGCCGGATCAAGTTCTACTTTCTCGCCAGCACCCTTTCTTACCTTATCGGAAGCTTTTGCGATCTGTGTCGGTGATCCCTTCAGACCAAGGTTGGAATCCTCAACCTCTTTCAGATCTTTTCTGCCCCAAACGGTGATCTCTTTTGCATATGCATCAAAGATTCCGCCCGGAGTCATATAACGCGGCTCGTTTAACTCTGCAAGAGCGGTTAAAAGACACGGAAGCTGTGCTTTTACTACATGATATCTATCATCATACTGACGCTCAACTACGATGTATTTCTCAGCTTCGTTTACTTCACGAATCTTCTGAGCGTAGCTGATTACCGGAAGGCCAAGGTGCTCGGAGATCTGCGGACCTACCTGAGCGGTATCGCCATCGATAGCCTGACGGCCAGTAATGATTAAGTCATAATCCAGGTTGCGAAGTGCGCCTGCGATTGTCTGGGAAGTAGCCCAGGTATCTGCACCACCAAGTACACGATCAGTTACAAGAACACCATTGTCTGCGCCCATAGCCATAGCCTCGCGAAGAACCTCTTCAGCCTTCGGAAGACCCATAGTAACTACGGTAACTTCTGCACCATACTGATCTTTTAAGCGAAGCGCTGCCTCCAGACCTGCTTTATCATCTGGGTTCATGATTGCCAGCATTGCGCTTCTGTCAAGAGTACCATCCGGGTTAAATTTAACTCCGCCTTTGGTATCCGGAACCTGTTTTACACAAACTACAATTTTCACGGTATTTTCACTCCTTATTTTTTTCTTTTTTCTCTAGGACTGAGATTGTTCTGATTTCTCTGCAGACTGAATTATTTTAACAGATCAGCGGAGATAACCATTCTCTGAACCTCAGATGTACCCTCGTAGATCTCAGTGATCTTAGCATCACGCATCATACGCTCTACGTCGTACTCTCTCGTGTAGCCGTAACCACCGTGAAGCTGTACAGCCTTGGTTGTAACTTCCATAGCAACCTCTGCTGCATACAGTTTAGCCATAGCTGCTTCTACAGAATAGGTTTTCTGTGTCTTCTTAGCAACGGCTGCTCTGTAAACAAGGAGCTGAGCTGCTTTAACTTTGGTAGCCATATCTGCCAGCTGGAACTGAGTGTTCTGGAACTGACCGATAGCACGACCAAACTGTTTTCTCTCTTTTACATAATCAACAGTTCTCTCAAGAGCGCCCTCTGCAAGACCAAGTGCCTGGGAAGCGATACCGATACGTCCGCCATCCAGGGTATGCATAGCGATGTGGAAACCTTTGCCCTTCTGGCCAAGCAGGTTCTCTTTCGGGATACGGCAATCTGTGAAGATCAGCTCGTATGTAGCAGATCCACGGATACCCATCTTCTTCTCTTTGGTACCGAAGGTGAAGCCCGGAGTTCCTTTCTCTACGATAAATGCAGAGATCTCTTTTTTCTTTCTGCCCTTTACTTCAACAACGCCTGTTACAGCGATGATAACGTAAATGTCAGCCTCTTTACCATTGGTAATGAAAACTTTGGAGCCGTTTAATACCCACTCGTCGCCGTCTAATACAGCCTTGGTCTGCTGACCCTGAGCATCTGTACCAGCACCCGGCTCAGTAAGACCGAAAGCACCAAGCTTCTCGCCCTTAGCAAGCGGAACCAGGTATTTCTGTTTCTGCTCTTCAGTACCGAAAGTCTGGATCGGATCGCAGCACAGAGATGTGTGTGCAGATACGATAACGCCGGTAGTACCACAAACTTTGGAAAGCTCCTCAACGCACATAGCGTATGTTAACGGATCACAGCCCTGTCCGCCATACTCCTTCGGAACCGGGATGCCCATGAAGCCAAGCTTCTGCATCTTTTTAACGGTTTCCTCCGGGAAGTGCTCTGTCTCGTCAACTTCCTGTGCCAAAGGTTTTACTTCGTTCTCGGCGAAGTCATGGAATAACTTTCTCGCCATTTCATGCTCTTTACTTAATGTAAAATCCATGTGTCTATTCCTCCATCATTTTCTTATATACGCTTAAGAGGCGGCTTTAAGCGCCGCCCCGTTGCGGTTCTTAAAAATCTGGTACTCTATTATGTTTTCATCTGGTCAAGAAGCCAGACTTATGTACATATTAGTTGTACTTGTAGAAGCCTTCGCCAGACTTACGGCCAAGCTTGCCGCCGCGAACCATCTTTCTAAGAAGCGGCTGCGGACGGTACTTCGGGTCACCAGTCTCAGACTGAAGTACTTCCATGATAGCCAGAACAACGTCCAGACCTACCAGGTCGCCCAGTTCAAGCGGTCCCATCGGATGGTTAGCACCCAGCTTCATAGCGGTATCGATACCCTCTACAGAAGCCTCGCCCTCAGCGTAGATACCGATAGCTTCGTTGATCATCGGGATGAGGATACGGTTTACTACGAAACCAGCGCCCTCTTCTACCTGTACCGGGATCTTGCCGATCTCTTCAGAGATCTTCTTAACTTTGTCAACAATCTCTACCGGAGTGTTTAAGCCTGCGATAACCTCAACCAGCTTCATAACCGGAGCCGGGTTGAAGAAGTGCATACCGATAACCGGGCGGTCAAGACCTGCACCGATCTCAGTAATGGACAGAGAAGAGGTGTTGGTAGCGAATACGCAGTCTGCCTTGCAGATAGCGCCCAGCTCTTTGAAGGTCTGTTTTTTGATCTCCATGTTCTCGATTGCTGCCTCAACTACGAGATCGCAGTCGCTGCAGATAGTCTTAACGCCGGTATGGATTCTGGCAAGGATCTTGTCTGCATCCTCTTTTGCCATCTTTCCTTTTGCTACTCTCTTCTCAAAGTTCTTGGAAATTTTCAGTTTGCCGTTGGAAGCAAACTCTTCGTTAATATCACACAGGCATACTTCATATCCATCTACCTGGGCAAATGCCTGAGCGATTCCGGAACCCATGGTTCCTGCACCAATAATACCAACTTTCATGACAAATCCTCCTGAAATTATACAACTATAATTTAACTAACTATCTATTGTTAAACTGCTCCACTTTCCGTTTCTCAAGGAATGCCTGCATACCGTTCTTCTGATCTTCTGTCTCGAAGCATCCGCCAAACAGTTTTTCCTCGATCACGATAGCCTGATCCATATCAGTCTGAAGTCCGTCGTTCATCGCCTTTTTGCTGTTTCTGACAGCGATCGGAGCCATCTTTGCGATAGCGCCTGCCAGCTTCTTCGCAGCCAGCATCAGCTCTTCCTGTGTATAAACAGCATTTACAAGTCCGACACGGTATGCCTCGTCCGCTTTGATGTTGCGGGACGCAAATACCATCTCTTTTGCCTTGCCCGGTCCGATGAGACGTGCGAGTCTCTGTGTACCGCCGAAGCCTGGTGTGATACCCAGACCTACTTCAGGCTGTCCGAATAATGCATTGTCCGAGCAGATACGGATATCACAGCTCATGGCAAGCTCGTTGCCGCCGCCGAGTGCGAAACCGTTTACTGCCGCGATAACTGGAACCGGGAAGGTTTCAATCTTGCGGAAAATATCGTTGCCGAATTTACCGAAGTGCTCGCCCTGCTCCTTGGTCATCACGCTCATAGCAGCGATGTCAGCACCGGCTACGAAAGATTTCTCTCCTGCGCCGGTCAGGATAATTGCACGAATTTCGGAAAGGTCTACTGCATCAAATGCAGCTTCAATATCCTTCAGCACATCCTCGTTTAACGCGTTCAGTGCCTTCGGACGATTAATAGTTATGACTGCGACGTGTCCGTCTACCTCATAGTCTACAAATCCCACTTCCAGTTCCTCCTAAAAAGCTCTTGAATTGAAATACGTAAAACCAGAAACAGCCGGAGCGCCGGGGATAAGCCCCGACGACTCCGGTTCTGCGTCAGAAATTAGTCTCTCTCAACGATCGTTGCGCAGCCCATGCCGCCACCGATACACAGAGTAGCCAGACCCTTCTTAGCGTCACGTTTCTGCATCTCGTATAACAGAGTTGTCAGGATACGGCAGCCAGATGCTCCTACCGGATGTCCGATAGCGATTGCACCGCCGTTTACGTTCAGGATGTCTTTGTTGAAGCCAAGGTCACGAGCTACAGCGATAGACTGAGCTGCGAATGCCTCGTTTGCCTCGATCAGGTCGAAGTCTTCTACCTTCCAGCCTGTCTTCTTCAGAACTTTCTTGGTAGCTGCAACCGGTCCAATACCCATGATGCTCGGATCTACACCGCCCAGAGCGCCTGCTACCCATGTAGCCATCGGTTTGATACCCAGTTCTTTTGCTTTCTCTTCGCTCATAACAACTACAGCTGCTGCACCATCGTTGATGGAGGAAGCGTTACCAGCTGTTACACGTCCGTCTTTCTTGAATGCCGGACGAAGCTTGCCAAGAACCTCTACAGTGGAACCCGGACGCGGACCCTCATCGGTATCTACGATAACAGTCTCTTTTTTCTTCTTAACTTCGATCGGAACGATCTCGTCTTTGAAACGTCCAGCCTCGATAGCTGCGCAAGCCTTCTGCTGGCTAGCTGCTGCAAACTCATCGAGTTCTTCTCTTGTGATACCCCACTGATCGCAGATATTCTCAGCGGTGATACCCATGTGGTAATCGTTGAATGCATCCCACAGAGCGTCATTTACCATGGTGTCGATCATGGTCGCATTGTTCATACGGTATCCGTAACGAGCCTTCATCAGAGCATACGGAGCTGCGGACATGTTCTCTGCACCACCAGCTACTACGATGTCAGCATCGCCTGCAAGGATCATATCTGCTGCTGCGTTTACAGCATTCAGACCAGAACCGCAAACCACGTTCAGGGTAACTGCCGGAACTTCTACCGGAAGACCAGCTTTCAGAGACATCTGACGTGCTACGTTCTGACCAAGACCAGCCTGGATAACACATCCCATGTATACGTGATCAACCTGCTCCGGAGCAACGCCTGCTCTCTTCAGAGCCTCCTTGATAACTACGGCACCCATCTCAGCTGCTGGAACAGTACTGAGCTGGCCACCCATAGAACCTACTGCGGTACGGCATGCACTTGCAATTACGACTTTCTTAGACATTGAAAAAATCCTCCTTGAAAATGATCCACCACGTAAATAACACAACTGCAGTAAATAGTAAAATAGTGATAAATATGATAGTGTATTTGTATCTTAACACCCCACGCGGCTCCTGTCAAATAATTATCAATGGATTTATAAAGATTTAAGATTCTCATTTTTCCGCGTACAATCCACTTATTTCTACATCGTTTTGATCGCCTTTAGGCGGAATGCACAATTTTTTTCTTCCGTTTTCTCAATAAAAGTGGTCTTCTCTGGCATTATAACCAACATGGTATTTTGTTTGTGAATTAATAGACAAAGTCATTTCTTTTCTATTTACATACACTTATATCTGTAATTCATAAATATGAATATGTCGTCATTTTCCCCTATTTTGTCCTCCGCCTCTTTCGTTGACAAGGGGTAGTGGAGATGATACACTGATAAACAACGGGGGATGTCCGAATCACGCATTTGTACGGACTTCTTCATATTATTAAAAAGGACAAGGTGAATAAGTATGGATTACAAGAAACTGTATGCAGAAAAGCTGGTTTCCGCTGAAAAAGCTGCTTCCGTCGTTAAATCTGGCGACTGGGTTGACTATGGCTGGACCACCGGCACTCCGGTAGCAGTCGATGCTGCTATCGCAAAACGTCTTCCGGAACTGGAGAATGTAAACTTCCGCGGCGGTATCCTGATGTGGGTACCGGAGATCTTCAAGATCGAAAACCCGGCAGCTCATATGACCTGGAACTCCTGGCACATGAGCGGTATCGAGAGAAAGGCAATCGCACAGGGATTCAGCTTCTATGCTCCGATCCGTTATTCCGAGCTTCCGAGATACTATCGTGAGTCCGCAACCAAACCGGATGTAGCTGTATTCCAGGTCGCTCCGATGGACGAGCACGGTTATTTCAACTTCGGACCAAATGCTTCCCATATGGCAGCCTGCTGCGAGACTTCCAAGGTTGTCATCGTAGAGGTCAATGAAAATATGCCAGTCTGCCTCGGCGGATTTGAGAACGGCGTTCATATCTCCAACGTAGACATGATCGTAGAGGGCAGCAACCCGACCATCGCAGAGATGGGAGGCGGCGCAGCAGCGACTGATGTCGATGAAGCAGTTGCAAAACTGATCGTAGACGAGATCCCGGATGGTGCCTGCTTACAGTTAGGTATCGGCGGTATGCCGAACGCAGTTGGTTCCCTGATTGCGAAATCTGACTTAAAGGATCTGGGTGTTCACACCGAAATGTACGTTGACGCATTCGTTGATATTGCCGCAGCCGGCAAGATCACAGGCGCTCACAAAGCACTGGACAAAGGCCGTCAGGTATACGCATTCGGCGCTGGTACCAAGAAACTGTATGACTACTTAAACAACAACCCGGTCTGCATGAGTGCTCCGGTTGATTACACCAACGACGTCCGCACCATCGCAGCCCTGGACAACTTCATGTCCATCAACAACGCGGTTGACCTCGACCTCTTCGGTCAGGTAAATGCAGAGTCCGCAGGAATCAAGCACATCAGCGGTGCAGGCGGACAGCTTGACTTCGTTCTGGGCGCTTACCTGTCCAAGGGCGGAAAGAGCTTCATCTGCTGCTCCTCCACCTTCAAGAACAAGGCTGGCGAGCTGCAGTCCCGTATTCTCCCGACCTTAAATCAGGGTTCCATCGTAACCGATACACGTGCAAACCTGCACTACCTGGTAACCGAGTACGGTAAAGTAAACTTAAAGGGTCTTGCAACCTGGCAGAAATGCGAGGCTATCATCTCCGTTGCACATCCGCAGTTCCGCGATCAGCTGATTAAGGAAGCTGAGAAGATGCATATCTGGAGACAGAGCAATAAGATCTGATAAGAACTCAAGATCTGATAAAATCGGCAGAATTCGGAGACAAAATCCAGCAAACCATCTATGGTATCTGAGACTCCCGGTTCTCCGATACATCAGATACGTTTATTTTCTAAAAAAAGTGCTTTTCCTCTCAAGAAATTTTCTTCGAGAAGAAAGGCACTTTTTTATTTATACTTTTTTCTTATAGTTTTTGTTCTACAAGTCTGTGTCTACCATCCGCTACTGTTCCAGAGACTTCCACCGGAAGTTCGGAATCACATCCGACCACTTATTAATTCCGATGATTGATTTTGCAAAATTCGAAGTTTCCAGCGTGTATCTCTTCTGATCAATGTCGTGGAAAACTCTCCAGAGCTTTCGATCCTTTACCGCTACAATCTCATTGCCCTGATTCATATCACAGGACCACAGACCGAAGCTTAAGCCTGCCCTTACCTCTGACGGCGCATCGACCTGACGACTCAGAATGTACGCGTCGATATACGGGTTACTGTCCACGATATAGTAAGAATATGCAAATGCCGCCGCCTGGATATCCGACACATCGCCGCGCGTCAGACTCTGTGCAGTAAATCCTTCCTCCGTCAGAATGACATGGCGCACCTCGCCGGATGCTGTCTTCATCGAATCCTGATTCAGATAATCGGTCAGTACATGCAAGTTTGCAAAGTTGACAATCGGTGAATCTGCACTCTCGGTTACCAGCCCCGTTGCCGGATCATCCCAGAATTCCGGTTCCGTCATCGGGTACGGATACGGATGGTAGGCAATGCCCCAGTCCATCTGGCCTTCCGTTACTGCCAAGGCGTTAAACGTATCAACAATGCCTTTGCCCGTATAATGCACCTGATCGTTCAGGTTCTCATACGGAGCTCCCCACCAGAAATCAAGTGAAAAATAAACCCGGTCATTCGCACTTGTGCTCTTGATCGCCGTGTAGAACGTGCGGAATGCCTGCTGATACGTGGATACATATGCATTCAAATCTGCCGGTCCCATGTAGTTCCAAATCTGGTTGTTGATCTCATTGCCCAGAATCCAGTTGGAAATCTTCGCATAATTTGAATTATGATTCTTGCCGCTGTAACGATCCGCCAAAAACGCGAAGATCGCACGCGTTGTCTCAAATCCTTCCTGTGTCTTCGTGTTAAACATATAATAATTGGCGCTCGAAGATTTCGCAGTTCCCGCATGAACCAGTTCCGGGTGCGCGTCATTCCAGTCATTTAAAACGATCGCCGTCACAGATATATCTTTTCCGATATATGTACTGATCACCTTGTCATAATTTTCAACCACCGACTTATTAAAATGATACGTTTTTCCATCGTACTCATAATCAATGCCACTTCCTAAAAACTGGGAAAATGCGATATTGACCGCCACATGTTTGACGCCCAGTGTAAATGCATCGTTGAGCATATTTAACTGGATATTCAAGCCCTTTTTCGTCAGCGGCGTCTTAAACGCATCCTGATTGGATGCAACCACCTCCGGATTTGTGATATAATGTGCCGCGCCAACTGCCGTAAATGCAGTTCCGTCAAACACTGCCGGAACAAACCGGCTGTAAAGGCGGTCCTGGGCAGTTCCCTTGTTTAAAGGAATCGAGACGGTCCTCGTCTCCCCTGCGCCTACGCTGCTGACATAATCAGTCCGGCTTCCAATCTCCGACTCATACGGCCGCAATTCAAACAGATAAATCTTTCCGTCCGTCCCCGTTGTATCACCGTTGCTTGAAAGTGAAATATCCACTGTATTCTGCCCCGAACCAATCAGACAGGAGCCGATCGAAGCGGTTATCTGAAACGTCTGCGCCGCCAGTGCTGTGAACGCAGCCGCCACACTCAGGCAGACCGCTGCAGCCAGGACAAGCGCCGTTTTCATCCATTTTTTCATCCTGTTCCTTCCTTTCCGTCTAATATCCTATGGTATTTGATCATACTTCATTCTTCCGTCAGATTCAATTACTATTTTATTAAGGATTATTACAACTATTTTGGAAATCCTGTATGATTCCCAGCATTTTATCTTTTCCAAGCCTTGATTTCTTTCTTATTCCTATTCTTTTACCACTTGCAAATATTGGTTTTATATATAAATCCCTTAGAGCCGCAAATTTAAAAAGCTACAGTTTCCGGAACCATCAAGTATTCCTTCCGCCATAGCTTTTTGATATTACCGATTATTTAGTTCTTAATGCCCTCATCGCATTTAAAATTGCAATGACGGAAACACCGACGTCCGCAAACACGGCTTCCCACATATTCGCCACTCCAGCCGCGCCCATCAGAAGCACAACCGCCTTAACCGCCAGGGCAAACACGATATTCTGGTGCGCAATTGCCATTGTCTTGCGTCCGATTTTAACCACACCTGCAATCTTCGCCGGGTTATCATCCATCAGGACAATGTCCGCCGCCTCGATCGCCGCGTCACTTCCCATGCTTCCCATTGCAATACCGACATCTGCGCGGGAGAGAACCGGTGCATCGTTGATGCCGTCGCCGACAAATGCCAGCTTCCGCTTTCCGGTCATCTCCGCCAGCATCTCCTCGACCTTCTGCACCTTATCCGCCGGAAGCAGCTCCGTGTACGCCTGATCGATGCCAACCTTCGCAGCCACCGCCTCGCCGACCGCTTTCCGGTCGCCCGTCAGCATAACAGTACGGCGGATTCCAGCCGCCTTCAGTCCACGGATCGCATCCTCCGTCTCCGGCTTGATCGTATCGGCAATCAGGATACTTCCGGCAAATTTTCCGTCCTTTGCCAGATAAATCACAGTGCCGATGCCGTCGCATTCCTGATACGGTATATTTTTACTCTTCATCAGGCGTCCATTACCCGCCAGAACTTTGTGACCGTCGATCGTTGTCTCGATACCATGACCGGAAATCTCGTTGGTTTCACCGATGCGGGTTAAGTCGATCAGGGGTTTGCGTACTACTCCCTGCACACCCTCTTTGGACTGCACCTCTTTTATTGTGTCATTGTCAGCATCCAGAACGATTTCCGCTGTTCCCGCATTCGCCTTTTGAGTTTCTGCTTCTGCCAAACTGCATTTTCTCTCACGATACGCCTCCCGTATCGATTCCGCGATCGGATGCGTCGAATAATTCTCGGCATACGCCGCCAGCTCCAGAAGCTCATCCTCACTGATTCCCGCCGGATGCAGCTCCGTCACTTTAAACTCGCCCTTCGTCAGGGTGCCTGTCTTATCAAATACAACCGTATCCAGCTCCGAAACTGCCTCCAGATAATTGCTTCCCTTGACTAACACACCGATGCGGGATGCAGCACCAATGCCGCCAAAGAAGCTAAGCGGAACCGAAATCACCAGCGCACACGGGCAGGAAATTACCAGGAAAATACAAGCTCTCTGAATCCACTCGCTAAATTCTCCGCCCAGCACAATCGGCGGCACAAATGCCAAAGCAACCGCCGCGATCACGACCACCGGCGTATAATATCTGGCAAACCGGGTGATAAAGTTCTCCACCTTCGCCTTCTTGCTGCTGGCATTCTCCACCAGCTCCAGAATCCGCGCCACCGTCGAATCATCAAATTCTTTCGTCACGCGCACCCGCAGAAGCCCGCTGCCATTGACACATCCGCTGATGATTTCATCCCCGGCTGCCGCACGGCGCGGTACCGATTCACCAGTCAGCGCCGAGGTATCGATCATCGATTCACCCTCTACCACCACGCCATCCAGCGGAATCCGCTCTCCCGGCTGTACCACGATGATGTCATCCACTTCCACATCATCCGGCTCGACCTGCTCTATCTGTCCATCTTTTTCAATATTGGCATATTCCGGGCAGATATTCATGAGATCGCTGATCGACTGGCGCGAACGGTTGACCGCATAACTCTGAAACAGCTCGCCAACCTGATAGAACAGCATAACCGCAACCGCCTCAGAAAACTCGCCCACACCGAACGCCCCGAACGTCGCTACTGTCATGAGGAAATTCTCATCAAACACCTGACCATTTTTAATCCCCCGGAACGCCTTGTATACAATATCCCATCCAATAATCAGATACGGAATTAAAAATACGACTAACTCTGTCCATGGCTGCGGCATTCCGGCAAATACATTCATTTTTTTCGCTGCTGCCGCCGCGATATATACGATTGCCGCCGCGACGATCCGCTTCAGCATCGTTTTCTGCTTCTGATTCATAAAGCCTCCCTTCATTCTGGAAACACGTTCCCTGAAAAAAAAGATATAGGAAAATGTGCCGGCACAGCTCATTTGCCTATATCTTTTTACTTTGCCCTTCTGTGCATTACACAATCTGATTTTATTCTTTTAAAAAGCAGCTTTTGATCCGATTATGCCTTTTCCAATTTTACATATTAATAATGCAGTCCGGTTCCACCTTCTTGCACACTTCTACAACCTCTTTCATGATCTCGTCGAAACGTGCGTCATCCGCATCGATCGTCATTTTCTGCATCATAAAGCTGACACTCGCATCATTGACTCCATCCAGCTTCTTGATCGCATCCTCCATCTTTGCTGCACAGTTTGCACAATCCAGATCAGTTAATTTAAATTTCTTCTTCATGATAATCCTCCTCTTTTTATTGAGTTATAAATTTTTAATGTTTGCTTTCCGAGACCTGCAATTTTTTTCTTTACAGATAGCACCGCTTTCACATTCATTCAATCCATTATCATCATTCAAGGAACTTGCTATTCTTTAATATGCTCAAAGCCCTGGTTGATAATCCGGTAAACGTGGTCGTCTGCCAGCGAATAGAACACCGACTTTCCGTCCCGGCGGCTCTTGACAAGCTGCGACTGCTTGAGAATCCGAAGCTGATGCGAAATCGCCGACTGCGTCATATTAAGCAGCTGTGCAATGTCGCAGACACACATCTCCGACTCAAACAGCACAAACAAAATCCGGATCCGCGTCGAATCACCAAATACCTTAAACAGCTCCGCCAGATCATACAAATCATCGTCATCCGGCAGCATTCCCCGGACCGACTGCACAACCTCATCGTGAACAGCACACTCCTCACAGCACTCTACATCATGAATTGCCATCCGATTTCTCCCTTCATGCTACGCGTTTCTGCCCTGCAAACTGCTTCTTTCGTGAAAGCAGTTTGCAGGATTTTATCAAGATTTCTTTGAAATATTTTTATTTATATGAATCATTGTTCATATGTTCATTATATGAATGTAACTGGGAAATGTCAAGAAATATTTGTGGGAATTTAAAAGGAGTAAATGAAATATTTTCTCAATTATAAAATGCTGCAAAAAAGACTGTTCATACAGACAAAATCCACTAAGTAATGCGCGTAAATGTGCTTCTTTCTGCCCGGTTTACAGATGATACTCTGTAAACCGGCACAGTTCAAATATCTATTCTCTACATCCTATGCTTTTTTGTCTATTTATGAACAGTCCGTTCTTTTTTATTCATTATTATATATCTTTTGCAGTTTATTTTTTCGACACTGCTTGAGCTATATTATCCATTGGTATATTATCCATCGTCTGATGATCTTTTGCCTCTTTCTGCAACCCCGACTTAGACTTCTAATAGAATCTCTCCTCGCCCGGAATCGCATCCAAATGTTCCTGCCATTTCTCAGCCGGTACATCATGAACCGATACCGTCACAACCTTCGGATCCTTCTTTAATTCTTCTGATACCAGCGTTCTGACCTTCTCAGCCAGCGCTGCCTTCTCTTCCCGGCTCCGTCCCGGGTACATAGATATTGCAATGTGTGGCATGATTTTCCTCCTTTGTACTAATAGCACTCTTCCAAAATATCCAAGATTTCCGCGTGCGTCAGCTGCCGATACCCGCCGTCATTGCGGATACATGAATCAGCAATCGTTTTCAGCAGGCTCTGATCTGTGATTCCCAGTTCCCGCAGCGTCCCCGGCAAACCAATCTCATGAATAAACGCCTGCAATGCGTCAATTCCGCCAAATGCCAGTTCTTCCTCATCGCCGCCATCTGGTGACATTCCCCAGACATTTACGGCAAATTTCACAAATTTCTTGATGCCGTCCCGGCAAATTCGACGATAATACGCCGGATGGATCACGCCAAGTCCCATGCCGTGGTTGCAGTCCGTGTAAGCCCCCATCTGATGTTCAATCATATGCGCCTCAAAATCACACTGTTTTCCTAATTTGATAATGCCAATCTCCGCCATCGTGGACGCCCACATCAGGTTGCTGCGCGCCTCATAATTTTCCGGTTCCCGGATCGCCACCGGCAGGTTCTCAATAATACTCCGCATCAACGCCTCCGAGATCGCATCCGAAAGATTATCCTCATCCGGTGCACTGAAATATGTCTCCATCACATGGCTGAGCATATCAAAACCGCCCGCTGCCGTCTGGAGTGGAGAAACCGTGTGTGTATATTTCGGGTCCATCATCGCAAACACCGGATTGCAGCGCGGATAATTCCGGCTCGTTTTAATTTTCTGTTCCTCATGGGTGATTACACCCTCGCCGTTGACCTCGCTTCCAGTGCCGACCACGGTCACAATCACGCCCACCGGAACCGGCTCAAAATCAATCTCGCCCTTTTTGATCCAGTATTCCTCCCAGACATCCTTGTCCGTCGCAGCCGCCATTGAGATCGCCTTGCTGCAGTCCATGACCGAACCGCCGCCCACTGCCAGAATCAGATCTACCTGATTTTCCTGTACGACTTTTTTCCCTTCCATCACCTTGCTGTAGGTCGGATTCGGCATGATGCCTGAAAATTCTATCACCTGTTTTCCAGCCAGCTTTAAGACATCCATCACTTCCTGATAAATGCCATTCGTCTTGATCGAGCCGCCGCCATATGCCAGCATCACCGTTTCCCCATACGGCTTCACCGCCTCCAGCAGGTGCTCTTTCACACAACCTCCGCCAAAATAAATCTTTGTCGCATTTTCAAATGTAAACGCCCGCATCGTTCCCTGTCCTTTCTGAACCCGTTCCGGCAAATGCTTTTGCATCCGCCTGATGTTCTATCTTCTTCTTTGTAGATATGTTTTTTTGAATCTTTATTTTGATTATTTTTCTCCTTTATCTCAGATTCATCAAATGTTCAGCTATAATTCACACTAGATTTGACAAGTTCTCTGTAAGTGTTCATATTATATCACGATTCGCATCTTCGATGCTTACCGCTGCTGACGCAGCTATCGTGATCGCCATTCGCCGTTCGCCATAAATCTGCAAGCAGCTCTCTGGCTCACTTGCGCTCATTATATCATATTACCTTTTTACATTCTATCTGTTTCAAAAATTTCACGCATATATTTTCATTTTTATGAATAAAATTGCACAAACTTATATCTGCGTGTCATTTTTATTCCCCCATCCACTTCCAAAATATTTTCCGAAATTTATGATTTCTTCACATTCCGAACATACTTTTATCACATTTTTTCGATATAGTAATACGCGTAAAGGCAAAAGACCTTTCATAATATACTTTTTCATACCTACGCCGACAGGAGTCCGTTCCTGTCGGCTCCTCCTATTTTAAGGGATATATCTACTCAAGCGGGCAGTTTCATGATAAAATAAACACACAGATAGAATCATCTCACAAACACAGATTCTATATTAAATTTACAATAAAAATAGCTGCATGAATCACATATATTAGGAGGAACTTCTCATGAAACACGAACTGACGCAGGAAGAAATCCTGGTTGAAATAAAAGACATTCTATCAGAATACGTAGAAATCACCCGCCCGCTGACACCGGATGACCGCCTGATCGACGATCTGGGGCTGGATTCATTTTTGATCGTATACTTTATCACAGAGATCGAAGACTGCTTCGAGATCGATATTCCGGAAACGGATTTTATCGAGCTTGTCACGGTCAAGGATCTCTGCGAACGGATTCAGCTGGAAATAAAAAAGCACTCCCCTTATTAATACCAGCGTGTCATCGGCAAGTCATTATCAATTCCTTTTGTAAATAAAATCTGGTGCAGACGCAGATTTTCCACATCCAGGATATAAAATCCATCTGCTGAACCACAAGAAATCATTTCCCAGAGACTTAGAACCATTACGCCCGGGAAAATATATTTTTTAATCCACGAATCGCCCGGATGTTCCTCCAGCACACTGATAAATTGCAACAGAAACAGTCCGTTCCTTCCATCTTAACCTGAAATGGATACTCATCAAACTTTTGGTTATATCTGTCCCTGTTCTTTCAGATATGCCAGAAAACCCACACAGCCCTCCAGAACATCTTCATACGTCGCGTCAAAATCACCCGTATACCACGGATCCGCGATGTCACGGTCTGAACCTGCAAATGTGAGGAATTTATATATTTTCCCCTCCGGATCGCCTTTCAGCATTCGGTTTAAATTTCGGATATTGGCACTGTCCATACCTATGATATAATCAAATTTCTCATAATCCGCCCACGTCACCTGCCGCGCCCGGTGCGGCACCAGAGGAATTCCAACCTTCCTCAGCTTATTCACCGTCCCCCGGTGCGGTGGATTGCCGATTTCTTCGGTGCTTGTGGCGGCGCTGTCGATAAGGAAGTGGGCGGAAAGCCCTTGGGATGCGACTTTGTGGGTGAAGACACTTTGGGCTAGGGTGGAACGGCAGATGTTGCCGTGGCAAATAAATAGTACTTTAATCATCTTTTCATATCTCCATTTAAGTCTTGTATTTCTTCCCAAACGCTTGATATTTCAGGGTTTTCCGACTTTTGAGTTGTCCTTTCTTTTCAAGGTATCTTCTCAAATCTTCTCGTATTTTCTTATGTTTTTCCCTGCAATCTTGGTAAATCCGTTGGTAAAGCAAGCGTCCTTACCAACGGGCTTTTTTAACTATTCGCTATCCGATACACTTCTTCCTTTGCATCATCAAAATTCACATGGGTGTAAGTGTTCAAGGTTACACTGATGTCTGCGTGACCCATGATATACTGCAAGGTTTTCGGATTCATCCCGGATTTTGCCATATTAGAGCAAAAGGTGTGCCTACATACATGAGGGGTAACTTTCGGCATCTGGATACGGTAAATCCTGTTGTATTTCTGAATGATATGCTCCAGATACTTTTCCCAGTGAAGGGCAACCATCGGCATATCGTTTTTATCCAGAAACAAAAATCCTGCATATCCTTCCACCATCGGTTCAACTTTTGGTGTCTTGCGGTTGGCAATGATTCTGCGAAAACACGCTGCGACAGCTTCCGTCATCGGCACATAGCGGATGCCTTTGTCAGTTTTTGGCTCTTCAATTACATACTGCATCTGTGCAGTACGCTGTAACTGATGGTCTACCTTAATACGCATTTCTCCAAACTCGATTTCTGAAACCGTCAATCCACAGAACTCTGAGATACGAAGCCCTGTGTGAAAAAGAATATAGATTGCATCATAGTATCTGCTGAAATGTTTATCTTCCTGAATAAACTTCAACAAATCTCTCTGCTGCTTTCGGGTGATCGCTTCTCTGGTAACAGAATCATTGACAATGACGGAGGCAAGCTCAAATTCAAATGGATTTTTACGAAGCAAATCATCATCTACCGCCATCTGAAATGCCGGTCTGAGAACTCCCCTGATAGAATGAATGGAACTATATCCCCGCCCATCAATTTGTTGGAGCTTAATCAACCATGCCTTGGCGTCTGACAAACGCACCTTATCAATTCGCAGATTCCCAAAACTCTCTTTTTTCAGCATATTGATGACCGTTTTATATCCGGCAACCGTATTGTGACGAACTCCTGTTTTCAATGAAACATACTTTTCTACCAGTTCCAAAACAGTATAGTTGCCACCGTTGGTTACGATACGGTCAAACAAATCCGCTTCAATCTGTTTTTCTTTCTCACGCAGGGAAGGCTCCCGCTTCTTCCCCTTTGGCATTGGGTCATTCTTGTCTAAACGCCAACTGTATACATTTTTCTCTTTTCCGTCCTCATCAATATAGCGGAACCGATACCTCCCATCTTTACGCTGGTACTCGCCCTCTCGCAAAATCCGATTACGGTTATCTCGTCTTTTCTCACTCATCGTGAACTCTCCTTTCAAAAAAGAGAGCCAGACTTGCGCTCTTATCATAGCACAAATCCAGCTCTCCGCATAGTTATATCATGTGAAATCGGTAAATCTGTCAGCTCTGTTTACACAGCAGTAGCCTGATCCAGATACCTCTCAAATTTCTCACGCTTAATGAGGGCACGATTGCCGTTCATCACATAAAAATCCTCATTGGGATGTGTGTCAATAAGCGTTCTCAATTTTCCTTCGCCGATATGATAATATCTGGCTGCTTCCTCAATGGTAAGCGTATATCTACGCCACACCGGAATATCCGAGTAATTTTTTCCTTCAATATTCATCTTATTATTCGCCATAGGCAGTTATCCTCCATGCATGAAAATAGCCAGACAGAGGGTGTCGGCAACGAAGTCCGGCAACGGGCTTCAAAAGACCTTGCAAACAATCTCAATCTGGCGATGGTTACTATTTATATTTTTCTTTTATTTTTCTGTTGTTTTGGTTGTCATAGGGGAGAAAAGCCGATAGTTTCGGGATTTTCCCCGGCAACCGGCTCGTCAACGGGATAGCAACAGGGGGTGCAACGGGCTGTCATTTTCAGAATGGAAGCTCCATCTGTTCTGTGACCTCCACAAAACCGTCCATCGTTTTTTCAGACGGGTTGCCGGAGTCCGTTGCCGGGTTTTCACGCTCCCAGCCCTTTTGTCTGCCATACTCGGAAAACATTCTTGGATTCGGGAAGTACCGCCAGCGGTCAATGCATTGGTTCATAATCTCGTTGATTTCCCGGATTTCCCATTGCTTCGGCTCGTCAAAGGCATGGTTCAAAGCTTCCTTGTAGAGCTGCTTGGAGCAGACCATGCTCCCGGTGTACCTATCAAGATACGCCTGTATCATTCCGGCTTTGGTGTCCTCCGGCATAAAATCCCGCTGGTGTTCTTTGAGATACCGCTGCATGGCGGGGCTGAAAGCCAGCTTGAACCTGCCGCTTCGGTAAATCTCCATAGCTTCTGCCCACATCTGCTCGATATAGGCTCTGGAAGCAGCTTCATCCTCCAAAATGTGAACCTCGGCTTGTTCCGGGTACACCATGACGGGGATAAAGCGGCGATTGCCGGAACGGTCAAGGGGCAGGAAGTCAAGAGCATTGGAAGTGCCGCCAAACACGCACTGGCGGGGGCGGTCTGCCGGGTGGGTTTCATAGGGTATCTTGTAGACCTCCTTCTGCCGGCTTAAAAATGACTTGATTTCTTCGATGCTCTTGGCGTTTGCGGTTGCCATCATTTCCGACATTTCGATAATCCAGTGACCTTGCAGCTTGCGGTACACATTGTCATCGTCCAGCTTCCGCAAATCATCGGAGAACCACTCGTCCCGGACTGCCAGCAGACGGAAGAAGGTGGACTTGCCAGCCCCCTGACCGCCTACCAGACAGAGCATGATTTCAAATTTGCACCCTGGCTGAAAGGCTCGTGAGATTGCACCCAGCAGGAACAGCTTCAACGCTTCATAGGTGTAATCGTCTGCGTCAGCCCCCAGAAAGTGCCGCAGACAGAAACGGATTCGTTCTGTCCCGTCCCACACAAGGGCACTTAGGTAGTCCCGGATGGGATGGTACTTGTTTTCATTCGCCACAATCCCGATGGCGTTATCAATCTTCTTCTCATTGGTAAGCCCGTAGGTTTCTTCCAGATAGAGAAGCAGATACTTCATGTCCGTATCGTTCAGGGCGGTGCTTTCCCTGTGGAAGCCGATGGGCTTTATGATGTCCTTGCGGTCGGTCAGGATGTTGTATGCGATAGCCCCGGAAAGCAGCGGGTCACGCTGGAATACGGTCAGGCAGTTCCGTATGCTCTGACGGACACCGCCTTTCTCGGTAGTTTCCAGCCCCGCCTTGATTTCCTCAATGCTCTGGGGCGGCTGCATGGCGTTCATGGTGTTTTTTAGTTCTTGCTGCGTTTGCGGCGGCAAGCTCTGCCATTCGCTTTTCAAGCTGTATCACATCCTTTCCGTAGTCCGTAATCAAAGCTGCTTTTTCCTCTGTCTCCCCAAAGAGCAGCACATCCAGCAGATATTCCACTTGGTCTTGCTTCTGTAAGGCTTCCACAAACCGTGGATGAAAGGCTTCCTCCGGGGAGTGCGGGGCATAATCCTTTCTCCATGCCCGAAGCAAGTGAAGATAATCGGCAAGAATACGGAAGCAGCGGCTCTTTGCTTCCTGAAACTGTTCCTCCTGGGATTTCTGCCGGGGCTTGGGCTTTTTTACCTTCCCCGGCGGTTTCCAGTCCTCATAGGAAAGCCCGAAGTCCTGTGCCAGCTGTACGGCGGCTTCTTTCTTTCCCAGCCCATACAGGGCGGCGGCAAAATCAATCACATCCCCATCCGCACCGCAGCCGAAGCAGTGGTAACGCCGATCCAGCTTCATGCTTGGGGTTTTATCGTTATGGAACGGGCAACAAGCCATCCCGTTCCGGCCTACACGGATTCCATAATGCTCCGCAGCCTGTCTTGTTGTGACGGACTGCTTCACAGCTTCAAATACATTCAAAGCTATCCCTCCTTGAAAAAAAGAAAAGCACCTGACATTCTCAATCTGAAAATGGCAAGTGCCTGTTAAAGTTCCATATCCTGTTGTTTGTGTTTTGTCTGCACCGGGGCAGTTCTTTGTGCTTTTTTCTCGTCAGCCTTATCCTGCAAGACTTCTTTGATAGGCTGTTTCTTGGGCGGCTCTTTGCTTTCTTCTGTGCCGGGGGTGGCTTTCTGTACCCAGTAGCGGATATCCCGCAGCTTCTTCAAATCCTCCTGCACCTCTGTCAGCGGTACTTTCAGCTCTGCGATTTCGCTGAGAAGTTTTTCCTGCTCCTGTTGCAGTTCCTTTTGGGTGCTGTCCTTATCGTCCGGGTGCTTGGCAAGGTAGGCGGCGGCTTTCGCATACCGGGCGACCTCCGGGTGTTCCTGTTTGAATTTCTCCTTTGTTTTCTTGAAAAATATCTTCTGGTACTTCTCATAGACAGGCTTACATTCCTTGCAGTCTGTCCGGCTGGCAAGAATCCCGTCAATCACTTTGCTGCGGGCTTCCTTTGGCTTCATCTGACTGCGGTAATCTGCGGCTGATTTCCCGGAAGATTCCAGAAATACTTCTAAGTCCTCCACAGTAGAAAGCCCCTTTTGACGGAGATAGGACAGGGCTTCGCTGACTGCCTTTAAGTCCTGTGAAGTCCCCCGGTTCTGTCCAGCCCTTGTCCAGTCCTTCCGTTCTTCCTTTCGTATCTCCATATACTTCATCAGCAGATTGGGAAGAAGTGTTGCTTCCTCCGCTGCCTTTTGTGCAAGCAGCTCTTTCCGTTTTTCGCCCAGCTCGGTAATCCAGCCTTTGAGGTTTTGGATAAGCTGCCGGATGGACTTCATCAGATTGTTGGCGGCTCTGATTTCCCTGTTCAGGTTGCCGATATTCGTCTGGATACCTCGCTTTTCCATCTGCCGGACAGCAACTCCCTCATGGACAGTAGGGATAATATCAAGCCCCTGTCTGGCATAGGAACGCAAGTCCACACGCTCCGGGCGGTCATTGGCTTCCAGATAGCGGTTCTGGATGACCTCCCATTCATGCCGCCAGATTTCACAATACTTCTGGTCGTTCCAGTCCACCGTATCCTCCTTGTGGCTTTTCCACCTGCCGGATGGCAGCTTTATCCGTTCCCCATTCTCGTCAAGGTCATAAACCTTGCGGCTCTTGGGAAGCCATTTCCCATGCTCGTCCATTGCCCGCATAGTCAGCAGGACATGGGCGTGGGGATTGTGTCCCGGCGGGTGGGGGTCATGGATGGCAAAGTCAACAATCATCCCTTTGGAAACAAACTGCTGTTCACAAAACTCCCGGACAAGGACAGCATATTGGTCGGGCGGTATCTCTCTGGGGATGGTAAGCACCCACCGCCTTGCAAGCTGGGAGTTCCATTGTTTTTCCACCGCTTCGGCGGCGTTCCATAAGGTATTGCGGTCTACATACGACCGTGGGGCGTTTTCCGGGAGCAGAATTTCATTGTGGACAATACCACGCTTTTCCGGGTAGTGCTTCACTTGCTGGTCGTATTCACAGAACAGCTTTTCGCCGCTTTGGTAAGCAGCGGCGGCAACCGCAGACTGTCGCTGGCTGCGCTGAACAATCGTGATTTCGTTGTGTGGGCAGGGCATTTCGTGTCCCTCCTTTCGGTAATTGGTGGATGGGGTGGCGTTTTACCACCTCATTTTGGCAGAAAAAAAGCAGGAGACCTTTTTCAGATTTCCTGCTCGGTGCGCCGCTGTGTTGGCGGCGGATATTTAGTTGTAAAAGTTCGGGACAAGTTGACCCGATGGGTAGATGGTACACTTAAAAATTATGGTTCTCTTGTCATTAGCTCATTAGCATAATGATTAAGAACTTCACAAGGTTCATATTTGCATTTATAACCAATACCGTCAATTATAATAAATGGATTGTATGCTATAATCTCCACTTGAGAACCATCTGCCAAAGACAGAGTGAAAATAACTGCTTGTCCGGCATATTCTGTATATGAGTTGTCCTTATTGTAAATAACTACCTCATTGAGATATGATACTAATTCCTCTGTTTCTACTATCTGAATTGTTGTATCAGGTGGCGATAACCGAACACTTGCCGAAGTAATATCTGCTGCCTCTAAATCTTTGAATGGTCTATGAGCAGAAAACAAAAGAAAGCTAATACCTATACCGATTAAACATATCAGTGCAATTAACAAAAACTTTTTATGCTTCATTTGATTCTCCTTTACACACTACTATGAAATTTCTTTTTCATCATCTCTTGGTGGTCGGACATAACATAACATTTCTTTTTCACAAGCACCAAATTTTGAGAAATTGGATTTCGCTTCTTTTAGCGTTATTCCATGATTAGAGTCACTTGGTTCGTTATCAGAAGCAATGAACGGGTCATTCTCCCAAAAACAAACGGGACAGATATACCCACAATCTTCATTTGCCGGAACATTATAGGTAAAATATCCGCAGCAAGGACATTGATATTTCATCATTTCGTATTTTTAGCTCCCCATTATAATTTCATATTTGAATAACAGCAAATTATCAAAAATATCATTCCTAAAATCGCAAGACTTTCGCATATAGAAACTATTTTGAAATTCCTCAAACTCATTTTTCCTTTTTTATATTCGTCATAACACAAATAAATTGTAATCGCTGCAAATACAATCGTTATAATCTCGATAACCGGCATCTATATCCCTCCTAAAATTGATTTGTCGCTCGTCATGCAATCTGAAAGTTATTATTTCAAAATAAAGGGTAGTATTATCATAACAATTCCTGATAGAGCAAATAAAATACCGCCAATTTTTGTGGTTTTCAGATATAACTCAGATGGCTCATCTGCACGATAAGATTTCCATGCTTCTGTTAATTTCCACACTAAATCTGGCTTTAAAAAAATAAACACACCTAAAACAAAAATTATAACTCCACCACTAATAGACCATAACATAGGCGTCCCTCCCGTTATTCAAGTCCAGTTTGTTATTGATTTCATTATACTTTATTACCTATCGAAAAGATAGCGTATTTTATGAAACTTGTCAGATGGGAACAGCTTGCAGCGCAAGGTGTCCCCAGATGGCAAGTCCACAAAAGGGTAGCTGGCGGCAGCCAGCGCAGGGGAAGCGTAGCGTCCCCTGTTTGATTTGGAGCAGACCATGACTGCGGAAAATCACAGCCCTCCGGCGAGGAGCCTTCGGAGAACGCAATGCACCAACCTTTGGGTGGTGTATAATTGCGCCCTTAGTAAACTAAGGGGTTTCCGGCTTCTCCCGTTCCAGCAGTTTCTTCAATAGTTCCTGCGTGTCCTGCCTGTGAAAAATGAGTTTCAACAACAGCATGACATCATCATCTGTCAGGCGTTCCGGCTCTTGCAGAAAACTTTCCAGCATACCGCCACGAGTACAGAGCCGGTGCGTCCGTTCCTTTCGGGTAAGCTGCTTTAACTGGTGCTGCAATGCCTTTTCATCATTGATGGCTTTCCGCAGTTTCTTTTCGCTTTTCTCCAGCTCCCGGTTGAGCTTTTCCAGCTTTGAGGTATCAGGCAAGGGCAGCGTCCTCCTTTCCCGGTATCAACACATAAATCCTGTTTGGTTCTCCAACGCCCTGACGCACCCGCATGATAAGTCCGGCGTTTTCCAGTTCATTCAAAGAACGCTTGACCGTCATAGAGCTGCGGGACAGGACTGCGGCAATGGCTGTGACAGGGAAGCAGACAAACAGGATTCCGTTCTCGTCCTCCTGCCCATTGGAGAGCATAGCGTCCAACATCCGGCAGTACATGACCTTTGCGGTGCTGCTGACTGGAAACCCTGTCAACGCTCTTGGAAAAGCCATACAGGGCGGCAATGGTGTGTCTATCGTCATAAATTCAAAATTCATTCGGTGTGTTCCTCCTTTTTCTTTGCTCGTTTGGATAAATAACGGGGGCAGTCAATCACAACCGCCCGGAAGCTCTGCTTGCACCCATGCTGGCATTTCCGGCATAATTCGTTGTAAGTGACACGCCCCCGGTCATTGAGGTAAAAAGAAAGCTCATGCTTCCTCTTTTTGCTCATTCTCGGCATATTGCGCTTCCTTCCGTTTTCGTGTATGGTTTCGGGGCGATTTTCGGCAAAATTACAGCCATAGAGCCGCCTAAAATCTCCCGAAGTATCAGCGATAGGGTAGACTATCCCCCTATCAGATTGTCGTGTTTCGGGATCATTTCGGTGTCAGTTCGCCAGTTCTCCCCGGTGTCGTTCCTCCCCTGAATCTCACAGCGGCGTATCGCTCCCTTTGGTATGCTCGTTTCGGTCAGGGTTCCTCCACATCCCTGCCAAAAGTCATGGCACTACATCGCCGGGGAAGCATATCCCACACAGGCTGGTCATTCGATTGGAATAATCCATCGATGAACTACCTGTATCATAGAACATTTTTGTGCCCTATGCCGTATGTCCACAAAGTAGGAATTAGGGGTAAAAATCAGAAATTTCCACGATTGCGGAATTGATATGGTATAATCAATTCAACGGTTATAAATGTTGTCAGAAGGGGGAACTGCTTCAATGAACGGAGCTACTACAATACAGGAACGGCTAAAAGATTTACGATTAAACAAAGGATTAAAACTGGAAGAACTGGCAGAGCAAACGGGTATTTCAAAATCGGCTCTTGGCAGTTATGAAAAAGATGACTATAAGGAAATCAATCATGGCAACCTTATCCTGCTGGCAGATTTTTATGAGGTGTCCCTCGATTATCTCTTTTGCCGGACAGAGAACCGGGCGGAGATCAACACGCCATTAAGGGAGCTGCATTTGAGTGATGAGATGGTAGCACTTCTGAAAAGCGGTCGGATTAACAACCGTCTGCTGTGTGAACTTGCCACACATAAGGATTTTATCAAGTTTCTTGCAGACATTGAGATTTATGTGGACGGGATTGCCACCATGCAGATTCAAAACCTCAATGCACTTGTTGATACCGTCCGGCATGAAATCATTGAACGGTATCGCCCCGGCGAAGATGACCCCCATTTGAAAGTGCTGCAAGCCGCCCATATCAGTGATGATGAATATTTCAGTCACATGGTACGGGATGACCTCAATCTCATTATCCGGGATATTCGAGAAGCCCATAAAAAGGACAGTGAGAGTGCACCCCAGACCACCGTTGCCAATGAACTGAAAGAAAATCTGGAAGCGGTCGAAAACTTCAAGGGTAGCCGGGATGAAAAGCTCGTTGTCCTTTACTGCAAACAGCTTGGTATCAACTATAAAAATCTGTCAGATGAAGAATTTCGCTGGCTAATTCGGATTCTCAAAAAGTCAAAGAAAATGGGAACGCCTATCAGCCAGAGGAAAAAACGATAAAGAAAAACCGCTGTTGCATGGTTTGTTGGCTTCCATGTAGCAGCGGTTTGTGCTGGGGTTATTCAGTTAAGTTTTCAGAGTGGAAAACTGGAAGTTACAGCACCATTTTCCATAACAATGATGAAATAAATGGTTGAAGGAAGAACATAATAAGTGCTACCGATACACATATTATGTAAAAGTCACCCATTTTTGAATTTGAAAAGATTCGCTTCGTAAAATTATCAGTTATCCTATGTACAATAAAATATCCAATTATAGTACCAACAGTATTTGTAATAATATCGTTTATATCACTCGTTCTAAAAGTAAAAATCTGTGATATTTCAATTAAACTTGTAACTATAAATCCCATTAAGGCAATATTTTTAATGTTTCTAAATTTATCCCACAATATCGGCAAAAAGAAACCAAATGGAACAAATAAAAGTATATTCAAACAAGCATTAATGAAATCCGAAACCATATCCAAAAACGGGATAATGTTCACTGCAAAATCAATTTTCAGAGATGCTATATTAGGAAAGCCTACAAGTGCTAAGACTGCAGTAAAATAAAACCCAAATACCATATAAATAATAGTTCGTTTCCAGCTATGAAAACATAACTTGTTATATATGCACCAAATAGGAATTATAAAAACAGCTGCCGCAACAATTTCGATAAGTGCACTATATATTCTATACACGTTTTTCTACCTCCAAAACTTCTAATTTGTCATAATCATTCTACGCGTGTTTTCCCAATAACAATGTAAAACAACGGTATCATTATAATCATTGCTGCTATGATATGTACATATATGAAACTTTGTGTTCCTGTAACAAGAAACAAACTTGTTATTGTATAATTCCATAACCAATGAAATCCTGTGGGCATCCAAATACTCTTTGTAGTGTAAAACATTTCATTAGCAAATATTCCATATAGAAAAGGAAAAATAAACATTACCAGAACAGAAATATTATCGGTATTAAAAATATGTGGTAGTGTAAAAATAAGTGCAGCTATTACGCAACTCAAATACTTATTTTTACATTTTTGCAGCAACAGCCCAAAAATAATTCCTCTAAAAATAACTTCTTCAATAAAGGACACGAAAAAGTAAAATATGAATTTCCCTTTATGATTCATCAACAGTGATAAAAAATCAGTGTCTTGAAGAATTATATTTGATTTGACTGATGAATAAACTATAAACAATACAATGATTGGCATTATAGCTCCAACTGCAAAATTCAGAAAGTCTATTTTTCTAAAATATAACCCTATGCTTTTTAACATAACGCACCTTTTAACCTCTGATTTGTCATAATCCTGACACCATACTATTATGAATAAATTATCTCATGCAAAACAATTTCTTCTGCCCGATTGTGGATATTATTGCACCGCCGCACCCATTCCATTTGACGGGTACACTTTAATTCCTCGGTTACGCCCTCGGCAATTTTCATCTGCTCCATGATGGTGTCTAACCGTTCCTGTGCCTGTTCGTTCAGGTCTGAAAGATATGTCCATAACTCCCCAGTCAAGGTCAATGTGTTCAATCGGGCTGGATGGATTTCCCTTAAATATTCCCGGTGCAGCCGTCCATACTTTCCAATGGGGCGGTGTTCTTCCGGCAGTTTCAGGTCTGGGATGTAGTAATCTCCAACAAAGATATAATCAATTCCGTTTTCCGTTATTCTTGGTTTCAATTCGCTCATGTTTTAATCTCCTCATTCTGGCTCATTTTTTTGCAAGTCTGGCTCTCCAGAAATATTGGTAAATCTTTGGTAAATTTGAGACTGAAGCACAAAAAACGCTTAAAAACGGGGCTTATGAGACGATTTGAGACTTTTCATCATGCCCGGTAAATCCTGCCGTGGCAGATGAATAATACTTTTATCATTGTTTTATTTCTCCTTGATTTTCCCCGGAATGCCCTGTTTTGCAAGGGATTCCGGGGATTTGTAGAATGTGTGTTTGGGATGGCATCTTGGCAAAATAGGGCAAGATGGAGCAAGTTGTTGCGGGCTGTTAGTAGTAAAATTAGTAGTAAAACGAGGTAGGCTTACTACTAAGGATTTTAAATACACATATCAAACTCTGTAATGGTCTTAACAAATTCTTGTAACTCTGTTAGCGTTGAAAATTCTCTAAATGACTTTTCTTCACTTCTTGGTTGTTGCTGAAGAATCGCATCAAACAAGGCTTCCAAACTCACTCTAGGATTTTTCCACAGCATTGTTTCTTCAAATTTATTACAATACAGAAACATTTTTACATCATAAAATTCAGACCATTTTTTTCTCTGCTCACCTTCATTTTTTGCCAAATTTATAATTGTAAATGGAGCAATATCTTTCATCTGGCTTAAATGATTGGCTGATTTCATCAATTCCACCGCTTCAACATCCGTAACAGGAGCACCATAACCATATACTGTAATCCCCGCCGCCCTAGACAACACAGATTTCGCCAAATTCCATTCATTAACAATTATCGGCTTGCTATTATAGTCTTTCTTTCCTATAGGATATAGCAATGGCATTTGCTCAAGTTCTTTAAAACATTTCGGACAAAGACAATTTGCATACCCTTTTATTTTGCACTCATAGCACAAACCGACTCCAGCATTACCATGCGGAAATATTAACTCAGGTAAATTCCCAACACATATATTTCTTTTATATGCTTGCATCAAAAATGGATCCCAGTTAAATGATATTATTGCATCTTTTTCAGTCAACGACAAAATCAAATAATCATATAATGTTGGTTCATCTGGAATCTGCAATTTGCTAAAATAATCGCACACTTCATATTCTAATTTTTTCTGTAAATCTCTATACTCAGTTTTTCCATTTATATCAGAAAATAATTTTTCAAAATCCTCCATCTGTTCATCCGAAAAATTATATTTTTTCAATTCATCCGTAAGGCCAAGAATGTTGTGTATATTTTTTAATAATGGAACTTTCTTTCCATTTTTATCTATCTCACAAGCAGCAATAGATGCACCTGCACCTACAATGACCACATGCGGATCTATCAAACGCTTTCCTACATGATTCGGTAATCTATATGGTAAAATATCTTGAAGTGACATTTGATAACCTCCTATCTGCAGCCATTATAAATGAGCTAACTAATGCTGCTTAATTTCCCAACATATTAGCCTTTGAATATAATGTTTTAATGGTTTCCATAACTTCATCTGAACTGAGGATTTTCTTCAATGCATCTTTAAATTCATCTATATTTTTACATTCATACTGCGGGCAAAAAAAATCCATATCCTCAGAGAAAGATTTCCCTACTGAAATCGCAACTGGATAATTCTGTTCAAAATTAGAATACATAATTAGCACTGTCTTACTATAGTCATCCAATGCCGGAACTATTACATTAAATATTGTTGCTGCACCATATTCAACTTCATGATTTGTCACTTTCATATAAATAGGTTTTCCATAAAGCACAAATCCCGTTTTATCTCCTAATGCAGATATCTGCTCTTTTAAGATTGTTTCTGGAAAGTCGCTAGTATTTTTTTCCAAATCTTTTACATTTTTAAATCCCCATAAATCTATAGCCATATTTTCATCCTCCTATAATTTCAAATTTTATTGGCAAATGATCAGAATATTTTTCTTTATCAATTGTTGTATTGGGAACAAAGTTGTGATTCTCTGTCTTTTCTATTATTTCAAAGTAGTCCCAGTTAAACTTATCAATATAACATGGTCTTAATAATACTGAATCAAATGAATACCAGTATATTGCATGGTCATCTTTGTCTCCTGAATTATAGTAAGAACCTTGAACTAATTTATTTGCACCCATTAAAGCCCAGATAGGATTAAAATAAAGATATGTTGTTCTCCCATCAATTTTTCTAGTTTTCTTAGCCGCATGACTAGCTGACATTGTTGCATTAAAACCATAACCGCTACATATTCCAGCCTCATATGGTTGCATATTAAAATCCCCTACTATAATTGTCCGTTTTTCATTATTTTCAAAAAATTCTTGTTCATATTTATTCAATTCCCTAGCTATGTCATTCGCACGGTTATATTGTGCCTCATTAGATTTTGTCTTTTTACTCAAAAGATGAACAACTACTAATAGACAATCAACTTTATCATATTTTTTTATCTTATAAATGGAATAATGCCCATCTTCTTTATATGGAATAATCTTAATTTCTTTCTTTGCCAACACTCTAATATCATTTTGCGGGCTAATCTGAATATCGTTCCATTCATTACCACTTAATTTGAGATGATTCAATATTGCAGTTATATCCAAATTTTCAGCTTCAGCCAAAGAAACTATATCTAATTGATTTTCCTTTATCATATCAATTAGTGGACTAATTAGATTTTTATTATATATGTTCCAAAATAGAATTTTGATTATTCTCACCTCTTTTTCATATAAACTTCCAATTATATTATACCAATAGATTATTTCTTTTTCCATAGAAAAAACGCCCCAGCCAAGCCGGAGCATTATCTATCTTCTATATCAAATTACCTTAAACATCTTCTGCGACATCGGTTTCTCCTTCTTCTGTTCAACCTCCGCCTGTGCCTTTCCGAAGTCTTCCATTCGCTTCAGTTCTTCCTCAGCATCGTCAAATCCGATATGTGTATAAATGGGGTATAGATAAAGATGCAGAATATTGGGATGTGTCTACCAATATTCTTGGAAGTTTTACTTTCGCTGTAAAAGAGATGAGAGATGATTTAGAAAAACTGTACCGTGACACTCTTGTTGTCCTTATGTTCAAAAAATGTCTGGAACAGCTTGATGTTTCTGCAGAACTTGCACAGATCACATGGACAAATAAATTTGCAGATTTTAATTCATTTCCTATGCAGAAACATCTCGGTAAAATATCTGCTTACCTGAATGAAATGAGTGGAGTAACCATGAAGCTCGGATTAGATGAGAATGGAGAATTGAAGGTCATGCCGGATTTTCACTCTGTATTCGATGCTGCCCGATTCGCCCTGTCGCAATATGTATCTATCCCTACGGATTATCCGATTGCTTATGCGGACCGGGTTGGTGTTGCCACCTGTGAGTGCTGTGGCCGCCTATTCATCAAGAACGGAAACCGTCAGAAATACTGTGACAATCCAGAATGTAAAAAGGAACGAAACCGCAGAAAATCCCGCACAGCTTATCACAGAAAAATACAGGAAGAAAATGACAACCTCTGGGCGTGACCACGGCTGTTTTCACACTGGGGCAAGATGTGGCAAGTAATATAGGTTATTTTCTATATAGGCTCTATAAGAATAAGCTAAATCATCTGCCACAAGTTGCCCCAACTGATTTTTCATAGAAAAAGGGCATTGGTCCGCACCGACACCCCAGTGTGATTTTATCCTTATTTCTCATAACGAAATGCTGAATTTCCAGTCAGATTTCTAAGCAAAATCTTCCTTGCTGTCTTATATTCATTTCCGATAAAGCCAAGCCTGAGCAAAAAACATCGGAAAGCATATTTGTCATTGTCTGTTTCGGTCGGCTTTGATGATACTCTTTTTGCATCTTTTGCCATATCACACAGTCCTGTGATAAATTGCGTGTATGCTGCTATCTCGTCACCATCTTCCGTATATGGAAACCATGCAAAGTTAATTTTCTCCTCTGTGATTTCAACCTCGGTGCTGTCCGTCTGAAATGCCTTTTGGAAAAGCGTCTGCTTATTTGTTATGATCTTCTGTAGATTTTCCAATGCCGTATCCGTAAGGCATGCTCTCGGAACTGCTATTGTGAGCTTGTCCTGCTGCATTGGGACTTCTTCAGTAAATTCCGCATCATCCTGAAAACCACACTCTCGTAATTGCCGAATTAAGTGTTCTACCATTTCTACCGCTACTCCCTCTGGGATGTGCAGCACGCCCTCTTTGTCCAGTCGGTATCCTGCAATATCGTATGCACAGCTTGGCACCCGCTCATAATTCGGTGCTGTTCCAAGTATTTTGCCAATCTTCTGTGCCAGCTTCGGTCTTTGCTTTGGTTTCAGTGTAAATCTGATTCCATTTTTCATAATATGTACCTGCCTTTCTTTTTCGGTAGTACATATATCACTCTGACGGCACAGAATAGCAGTAAACGCTCCATAGCAAGTACCTGTTCCTCCACTCCTTTTTCTGCCATAATAGTCTCACACTATACAGAGTCAAAAAAGTTAAGTACTCAACTTTTTTGACCGCCTATGGAGGTCTAGCTATGAGCAGTCAAACAAGTTTAGTTGCTGAACAGGTTCGGTTGCAGCAATGGGCGGCACAGATCCAGGATTGTAAAAACCGCCCTGCAGATATGAAAGTAGAAACCTGGTGCAGTGAGCATGGCATCACAAAAGCGAATTATTATTATCGTCTGAAAAGAGTCCGCAAAGCATGTTTGGAGGTCTACAATCCAGAACCGGCGTTTGTGGAACTTCCTCAGCCGACAGAGAAAGCTCTGCCCCAGGAAGACAGCAGCTTAAAACCGACAGCTATTTTGCGAAATTCCAGAGGATTGGCACTTGAAATTTATAATCCTGTCTCTAAAGATATGCTTCAGTGTATCCTGGAGGTTCTGTCTAATGCTGAATGACGCCACAGGTCTGAAAAAGATCTATCTTGCAGCTGGTTATACCGATCTGCGGAGAGGAATGGATGGTCTCGCAACGATCATCCGGTTCCGGTTTCAGCTCGATCCGTATGATAAAAATACGCTCTTTCTTTTCTGCGGGAAGAAGACGGACCGGATCAAGGGACTCTTATGGGAAGGGGATGGGTTCCTACTTCTTTACAAGAGACTGAGCAACGGTGCCTTCAACTGGCCACGTTCCGTAGAAGAGGCGTTGGAAATATCCCCGGAACAGTATACGATGCTGATGCAAGGGCTTGAAATTCTCCCCAAACATCCGATCAGGCCAAATGATCCGCCTAAAAGATTGATGTAACATTTGTGCATTATGGAGAAAAAATTTCCATATTTCACAGAAGAAAAAAGAATCTCTTCCGTTTCATAAAGCTTATCCACAGAATTCAGTCCGCAGGAATCAAACCACACGGTTTCGGGCAGAAAAATCGTTCTGAATCTGTGGATAGCAGTACAGAACATCTGGAATCCTGAAAAGCTATCCCAGGTGCTCTGTACTGTTATCCACCGTCATTATGCCGAAAGGAAAACAGGCGCCAAGTGGCAGAAAACGTACAGATCTGGTACAATGGACTCATTGAGAAAAGGAGTTCCTGCCATGACGATGAAGTTCACAGAAGAACAGTTAAACAGCTTTGATAAATCTATGCTGATCCAGTTATTTTTGAATCAACAGGAACAGTTAGGAAAGGTCAGTGCCGACCTGCATTCCCTGGATACGAAGATGCAGGCAATGATGGAACAGCTGATCCTGGCTAATAAGAACCGGTTTGGACGTTCCTCTGAAAAAATGGAGGATGCCCAGCAGCTCCGTTTTGCTGAAGTGGATGGAACCATTGTGTTTTTTAATGAAGCCGAAGCTGTCTGTGATCTGGAGGCACCGGAACCAGAGACTCTGGAGCCGGCACCGGAACGCAGAAAAAAAGCAACCGGTAAGAAAGCACAGGATATGTCCGGGCTTCCTACAAATCGGATCGACCACTACATGACCGAAGAAGAATTAACAGCAGAATTCGGTGAAAACGGCTGGAAACAGCTTCCAGATGCTATTACACGCAGATATCGTTTCATTCCGGCAAAAGTCGAGGTGGATGAGCACCATGTTGGTGTATATGCCAGCAAAACAGACGGGCACATGATAAAAGCAAAGCATCCCAAAAGCCTGCTTCATGGAAGCCCCGTATCCGCTTCGCTCGCTGCTGCGGTCATGAATGGAAAATACGTAAACGCGGTCCCTCTTTATCGCCTTGAACAGGAATTCCTTCGATATGGCCTTGCCATAACCAGGCAGAACATGGCGAACTGGATGATCCGGCTGGGAGAAGAATATCTCGCCGTTTTGTATGATCACCTTCATTCGCTACTTTACAGCTATCATGTCATCCAGGCTGATGAGACACCGGTATTGGTAAAACGGGATGGTCGCAGTGCCGGTTCCAAGAGTTATATGTGGGTGTACCGTTCTGACCACATGTATCCGGAAAAACAGATCATCCTTTATGAGTATCAGCGGACAAGAAATGCCTCTCATCCCCGGGAATTCCTAAAGAATTATTCCGGCATTTGCGTGACGGATGGCTATCAGGTCTACCATACACTGGAAAAAGAGCATGAAGACCTGACGATAGCCGGGTGCTGGGTCCATGCCCGCAGGCGCTTTGATGAAGCGCTTGCAGTAGTACCGAAAGAACGCCAAAAAGAATCCGCATCCTATCTGATCTTAAAGCAGATCCAGACGATCTACAGAAAAGAAGGAAAGCTAAAGGAGCTCTCATCGGAAGAACGGCTTTCCCAGCGTCAGGTGGCTATAAAGCCACTGGTAGACGCTTTGTTCGTGTACCTAAAGCAGCATGAAAGCGAGGTCGGAACAGAAAAGCTGAAGGATGCTTTCAGTTACGCTCTAAATCAGGAAAAATATCTCCGGGTTTTCCTGACAGATGGGGATGTCCCTATGGATAATAACGCCTCTGAGCGCGCGATCCGCGGATTCTGTGTTGGAAAGAAGAACTGGCAGATGATCGATACGATCAATGGTGCGAAAGCATCCGCGATTATTTACAGCATCGCAGAGACGGCAAAAGCGAATAACCTAAAACCATACGAATACTTTGAACACCTTCTGACAGGGATCCCCAAGCGCATGGATGACAGCGACCGGTCATTCTTAGATGACCTGCTTCCATGGTCGAAAAAGTTGCCGGACGTTGTCAGAAAACCGAAAAAGCAATGAAGTAGAGCCGCGGAAGCGGCTTTTAGCTTATAGGGTACTTGGTATGGAGCGTTTACGAATAGCAAGGTATTTCTGATTATATTTCTGCAAAAAAATACGCATAAAAACTGTGTTTTTTCTATTGTTTTACACACGGTTTTTATGCGTATTTCGGTACTATCCGGCAAAACAAAATCGGCTAAAGAAGCGGTATTCTATGGGAATTTTCATATAATATGGATTCTGTGGGTATCCCCCTGTTTAATTCTGCGAAAATTCGCACGTAGGGGACCATCGGTCTTCAGGCAGAAATACTGTAGAGATTTGGATACCCCACTATTTTTTAAAATATTCCTCACATTCTTCTTGGCTTAAATAACTGACAAATTTTATTTACAGTTGTTCCAATCAAACTATATTATTCTTGTATACTGGATGCGATATTAGATTCTTTTATTCTATTTCCATCTCCAATATTTACGCTATTGTCGTTAAATATTATTACTTGTAATTGCTTAACTATTTCTATTCTCTCATCTTTAGATTTTGAGTCTATATCTATGTCTAAATCATCTAATACTCCAAACTCTTTTTCCAAAAGAATCAAAGCATCAAGTAATCTATTTTCTATGGTAGATAAAATATTATGAATACATTGACTTGAGATTTCAACCATTGCCGATGTAATCATCATATATGGATCTTTATTATAGTGTACTATTACTGGAAAAAAATCTGCATTAATCTGTTTTCCTAATTGTATACTTGATGAATCACATTTTTCCACAAGTTGTCTTAATGCTTCTACTCCCTCTCGAAAACTAACATTTAGCAAAGAATCCTGTAAATCTTCCGGCATCTTTCCTAATGGAATTGAAACATGATTCCATGTCATATGTGATGCCATTGAACCTTTAAAATATGACCCCATAAGACTTCCACGTACTATTCTATATGTAGGTATCTTTGCATCCTTAGGATATCCTGTTATCTCATTATTAATCCAAGTATTTAATTCAACATTATCAAACCCAGTTAATAACACCTTTGTTCTTTTAAGTGCTATAAGCGTATCCACAGTCCCGTTTGCAAGTTCCTTGATAATTTTACTTTTTGGCATTAAAACACCCCCTCTATCAAATTTACAATTCTATCCCAGAATGAAAATAATAATACAATCCCCGCCACTAAAGAAATCAGGAATCCACATATTACAGGATGCTTTTCATAAAATGATTTCTTAACAGATTGATCATCATTAATCTCAAGTCTTTCCGCAATATTAGCATTTTTAATTTTATTATTATCACCAATGTTAATCGACATATCACATTCTCCTATTTATAATTAATGAACACAAATCTGCTCAGATGCAATTCTATTAAAGCTATGTATCAAATGCACTTTTTGTATTTTTATATGTTTATTAATATATTCCAATAATTCCGTCCCATCCAAATACATGTACATCTGCGGTGCAACAAATCCCGGAACGGCATGTCTTAAATCATCAAGTGAAATCTCTGTGGTTTCTTGAAATTCATCAATTTCCATAGCGTATCGATATGATTCTTGATATTTTTCAATACGTGCAACAGCATCTTTATCATTTTTAAACTCTTCTCTCCAGTCAGATAATAGATGTCGCTTACCTAAATATACTATACCTGTAACTGCCTTAACGGGCGAACTAACATACATATATGCCATAATTGGCTCATCCGGGAAATTTCTTCTATGTTCAAATATTTTCTTCCCAGACTTTATTTTCTCGTATACCTCCGGCTTGAAGCTTAAAAGCATTTTTCTCATTTACGCTACCGCCTTAATTCCACTTACATTCTATATTAAGAACTTCTATTGGCATACTAATAAACTGAACATCAAACTTAAGACTTGGTTCAACTTTTGTACTTGCATTGTGAATTCTGAAACTAAGCTGCCAACCATTATCGAGATACATTTCTACTGTATTATCACTGTTAGGCTTAAATTCAAGTGCTACAAGTCTTGTAGGTAATTTCACAATAGGTACTGTGATTGCAGATACCTTGTTCTTTGCAGGCTTATTCAACGTATCGTGCATATTAAATGTATGAATCATTGTAAGTCTCTTGCTATCCTTACTCACAACTTTATAATAATCTTCAATTCCAATTAAATATTCAATCATTTTTCTTGGCATTGTATTGTCTTTCTCATTTGCTCGATTCACTTCATCAATAAAAGCCTGCAACAATGGGATATACACATTCTGACTCTTGTTCCCAATTTCAGACCACTTTGTGCCATTATCTTTTTCCTGTTTTAAAAAGTTAAATATTGGTTCAACTGCATTCCAATATTCATCAGAACAAGGCATATCAAACCATTCATTTCCAAAATCTAATTTATAGCTTAATCTGCTATGCTTAACCGCATCATGATTGTGCTTAATACTTAAGCCAATCTCCCATTCAATATCTTTTCTCTTTATTACAATATCTCTAACATCACCTTTTATGCCTTGACCATCCTTTTGGAATTCAAGAGTAAGCTCATCATTATCCATTTCAGCCATTCTTGGCTCAAGTTCTAATACTGTATTAACTGCAGCTCCAGCAGATATCATAAATGTTTCTTGCATATCTTCATCCATTAAAGACCATGCTTTTTCATTTGCTATCAAACTTGAATTTTCAACAATTCTTGTTTTCCTTAACTCAGCTATTGCCTTATATAAAGTTTGAATCCATGCATATTCATATGCTCTACCCTGATCATTACTCTTTGTACTCACTTTTTTCTCATTAACCTCCTTAGCATCAATAGCATCTCTATCAATTTCAACAGCCGTACCCTTTCCCTCAAGATACAATTTTATTGCTGTAGCAATCTCATATGCTAAATTCACTGGAACAGCATTACCAATCATTTTATATGCAGTATTTGTATCATTGTATATAAATTTAAAATCATCCGGAAATCCCTGTACTCTTGCAACTTCACGAATTGTCATTCTTCTGTAAAGATGTTCTTTTCCTTCTACAAATCTACAATCGTTAGTTCCAACTTTTACCATCTTAGGAGCCTGTGGATGTAACTGACATTGACGTCCAGATGCCTGAACTGTAAACGCTTGTTCATCCCAGCCTTTAACACGATTACGACTCATAAATATAGGTGAATAAGCACCTGTGAAATATTCGTTATTATTTATCGCTTTTGGATTATGTCGATTCTTTTCTCCTGAAGGAACTGCCATATCCTGCAAATCCCAAATTATATCACGTAAGGTAATCTTCTTAGAATCATCTTTAGTGGACCCCTTCGGAAAACCAAAGTCTATATTCAAATCTTTTCTAAACCCTATGTAAAATACTCTTTTCCTTTCTTCTGCAACACCATAATCTTTAGCATTAACCAATGTAAAAGAAACATCATATCCTGCCTCATCAAATAATTCTAAAATATTCTGAACCGCAATTGAATGTCTATTTGCAAGCATTCCACTTACATTTTCCGCTAAAAAAAACTTTGGCTGGAATTCTTTTAATATTCTTATATAATCAAAAAACAACTGACCTCTTGCATCCTTAATTCCCTTAAGAGATCCTGCTTCCGACCATGACTGACAAGGCGGTCCCCCTATGATGCCATCCACTTCTCCATCTATATATTGTGCTATATCATCTCTTGTAACCTGTCTGATATCCCCCTCTATTAAATGTGTATTAGGATGATTGACCTTAAACGTTTCCCATATTGTTTTATCAAATTCATTCGCTACAGGTATATTAAATCCAGCTTTCTCAAATCCTAAATCAAGTCCTCCACAACCACTAAACAAGCTAATTACATTCATCGAATTTTGCTCCTTCATTCTCGTTCTTTTTTATTATTTTCGCTGCCTCGATAAGTGCTGTCCTTCGTACAAATTCGCTATACGAAGCATATGCCTCTAATCTAGCTGCCTGCTTGAATTTATCTAATTCTTCTTCGCTCACTCGTATGCTTATTGATATTGATTTTTTCACTATTTGACACCTCCGACTACTCATCATTCTACCTTCTATAGTATGTCATTGTCAATACTTTGTTGCACAAACAGGTGTTCTTTTGTAGCATTTAATACTGGAATATAAAAAGCTCCGGCTAATCCAATTACAGATTAGTCGGAGTAATGTGAAAACTTTTATATATCTGTTTTCTTCAAAGTTTTTAATTCTGCTATATACTGTCTGCCGACTTACTCCAAAAGTATTTGCAACTTTTGTAACCGCTATGCCAATCAGATACAGCAGATACAATCTTTCTTCATCTACGCTCTTTCTGTATTCCTCATTATATTGATACAGTTGCTCCGCTGTTTCGAGTATTTTCCCTTTTCTCTCTTTGCAGTACTCCACAAATTTTCTGTCATTGTAATAGTTCTCCATAATCCAGACTGCTACTGCACTTTTGCTAATGGGATTTTCATTTTCATCCACGAACTCGCTAATTGAATCTTTCTTCTGATATAGTAGCTTTATGGATAATTCGTCACAAAACATCTCGTCATATAGAACCCAAACCTTTTCCAATGTTTCCATATTCGCTGCACGTTCCTTCCTGCTCACATTTTTTTCAAAATTTCTAATTACTATGTAATACCATCCATGCCCTTCTGAATGCTGTTTCTTTCCTGCCCACTGCTATTCTTCTACTTTTGCTGTCAGTACAATTTCCTATCAACAGTCCGTTCCACGTTTTTTCTGCTCCTGCAATTTATCATATAACAACTGCAATCTTTCCAAAATGATAGCAATGTCAAGACACATATTATTTTCTATGAAAGTAACGGTTCATACTCTCCCACGCTCTCAATACCGTCGTAATTGTAATATCCTCTATAAAAATTCTCTTTATCAAGAATACGCTTCACAAGCATAGCGTTAAAGTCAGCACCTTTTCTGCCCTTGTGTCCTTCCATTTTCATAAACTCTGCTATGCTTTTCAGCGTCATATCTGGAAAACTCTGCTTAATCTCAAATACTCTCCGTACCGCTTTTGCCTCTGTTGCATTTACATATAATTTTTTGCCACCACGCAGACTCTCATAACCAAACGGAGCGCCACCACCTGCATAACCACCGCCCTTGGCTTTCTGCAATCGTCCACGTTTTAATTTCAATGCTATCTCCAACCGCTCATACACATCCAAAAGTTCAAACATCCCATTTACAAAAATTTCGTTTGGATTTTGCGTGTAGATTGAATAATTCGGTCTGTCAATCGCTTTAATATCCACATTGTTCTTTTTGAGTTCTCTGTGTAGCAGAACCTTTACCAAGTCTGACCGCCACGCTCAATGCTCATTTCGTCCTCGTTGGCTTTCGCTCCGCTGATACCCTCGTCCTTGAATATTCCTACCAAGTTGTAACTTTTGGAACTGCAATATTTTTCAATTTCCGCACGTTGCTCCGCTAGGGAATATCCTTGTTTGACCTGTCCCTCTGTTGACACCCTTGCAACGGTGTACAAAGGGAACATAATAAAAAACTTAATAATGGACTGCCAATCTTACACAAAGTACCGCCCAAACGAGACTACGGGCGGTATTTTTGTATCATGGCGGAGAAAGGAGGAACTTCCCACGGGGGCTTGACTGAAAAGTTGAGCCCCTTTTTTCATGCCAAAAAACAGGAGGTAAATGCTTATGGCAGATGATAAAACCACAAAAACGCCGGAACAGCCGGTAACGGATAGCGGGCCGGGCAAGGAAACACCGCCTAATCCCCCAAAAGAGTCGGAGAAGGTTTCCGTTTCCCCGGAGCCGGAAAAAAAGACGGAACCAGAGGTAAAGACCCCACAGGTTTCTGTCTATAACTTCGCTGAAATTATGAAGGAAAAGAAAGCCGAGGAACGAGCGGCAGCTCCCGGCGTGGAAAAGCCTGACCCGGCAAAAGCGGAGAAACCGGAAAAGCAGCCGGAGGCTCCGAAAAAAGCAGAGGAAAAACCCAAAGAGCCGGAACAGCCGAAGCGCCGGGGCCGTCCCCCGAAAGCAGATAAGGACAAGGACGCAGCCTCGAAATCCAAAGCTCCCGCACAGAAAACGGAAAAGGCGGTCAAAAAGGAACCGGAGAAAAAAACGGCTCCAACGGTACAGGCCGCTCCCGCTCCGAAGGAACCCGAAAAACCGAAGGATGCTCCACGCCGGGGCAAGGAGCAGATCGTCTATATCAAGCTGAACGAACTCCACGCCTTCAAGAACCATCCCTTTGAAGTCCGGGACGATGAAGAAATGCGGGCTATGGTGTCCAGCGTTAAGGACAAGGGCGTGACCCAGCCCGCTATCGTCCGTCCCCGTGAGGATGGCGGCTATGAGATCGTGTCCGGCCACCGCCGCCAGAAAGCCAGCGAGCTTGCCGGATATGCGGATATGCCCTGTATCGTCCGAAACCTGACAGACGATGAAGCCATCACGCAGATGGTCGAGGATAATCTCAACCAGCGTGAAGAAATCCTCCCCAGTGAGCGGGCCAAAGCCTTGAAAATGCAGCTTGAGGCTATCAAGCACCAGGGCTCCCGCACTTCGGGCCAGATTGACCCGAAGGACGCAGGAAAACGCTCCAACGAAATTGTGGCCGAGCGTAATAAGATGGCGGTCAAACAGGTGCAGCGGTATATCCGGCTCAATGAGCTGGTTCCCGACTTGATGAAGCTGATGGATGAAAAAAAACTGGGCTTTACTACGGCGGTGGAGCTTTCCTATATCGGCAAGAAGAACCAGAACTATATCGCCGTTGCCATTGACAGCCAGCAGTCCTCGCCTTCACAGGCGCAGGCAAAGCGTATGCGGGAACTGGACGAAAAGAAGCTGCTCAACGGGGATGTGATCGACGGCATTATGATGGAGGACAAAAAGGAGGTAGACAAAGTGATTTTGACAGGTGCGGAACTGAGCAAGTATTTCGGCAAGGAAACTACGCCGAGGGAAATGAAGGACCAGATCATCAAGCTGCTGGACGACTGGAAGGGTCAGCAGAAGGAACACGAAAAACCGGAGAAGAAAACCGAACAGGAAAAGTAAGCTAAAACTTCGGGTCAGCATGGCCCGAGGATTGCGGGGCTCTGCCCCGCGCCCCGAAGCTCTGGAGATATAAATGATTCCCCGTCGCCAGTTATTCCGTAGCATAGCCGGGAAAATCAGTCAAGGGCAGCGCCGCCGCAGGCGGTGCCAGAGGCACCCTTGACGGATTTCTCCCGGTTATGCTTTTTCCCGGTCAAGCGACGGGGATATAAATTCTCCAGAGCCGTTCCCCTTCCCGGGGGAAGGGGCGGAGGGATTGGGCGAACTCTTGCTTTTCCCTAAACCAAAACAGAAATGGAGGCTCAACCAATGAAACGACCTTTAGCGTACCTGACCGCCGCATGGAGCGGCGAGCCGGATGTTGATATGGAGCTGGCGGCTCACTACTGCCGCCTTGCTTATGAGGCGGGCTTTTCCCCGATCTGCCCGCTCTTGTACCTGCCGCTGTTTTTGAATGACAGCGTTCCCGAGGAACATAAGGCCGGGATTGATATGCGCCGGGATATGCTGCGGCGTTCTCATACCCTGATCGTCTGCGGCAGCGTTGTGGACGAGGATGTGAAAAACGATATTGCGGTTGCCGGACGGCTGGGCATTGCGGCGACAACGCTGGAAGGGGTGCTTGCCGTGAAGGGACACGGCACCCCGGGCCATGCCGGACATTAAGCTGGGGAGCCTTTTCGACGGGATCGGCGTGTTCCCTCTGGCTGCTTCCCGGTGCGGTATCCGTCCGGTCTGGGCCAGCGAGATTGAAAAAGCGCCCATCTCCATAACCAAAAGGCACTTTCCCGATATGGCGCATTTGGGAGATATTACGAAGGTGGACGGCGGGAAAATCCCGCCGGTCCATGTGATAACCTTCGGTTCCCCCTGTCAGAACCTTTCTCTGATCGGCAACCGCTCCGGCCTTGCCGGGGCAAAATCAAGCCTGTTCTATCAGGCGTTTCGTATCATACAGGAAATGAGGGATGCTACTGATAACCTATATCCAGCTATCGCTGTTTGGGAAAACGTCATGGGAGCGTTTTCTACAAATGACCGGATGGACTTTAGAGCCGTCCTATCCGCCTTCTCGGACACCGAAGTTCCAATGCCTCCTTCGGGAAGATGGGGAAATGCCGGAATGGTGCGAGGGGGAACGCCTGATGTGTGCTGGCGGCTCATGGACGCCCAGTATTGGGCAGGCACCCGAAGGCTGGCACGAAGGCAGCGGATTTTCGTCGTGGCGGATTTTGGAGGCAGACGTGCCGCAGACATACTATTTAAGCCCCGTCCAATGCTCCCACTTCCTCCGCCTTGCGGAGAGGGCGGGCGGGCCGCCGCCGAAGGAGATCGAACAGCTTCTTTTGAAACAGGGCGGCAGATACCAGTCATCCACCCCTTTCAGTGCTTCCGTATGCGGGGAGCGGCAAAAAGGCAGGAAGAAACGGCCTTCCGAAACAGCTTCGGATTACCAACTGACCCTTTTCCCACTCTTTTAGCCAGTGACGTGACGCCCTTCGCCTTCTGGTATGAGGGCGACCCGGAGGGCGGCTGTATCCGTTTTCTGACGGAAACGGAAAGCGAACGGCTGATGGGGCTGCCAGAGGGCTGGACAAAGTACGGGGCGGACGGCGTGGAGATCCGGCCTCTGCAACGCTACAAGGCGCTGGGGAACGCGATTGCCCTCCCTTGCGCCGATTACATTATGGCCGGGATCTATGAGGTGCTGGCTGACCGGGCCGGAAAGGAGGAATGAGCCCATGTTTGAAGCCTATATAACCAACACCGCCCTGTACCCCTTGATGGGGATTGAGGTAGGGACAACGGTACATTTCCCCACGACGACACAGGAGTTGCAGGCCGCCCTTGCCAAAATCGGGATAGACGGGAAACGGTACAGCGAAGTGTTCTTTACCAGCTTTGACAGCGATGTGCTGGGGCTCTACGATCATCTCTACGAATGTGAGAACATCGACGAGCTGAACGAGCTGGGCCACGCCCTGCTGGAAGTACGGGATAAGGGCGGACTGGAAACCTTTGAAGCCGCTCTTGTCTTGGGAAACCACACACGGAGCGTGAAGGATTTGATAAACCTGACGCAGAACCTTGACCTTTACCGCTTTTACCCGGATATTTCCGATGATGAAGGGCTGGGCCGCCTTTACGCCGACGAGCTTGGGACCATCGACATACCGGAGCACATTCAGAACTACTTCGATTATGAAGCATACGGGCGGGATGTGCGTATCAACGAGGGCGGCGTATTCGCTCCCGGTGGATATGTGTCGGCAGTCCCGGAGGGCTTCAAGGAGTATTACCACGGGCCGCAGGACATTCCGCCGGAACACCGGATATTTGCCTATCCTGAAAAGGCCGAACCTGTCCACTCCATTCTCGTTGCACTCAAACGGTTTCAAGAAGCCCCGCCCGCTCCGAAAAAGGACAAGGCGGGGCCTTCCCATGAAGAACGGTAGGACTTCGGGCCAGCATGGCCCGAAGCATGAAGGAGGTGCATACCATCAACTATTACCCTATCAATGAAGGAGCCGCCCGCCGGGCAAAGGAAATGAACAGCTTTTCCGACTACAAGGAAGGGAGCGCAACGGCGGAATACCGGGCAATGGTGGACAAGGCCGCCGCCATAGCGGAAAAGCAGAAATCCCGGGTGGCCCCCATGTACCATGAGAAGATCGACCATTTGTTAGACACCTATGCCCGAAAGCTGGCTGAAAACATGAACCAGGGCTTTGCCATTGACGCAAGGGTTCCCTCTGTGATGATCGCCGGACCTGCCAATTTCCCGGTGGGGAAGAAGGAAAAACAGAACCGGGCCCGGGACAGCAACATGGAGGAATGGCAGTATATTCAAGGGCTGCTGGATAAGATACGCAGTACCGGCATGGGCGGGATCAGCGCCGATGACCCGGCAGCGATTGAAAAGCTCCAGAAGAAGCTGGACGGGCTGGAACGCTCCCAGCTCATTATGAAGGAGGTCAACGCCTATTACCGCAAGCATGGCAAACTGGATGGCTGTGCGCTGCTGTCGCCGGACCAGATCGAAAAGCTGAAAGCAAGCATGGCGTCAAGCTGGCGGAGCGACCCGAGGCCCTTTGAAAGCTACCAGCTTACCAACAACAACGCGGAGATCCGCCGGGTAAAGGCCCGTATCGAACAGCTTTCCAAACAGGCACAGCAGGAATTTTCCGGCTGGGAGTTCGATGGGGGTCGTGTGGAAATGAACCGGGAGGACAACCGCTTGCAGGTGTTCTTTGACGGAAAGCCTGACGCGGACACCCGGGCCGAGCTGAAAAGCAGCGGCTTTCGTTGGGCTCCCAGCGTGGGTGCATGGCAGAGGCAGCTCACGGACAACGCCATCCGGGCGGCTGACCGGCTGGAATGTATCAAGCCGCTGTCCGGCGAAAAGCCCTCCCAGCTTCAAAAGAAGCCCTCTATCTTGCAGACCATGCGGGAACAGGGCGAAAAAGTCCAGACGGAGCCGGAAAAGAAAGCTCCGTCCGGCAGGGATGCCGAGCGGTAAGCCTCGGGCCACATTGGCCCGAGGCTTTCTGTTCGCCGAGATTGTACGGGGGCCTCCCGGATAGCGGGAACCCCGACGGAAAGGAGGTTTTATGCAGGAAGAAGTAAACCAAAAAACGGTTGCCCTTTCGATCAGGACAACGAAGCTCACGGGAAAAGTGCTGGCTGCCGCTCTTGGGAAGGTGGTGCGGACGCTGCAAAAGCACCACCGGAAGGCGCTGACCCCACAGGGACGCCAGAGTGTGAAAAAGCTGATGAACCACTATGGCGGCAAAAGCGCCATGCCCTATGTGGGAGCCCCGAAGGATTTTGACCGGATCGCGAAGGAGTTCCATGTGGACTACGCTTTCCATAAAGTGAGCCCCGGCCATTACCTGCTGTTTTTCAAAGCCAATCAGGCGGACGCTATCACGGCGGCCTTCCAGAAGTACAGTGCAAAGGTGCTGGACAAAGAGCAGGACAAGCCTTCTATCCTCGGCCAGCTTCGGAAATTCACGGAGCAGATCAGGACGCAGGCAAAGGAGAAGCAGCGGACCAGAGAGGCGGTGAAGGACGGACGTTGAGTGACAAGATCAGAAAATATGTGCTCCCCAACCTGCCGTACCTCTTTGTGTTCTGGTTTTTTTCCAAAATCGGGACGGCCTACCGGACTGCACCCGGCACAGACTTCGGGACAAAGCTCATGGGGATGCTCGACACCTTCCCGAAAGCCTTTGAAACCTACTGGCCGGGGCTGGGCGGTATTGACCTGCTGGTGGGCCTTGCCGGTGCGGCTGGGATGTATCTGCTGATACAGTCAAAGATCAGGAAGGCAAAAAAATTCCGGCGGGATGCGGAGTACGGCACCGCCCGCTTTGGAACAAAGGAGGATATAAAGCCGTTTGTAGACCCTAAATTTCAGAACAATGTCATTTTAACCGGGACGGAGTTCCTTACCATGAACACCCGTCCGAAGGTACCTGCCAATGCCCGGAACCTAAACGCCTGTGTCATCGGCTCGTCCGGCTCGGGAAAGACAAGGTTCTGGCTGACCCCGCAGCTCCTTCAAGCCCATTCCTCGTATGTGGTGGTAGACCCGAAGGGCGGCACCCTCGACCAGTGCGGGCGGTTCCTGCAAAGGGAAAAATACAGGGTGCGGGTGTTCAACAGTATCGACTTCTCCAAATCCATGCACTACAATCCGCTGGCCTATATCAAGACGGAAAGCGATGTTTTGAAATTCGTTACCGCCCTGATTGCCAATACCAAAGGCGATGGCAAGGAGGGCGACGAGTTCTGGACAAAAGCCGAAACCCTTTTGTACTGCGCCCTTGTGGCCTATATCGTCTTTGAGGGGCCGGAGGAAGAACGCAACATGAATACGCTGGTGGAAATGATAAACAGCATGGAAGTCCGGGAAGATGACGAAACCTTCAAAAATGCGGTTGACTATATGTTCGATGGGCTGGAACGCCGCAGTCCCCAGCACTTCGCTGTGAGACAGTATAAGAAATACAAGCTGGCCAGCGGCAAGACAGCTAAAAGCATACTGATTAGCTGCGGAGCCAGACTTGCCCCCTTTGACATTCCCCAGCTTCGGGAGATCATGTCCTATGACGAACTGGAGCTTGATAAGCTGGGGGATGAAAAATCAGCGCTGTTCTTCCTTATCAGCGACACGGACACCACCTACAACTTTTTGGTTGCCCTCGCTTTTTCGCAGATGTTCAACCTTCTGTGTGAACGGGCTGACAATACCTATGGCGGGCGTCTGCCCTACCATGTGCGGGTGCTGTGGGACGAGGCTGCCAACACCGGGCAGGTGCCGGGGCTGGAGAAAATTGTGGCTGTCATCCGTTCCCGTGAGATCAGCCTGACACTCTTTTATCAGGCTATGAGCCAGTGCAAGGCATTGTACAAGGACCATTCTGAAACCATCATGGGCAACATGGACAGTATCGTGTTCCTCGGAGGCCGGGAGGCTTCCACCCTAAAGGATATTTCGGAAAACTGGCTGGGCAAGGCCACCATCTCCATGCAGACCGAAGGCCGGAGCCGGGGGCAGTCTGAAAGTTACAGCCAGAATATGCAGCGGCTTGGCCGGGAGCTGATGACTACCAGCGAGATCACCACCATGCCCGGGGATAAATGTATCTTGCAGCTTCGGGGGCTCCCGCCCTTCCTGTCCCCGAAGTATGACTTGAAAAAGCACCCGAATTACAAGTACACAGCCGAATTTGATAAAAAGAAAAACGCCTTCCGCTTGGAAAGCCTGTTCCGCCACCGGCCATTGAGACTAAAGCCGGAGGACGAATACACGGTGTACGAAGTGGACGGCTCCGACACGGACGAAGAAGCTGACCTGTTGAACTTCGATGATCTGGACAGCGACGAGTTCGTGTAACTTCGGGCCATGATGACCCGAAGCGCCGCCGATGTGGGCGGCTTTTTTTGTACCCAAAACCATCAAACAAACAAAATGGAGGAACGTATATGGAATTTTTCAATCAGGCAATCGACATTCTTAAAATTCTGGTCATGGCTCTTGGCGCCGGTCTGGCGGTGTGGGGTGTCATCAACCTTCTGGAAGGTTACGGGTCGGACAACCCTGCGGCAAAATCACAGGGCATTAAGCAGCTCATGGCTGGCGGCGGTGTCGTTCTGATCGGCCTTCAGCTTATCCCTCTGCTGTCCGGTCTGTTCAGCTAAGTGTCACCCGTTGTCCCTTTTTCCAGAAGGAGCTGATGTATGGACTTTATCATCGACGCAATCGTTGAATGGCTGAAAGGTCTGCTCGTCGATGGTATCATGGGAAATCTGGACGGCCTTTTCGATAACGTCAATCAGAGCGTTGGCGAGATCGCCACACAGGTCGGCACGACCCCGGCGGACTGGAACGCCGGGGTCTTTTCCATGATACGACAGATCTCTGAAACTGCCATCCTGCCAATCGCCGGGGTCATCCTCACTTTTGTAATGACCTATGAGCTGATACAGATGCTCATAGAACGCAACAACCTCCATGAAGTTGACACATGGATGTTTTTTAAGTGGGTGTTCAAAACCTTTGTGGCTGTGATGATCCTGACGAATACCTTCAATATCGTGCTGGCGGTCTTTGATGTGAGCCAGCATGTGATACAGCAGTCAGCGGGCATTATCCAGAACGGGACAGAGATCACGCCGGATGTGCTGGACAGTCTACGGACAGAACTTGAAGCGATGGAGTTGGGTCCTCTGTTCGGACTCTGGCTACAATCCTTCCTGATCCAGCTTACCATGATTGCCTTAAATATCGTGATCTTCGTCATCGTATATGGCCGTATGACTGAAATCTATTTACTCACAAGTTTAGCGCCTATCCCGTTTGCCACAGTCCCCAACAGGGAAACCGGACACATGGGGCAGAACTATTTCCGCTCCCTCTTTGCGGTGGGCTTTCAAGGTCTGTTGATCTTAGTCTGTGTCGCAATCTATGCGGTGCTGATCCAGAGTATCGCCACCGACGGCGACCCCATCGGGGCGATCTGGGGCTGCGTGGGATATACGGTGCTGCTGTGTTTTACCTTATTCAAAACAGGCAGTCTTGCAAAATCCATCTTCGGCTGCCATTAAGAGACTTCGGGCCATGCTGACCCGAAGCGGAAAGGAGGATCATGCCGAAAGAAAAATTTTCGATAATCTATGCAGATCCACCGTGGCGGTATGAGCAGAAAAACAGGCAGGGATCAGCAGAGCTTCATTATCCCACTATGAGTATTGAAGAAATTTGTTCCCTTCCAGTGGCCGACTTGGCTGCAAAAGACAGCGTTTTGTTTCTGTGGGCAACATTCCCACAACTGCCGGAAGCCTTAAAGGTCATTAAAGCATGGGGCTTTTCTTATCGTTCTGTGGCTTTTGTATGGATAAAGAGGAACCGGCGCTCCTACTCATGGTTTTACGGTCTGGGGTATTGGACCAGAGGCAATGCAGAAATTTGTCTTTTAGCAGTAAAAGGACATCCGAAGCGTAAGTCTACCGGTGTTCACCAGCTTATTGTTTCCCCGATAGAGCGCCACAGTAAAAAGCCGGACGAGGCCAGGCGGAAAATTGTAGAACTGATGGGCGATATACCACGAGTGGAATTGTTCGCCAGAGAAAAAAAGCCCGGATGGGACGTGTGGGGAAACGAAGTTGAAAGCACTGTAAACTTGTAACAGCTTCGGGTCATGCTGACCCGAAGCGGAAAGGAGAAATCCATGCAGGAAAAAAATGCGGGCGGAACACCAGCTGCCCCTATAAAGCTGGATGTAAGCGTGCGGGTCATCGAACCTGTGAAAAACCTCATGGGCTTTGCCAGCGTGAAATTCAATGACTGCTTTGTGGTGGAAAATCTGAAAATCGTACAGGGCAGCAAGGGGCTCTTTCTTGGGATGCCCAGCCAGCCAGACGGCAAAGGCGGCTACCGGGATATGGCCTACCCTGTCACAAAGGAGTTCCGGGAACAGCTCAACACCGCTGTTCTGCAAGCCTATGAGGCAAAGCTGGAACAGATGGCGGAGCGTGGCTCTGTGGGGCGTGCATCCATCAGCGACCAGCTCAAAGCCGGAAAAGCGGCTGCCGAACAGGCAAAGGCAGAACGGCCTCCGAAGGAAAAGCCCAGCCGCAGCGCAGAGCGTTGACCTCGGGCCATGCTGGCCCGAAGCAGAAAGGAGGCGGGAACCATGCCACGCAAACGGACGGGCTATGACGCGGCCTGCTATTACGACGGAAAACTGCTGGGCCGCTGTACCAAAGCGGACAGCGATGCCTATACCCTGTTGATGAACGCCTGCGGCGGGGAGGCCGCCCGTGTCCTGCGGGAATACGCCTACTTTTCCCCGGAACTTCGCGCCATATTGGAAAAGGCGGCGCTCATGCAGGCGGACCGGAGCCGGACGGGCGGAATGTTCCATGCGCCGAAAAGTTCCCCGTGGGGTGATGTGCAGAGCTGTGAAACCCTCTGTCCAGGGGTGTTTCTGGTATCTACCGCCAGCCACGGCGGAACGATGGTGGCAAACGAGGTAGCCGCCGTCCTCTCCCCAGCAGCGAAAAAGTGCGGCTTCAAGGATAAGGGCTATATCTGCTATGAGGAGGACGCGCAGGAAAGTGTGGTGCTCCGGGAACTGTTGGACAAAAAGCTGTGGAACATACCTGACCGCATTAAGGACAAAGGGCAGTTTGAAGAAAACCTCAACCAGTCCATCCGGCAGTATAATCCCGAATACTGGCGGGCAAGGCAGAGCGGACGTAAGGCCGCCGAAGCCGCCCGCAGTACAGCCCCGGCCAAAGAGGCCGCAAGATGACCTCGGGCCATGCTGGCCCGAAGCAGTAAAGGAGGTGTACCCAAATGGCCTATGTGCCAGTACCAAAAGACCTTTCCAAAATTAAGACAAAGCTGGCCTTCAATCTGACGAAGCGCCAGCTTGTTTGTTTTTCCGGCGCAGCGGCGGTGGGGCTCCCGGCCTACCTGCTTTCCCGTGACAGTATCGGGAACAGCGCCGCCATGTTCCTAATGATCGGCCTCATGCTCCCGTTCTTCTTTCTGGCTATGTATGAGCGGGACGGCCTGCCATTGGAAAAAGTGCTGAAAAACATCATCCGCACCCGGTTCCTCTATCCCCGGGTGCGGCCTTACAAAACCGAAAACTTCTATGCGCTGCTTAGCGCCAGAAAGGAGGCGCAGCCGATTGCAAAACAGCAGAAGGGCCGGAAAGCCCGCAGGCAGAAAGCCTGAAAAGCAGGGCCTTACCGGCCTGTTCACAAAGGGAAAGAACATTCCCACCACCGCCCAGCAGACCCTCCCTTACCGGGAAATGTACCGGGATGGGGTGTGCCGGGTAACGGACCGCTATTACACCAAAACCATTGAATACGAGGACATCAACTACCAGCTCGCACAGTCCGAAGATCAGGCGGCCATCTTTGACGGGTGGAGCGCCTGCCTCAACTACTTTGACAGCAGCCTTCCGTTCCAGCTTTCCTTCCTCAACCACCGAAGCCGCCCGGGCAGCCGGTACAGCGTGAACATCCCCATGCAGGATGACGATTACAACAGCGTCCGGTGTGAGTATGTGGAAATGCTGGAAAACCAGATCGCCAAAAGCAACAACGGCATTGTCCGCACAAAGCTCCTGACCTTCGGCGTGAACGTGGACGACCTTTCCACCGCCAGGGCAAGGCTGGAACGTGTAGAGGCGGACATTTGCGGGAACTTCAAAAAGCTGGGCGTCAAGTGCCGCTCCCTTTCAGGGCTGGAACGGCTGGAGCTTCTTCACGGGCAGCTCCACCCCGGCAGCGGCTCCCCCTTCCGGTTTTCATGGGATATGATCCCCAAAACCGGGCTTTCCACCAAAGACTTTATCGCCCCGGACAGTTTCGATTTTCGTTTCAGCCGACTGTTCCGGGTGGGGACGACTTGGGGCGCTGCCTCCTACTTGCAGATTTTGGCCTCGGAGCTCTCGGACAAGCTGCTGGCGGAGCTTTTGGAAATGGATGCGGAAATGACCATCACCCTCCATATCCAGACCGTTGATCAGGCCGCCGCCGTAAAATCCATCAAGGCCAAAGTCTCCGACATTGACAAGATGAAGGTGGAGGAACAAAAGAAGGCAGCCCGGTCAGGGTACGACATGGACATACTTCCGCCCGACCTCGTAACATACAGCAACGACGCAAAGACCCTTCTGGAAGATTTACAGAGCCGGAATGAAAGAATGTTCCTGCTGACCTTCCTTGTGGTAAACATGGCTCCGACCCGCCGGGAGCTGGACAATGACCTGTTCACGGTGTCCGGTATCGTCCAGAAATACAACTGCACCTTGAAGCGGCTGGACTTCCAGCAGGAGGACGGTTTTCTTTCCAGCCTTCCGCTGGGCCATAACGGCATTGAGATCAAGCGCGGCATGACGACCAGCTCCACGGCCATTTTCGTTCCCTTTATGACGCAGGAGCTCCGCATGGATGGCGAAGCCGTCTATTACGGGCTCAACGCACTTTCCCATAACGTCATCATGGCGAACCGGAAAAAGCTCAAAAACCCCAACGGCCTGTTCCTCGGCGTGCCTGGCTCCGGCAAATCCTTTGCCGCAAAGCGGGAGCTTGTGAATGTGTTCCTTGCCACAAAAGACCGCATTATCGTGGTGGACCCGATGGGCGAATATTCGCCCCTTATCAGGCGGCTGGGCGGACAGGTCATCGAGATCGCCCCGGACAGCCCCCACCACATCAATCCGATGGACATTGATTTGAGCTTCGACGAGGAAAACCCGATGGCGCTGAAAGCCGACTTTATCCTGTCGCTGATGGAGCTGATCGTTGGCGGCAAGGACGGCTTGCAGCCGGTGGAGCGTACCGTCATTGACCGCTGTGTGCGCCAGATGTACCGGGAACACTTGCAGGACCCGGAAACAAGCAAAATGCCGACCCTCCAAACCCTGTATGACCTGCTCTGTTCCCAGCCGGAGGGCGAGGCGGTGCGGCTGGCGACGGCTCTTGAAATCTATGTGTCCGGTTCCCTTAACGTGTTCAACCATGAAACCAACGTGGACTTAAACCGCCGTCTGGTATGCCTTGACTTAAAAAAGCTGGGAGCCGGGCTTCGGACGATTGCCATGCTCATTATGCAGGACTTGGTAAACTCGCAGGTGTCCATGAATTTCCTCCGCGGTATCGCTACATGGTGCTACTTTGACGAATTTCATGTGCTGCTCCGTGACCGTCTGACGGCAAGCTATTGTGTAGCGATCTGGAAAATGCTGCGGAAAAAAGGGTGCGTTCCGAGTGCTTTAACGCAGAACGTAAAGGATTTTCTGGCAAGCCCGGAGATCGAGAACATCTTTGAAAACTCGGACTTCCTTGTGCTGCTCTCGCAGGCACAGGGGGACCGGCAGATTTTAGCCAAACAGCTTGGGATCAGCCCCCACCAGCTTTCCTATGTGACCCATACCAATTCCGGCGAAGGGCTGCTGTTCTTCGGGAACACCACCATCCCGTTTGTTGACCGCTTCCCGCAGAACACCGAGCTGTACGCCATTATGACCACCCGCCCGGAGGACAAAAAACAGGAAATGAACCGGGCATAACACACTTCGGGCCATGCTGGCCCGAGGTTTGGAAAGGAGGGATACATCATCGGAAAGAAACCGGACAAACGGAGTTTTCAAAGGCCGGGGCCGACGGAGGATACCGGGGGCAATCGCCCCGGACCGGCGGAACGGGAAGGGCCTTCCCCTGCACCATCCCGACGCCTGCGGTTTGAGGACGAGGATACCGGGCAGGACAGCCCTTCGGGCCACGATGGCCCGAAGTCCAAAAGCGGCAAGTTTCAAGAGGACAGCCGCAAAAGCCGTCCCTCTGACCGCATGAGGCAGGAGGATGAAGCGGGCGGGCCGCAGGATACCAGCAAGGCACAGGAGCCGGAGGGCTCCGCAGAGAATGCCGGGAGCAAAAAGGACAAGTACCAGAAAGCACAGGCAAAAGCGGAACACGCCGGGAAAAAGCTGGGAAAGGCTCGGGAGAAACTGGACAAGACCGAGGCAAAACGGGCAGCGAAGAAACCGCCGGGGCTTGCAAAAAAGGCAGTCCGGGGAGCCCGTACAGAAGCATGGTTCTATGTCCACAACAAGATCCACGAAGTCGAGCATGAAAATGTGGGTGTGGAAGGAGCCCATAAGTCGGAACTTGTGGCCGAGGCCGGAGCCCGGAAACTGACCCGGTATGCCAAACGCCGCTGGCAGGAACACCCGGCCCGGAAGGTGGCAAAGTGGGAACGGAAGGACATAAAAGCCCGGGCCAATATGGATTTTCAGAAGATGGCCTCCGAGCACCCGGAGCTTGCCAGCAATCCGCTTTCCCGTGTGCAGCAGAAATGGAAACTGAAACGCCGGTATTCCAAAGAAGCAAAGGCGGCTGCAAAACAGGGCGCAAAGGCCGCAAAGAAAACCGCTGCCGCTTCGGGAACTGCGACCCGGCGGGCGGCGCAGTTTGTGACCCGTCATCCCGTGGCGGTGCTGGTCCTGCTCCTGCTGTTGCTGCTCTGTTTTCTTGTGTCGGCGGTAAGCTCCATCTTCCCCACGCTTGGCAGCGGCCTTGCCAATGCGTTATCCGGCACCTCCTACGCCTCGGAGGATACGGACCTGCTGGGCGTAGACGAGGACTACACGGCGCTGGAAAACGAGCTGGCGCAGACGGTGGCAAACATCGAAAGCACCCATCCCGGCTATGACGAGTACCGCTATTCCGTGGACGAGATCGGCCATAACCCCTATGAGCTGGCGTCCTATCTCTCGGCAAAGTACCATGTGTATTTCCGGGAACAGGTGCAGGACGAGCTGCGGGAGATCTTTGAGGCACAGTATGAACTGACCTTGACGGAGGAAGTCGAGATACGCTACCGCACCGAAACCAGCACCGACCCGGAGACAGGGGAAACCACCACCGAGGAAGTCCCCTATGAGTATTACATCTTAAATGTGACCCTCACAAACAAGACGCTGCCTGCCGTGATCCTGCCGAGGCTTAACGAACAGCAGCGGGAAATCTACACCGTTATGCAGCAGCTCAAAGGCAACAAGCCCTATCTGTGGGAAGGGATTTACAACGGCGGCGAAGATACCGGCCCCAGCTATGAGATACCCGGCGAGGCGCTGGATGACCCGGCTTTTGCGGCGCTCATGGAAGAAGCCACAAAGTATATCGGCTGGCCCTATGTGTGGGGCGGCTCCAGCCCGTCCACCTCCTTTGACTGTTCGGGCTTTGTCTGCTGGGTGTACACGGCCAGCGGCGTCCACAACCTGCCCCGTACCACGGCGCAGGGCATTTACAACCAGTGCGCTATCATTTCTCCCTCCGAGGCAAAGCCCGGCGACATTATCTTTTTCACGGGAACCTATGACAGCCCCGGCCCTGTGTCCCATGTGGGGATTTATGTGGGCGACGGGATGATGCTTCATTGTGGTTCGCCCATCCAATACGCAAACATCAATTCAAGCTACTGGCAGACACATTTCTATGCCTTCGGGCGTTTGTGAGCCAGAGGAAAGGAGTCCTTGCATGAACAAGATCGACAAGCTCGATAAGGAACTGGAAAAAGCCCGGGAGAAGGCAGCCGAGTGGCAGGCCAAAATCCGGGAGCTGGAAAAGCAGAAACAGGAGGAAGAAAACAGCCAGATCGTGCAGGCGGTGCGCTCGCTCAAACTGACCCCCGCCCAGCTTATGGCTTTTTTGAATGACCCCAAAAACAGCCTTACCGCTTCGGGCCATACTGACCCGAAGCCGGAGGCACCCGAAAAGGAGGACACAGCCCATGAAGAAAACTAAATACCGCAGGCTGGCGGCGATGGCTGCCAGCCTTTTGTGTTGCCTGATCTTTACGGTCCCGGCCTACGCCCAGAGCAGCGAGCCGCAGCCGGAGACAGCTCCCGCCCCGGTGGAAACCGAAGCGGAGCCGGAAACCCAGAACCCCTTTACCCCGGACGGGACGGGAACCGTGGTGGACAACGCCACCGACGAGGACGGTAAAGAGTTCTACACCATCACCACCGCAGACGAGAGCGTGTTTTATCTGGTGATCGACAAACAGAAAACCAGCGAGAACGTCTATTTCCTCAATACCGTTACCACAGACGACCTTCTGCCTCTTGCCGAACAGGGTAAGGAACCGCCCCAAGAAGTGACCCCGGAGCCAGAGCCAAAGCCCACCGAACCTGTGGAGGAAGTACCGGAACCCGAGCCGGAGAAAAAGGACAGCCCCCTTCTCTCTCTGCTCCTGATCGGTGCGGTGGTGCTGGCCGGCGGTGGGATTGGTTACTATTTCAAGATTTACAAGCCGAAGCATGAGGCCCCGGATTTGGAGGATGATTACTGCGAATATGAGGACGGGGAGCTGGAGGAGATCGCAGAGGAACCCGAGGACGAAGATACCCCGCCGTGGGAGGAAGATACGGAGGAATGAGAATGAATTTTACAAGCAGCCCTTTTGAACGAATGATGAAGGAAGTACCGCACCCCGGCTGGGACAATGACGATCCTTGTAAGGGATGCCGTTACTACAAGGAGTGCAAAGGAAAGAAAAAACAGTGCCGGAAGAAGTTCCGGGCGCTGATCGTGGAGCCCCGCCCTTCGGGCCATCGTGGCCCGAAGTCATAAATGGACGCCCGGGAGCTGACCCGTGACGAGAAGAAGAAAATCCGCACTCTGGTCACGGGGATGTGCGCCAACTATGACCGGGAAAGCGGCCTGTGCCTTCCTCTTGACTGTGCCTGCTATATGCTGCACAAGTGCTGGACAGGGGCGTACTGCCGTTATTTCCGTGAGGCTGTCCTGCCTCTTAACCCGGAGCTTCAAGCGTCGCTGACAACGGAAGGCATCTCCCCGGAGCTGCGGGCCTGTGCGGTCTGCGGAAAGGCGTTTTTGCCCGAGGGGCGTCAAGCCTACTGTTCCGACGCCTGCAAGGCCGAAGGGAACCGCCGGAAAAGCCGGGAACGCATGAGGAAAATGCGGGAGAAAAGGCCGGGCGGCTGTTACGATTTGCCGCCTCCAAAGGCTTGACATTCCGGGCTTTTTTGAGGGTGTTTCCGGGGTGGGAATATCTTATTACATTCCTCCCCGGTCTGCCCTCTTATTTCGTAACATCCAGCACTTCGGGTCATGTTGGCCCGAGGCACAGAAAGGAGGGATCTCTTGGAGACAGTACAAGGATATGTGATTTTGAAAGCTGCCACCTTTGAAACTGGACACGGCTTTGCGCTTGGGCATAATCCGGGAGCGCCGAGCCCCTTTGTGACCTGGCAGTTTACCGAGGGGGAAAACGGCCATCGGGATTACTACTGGGGCCGCTATGGAAACAGCCAGGCATGGGCGCAGCGGGATTTTGACCGCCGGGTGGACGATTATCAGCAGCTTTACCATGCGGCGGTCAAGCATACCGAGCTGGGACCGGAAGGCGTTTACCGCTATTATTCCACCCAGCGGCCCGTGGACATAGGAACTTACCCGAAGCCGCCGGATAACCAGCCTCTTTCCATTGTCAACTACGACGATGACAGGCGGCGTCCTGTGGCAGACGGCAGGCTGATGGCATGGGGCGAACTGACCTACACAAAGCCGCTGACCGAAAAGCAAATGGAGGATTATGAACTGAAACCAGCACCGGGCAATCCTGACCGGGTGCGCTCATCCATTACCGCCCGGCTCAAAGAAGGAACCAGAGGGCAGGAACCCCCGAAGGAGCCCGGCCAGAAGCGGAGCCATAAAAACCATGAGGAACGATAAAGGAGGATCGCCATGCACGAAAAAGACAACTATCTGAAAACCGCCGAGCTCTCCACGGAGCAGAACTGCAACATGATTGACGGCGTACCCAACAACACGCCCATCCAACCCACGCCCCCGGAGCTGGACGCAAAACCGCTGGATAAGGTAAAGGAACCCAAAAAGCGCCGGAAAGGCCGGGAGCTGGAACGATGATGGAGAACCGCAAGCGGAATGTCCATCTGCACGTCATGGTAACGCCGGACGAGCTGGCAGCCATCCATGAACGGATGGCCGAGGCGGGCATTTCCAACGCCGGGGCCTATGTACGGAAAATGGCTCTGAACGGGTATATCCTGCACATCGACCTTGCGCCCGTAAAAGAATTGATCTCTCTGCAACGGCGCTGTTCCAACAATCTCAATCAGGTCGCCGTACACGCACACACCTATGGCGTGTACCCGGAGGAAATCGACGGATTGAAGCGGGACTATGAAAAGCTGTGGGGCGAGGTGTCAAAAGTGCTGCGGGAGCTTTCCGAGCTGGTGGCAAAGTAAGACGAGGGCGGCAGGCTTCCGTTGTGGGGCTTGCCGCCCTGCTCTTTTTTTACCACTTCGGGCCAGCATGACCCGAAGCCCGTCATAAAAAATTCAGATTTTCAAGATTGTAGAACCAGCTCTATAATGATATAATAATTCAAGAAGGGAGGCTGATACCATGCTGAAAATGGTTATTCGCATGAATGATGATAAAATCACAGCCGAAAATAAGTACCGGCTGGATGGCATTTACAACACAATCAATCATACATTCCAAACCGTGGGCCTTCCCCGTATGGAGGATGGTTCCGGCGCTTTGGTATTCCGTGACTGCGGCAGAGCGAGGGATTTTAGTCTGTTCGGCCGGATCGTCAATACCTTGAAGCGGCAGACATGGTTCATGGATAATGTTTCTGTGTGGCGTCTTTGTGACAGTGACGATTCTGACAGTCCAGATGATTTCAATGAAGAAGATCTGTTGACCCACTATCAGGAAAAAACAGCAATGAGGGCTTGAGTTTTGGAGAGAAAATATTTCAAAGCCTTAAATTTTGATCTGGACACCCATCAATTAAAAGAGCATTACCCCGGAGCCAATTACCGGCAGGCGTATGACGACTTGCGCCGGTTCTTCAAACGGCATCGTTTTTCTCACCGTCAAGGCTCCGGCTACATATCGGATGATAAGCTGGCAACTGCTGATATATACGACTTGATGGATGAATTAAGCAGACAGTTTCCGTGGATTGGAATATGCGTGAATAAAATTGATGTGACCAACGTGGGACGGCAGCACGATTTGACAGAGCTCTTGAAACCAGCAGAGGATATTGTTATCGACACTTCGCTGCTGACAGTTCCCGATTGCCCGCAGCAGGAAACAGAATAGCAGAAATTTGGCAGGACATGAATGTGTCCTGCTTTTTCTGTTTTCGGGCCATCATGGCCCGAAGGTTTGGGACAGGATTCACTAATCTTTCGCAACATTTATGTCCCCGGGCAGGCATGATAAAATAGAGGTAGGAAGGATAGATAAAGGAGGTTTTGGAGATGAAGATACTGCTGAAAATATTGGTTGCTCCCTTTGCTTTAGCGTTGTCCCTTCTGGCGGCTCTGCTGGTATTCCTGTTTGATATTTGTGCCGTCCTGCTGACGATTGCCTCTGTGATTCTGGTGGTGCTGGGTGTCGCTCTCTTTTTCACGCCGACGCCCATAGGCGGGATTGTATTTCTGTTTCTCGCTTTCCTTCTTTCGCCGTATGGACTGCAAGCGGCGGCGGGCTCCCTTCTTTGGGCGCTGGACGGAGGCAAATCCGCTCTGTACCGGTTTCTGGCAAGTTAAACAGCCTCGGGCCATGTTGGCCCGAAGTCGGGGCGGTCTGGATGGGCCGCCCTTTTCTCATGGAAAGGAGGGATGATTTCTGGCTACCACAACTTTGTTGCAGCGCCATGCGGGCGAAGGCGAAACGATTGCCGAGGCAATCCGGGATTGTCTGGACTATGGCAAGGACCCGGAGAAAACAGAAAGAGGAAAGTATATCTCCGCTTATGAATGTGATCCGGCCACCGTGGCGGACGAGTTCCTTTTGGCAAAAGCCAGCTATGCCGCTATGACGGGCCGGGAACAGAAAAAAGAAAATGATGTGCTGTGCTATCAGATACGACAATCCTTCTATCCGGGCGAGATCACCCCGAAGGAGGCGAACCGTATCGGCTATGAGCTGGCTATGCGCTGGACAAAGGGGCGGCACGCTTTTATCGTTACCACGCACACCGATAAGCAGCACATCCATTGTCACATTTATTACAACTCCACCACCCTTGACTGCACCCGGAAATTCCGAAACTTTTGGGGCTCCAGCTTCGCCCTCCGGCGGCTCTCTGACAGGCTGTGCCTTGAAAACGGGCTGTCCATTGTAGAGAACCCGAAGCCCCGGAGCAAGGGCAAGTATCGGAATTATGGAGAATGGCAGAAAGAACGAAAAGGGCCGCTTTCCTATCAGGACAGACTGCGCCTTGCCATTGATACTGCGCTGGCGGAACGCCCCGCTGATCTGGACGAATTTCTCAATCTGATGAAGCGGGCCGGATATGAGGTCAAGACGGTTCGGGGCGGCGGTATCAGTTTCCGGCTGACCGGGCAGGGACAGGAACGCTTTACCCGTCTGCGGGCTTCCACGCTGGGAGACGGCTACGACTTGCAAGATGTTCTGTCTGCCATTGAGGGCAAAGAAAAACGCCCCGGGCGCTCGGAACGGAAAATCAGTCTGGCGGTGGATATTCAAGCAAAGCTGGCTGCCGGTAAGGGGCCTGGATATGAACGCTGGGCGAAGGTATTTAACATTAAGCAGATGGCCGCCGCTCTTGCCTATATACAGGACAATAACCTGACCGATTATGAGCAGTTGGCGCAGAAAGCCACCGAGGCGGCAGACCGTTTCCATGCTATTTCCGAGCAGGTCAAGCAGACGGAACAGGCTATGAAAACCAATGCCGGGCTAAAGGCTGCAACGGTTCAGTATGCCAAAACCCGCCCAGTCTTTGAGCAGTATAAGGCGACGAAGTACAGCAGGAAATTCCTTGCGGAGCATGAGGCCGACCTTGAACTGTACCGGGTTGCACAAGCGGAAATGCGCTCTCTGCTGGGCGGGGCAAAGCTCCCCAAAATGGATGTGCTGAAGGAAGAAGGCCGTAAGCTCACAGCAAAGAAAAAACAGCTCTATGGAGAATACCAGAAGGCACGACGGGATATGCAGGAGATCGTCACAATCAAGGCGAACATTGACACTCTGATGGGCTACACCGAGCCGGGAAGAAAGCAGGAAAAGGAGCGTTAAGGTTATGAAAATAAGGAGCAAAGCGACGCTGACACTTCGGGCCATGTTGGCCCGAAGATATGGGTTTGGGGCGAGCCCCAACAAGCAGCCTTTGTGCCACTTGTGGCCACAGAGGCATTGCTTGCCATTTAGCTATTTAGCAATATACTGCAAAAAAGATTATTGAGTTTATACAACATCTATTGTTTTACGCAATACCTCCTTAAAATATCTATATTAAGAAAATTCGCCACAAATTTTCGGTGATTTATCAATCGCTTTTCGAGTTTTTATATGTTTATGCAAAAAGAATGATATTTTTTTATATCAACAAGTTCTCTTTCTTTTTATCGTTTTAACTCAAACATCAAAACACAAAACTTGAATACCCGGTTTTTATATCAGAAAAATATACGATATATGTTGATAATTAACAATTTATTAAGTTTTATTTACCATTTTTAGATTATATTGCATATATAGGGATTCTGTGGTATACTACAGTTAGTTATAAAAAGCTCATAACCGATTAGTAAAGGGAGGGATACCATTGGGGCTATAGAGGAGGAGAATTTGAGAGAATAGTGCCTTACATAATGGTGGGCGCTAAAAAATCTGAGTTTGTTACTATGGTAAAGTCTCAAGGAGGTCATTTATGAAGAAAGGTTTGAAAAAGGCATTGGGTCTGTTGGTAGCGCTGAGTCTCATGGTAGTTGGTAGCGCATTTAGTGCTCTTGCTGCTGATTCTCCAGAACAGAGACAAACATTCAGTGTCGATCTGAATAATTTTGACGAAAGCCAGCCCTATTCGGAAACATTACATTTCGAGAAGGACGGTCAGCCGGTAACAGTGACACTTAGCTATACGCCTCCTTTAACTCGTGATCCTGCTACTGAAGGAACGTGGAAATCGGATGCATTTTGGGGTGTCGCAGGTATGGATTACAGATTTGACTTATCAAAGAGTGGTAGCCAGTGGAAAATTTCTAATGCACGTGATTTAAATACCTACTGTGTTGGCGGAACGGTTGAAGATGAAAGTTTAGCCATTGGCCGTGCAACATCTACCTCAAGCAAAGCGGCCGAAGTGACTGGCTCTATGAGAGCAAATGTAGTCGGCGGAGTAGGAACACTTTCTTTCGCTTTAAGAACGGAAGTTTTTAATGGAGAAGTTTCTACCGTATTAAATTAAGAATAATATAAGTAGAGTCCTATTCAAAAAGGTGTTGATGTAAATATGTCGGCAATGTCTATATTTTTTCTAGTTGTATGCTCCGTCCTTGGACTTGGTGTTTTATACTGTATAGCTCGAATTATAGGATGGCTATTCAATCAGATAAAAAATAATGCTGATTAAGTGAAAGCAATTATACAATTTAAAAGGGTTGTTGCAAAGAGAAAAGTAATGTTCTGTATATGGTAGATTTAATAATTGACATATACTATATATAGTAAATTGAGTCTGTTTTGTAACAACCTTTTTAAAAGAAAATTTTTAGTAACAATTAGATAGAGTAGAGGTACGTTAACCATTAACATATCCTCTACTCTATTTTTTTATTTTTGCCTCCTATCTACGACAAATTTTGCAAAAAATACATTATATGATAATAAAAGAACTACGAGATTTTTACGCGGAGGTTGCTAATAACATGAGTTAGATTATTGAGAAAAAATAGATGAAGCAACGCCCCTTTTGCTTTACCTCCTCCTAGATGGGAGGAGTTTTATTCCAATTTAAACTTTTTTAAGGCTCAAACAAGCTGTTATTTGTTTGAGCTTTTTTTATGTTCGACACCTTATTTCAGGATTTGCTATCGAAACAGAGCCAGTCTTGAGATAAGCTGTCGAGGCTTTTTTAGAACGAGTAGCCATCTTTACTATTTTATAGATTTTTCACTGTTATTTTTTGAAAATTTCAGAAATTTCAGCCTACATATACGCTCCCCGCCGCTTCTGTTTTGTTGTCCATCCATCACAAAACAAAGCGGAGGTTCAATATGGCTATTATAAATTTACGGGACTATTACCCTTTTTATACGTCAGACTACTTTATGGAAGTACCAGAAGATGTTGTTGAAATGTTCAAGGAGTTTGACCGGAAGGAAGCCGCTTACCGTCTGCGTACATACCGGCACAAAGCCTATTACTCCCTGGATCGGAATGATGGAATTGAGCATGAGGCGCTTTTCGTTGCGTTCTCTCCCTATGAACTGTATGAGCGTAAAGTGACGATACAAGAACTCTATACCGCCATCTCACGACTGCCCGACAAACAGGCAAAGCGCATTTACGCTCATTTCATTCTCGGCTTGACGAAACAAGACATTGCCCGGGCCGAGGGTGTGGATGAAAAGGTCGTGCGGCTCGCCATTGAGCGCGGTCTTCGGAACTTGGAAAAAATTTTAAAAAAATTTTTATAAGGTGTACCGATTTCGCCTCAAAAATGAAATGGCTTATGAGAGGCAGTCAAAGCCTCGGGCCACATTGGCCCGAAGCGGGACACGCCTCACGCAGATTGAAAACTGAATAAAAGATAGACGGATACGAAGGGTGCTTGTGTCCAGTGACAGGCCCGCCATGACCTCTATTTTTACACTAGAGAGAGCGACCAGGCCCATGCCGTAGGCAGACTGTGGCAGGTCTGCCGGACAAAACACAAAACCCGGATACTTGCGATTAGTCACAATCCGAGCGTGCAGCGGTGTTGCGAACCGTGAGCCGTCGCAGGTAATGAGATCGCCTTGCCATCAGAATGGGGAGAGCTGAAATGCTATGGGACAAAAAGCCAACTGTCCGTCCGGTCTATCTGAAAAAACTTTCTAACCTGTGGGGCCCTTCCTCTATTACTGTCTGATGATAGGGCAACCGTTCTGGCTGGGCCCCATATTTTTCTATGAACAGGAGAATTTTATGAAGGAAAATATATCTAGTCCAGAATTAACGCTGAATATATGGAGTAATGACGCCTGCCGGGGCTATGTGATTATGGCCATGCAGGACTGTGGATTCACCCATAAAGATATTAGCCGTGTAGTAAATCAGCTTTATGGAGTGTTTGACTTATACACACTCAACGAGGCTGAACAGAAATATTATAACGGCGATTATTAGCTTCGGGCCAACGTGGCCCGAGGCTGGGGAAAGCTCAAAGGGCAGTTCCTTCCAGGGAGCCGCTTTTTTAGGTTTCCCCAGCAGACAAGAGGGAAGCTGGCCGCTGTTCATCCGTACTGAAAAGTGGAGGTTTTCGATGGTTCAATCTGTTACATACCAAAGCGAAAAACAATCCGTATATTTTCAAGGGAAACTTATCGTATTGGAAAATCTAATTCCGGTACTATCCCCGGATGAAAAGAACAAGCGAAAAAGAGAAATCGAAAATCACTTATATGATGTGTTCAGTAAATACACGGACAGATTTTACTAATCAACCGCAACATTGTTGTCCGGGGCTGCCTATGGTATAATATAATTGTAAGGTTGGTAGCTCCATTCCATACGGAAGGAGCCCAATATGGACATTATCAGAGAAGATTGTATATACGCGAGACAGTCGGTAGACCGTAAGGACAGTATCAGCATTGAAAGCCAGATTGATTTTTGTAAGTATGAGCTGAAAGGCGGAAGCTGTAAAGTATTCAAGGATAAAGGCTATTCCGGGAAGAATACGGACAGGCCGGAGTTTCAAAAGCTGTTAGGAGAAATCCGAAAGGGCCGGGTGCGGCGGGTAATCGTTTATAAGCTGGACAGAATCAGCCGTTCCATTCTGGACTTTGCAAACATGATGGAGCTGTTCCAGGAATATGACGTGGAGTTTGTTTCGTCCACAGAAAAGTTCGACACCTCAACCCCAATGGGGCGGGCCATGCTGAATATTTGTATCGTATTCGCACAGCTTGAACGTGAGACAATCCAGAAACGCGTCACGGACGCTTACTACTCCCGGTGCCTGAAAGGTTTTCACATGAGCGGACAGGCCCCCTATGGTTATCAGTTGGAGCCGACAGTGGTTGAAGGTATCCGCACAAAAAAGATGGTGGCAGACCCCGAAACTTCCCAATATGTAAAGCTCATGTTTGAAATGTATTCCGAGCCGGAAACGTCTTTTGGTGACATTACACGGTACTTTGAGGAACAGAACATCAAAGTTTACGGTAAATCGCTATTCCGTACCTTTATTTCACAGCTTTTAAGAAATCCTGTTTACGCACAAGCAGATTTAGAACTCTACGAATTTTTTAAAAGCCAGGGGGCGGCTATTGTCAATGACGCTTCCGATTTTGCCGGAACCAATGGCTGTTATCTCTATCAGGGCCGGGACGTGAAGGAGGATAAAGACAGGAGCCTGAAAGACCAGATACTTGTAATCGCTCCACATGAAGCGCTCATACCGTCTGATGTATGGCTGAAATGCAGGAAGAAGCTAATGACAAATAAGAGTTTTCAACAAGGACGTAAGCCGAAAAATACATGGCTTGCCGGAAAAGTTAAATGCGGGTGTTGCGGATATGCCTTAAAGGCAACACACGTTCCGAACAGCGAAGGCTATTTTCGCTGTAGTAAACGGACTGAAAATAAAGGCTGCCCGGGCTGTGGTAAAATCCGTAAATCTGAATTTGAGGAATTTATTTTCAGTGCTATGCGGGCGAGATTTAAAAATTTTCAAGTCCGCCATAGCCGGGAGGAAAAAGTCAATCCCAAACTGACCGCCCATCAAATTGAACTGGCGCAAGTTGAAGCCGAGATTGAAAAACTACTTGATACGCTAACCGGAGCCAACGCAACACTTCTTGCCTATGCTAACAAAAAAATTGAAGAACTGGACACTCGCCGCCAGACCATTTCAAAGGAGATTGCGGAAATGTCCATTGAAACAATGTCACCCCAAAAGGAGCAGGAACTCTCTTATTACCTCGACCATTGGGACAGCATTGAATTTGACGACAAAAGGAAAGCCGTTGACGGCCTGATTATTTCAATCAGCGCAACTAGCGACCACGTTCAAGTAGAGTGGAAAATCTAAGCTCTAACTTCTGGATTATCCCACTCTACTTACTTTCAAATCTATCTTTTCTTTTTAATCTTGTTTGTACCCCTTGTACACCGTTGCTTATGTAGCCATATACATTTTCCATGTAACCGAACCTCCGTTATAAAAATTTATTTTATAACAGCAATTTCATTTCCGGTTATTAAACTGGATAACAACTATTTTATTAACCCCTCTTAAAATAACTAGAAACCATCAACTTTCATAGATACTTTTTTTAATAGCAAAATTTCTTATATGTATATTCCATTTATTCACTACTCCGTCTTTTGGAAAATAAATTACGTTTCTCAACCGTAATCATTGGTTCACCATAGTAATCAATCCTAACTATATCACTTTCTTTAATTCTTATTTCTTCATCATACCCATTTACATATCTGTTTACAATTATCCATTCTCCATGCTTCCTTATACTTCCAGCCTCGGCAAATTGAGCCCTTTCACTCCCCTTTACATAAATATCCGCATATCTATTATCCAAAATGAAAGCCACATCACAATAATTGAGCAAACAGATTATCCAAACCATTAACAATATAATAAATATACCCTCTACTATCCAAGAGTATTTTTTCGAAACATCTGCCAACAAAGAAATTGCATATATTAAGTAAAGTGTAATTACAAGTTTCCTCTTTAGCTTACCATCCTGCCAAAACTCAATTTTACTATTATAACTTTTGCAATTTCTAAAAGTGATTATAGCATTGATTCCTAAATACCAAATTCCACAAATAATATATGAAAAAACCACACCTTTCCAATAACAAAGCATTTTTTTAGCCACAAGTGTAATCAGCAAATTTATCGCCATCATTTTATAAATTTTTATTATAATATCTGGAAAAGTTGGTATTTTTCTACATTTCAGCATCCAATACCCCAATTCTTTATTCTTTTCCTTAAGATCACGCTCGTTTTTTACCCATCCCAACAGAACTATAACTATAGGTATTACCACATAATACATTATCTCACTATCAAATATCTTTAGTAAAATTTCTTTCATCTCTCTAAATTCCTCTTTTCATATACTTATTAAAACAAAATAAGTAAATCATAGGTAAAAACTTAATTACAAAATGTTCAAAAGCCCTATTTTACTACATTCTAACCATTTTATTATAGACTGCCGTGGCAAACCATGAGCACTTTTATTTTTTCTCGCATAGCTTGGTATAACCTCTATTTTCCTTGTATTTACAAGGGTTCTATCTATTTCTCCTTAGAACCCTATCTCGATATATCTTAGCATATTATTTCTTACTCTTAGTAGGTAAAAGCTGTACAAATGGCTGTAAATTTTACCACTCGTACAGCAGCCCTATTTTTTCTCCCAGTGTTATACCGCACTCACTCTTTTTGATGGTGTATAAATAAAGTTGACAGCCTATTCTCAAGGATTTCATAGTATAATCAAGAGAATAAGGAGGTGCCCAACTATGGCACGAAGTCAACGTAAGTACACCATTTGTAAACGCATAAGTTCCGCCGCAAATTATCCAGAAGTACAATCTCTCTCATGATTTGTGCAGGAAGCCATTGCACAATTAACTGCACCTAATGCAAATGAACCTTCTGCTTTTTTAATTTCCGAAACATTACTTTGGAAATTAAAGTCTTATCTAATGATATATTTTGTGCCTTTGCCTTTTCCTTCCACTGCAATCACACCTTTTTGACACATTTCTTTTAGCAGCTTTATTGTCTTTGATTTACCGAAAGGTACATATGGTGCAACTTCGCTGATTGGCTTCAACATCGTCTTGCTTAAAAGTTTATAGATCACGATTTCGTCTTCTGTCAGATCCGCATTTTTTTCAAATATCGGAAGCACAATTTCTATCGCATTTTCTGAAACTTCAAAATCCGGTTTTATCAAACTTTCTGCATACAGTTGTTTTATTCTTGTAATTCCCGTTCCGAATATCTCTACAAATCCCAATCTGTAAAATACATTGGCAAGATTTCTATTTCTTAAAACAGAAAGTTTACCAGACAGATATTCTTCCTCTGTGATTCCAGACGGCAATCCGCCAGGAGAAACTATTTCAATTCGATCATCAAACATCGAAACTCTGATTTGCGAATTCACGTCCCACACTCTATGAATCAGAGCATTGGCGATTGCTTCCCGGAAAGCAGCTTCCGGTACTTTTTCCATCTTCTTTCGATCAGCACCTTGTATTACTTCATATTGGTAATAGTCTCTGAATACATCGATTGCCTTTTCATAAACCTCTAAAACCGATATATTTTCAAAAGTCGATCTCTTTTGAATGATGCTGATATTTTCTCCAAATTTGACAATATCGATTCCCGGAAAATGATTTTTATCTGCCAAAAGCCCTGCTGCATTATTGAATCCATTTACATCGTCATATAAGTTCAATGTCTTCAGTGTGTCCTTATCAAAATTTTCAATCCGGACAGTCTCTTTCAGCTTACGATGTAAAATTTCAAAGGACAGCTCCTGATCTTTGCAAGGCAATTCTTCAAATCGAATATTTTTTCCATCCAATACAAGCCTTGAAAATTCCAGAGTATCTACCTCTATCGTTGCTGTATCATTCCGCTTGTATGCTTTCGATTTATATAGATACGGCTTCTGTAATCCGCTTTTCACAGTAAGCTTTATCGTCTGGTCATTATTCTGTACCTCAAGCGTATAATCCGGCTGCGGTGTAATGCTGTCATTGATTTTATTTTCAATATCCAAGCAGGCTTGTTTTACATCCGGCAAACCTTTTATATTTCCATCATCATCCACTCCAAAAAAGATGGTTCCGCCGTCATAATTTGAAAAAGCACTGACTGTTTTTAAAAAAGTGTTGGTAATCGTTTCCTTGAACTCTAATGTTCTTGTTTCACGCATATCAATCGCCTCCATTTCTGTCTTATATATTATATGCAGAAATGCGCAAAAAAGCAATCGTATTTTTTTACGATTGCTTTTTTGATTACTTTTTGTTGTGTGCTCATAAATAAACTTTCTTTCTATACTGATTGCCCAAAGATTCCTGAATTGGTGAAACAATGTTTTTCCAATTTGAGCATGAGTAAATGCCTTATAGTAAGTGCGTTATCCTCTGCTTTTCCAAATGACTTTCCAATCTTTTGTGTGTATCGGCTAATTAAAAGTATTTATTTACAAAAATGCACAGTTCCCGATAAGCTAAGAACTGTGCATTTCTTTTTTCTTCAATTTTACAATTTCTCTATTTTTCAAACAAGAACTTCTCGATTTCAAATGGCGATAAATAAATCTCTCCACCATCATCAGTTTAATTTTCGTTTAGATTAACGATTTCTTTTTCCTGTATTCTCTGTCCCTCGGATTTCCTCATGATAGAAATAATCTACGATCACCGGATGTCCCTGCGGGACTCTGCCATAAGGCATTTCATTATCCACAAATGGGCACTCATACTTCTTGGCCATTTCCTCAGCTTTTACTTCAAGTGCTTCAAAGTAGCTGCGGTTATGCTTGTTATAGATCTCGTCGTAAAGTGGTACAAGATCAGGATATTTTCCGGCGATATAATCCATAATTGTCTTTTTGAAACCGCCTCGAAGATTGAGATTTTCGAGCCAGAACAGATCGCACTGATCCTTTACCCGCTCAAAGATTGCTTCAAAATTCGTGATACCGGGAAATACCGGAGATACGAAACAGACTGTACGGATACCTGCTTCATATACCTGCTTCATAGCAGCGATACGGCGCTCAATGCTAGAAGCAGAGTCCATATCGTTCTTGAAATTTTCATCTAGTGTGTTGATCGACCATGAAACGGTTACTCGTCCAAGCTTCTTCAGCAGATCAATATCTCGTACCACAAGATCCGACTTTGTGCAGATCAGAATATCTGCGTCACTGCCGATCAGCTGCTCCAGAAGTTTTCTGGTATTCCCGAATTGCTCCTCCTGTGGATTGTAGCCATCTGTCACAGAACCGATGACCACCCGCTGTCCGGCATATTTCTTCGGATTCTTAATTTCCGGCCAATGCTTCACATCAAGGAAAGTGCCCCATTCCTCCTTGTGTCCGGTAAAGCGCTTCATAAAAGAAGCATAGCAATACTTGCAGGCGTGTGTACAGCCTACATATGGATTGACCGAGTAACCGCCTACAGGCAGACTGGACTTGGTCATGATGTTCTTTGTTTCCGCCTCATTAATGAGGATTCCATTTATTACTTCTGCCATGATCTCTGTACCTCCAACACTTTATTGAATTCATCCGGCATTTCCTGAATCATATTTTCATTCCCTATGATAGGGACAAGATCTTCCTTCATAAATACCGGAATGTCAAGCGCATGCGCCTGATCTGTCAGAGACCATGCCCACTCCGGCTCCGTATGAACCTTCCTGCTCTGAACTCCAGTCATGGTGCCGACAACGATCCAGTTGATCCCGGAAAGATCAACTGAACCTGGATTGTCGAATAGCGGCTCAAAGGTAACATGATAGTGTTTTGCTCTGACATTTTCCCGTAGTGCGTCAATACGCCACAGTTCTGCTTTTCTCGTCACCGTAACACCAAACCATGCGTTTTCCAAATCTGTATCAAAATCCAGCAGATCTGGTCGCTTTGTAAGGAACAGGAACTGATGCTGTGGATTTTCACGGATTTTTTCAAATACCTCGTCTCTCCATTCTGACTTCCAGCCGGAAAGATCGCTCATGCCGGTAAGAAGAAAGTTCTGCGGACGTTTCTTTTCCATCATCTTGAGCTTACCCGGAAAGAATTCAGGGTCAGCAAAGTCATCAATCATATGCCAGCGTTTCACATTATTGCGGGCGTAGCAATATGCACACCCCACTGTACATCCGATGACGATATTCATGTTTTGAATCTGATCTTTGATACAAATACTCATGATTTCTGCCACTCCTCAAGATTCTTTCTGATACGGTCGAGGTATTCCTCAAACTGGGTAATTTCTTCCTCCGAAAAACCTTTGTAGTAAATACTGCCCATTTTATCAGATACAGAATCGTATTCGTCCTTTAAGGCATGTGCTTTTTCAGTCAGAAACAGGAGTGTTTTCCTTTTGTCCGTTTCAGACTGAACGCGTCTTATCAGCCCTTTATTTTCCATTCTTTCCAGCATCGTAGTAAGAGAAGTTATCGCTAATCCACATTTAATCGAGAGTGATCTGATTGAGATTCCATCTTCCTGCCACAGCACATAAAGAATACGCCCCTGGGCTCCGTTAAACGCATCAATATTCTTTTCGCTGAGAATCTTCTCAAAGATTCGATCTCCAAGTTGTTTTATTTTGGTAACAAGAAATCCGCCATTCATTTTCATACAAAAACTCCTATATAGTATTTTATCAAATAATACTATATAGGAGTTTTACTGTCAACAGTTTGTATGTCTAAGTAGAAGTAAATTCCGATTGTTCGAGCTTTTCAAATACTAACGTACTTAATTCTGTTCAATAAGTGATTTATAGTAGTTACCAAAGTCAGCAAGTGAATTAACAATTGGAAGCATTTTTGTTCCGAGTTCCGTTAAGCCGTATTCAACTCTCGGTGGCTGCTCATGGTAATCGTGGCGATATGCCAGTCCATCACTCATCATTTGTCTTAAACTATCTGTCAAAACCTTTTGTGAAATACCATTTGACCTCCTGCCTTACAGTTCCAATCTTGTAGTACTTTCCCTCATACTCAAGTACATCACCAAAGAGTGCCGGAGTTGTTGTTATCTCCTTAACTCCTGTGACAAATACCTGAGATATTGTTTTCATCATCGACCAGCCATGATCAATGCCCATTACTTCTAATCTGTTATCTGCGATACTGACTTGGATTTTCGGTTTTGATATAACAGCGCTGCCTTATCCCACCGCTAAATTGGTATAAAAATAAGAACTAAATTAGTGCTAACCCCTTGATTTTACTGGGTTTCTCTAACTTTGTCCTTATTATAACATCATCATCCTGGAACGGATGAATCCGCTCAAACTTCACATGAAAGTCCAGAATGTCCTCAAAGGTCTTTTCTTCTTTGGCATTATATTCCATCAGCAATACCTTCATTTTATCGGCAACTTCTTCCGGAAGGGCGGTATCCATACCGCCGACTTCATTCGGAAGTTTCTCATAATCGCCAACCGCATACCAATCTTTTCTGGAATCGCTGGTGCCGTTCTTCAAAACCAAGTGAAGCTCTTTGATGAATTTTTCCGTCAGAGCTGCTTTTGCATGATCAATGATCATGTCAATGCAGCAGAAGTGATTTGCTGTTTCAATCACATCATCCACGTTCAGCACTTCTTTTTCTACACCGATGGTGCTGGTTTCAAAGATATATCGGGGCTGATCGTGGGTCATTCGGCTTCCTTCTATATGGTTGGAATAGTATGTCAAATCAATCTGTGTTTTGTGGTAGATCCCTCCGGAGTATTTACTTGCCTTCTGCTCTTTCAGAATATCCAACAGTGTAACACTTTTTGCCGACATATGAAATGCAATTTCTGGATACAGAACGCCGGACTCCATCGAAAATGAAGTCCGGCAAGGTATTATCTATATACGGTTTCTCTTCAATTTTTTGAAACTTGCTTTTAAGGAGTATATACAGTTTATGCCACAGATGCAGGGCAAATCTGAAAAGCAGCGGTGACGAAACTGAGAGCACGCTTCTCATACAAAGGCATCTGACTCCTATCAGACCCAACCTTAAATATCCTATTAACCTCCGCCCAAAGAGAAACAGGGATTTCATGTATCGAGCAACTCAAATCTCATCCCTATTATATTTCTTAACGTGACCGATGTGCATTCTGTCTTTTCGTCATACCTTAAAATATTTTTGCAGCACATGTGAGTATTTTCCTTGTAATGTACAATGCAGATTTTTCTGCATATTCCCTTAACTGAACCATGCTTTCCGCCATCGAAACCGGCAGCCTGAGCGCAGCGGCAGCAGAACTGATGAAATTTATGCAGAAAGATCTGATTCATGCCTTCGAGTAATCTATACGAAAATCCGCTTTTTATACATTACTCGTCCTTCTTCACCTGCCGCAGCACCTCCTCCGGCACCGAATCCAGCAGATAATTTTTATGTCCGCTATGCGGTCGGTTGGTATGCTCACGTGTCTGATTCTTCACACGGTCTACCTCTTCCTCAAAATCCCGCGCCGAATACAGCCCGCAGCCCTGCCCACGGATGATGATCTGTTCCAGACGGTCGGAGGTCGCTACCATCACCGTATATTTCCGCCCATTTTCATGGGCAAATTTCTCGATGTACTGGTCAGCTGTCTCCGCCTCTTTCGTAAAGACTACATGAATGTTGTGGTAATCCGTCACCTCCGTCCGGTGTCCCTGCACCCGGTAGGCGTCGAACACCGCTATCACCTCGATACCGCGGCTTCCCTGATAATCGCAGAGAATATCCAGCAGCTTACCACGGGCGCTATCAATGTTGATCTTCGCCAGCTCATTTAACTCATCCCAGGAGAAAATAATGTTGTAGCCATCTACCAGCAAGTATTCCCGTACCGCCGATGCCATTTTCCCTTTGGAGTCGCCGGTTCTGCTGCCCGCTCCGCCACTTTCCGGCGCTTTGCCTGCATGTTCCAATTTTCCTGCATTTCCAGCCACAGAACTTCCCGATTTTCCTTCACTTCCAGATGCCAAAGTTTCAGCTGGCCCGACTTTCGAATCGCTCTTCTGTCTCACCGCTTCCTGCCTCCGCGCCGTCTCTCCGTACACTCCGGCACCATAGGTTTCCGCCGGGCGTTTGCTCTTTCCGCCCCACCGGCGTTTTCCGCCGTCTTCCTTTTTATTTGCATGGTAGGTGCGAGCGAGAATCGCATCGACCTCGTCCGTTCCGATCCACATTTCTTCCGAAGCGCCGCCGCCCTGTCCATCCGAGGAGCGCGCACCCAGCTCAGGGATCGCATCCATCCGCCGTTTTCCATTGGAATCGCCCAGGCAGCTTTCCAGATGCATATAGTCTTTGACCTCATCCCAGTTGACGACAAATCCCGCTCCGTGCGTACAGAAAACAGATCCGCTCGGGTTTGCCAGATCCGCATCCGGATCATACCCGGCTGCCGCAATGATTTCTTCTTCATTGTGGCACGGTCCGTAGCCATCGAGCGTGCAGATCATCTGTCCCAATCCGCCCGTGTACGCCGTCACCTCCGTCTGATATCCATCGAGTGCCGATACCGGGGCACGTCCGGTTAATATTGCCTGCCCGTCCTCCAGCGCCGGTCCCTCAAAGACGGCAAACCGCCGCTCCAGATCGGTCATTGCACGTCCCACCATCTTGTCCGGTATCGTCAGGTGAAAGGCATAAAATGGTTCCAACAGCACCGAATGCGCCTGCATCAGTCCCTGACGGACCGCCCGGTACACGGACTGTCGAAAATCGCCGCCTTCTGTATGTTTCACATGGGCGCGTCCCGATTTCAGTGTAATTTTCATATCCGTGATCGGCGCCCCAATCAGAACACCCCGGTGTACCTTTTCTTCCAGATGCGTCAGCACCAACCGCTGCCAGTTTTTACTTAAAATATCTTCACTGCAATCGGTATCAAATACCAGCCCGCTGCCCGGTTCTCCCGGCTCCAGAAGCAGATGTACCTCCGCATAATGGCGGAGCGGCTCAAAATGCCCGACACCCTCGACCGTATCGGTGATCGTTTCTTTATATACAATGCTGCGCCCGCCAAACCGGACATTTACCCCAAAACGCTCTGCAATCAGGCTTTTCAGAATCTCCATCTGGATCTCGCCCATGATCTGGGCGTGAATCTCTTTCTTTTCTTCCTCCCAGACAATATGAAGCTCCGGCTCTTCTTCCTCTAATTGAAGCAATTTCGGCAGCATCGCCGCCGCATCCACATCCTCCGGAAGCTCGACGCGATACGTCAAAACCGGCTCCAGCACCGGTTCCGCGCCCATTTCACAGACTCCAAGCCCCTCGCCCGGTTTCGTGTGCAAAAGTCCCGTTGCCGCACAGATCATACCCGCCGGTGACTCGCCCACCGCCTCATACTTATCGCCTGAATACAGACGGAGCTGATTTACCTTTTCCTCGCCGATCCGGTCTTTGACATGCAGCACGCCGCCCGTGATCTTCATATAAGTCAGGCGTTCGCCCTGGCTGTCGCGCACAATTTTAAATATTTTCGCCCCAAATTCGTCCGGATACACTGGTTCCAGCGTATATTCTTCCAAACCGCGCATAAAATCTTCCACGCCCGTATTTTTGAGCGCCGAACCAAAATAACACGGAAACAGATCCCGGCTGGCAATCCGGCTGCGGATCGCATCTTTAGACACCTGTCCCGTCTCCAGAAATTCCTCCAATTCCGCTTCGCCGCTGACTGCTGCCTCTTCATAGAAACTTTCCGTCCAGTCCGCCCCAAAATCAACGAAATTTCCGCCCAGCGACTCTTTTAGGTCGCGCAGGACCTCCTGTTCCCGTCCCGGCGCCAGATCCATTTTATTGATAAAAAGGAACGCCGGAATCTGGTAGCGCGCCAGCAGCCGCCACAGCGTCCTTGTATGTCCCTGCACGCCGTCTGAACCGCTGATAACCAGCACCGCATAGTCCAGCACCTGAAGCACCCGCTCCATTTCCGCTGAAAAATCCACATGTCCCGGCGTGTCCAAGAGCGTCACATCCATATCATCCCATGCAAGCCGCGCCTGCTTGGAAAAAATCGTGATTCCGCGCTTTTTCTCCAATTCATATGTGTCCAGGAACGCATCGCCCTTGTCCACCCGCCCCAGATGGCGGATCATGCCGCCCGCATAGAGCATCGCCTCTGATAATGTTGTCTTCCCCGCATCTACGTGCGCCAGGATTCCCACCGCCAGTCTCTTCATGTATGTTACCCTCATTTCCGTTCTATATAAAAATCACTCTATCTGTTATGATACCATGTATGTCACTGATTGTAAAATACCGCGTGCTAACCAGCTCGCAGCTTCTTCACAATTCCGTTACTGTTCACGCACGTGTGCTCAGTAACACAATTCATACATTCCATTCTCTACTCAGAAAGCTGCTATCCGCAGACACTCCTCTCTTCTATATCACAAAAAAAGTGCCTCTATTTTTCTTTTTTTCGTGATTTTTCGGATTGCCAATTTTATGTATTTCTTATAAAATCTACTCTCAGAGTTTTATAATCGTTTTTTAGAAAGGATGGTTTTTCCATGAGCCGCTCTTCGCAACGCTCTACCATAAAAGATATGACAAACGGGAGCCCGGCAAAGCTGATTCTGGGCTTTGCGGTTCCGATGCTGATGGGACTTCTGTTCCAGCAGTTTTACAGCATGGTCGATACGATCATTGTTGGAAAATTTCTCGGTGTCGATGCACTGGCTTCGGTCGGTTCCACCTCCGCCATCAACTTTATGATTAACGGTTTCGTCATCGGCGTCTGCACCGGGTTTTCCATTCCGGTTGCACAGCGGTTCGGCGCACAGGATTACAAGGACATGCGCCGTTTCGTCGCTAATGCCGGATGGATCGCCTCCTGTTTTGCCGTGGTCATGACCGTGATCGTCTGCCTGATGACACGCCAGATTCTCGTCTGGATGCAGACGCCGGACAATATCATTGACGGCGCGTACAGCTACATTTTCTTCGTATTCGCCGGTATCCCGGCAACCTACCTGTACAATACGCTGGCGGGCATCATCCGTGCGCTCGGCGACTCCAAAACGCCGGTCTATTTCCTGATTTTATCCAGCCTTTTAAACATTGCGCTGGATCTGCTTTTCATCGTACAGATCGGAACCGGCACCGCCGGAGCTGCCTATGCAACTGTTATCTCTCAGGCAGTATCCGGTATTCTCTGCCTGATCTATATGAAGAAAAAATTTGAAATCCTGCATATGCACCATGAGGAAACGCGCATCAGCGGCAGACACATTTACATTCTCTGCAAAATGGGTGTGCCGATGGGACTCCAGTATTCGATTACCGCGATCGGCTCGGTTGTCATCCAGACTGCCATCAACTCCTTAGGTTCCATCGCGGTTGCCTCCGTCACCGCAGGTCAGAAGATCGGCATGTTCTTCTGCTGCCCGTTTGACGCGCTGGGCGGCACGATGGCAACCTACGCCGGACAGAACGCCGGTGCCGGAAAGGTAGACCGCATCCGCCAGGGCGTCCGGTCCGCGACTCTCATCGGCGGCATCTACTCCATTGCGGCGTGCATCGTGCTGACTGTGTTTGGCGGCGTGATTCCGCTTCTCTTCGTCGATGCCTCGGAAACAGTTGTAATCCATCAGGCGCACCAGTTCCTGACCTTCAACTCCCTGTTCTACATACCTCTGACAATCGTCAATGTATGGCGTTTCACGATTCAGGGAATGGGCTACAGCCTGCTCGCCATCCTGGCAGGTGTCTGCGAAATGATCGCCCGCGCCATGGTCGGCTTCCTGCTGGTACCGATCTTTGGCTACATCATCATCTGTTTTGCCTCGCCGCTTGCATGGCTGCTCGCCGATGCATTTCTGATTCCGGCATTCTTCTATTGCCAGAAACATTTGCTGTCTGAGAAAGCACGGATGGACTAAAACAAAATAAATAATACAACTCAAAAAAACTCCTCAGAAAGCTTTCATTTTGACCACTTTCTGAGGAAATTTTTGATTACAGATTCTTATTTTGGGCTTTCGCCAATTTGATTTTCAAAGATTTTTATTGTTCCGTCTATCCTTACACAAGCACAGTTCTATGCAAATGATTTCATTTTTGTACAGACAGAGTTCACGCATTTTCACTTTTCTCCGGCTCATTCTCACTCCACTTATCCCGCATTTCTATCTCTTCTATTTCCCTCTTCTCATCCCGCACGTCCCTATAAAATGCCGCAAATGCCGCCTCCTCATATGGGCGCAGAAACAGATAGCCAATATTGAGCGGTCCCATCAGCCCTACCAGAAACAGCACGGTCACACCGCTGAGCCTTCCCTGTGTATACAAAAGAACCGCTGGTATTATATATTGAATGCTGCAGATCAGCCGCCAGCCGATAAAGCTAAAGGTCAGGCAGAATAAATTCCATTTTTTCCCATCCATCAGGCGGCGCGACTCGGTGATCGCCTCGTTGGCGGAATATTCTGGATGTTCCATCAGCACATATGGTGTCATCGCATAGCTGTACGTCTTTATGAAACCCGGAACGAAAAACAGGCAGGTCCAGCAAAATATATAAAAGCCGCGCACAAATACCATCGCCACGCCATCTGTGATCCGCGAAAACTGGGAAAATAAATCAGAAAAGGATGCTTCCTTTTTCTCTGCCAGATTCAGATGGAAACGGGCGTATCCCATCTGCCCCGCACCTCCAATAATAACCACCATCAAGCCCCAGATAAGCAAAAGCACCAAGGGCAGAAGCATGCTGCGCATCAGAAATACCTGCGTCAGCACATTCTTCACTTCCGGTCGTGCCTGTATCACTTTTTGCAGCTCTGATATTCCATTTGGCGCCGTATCGGCAATCTCCGCACCAATCAGGGACGCTGCTAATCCCGTTCCCATCGCAAGTTTCCAGTTTCCGCGCAGTGTCTCACGCGCCATTTGCCTAAATTCAGATGCACTTCTCATGCTTTTGCCCCCTTTCTTTCTGAAATCATTGTATCATTTTCCATTTTAACCGTCAATATACCGCTTCAAACCGTAAATAATTTGTAATAAGGTCGTAATGATTCTACTGTCGTCAAAGGAAAATTCAGAATGCCGGAATCACTCTCCCAGCATTCTGGGAGCTGATTGAGCTGGCGATCCGCTGGCACTTCTCATCTTCCAAATCTGCCCTGCTTCCTACAATCTTCAACTGAAATTTTTAGCCTGCATCACAGACAGGTTGTTTTCATTTTTCCCTACTTCATATACCCGCGCAGCTTCACATATTCCTTGATCAGCTCCGCCGTCTCGTCCAGTCCGAGGCGGGTTGTATTGATCGGAAGATCGTAGTTCTTCATATTTTTCCAGTCATTTCCGGTAAAATATTTATAATAATTCTTCCGCTCATTCTCAATCTTCCGGATGCGCTTCTTCGCTCTTTCTTCACTGATGCAGTCTACTTCCATAACGCGCTGCACGCGGCGCACACGGTCGGCATAGACAAAGATGCGGATCAGATTTTCGATCTCCTCGTCCTGATCCAGCACATAGCCAGCCGCACGGCCTACAAATACGCACGGTTCCTGTTCTGCCAGCTCCCGCATCACCATCGCCTGGAATTTAAACAGGTTATCCGGCGATGTCACATCGCCTTTCAGGGACGGCTTTCCGAACACATCTGCCTTCTTCGCGCCAGTCAGACGGTGAAGCAGGTTGTTTCCCGCTTTCTCATCCGCTAAACGGAAAAATTCCTCTCCGACCGCACTCTTCTCCGACGCCATCTTTAAGATCTCATCGTCGTAGAAATGAAGCCCCAGCTCCTCTGCCAGCTTGCGTCCCACAATACGTCCTCCGCTTCCGTACTCCCTCTCGATTGTGATAATCAGATTTTTATTTCCCATAAATTCCACCGCCTTTCCAGGTCCCAATTTTTAGATGCGCTCGCTCACGCAGATCGCGCCGTGCGGGCGGATGCTCATGCGGTATACATTGCCCTCTCCGATCGCATTTTCAATATATTCTGTATACTCGTCCACCAGATCGTTCGGAATCATCGCCATGATAACACCGGCAAAGCCGCCGCCATGAACCCGGCACGCGCCGCGTCCTTTTTTCGCGATAAACAATTCCGTCAGCGCCAGTGCAATGCTGATGCCCTGCTCCTGCACGTCTGCAGTCGTGTATACATTCTGAAGCCATTTCCAGGAAGAATTGCCCGAAGCTGTGATTCCCTCCAAAAAGGCAGCAAAATCATTTTCCCGAAGGGCCTTTACTTCCCGCTCCACTCTCTTATTTTCCTCAAAGAAATGGAACGCACGCATCACGGAACGATCTCCCGCAAATGCACGCACTTTCGCCAGGTTTGCGATCACCTCTTCCTCGGAAATCTCCGCGCAGACCTCTTTTCCAAAGTACTGTGCTACTTTTTTCATCTCGTTTGGAACGGAAGAATAATCTGCGCTCAGATCCGCGTGGCCTTTTCCCGTATTTACAATCATCAGGCTGTGATCCTGCGCGCCGAAATCAAAATCAATCTTCTCCACAACCGGCGCTTCCGGATTTTTAAAATCGATCGTAATCAGACCGCCGACCGCGCATGCCATCTGATCGAGCAGACCCGACGCCTTGTTCCAGAACTTGTTTTCTGCATATTTTCCGATGTGGGCGTAGGTGACAACATCCATCTTTCCCTCGTTAAACATCGTATTTAACATAGAGCAGATCAGCATCTCATAGGAAGCCGAAGAGCTGACGCCCGCCGCGCTGATAACATTGCTGGTAATGTATGCGTCAAATCCGCCGACCTTGTATCCTCTCTCCTCAAAGCCCTTTAAAATGCCCTTTGTCAGGTCGATGGTGCCGCTCATACCCGTGCTCGGTTTCAGATCGCTTAAATGGATGCTGAAATTTTGATGAAATGTCTCACTTAATATGCGGATCGTGTCGGTTCCGTTCGGTGCCGCCGCGCCGACGCAGTCCAGGTTGATGCTGCCCGCCAGCACCTTGCCATGATTGTGATCGGTGTGGTTGCCGCTGATCTCCGTCCGTCCCGGGGAAGTAAACAGCTTGATATCACGTTCCCCATATGTTTTCTCAAAGCGCTCTGCCACATAGCGGTAACGCGCCCGGTTCTCCTCCGCTTTCTCTGCCCCGTATAATTCTGCCATCAGCACTTTCGTTTTCTCAGATTCCAGCTGTTTCAGTGTTTCTTTGACTGACATATCCCTTCTCCTTTTCCCCAAATTGTTTGTTACTGTTCACGCATACGCGCCCAGTAACGGAATTTGCCGTGGCTTCGCATATTAATACGGCAAATTCCTGCTGCCACCACGTTTTCTTACGGCACTTTCAGTTCCAAAAGTGCCTACCCGTGAACAATTGTTTCCTTTATATATATGGTTATGATTTCAGACATTTTGATTCAATCTGACTTCTTGTATGTATTATATCATAACTCACGAACCCGCGCTATCGCGCTCTACCGCCCTGCTTCGCATGGCTGTTCGTTCGTTAATGGCGCAAGAAAAGAATATGTCTGCTTCGCAGCCGCATTCTTTTCTTCTGCGCTCATTATATCATTTTCCTCAAAATGCCTCAATACGATATTCTTTCGTGTGTTTACAAAATGCTGTGGTTCTGGTAAGCTTTCATTTATATAGTAAAACACAGGAGTCCGTATGAAGCAAACCACTCAAACATACCTATCATTACCCGAAACATTCCATCCTGCATCCACCGCCTCCGGCAAACACCCGGATTCCTCCATGCCCCGCTGCTACTCCGACGGTCGTCCCTACTATTCGTTAAACGCATGGCTGAAAGACCAATTTGGGCAGAAAATCTACAAGCTGGCGCTCGACGGCGGCATGACCTGTCCCAACCGGGACGGTACGCTGGGAACGGGCGGCTGTATTTTCTGCAGCCACGGCGGTTCCGGCGATTTTGCAGAGCCGGCTCACACCTCCGTGACCGAACAGATCGAAGCGGCAAAGGCGCGTGTCGCAAATAAAATAAAGGGTGGAAAATATGTCGCATATTTCCAGTCCTACACAAATACCTATGCGCCTGTCTCCTATCTGGAGCCGCTTTTTTCCGAAGCAATCGCCCACCCGGACGTGGCTGCCCTGTCCATCGGAACCCGCCCGGACTGCCTGCCGCCGGATGTCCTGGAGCTTCTCGCCCGCTTAAACCGCCGAAAACCGGTCTGGGTGGAACTGGGACTTCAGACCATCCATGAGGAAAGTGCCGCGCGCATCCAGCGCGGTTATTCCCTCCCGGTCTTTGAAAATGCCGTCCGTGAACTGAAAGCCGCCGGTCTGACCGTCATCGTCCATGTCATTCTGGGGCTGCCTGATGAAACGAAAGCTCAGATGCTCGATACCGTCCGCTATCTGGTCGATTTCCAGCCTGCTATCGACGGCATCAAACTTCAGCTTCTCCACATTTTACGCGGCACGAAGCTGGCAGAGCTCTACGAACAGGCACCTTTTCCGGTCTTTTCAATGGACGAATACATTGAGCTGCTGATCGAATGTATCCGCCTGCTGCCGCCCGATATGGTCATCCACCGGATCAGCGGCGATGGACCGAAAAAATTGCTGGTCGCACCGGAATGGAGTGGAAATAAGCGGGCATTTTTGAATACGTTTTCCAAGGCACTGCGGGAAAGCGGGTGTTTTCAGGGGCAGGATTTCACGAATTGATTTTACTGCACCTGCACCTTTCCATTCTCATCAATCTGCACGCCGTCCGAAAGCCCCTGTATCTTCTGGTAAAACGCCTCTTTCTTCCCCACGTCCAGCTCTCTCGTATATCCGGCAGATGAAGTTGCAGGCACAATTGAAAGCGCCGTCTCTCCCTGTGCATCTACCGACGCCTGCACCAGCATTGTCTCCGGAATCGAGCTTCCGAACACAAAATTTCCCAGACTGTACAGAATCCATTTTCCATGATACAGCTCAATCCCCTGCAGCACATGTGGATGGCTGCCAACCACCAGATCAGCGCCCGCGTCGATGTACTGATGTCCCATCTCCCGCTGGTACGCCTCTGGCTGCGTGTTCCGCTCGATACCCCAGTGGACATAGACAACCAGATAATCACACTCTTTCTTTACCTTCTGGATCTCCTGCACGACCGAAGCCGTGTCATACGCCGAAAACATGCCCGGATGCGACGATCCTGCCGCCCATCCGCCCGTCGGAAAGACGCGCGACGCGCCCAGAAAACCAATCTTTTTTCCATTTTTCTCAATGATCTGCGGCTGTTTCGCCTCTTCCAGATTTTTTCCCGCCCCAACATGCAAAATCCCGGCACTGTCCAGCGTATCGCACGTGTCCAGCAGTGCGTCCGTGCCGTAATCTAGCGCATGGTTGTTCGCCACCGTCACGATGTCTGGTCCGATCTCCTGTAAAATAGACACGCGGGACGGCGATACCCGGAACGTAAACTGTTTATCCGCCGCCTGTGTTCCCCGGTCGCTGAACGGAAATTCCAGGTTTGCCATAAAAATATCAGACTCCGCGATCGTCTCCCGCAAGCTCTCTCCGAGGACGCCACCGATACCTCCCACACGGTCGTAGGCATTTAAAACATGGTTGGAAAAATAGATATCTCCGGCAAACAGAAGCGAACACTCATTTGAATCATTTTCTCCCGGTTCTGCCTCAAGTTTGCCAGATTCGTCCTGCCCCTGCATTTCCACCCCCAGTTCCGCGCCATCTACCTGTTCTGACTCCACCTGCCCGTCTATATCTGTTTCCGGATCAAGCGTTTCTTCCAATACCGTTTTGTCTTTTGGCTCCAATGAGATTGTCTCTTTCCATATGGAACCTCCCGCCTGGCATCCGCCAAGCAAAAGCGCCATTCCTGCCAAAATTGTCAAATTTCCAATTCTAGATAAAAGAAATGCCGTCCGGTATCTGAACGGCATTTTCGTGCATTTACTAAAAAATGTATGCTTCATTTTTCCTCAATCAATCGCAGCTGTCCGGCGTTTTCCACCTTTCCAGCTGTCATCACCCACTCTTTCTCCCTACAGTGTCATAACGATTCCGCCGTCGCCCGCATATACGGTTGCAACGCCAGCCGTATTCGTGATCACTACCTCACGGAAGTTTGCCCGTTTACACATGATCTCTTTCACGTGCTTAGCACGTTCCAGGTTATTACAGTGTGCGATCACCAGACGTTTGCTTGCGGTATCGCCGCCCTCTTTGCACGCAATCTCCGCCATCCGGTCGAGCGCCCGGGTCATGCCGCGCGCCTGATCAAGCTTGATGATCGTACCGCTGTCCGCGCCCATAACCGGCTTGATATTCAGCGCCGACGCGATAAACGCCGTCAAACCGGTCAGACGGCCATTTTTCTTTAAGAAATCAAGCGTCTCAATGACGAAATACGTGTTCATCGAATCCCGATATGCCTCTGTCTGCCTGCAGATCTCCTCAAACGGAAGACCTTTCTCGCACAGATCCCGGATGAACAGCGCAATATTTAACTCGCCCGCCGACGCCGACAGGGAATCAATGACCGCGATCTTCTTTCCGTCCGTTCCGTTCTCTTCCTCATAAAGGCGTTTTGCCAAAGCCGCCGAGTTGTAGCAGCCGCTCAGATGGTTCGAAAGCGTTACCACGAAAATATATTCTGCCTCGCCCTCAAATGCTTCCTTGAAGCTCTCCGGCGATGGACACGCCGTCTTCGGGCACTCGGGACTTGCCTTTACCTTTGCCAGAAACTCCTTCTGGTTAAATGTCTCATCATCCGTTACCTTGTAATCCCCTATCTGCAGGGTCAGCGGAATCATCTGAAAATGCGGATCCAATTTCAGTTCCTCCGTCAAATCCATGCAGCTGTCACCAATAATTTTATATAACATAACGTCCTCCCGTTACGCAATTCACATCACGTAGTATTCATTACTATTTATTATAGTAATCACACAGTAGGAAGTCAAGCATAATCCCGTGAAATACATACTGAAATACATGACAAACACATGAACAGTGTTACTGTTCACGCACACGTGCCCAGTAACAGATTTTACCGTGGCTTCGCATTTAAATACAACTAATTCCTGCTGCCACCACGTTATCTTACGGCACTTTCACTTCCAAAAGTGCCTGCTTGTGAACAGCAGCTGACCACCACATCATCTCGACAAGAAAAACGCCATCGTAATCAAACTTACCAGAATAAATGCCACTGTCCCGAGATTCCCATACATTGCCCCACATATATTGCGGAATTTCACTCCCTCTGGGATTGCCCCATCGGACAGCCAGATTTTCCGGAAATTGAAAATCAGCAGAACAAACGCCCCGATGATCGTGCAGCCCATAAACCCGGTCATCAGAAACGTGATAAACAGCGGCAGCAGCGTATCCTGTGTTCCAAGCATCGCTATCACTAACGACCAGCTGTTGATCAGAATATGCAGCAGACAGTTATAACGCATCCGTCCCGTCTTCACCGCCACATATCCCAGAACCACGCCAATCACCGCCGCATAGAGAAACTGCGTCACATTTCCGTGCATCAGACCAAACATCAGCGCCGTGTAGGTGATCGCCGCCTTATCGCCAAAACGGCGCAATCGGTTTAAAAGTTTCCATCGAAAGATATATTCCTCAATAATTGGTCCTAAAAACCCTACATATAAAATCATTACCGGCGAGAGCGAATCCAGCATCTCGTTGACCGGGTTCATCGCGGATGCATCGCCGCCGCTACTTGCCGCCACCGCATCATTGATTGCATTTCCCAGCAGGTTAAAGATAGTTCCAAATCCCTGTGCCAAAATAAAAAACATACAGAACTGCAGGAAACTAATCTTCATTTTCTCTGCCCGTTCTTCCGGAACAAGGCGCAGAATTAAAAATACGAATGGAAGAACCAGCGCATAGATGACCAGCGTGCTTCCGCCGTCCTCATACCACGCTGCATTTACCATCCAGTTCAAAAACGTACTGATCACGCCTCCGTCCGCCCATACGTTGCCAGCCACTTCCAGAAGTATGCTGACAAGCACCGCCATCACGCTGAAAAATGCCAGCGCCCAGCCGAGGACATTGCAGACACGGCGCACCTCGCGGCGGCAGGTTTTTCGGATTTGTTTCGGACTCTGAACCGCATTCTGCAGCTCAGGTTCCGTTTGCAGACCATTTTCATCTGCCTCCCACTGCCAAAGATCCGATTCGTTCCAGTTTCCCTCTCCCATTTTCTCTCCTTCGTCATTCAGGTCTTTCATTCCCAGAAAATACCTGTTTTATCTTCCGGCGCTTTCTATCACACGGCGCGCCTTTTCCTCCTCTGCTTTCTGCACATAAAACAGATATTCCCGTTCCGATGCCGCATTTTCTCCCGCACTTCCCAGCCTCGCCCGCTGATTGCCGGAAAGCACGCCCGCTTTCAGACGTTTCTCCACCTTGACCTGATACTCAATTCCCGCCTGTTCCAGCTGCTCCCGGATCGCCGCCTGCCGTTTCATATCAAATGTCGCGCCAACCTGTTTCCATCCTCCGATTCCAAACATACACGCACCTCCCCGTCAAATCTGAAAAAACCTTGCTAAGTGCTCCTATTCTATCATAAATACTAAATTCGTGAAATAGTGAATCCCATTTGCTCTCTTACGACAGGTAATAAAAGAGCTGCCACATTTACGTGCAGCAGCTCCGTTATTATATCATATATGATATTTTAACATATTTTCCTATATAAAACAGTCGTGAACCAAACATCCTTAGTTCAGCATTATACCCATAATCTCATTCGACCGTGCGATGAATTTCGTCATGCGCTCCGGTGTCAGGGAACCATGGCTGAGCTGTGCCAGATCGTAGAGCTGTTCGCAGATCTTCGGTGTATTCTCGCCATCCGTGTGCTCTAAGACGTACTGAACGAGCTTGTTGTTCGCGTTGAGTACCAGCACCTGACCGCTGCCGCCGAACATCGACGCGTCCATGCCCATGTTGTACATCTTCATCATATCCTGCATACGGCGTGTTTCCTCCGACAGGGTGATCATCGAAGAAATCTCAGCATCCTTCAGCTTCTCAACCTTTACCTGCAGCTTATCATCGCCCAGTGCTTTCTTGAAGGTCTCTGTCAGCGTCTCTTCCTGTTTCTTGAGCGCTTCCTTGTCCTCTTCCTTCACTTCCTCGCGCAGCGTGTCATTGACATCGGCATCAATACGCAGGAATTTCAGGTTCTCATGCTTCTGCTCTTCCTGGCTGATGAATGGATTATCAATGCTGTGAGACATGATGATCGCATCCTGTCCGTTTGCCTTGAACATGTTGATGTACTGGCTCTGCTCTTTCTCATTTGTTACATAGTAGATCTGGTTCTCATGACCTTCCTCTTTCGCCTTATCCATGCAGTCTTTCAGCGTCAGATATTTTCCGTCCAGATTCTTGTAAATGATGTAATCATCCATCTTCTCAGCAAATTTCTGATCCTTTAAGCAGCCAAATTTGATAAATGGAGCGATATCGTCCCAATATTTCTCATAGGTCTCACGGTCTGTCTTGCACATACCGGTCAGCTTGTCCGCTACCTTCTTGGTGATGTAATCGGAAATCTTCTTTACAAATCCATCATTCTGCAGCGCACTTCTCGATACATTCAACGGCAGATCCGGGCAGTCGATCACGCCCTTTAAGAGCATCAGGAACTCCGGAATAACTTCCTTGATATTATCCGCGATAAATACCTGGTTGTTGTACAGCTTGATAGTGCCCTCAATGCTCTCGTACTCCATGTTGATCTTCGGGAAGTACAGAATGCCTTTCAGGTTGAACGGATAATCCATGTTCAAATGAATCCAGAACAGCGGTTCCTTGTAATCCATAAATACCTTGCGGTAAAATTCTTTGTATTCTTCCTCGGTACACTCGTTCGGATGCTTGTTCCACAGCGGGTGAATGTCATTCAGTGCCACCGGACGTTTCAGGATCTTATATTTCTCGGTTCTCGGAGATACCTCCACGGTCTCTTTTGTGCCGTCCTCTTTCTCCTTTTCCTCGGTCTTTGCTTCCTCGACCACCGTCTCAACAATGGTGTCCTTGTCGGTCAGCTGATCCTTCTCGATCGTCTCATACTCCGGCTCTGCCGTTGCATTTTTCAGGTAAATCTCAACCGGCATGAAAGAGCAGTACTTCTGGATGACTTCACGTGCGCGATACTCATTGCAGAACTCAGTGCTGTCTTCATTTAAATAAAGGACAATCTTGGTACCATTGCCTTCCTTATCGCCCTTATCCATCGCAAACTCAGTGCCGCCCTCAGACTCCCAGTGAACCGGCTCTGCGTCTTTCTTATAAGAAAGAGTATCGATCGTAACCTTGTCCGCTACCATGAATGCAGAATAGAAACCCAAACCGAAATGACCGATGATCTGGTCTTCGTTTGCTTTGTCCTTATATTTTGCCAGGAAATCCTGTGCACCGGAAAATGCGATCTGGTTAATGTACTCTTCCACTTCCTCGGCAGTCATACCGATACCATTATCCTCGACGGTGATCGTCTTGTCCTCAGAATTAACGGTAACCTGAATCTTATACTCCGTCTCCCCCGGCTCCTCATACTCGCCCATCAGCGCCAGCTTTTTCAGCTTCGTGATCGCGTCACATCCGTTGGAAATCAGCTCACGATAGAAAATATCATGATCGGAATAAAGCCATTTCTTAATAATCGGGAAAATATTCTCGCTGTTGATTGATAAACTTCCTGTTTTTGCTGCCATATCTATACACTCCTTTTGATTGCAAAATACAGTGGATATCCGCTCCCGGAAATGGAGTCTGGCAGTTTCACTCTGCCGCGTCCAATCCTGCTATCCAGCTACATAAATATACGCTTGTAAAATTCTTTTTTTTGTGATTTTCCATCACCGTGACTCTTATTTTAATACCAGCGTTCCAAGATGTCAATAGAAAATTAGCACTCATTTTTGTTGAGTGCTAATAAAATTTCAAAATTCTCCGTCTTGCCAATAAGAAGTCACTTGCGTCCCCCTCCCGCCTGCGATAAAATAGAATCTACGTTATTGTTTCTACATTACACAGAAAATAACGAATTTACCATCTCAGCGAGGACACATATGATTGCCTGCAATATCTGTGATATAAAATTATTTACCAAGAAACTGTTCATCGGAGAGACATTTGACCGCTTTCTGCTCAAGGAAGCGGAGATCGTAACGTTCAACACCTTCTCCATCGACGGACGCGTCCATAAAAGCTTTTATTCCGAAGAAGAGCGTGCCGATGGGCAGATTGAAGAATATTCAACCTGGAAAACTCTGCGCCCGTTCTGTTTTTCCCTCCTAAAAGGAAAAAAGCTTCCGGAGCGCTTCTCCATCATTTTGAAGCTTCCGAAGGCTGCCACCGAACAGTTTCTGACCGCCCGCAAAAGCCAATGGCTCCCGGAGCAGGTCGGCGGACTGTTCTTAAATATTCATTATGAAAACCAGCATTTAAGCTGTGTCACCGGGCTGTCGCTCAACCAATTTACGTTAGACAAGACGCTGGAACGCGAGTGGGACGAGTCGATCCGGACATTTTTGCGAAAAGAAGAGCTGCCGTTTGAGGAATAACGGCAGCCCTGTTTTATCGGGTTTTCAGTTGCACATCTTCGATTAATTCTCCCAGAGAATCAGTCCATTGTCATTCAATGCCTGTTCGATTTTTTCAATATTCTTCGTGGATTCCGGTGCGGTCCGTCTTCCCAGTTCACTCATGAGCGCCTCCGTTACCAGCATCAAAGCAGTATCACCGCTCGGATGGTTCACAGAATTCGTATCAATCACTACATCTGCGATCTTTACCAATGGATTTAAGCTCGTATTTGTGATCAGTATCATCGGGATTCCCAGGTTATGTGCTAACTCTGCCACACGAATCGTCTTTTTCGTACACGGCCAGACCGAATACACTAAAAGCACATCCTTCGGCGTCGTATTGATTGCAATCCGGTCATAGACAAACTCTTCCTCCAGGCTGAGCTGGCGGATATGCGGATAAAAGCGCTCTGCCACATATTCAAAATACAGCGCCAGCGCCTTGCTGGAACGCATTCCCAATATATAGAGCTGATCTGATTCCAGCATCAGCTGGATTGCCGCCTCAAACTGGGAAATGTTTGACGGCGTACAGAGATTTTCAAGCACTTGGATTCCGTCCGCGATCGCCATATGGAACGTATCCCGGCTCGCCGTCTCCGAGGTACGGGAAAATTCCTGCCGCAGGCTGCGGTACGGCGTTGTATTTTTCAAAAGCGATTCCTGTGCCAATGCTTTCTTAAATGTAGTGTAGCTGTCAAAGCCCAGAAGCTGTACCAGACGCATGACCGTCGTGCTTCCCACACCCGCATTTTCCGCCAGCTCCGCCACCGTCATCACGCCGATCTTTTCATAATTCAGCGCCAGATAATTGCAGAGTATTCTCTGTTTTTTCGGTACGGCGTCCTTGATTTTTATGATCTGTTCCAATACTTCATTGCCCATCGTTTATCCTCATTCATTCCAAGATTCTCACTCGATTTTCGTTTGGTTTTATTATATACTTTCCTTAGAAATTCGTCAATTTGACATTTGTTTTTCGTCAAAGCAGACAAATTTCGGAGGATTTCTTTGTAAAAAAGGTAAATTTTGTTCTTTATTATTGTATTTTGGTTGATTTATTCCTTTATAAATTCTATAATTATATCATAAATGTCGTTTATGAAATAAATATTCTATTTTAGGAAGGGGATACTCAAATGCAACAAACTCGATCACCTTACCAAATCGCCATGCTCCAGATGGACTGCGATTTGTTCCATGTTTCTAATAATCTTGACAAAGCAGAGAAACAGATCCGGGAAGCAGCCGCTCACGGTGCAAAATTGATTTGTCTGCCAGAGGTATTTAATGTCGGCTATCTCGGCACCTGCATCCCAGATATGATGAAGCTCGCCGAAATCGAAGATGGACCTTCCCTGACACGGATGCGTAGTCTGGCAAAGGAACTTTCAGTCTTTATTCTGGCTCCGATTCTTTTTTCCACCCCATCTGGAGTCGAAAACTCTGCTTTTTTGATCGATGATACCGGCACGATTCTCGGGCATTATTCAAAAACGCATCCCGTCGGAGACGAACGAACTTATCTGCAGCGCGGCACCCAGTACCCGGTCTTTGAGACAAAACTCGGAAAGATCGGCGTCGTCATCTGCTACGACGTATGCTTTCCGGAAACCGTCCGCCTGCTGACACTGGCCGGTGCCGAACTGGTTTTAGTCCCGGCCGCATGGCGCGCCAGCTACTATTTCAAAGAATGGTGGGATTTAAACCTTGCGTGCCGTGCCCTGGACAATCTTGTATACATAGCCGCAGTCAACCGCTGTGGATTGTCCGGCGATGAGATCTTCGCAGGAAAAAGCCAGCTGGTAAGTCCTATTGGAGAACGGATTGACAGCTGCGGTGTTCAGGAAGAAGCCATTTTATATGGAAGCGTTGATTTAAACCGGATTGCAAAAGAACGTGATTTCAATACCGTTCTGACCGACCGCCACCCGGAGGACTATCGTCCTATCTGGGATACACTCTACAAGGAGGAATCATAAATGACTGATAAAAATGCTAAAAATGAAAACTCAAAAATTCGCATCATGACCTTTTTCCCGCCGTTTATTATTCTGGTCGCGTTCCTTGTTTTAAGCCTTGTCGATCAGGAAACTTTTCTGGGAGTCATCAATAATATCAACAACTGGATCATCAAAAATCTCGGCTGGGCTGCCAGCATTCTCGCCCTTGCAATCGTAATCGTCGCCGTTGTTGCCATGTTTTCCAAATTTGGCGATGTACGAATCGGCGGTGAGGACGCCAAACCAGAACTAAGCAATTTTTCCTGGTTTACTATCGCCCTCACAACAACCATGGCAGCCGGTGTCCTCTTCTGGGGACCGGGAGAGCCGATCGCGCATTACGCGTACCCGCCGACTGAATTATACGGCGTTGAACCTTCTACCAGCGGTTCCCTGAAATTTGCCATGGAAACCATGTTCCTTCACTGGACGATCGTTCCATATTGTATGTATACGGTTCCGGCGGTTGTATTTGCTTTCATGTATTACAACGCGAAAAAGCCGTATTCCATCGCCAGTGAAGTTTCCCCTCTTCTGGGTGACCGCTGCTACCATCCTCGCTGGATGCAGACCATCGACGCAATCACCTTATTTGCCATCGGTGCCGGTATGGCTGGTTCTGTTGCACAGGCATTCATGAATATTTCCGGTGGTATCTCTAAAATGCTTGGACTTCCATCTAATGCCCGCCTCTGGTTTATGGTCGGTATTGTCGTTGCCGCTGTCACGGTTGCTACGGCTGTTTCTGGTATCCAGAAAGCCATGAAGCATGTTTCCAATATCAACGTATACGGCTTTGCTATTTTCCTGATTTTCCTGCTGGTATTTTCAAATGCCTCCTTCCTGTTCAACCTCTCTACCGAGGCATTGGGCGGTTTCGCAGGTACCTTTATTGAACGTATCCTGATTACTGGTGAATCCGTTGGAACCCAGTGGCCGCAGTGGTGGACCACCTTCTACTGGTTCAGCTGGATGGCATGGGCACCTACCTCTGGCGCTTTCATGGGACAGATCGCTTATGGACGCAAGGTAAAACACGTGCTTGGATTATATGTAGGTCTTTGTGCTTCTGTCAGTGCCCTGTGGATGGTTTTAGTCAGCGGTACCTCTCTGTGGGTTCAGACTTCTGGACTGTTCGACCTCGTTGCATCTTATGACCGCGGCGTTGAGAATGTTCCTTATGATATGTTAGGAGCTCTTCCGCTTGGAAATCTGATCATCCCGTTATTCGTGGTTCTGATCTTCCTCAGCACCATTACCGCCTGCAACTCCAACTGTATCGCTATGGCAGGCATCTCCACTCAGGGTATCAACCCGGATTCCCCGGACTCCCCGATGTGGTTAAAGCTTGTGTGGTGTGTCGTTCCGATGGCAGTCGGCTACATCATGATCGCAACCGTTGGTGTCAATGGTGTCAAGATCATCGCAAACTTCGGCGGAATGTTCGCCGCCCTCATCATGATCGGCGCCACCGCCAGTCTGGGAATTCTGATTAAAAATTATAAAAAATTTGATAAAACAGGATCTGGCAGTTCCGATAAGGTATAGCTTTTCAAATTAAAAGCGTTCGCACAAAATATAAAAACATATAAAAATTAAAGAAACCTCTGCAATTCTTCCTTGATTACAGAGGTTTCTTTGACATATATTTCCTATATTGAACCATTTATCATATAATCATGTTGAAAGGAACGTCATGAAATTTGCACAAACTAATCCAATCCTAGGAGCTATCCTATACAACTTCTTATTTGGCATTTCTTATTTACCGCTAAAAATCTTAACTGCACGCCTAAATGGAGATACCGCACTACTAATTGCACTTCGTTTTGCAATCTGTCTTGTGCTACTTTACGCCTTAAAACATACCGAACGAATTCATCTACATTCTCTTCGTGATATGGGCATATGTATTCTTCCTATCTGTATTTTCCAGTTGCTTAATGGCTTTTTTGAAACCACCGGCATGTGCTTCTATCCTTCTGGGAAAGCAAGTGTGATTCTGGCATTAATCCCGCTAATCACCACCTTGCTTGCCATTCCGTTTTTTCACGAAAAGCCCTCTGCAGGACAATTTTTCTTTATTCTTCTTAGCTTTTTAGGTATTTTCATTGTTGCCGGAAATTCTGAGGATAAGGCTGCAACCGTATGGGGCTTTTTCCTGTTGTTAATGGCTGCCTTTATGTCCTCTTCCTTAAATCTCTGTATCCGGAAGCTCGGAAAACATCTGACACCTCTGGACATTACCTATGCTATGAGCTTCGCTATGTTCGCCGTTTATGGAAGCATTTCTCTGATAACGCACCTTGTTTCCAACGATCCCATCGAGTTATTTCGTCCGCTCGCGGATCCTGTTATCGTTGGCTGTCTTCTTGCCTTATCCATCGGGTCCTCACTTTATGCTTCAGCACTGCGGAACATAGTTTTTACCCATATGTCCATGGCTACTGCATCCAGCTTCAGCGGCATCTCCACTGTTACAGCTGTATTTACAGGCGTTATTATTCTTAGCGAGCCTTTCGGTTTCCATGAATTTTTCGGTATTGCTCTCGTCCTTCTGGGAATCTGGGGAGTCAATGCACTTCACCATAAAAATGGGAGATTTTCTTTCTCTCATCATTCTCCTCTATTTCACCTACATTAGTCCGAGGCGAACTTTCTATCAATAAAAAATGTGTGGCTGTTCATTTTCATGTCCAACCACACATTTTTCAGAATATACAAAGACTTATTTACTTATGACCTCTGCTTCACCTTCCCGAAGCTCATTCATCTTCTCATTATGTACACCAAAGCATTTTGCACATATCAGGAAGAGCACCACAGCAATTCCCGTTTCAATCACACCAACTGCAATACATCCCATGGAAACCGTCAAAATTGGCGTAAATGCGATGATAAAGACCTCAATCACGGACTGCAGCGTATACGAATATCCATAGTCATTCAATGTGCCGCTCTTTCCTTCCGGATCTACAATTCGAAGAAGCGTAACACCGATTGCCACCACTCCTGTTGTCCATCCAAATACAAAAATTGATCGTTCAAACCAGAAATTGCGGAACAGCTTCTGTCCAACTACAAATACTAAAAACAGGGATGTCAGCATTCCTAATACACATAAAACTAAAATCGGACCTGCAAATTCAAGTACAATGGAAATCGAAATAGATGCCACACCAAAGCCAACCAGATAATCGGTTACCATCGAACCAATCCGTCCTTCCACATGCTCATCAATACTGTCTTTAAAACGAGTATGCCCTATAATCGTGTTAATAATGACACCAAATATCATTGCCAGGCACATAACCGGTAATTCTACATTCGGTAAGAACTGTTTATAAAAATCGTAGAACTTATAACCACACAGTGTTGCAGTCAGCGTGAGTGCAAGATGAAATGCCAACGGATCCATACTCATTGGATTGATGGTTTCTTCTCCCATCGAATTTCTCTTACCTACTGGAACGATTCCTGTGCGGCACTCTTCCGGAAGAGATTCCGCTTTTTCTACCAGACGTGTTCCTCCATGTCTGGTTGCATAGTTAATACAGGCAATTCCTACAAACAAACCAACTAACAGACCCACGGTTGCAAACGTCTGCCCCAGTACAACGCCATCTTCACGTCCCAGTGAATTGTTAAGTGCCGTTCCAATCGTTGAAGCATAGCCATGTCCACCGCAAAATCCAGATGGCATCAGCAGGGCAATTTCTGTAAATACATTTGGAAACAAAATTTTCATCAGTGCACCGCCTACCAGCAGTGCAATACCAAAACAGAAAAATTCAGCTCCCATATTGACACAAAAGGAATCGCCCACCTTTGTCAGAATCTGTTTTACATTGGTTTTATCTTTTTTCCCCAGGAACAAACCGCCAAATAATACACATACCAGCATATAAGCATAACTTCCTATTTTACCGCTCCACGGAATCACGTTTAAAAACTGCGGTCCCAGGACAAGTCCCATCAGACCTGCCAGAACAGACGCTGGAATATAAAACATCTGCAAAAATTTTATACGGGAACGCAGGAACTGGGCTATAATCAGCAGCAGCGACATAAATGCAAAATCATATAGAAACGACATATTGGTATATTCCATAGATATCCTCCTTCCAGTACACTATATTATCCCTTACCTTCTTAAAAGTACTTCTCGAAAGAAATAAAAAGGTCAAGAATTCTTATAAGTAAACTTATAATTGATTTCTGACCTTTTTATTTTTTCATATTCAATTATCAAATTTACTATAACTCTCCCAGCACCTTCCGGGGCACCGTATGCGTCATCACATAAATCTCATCTTCCGTGATTCCCTCATCCAGCAATGTCTGCATAAACAACTTCATCGCTTCCACCGGGTGTTCTCTTGAAGTCTGCCCCCGATCCGTTACCATAAAACAGTGTTCTGCTCCGACTACCCGGATATGGTCTGCCATCTCCTGCGCCGTGCATTCCTTTTCTGCCACATTATACCAGCATTTTTCAATATAAACGCCCAGAGCTGCCAGCTGTTTCTGCGTTTTTACATCGACACGCGTCCGCGGAAATTCTGGATGTGTCAGAACCATACGGTTTCCCTGCCGGATTCCCCCCTGACACAGGAGAATACTTTCCTCCGGGCTGATGTGCCCGGTCGCGACTGCCGCATCATACTTTCTGGCAATCCTCAAAATCTCCAAAACCTCCGCCCTCAGCTCCCCTGTTTCGGTCAGGATAGAGATTCCAGAGCGGTCAAAGAAATCTCCCGGCATATTCCCGGAACACAAAGAGTTCTTTGCGTCCCGGGTCGGCATCCACACGATACGGCATCCGCGCTTCATCGCATTTTCAACCGCATATGGATTGAGTCCTCCGACTGGCCAGTTTAACACCAGACCGCCATAGGCTTTCGTACACGAAGCACAGTGGATATTAGCCAGAATTGCCCGCGCAATCGTGGACTCATAGTGAGATTTCAGCATAATTCCTGCCATTCCGGCTCTCCCGGCTTCTTCTAACAGCCCGTAATCATCCAAAACTCGATGAAAGGGGGACGGGGCTGCGTGCATATGGAGGTCATACGCTCCCTGCATTAAATATGCAATCTCTTTTTCTCTGTCCATAGATTATTTCTGTAAACCAAACTGGAATGCTTTCAGATTCTCCTTGTAGAATGCTGCCAGCGCGTCAGCCAGTGCCTGGAACTTCGGATCGTCGTCAAACATCCACTCATTGTGCTTGCCATCTACATAGTATAACTGCTTCGGCTCCTGTGCCAGACGGTATGCTTCTTCCGCCTCTACACGCTGATGCAGCTCGTTATAATAGCCATGACCTACAAAGACAGCACGCGGTGCGATTCTCGGAAGCAGGTCTTCTACGTTGAAACGGATGAAGCTCTCGCCGATTGCGGTGCTCATCGGGGTCGGGAACTCCTCGCCGTTATCCTTGTTGACAGAATCGCCGATACCGCCGTTGATCTCTTTTAATACATGGTCTGTATAGAAATCGCCGCTCTCTGTGATGTTCGGATAATCGGTGTACGGATGCATCAGAACCGGATCGTTGGTTGTAATTCTCTTGATACGGTCTTCTCTGAGGCGTGCAACGCTCTTTCCAAACTTATCATTTCCCATGCCGTCACGCATCCAGCGCTCGCCATTTACAAAGCTGTTCAGGGTTGCAATCGCTTTTACTTCCTTGTCACGCGCTGCAACGGTTACGCATACAGCACCGCCGACACCCCATCCAAGAAGTCCGCAGCGTTCCGGATCTACTTCCGGCTGAATCTGCATAAAGGTAAATGCGTTTGCCACGTCTTCAACCTCTGTCTCAAGGGTTGTGTACTTCGGCAGGCATGGATGAACATTCTCACTCGGCTTAAATCCTCTGTAATCGAAGCCCATGCATACAAATCCTCTTGCTGTTAAAGCTCTTGCAAACAGTGCCGGATAGCACTTATTAACGCCGGTCCATCCAGAGTTACACAGAACTGCTGGTCTCTTCTCGCCCTCTTTGTAATCATCCGGGAGATAAATATCTCCTACCATCTTTGCGCCTTCGCTGTAGAATACAACTTCTCTTGTTTTCATGTTGAAATCCTCCATTTCATTTAATTTGTTCTTTTTTGTCGGTTATGGAATTTTTGTTCCTTTTGTGATTTTATATTAGATCATGTTGCAGAATTTGTCAACCATATTTTTGAAAAAAGAATGTATTTTCCGTTTTGTATAGTTTTAGCTTCCTGTTTTTGTTGATTCGTCCCAAATCTTGAAACAAAAAAGGATGTACGACCACTTCCAACTCCAGTCGCACATCCTTTTTCTATCTAATCTTCATTTTATTCCATCATCAATGTGTCGCCACATAATATCCCAGCGTTGCCGGGACTGCCTTATTCTGGTTCCAGATCGCCGGATATTCCGAGAAAGATACCGGGCAGGTGGAACGTCCTACCTCGATCGTGATACCAGGGATGCCTGCTGCCTGCTGCAGCCAGTCCTTCAAGCCGCCGACGCCCTTGCTTCCAAGAACGGAATAACCATTCAAGGCATGAACAGCGTTTGCCAGCGCCTTGGACTCTGCCGCTTTCTGGTTGTTCTGCGTATCCCAGTAAATCACATTTCCCATCGCATGATAGTTGATAACCGCATTGAATCCCGTTCCCTGAATCAGGTTCGCGATTGCCTGGCTCTCCGGCTCTGACAGTGGGTTGGTTCCCTTATAACCATTTGCAGACGGATGGGTTAAAGACACATTGATTCCCTCCCAGTTTGCTGCAAAGTTATAGTTCAGATCGACACCGCGTGCATTCGCCTTCCAGCGTCTCATATACTCTTCATAGCTGACCGTTGTCCGGCTGGATGCCTTGTCCGCCGCGTACGCCGCCTGCATCGTCTGGCGCAGTTCCTCCGACTGGATACCATTCTCGCCCATCTGGCTGATCGTGACTCCATCCGGATTCAGCATCGGCACAAAATGAAATGCCACCTGTCCCAATATGTTAGAAAGCGGTTGCGTCATATAGGTACCATTATTCGTAAATCCAGCTGCCAGATACTCGAGCTGCTGCATCATCAGCGGTACAACGATATACTCTCTGGCATGAATCGCCCCCTGGAACAGAATCTTCTTGGATGCGTTCGGATTGCCGACAATCACATCGTAGATATCACGTCCGTCCGCCGATTTTCCGATCGATTTCACTGTCACCGTTCCCGGATAACGGCTTGCCAGCGCCGAAATATCGTTTACCATCTGGCTATAGGAATACTTGTCCACCGGATTGACAACCGGATTGGATAACGTCTGATTATAATAGGAATTATCCGCCTGCTGTCCCGCATTCGCGTTCGTGGTTCCCGGACCGCCCGGTCCGATCACTGGTGCTGCCGCTGCCGGATCATCCGCCGGTCCTGCATACGCTGTAACTGCCGATAAGCTGCTGCACACAACTGACAGGGATAAACAAGTTGCCAAAGCGCCTTTTCGCAGCAGGCGCTGAATTTTATTTCGTTGACTCATTCTCATGTCTCCTTCTGGCCCTTTCAAACTCTTACAAACAATGTTTCTATTATAGATTTACCTCTGTCGAATGTCAACGAACTGCATAAAACTGAAAGAAAAAAGAAAGATACTTTTTCCAATTTATATTTTACTTTAACTTACCTAAAATCAGCACCACTGCCGTAATAATCAGGACAACGACGAAAATTCCCGCCATTCCTTTTCCCATAATTGCCAGCGAAATCAAAAAATTATTCCACATCCGATATTTTCCTCCATCTCAATCAGTGCAATGGCTGTCTCTTGATTTTTCATCATTCAAGTGCAGCCTTCCTTTTCCATTTTATCTGCCCGACAGACCTATATTACAAATACTGGCTTACCAGCTTAATAACCAGTCCGCCCGCGATGACCGAGGCGATCTGCCCCGATACATTGGCGCCGACCGCATGCATCAGGATAATATTTCCCTTTTCCTCCTCCATCGCCAGCTTCTGCACCACGCGTGAGGACATTGGGAATGCAGAAATGCCCGCCGCACCGATCATCGGATTGATTTTCGTCTTCAAAAACAGGTTCATAAATTTAGCAAACAGCACACCGCCGATCGTATCAAAGATAAATGCAATCAGACCGATTCCCATAATCAGAAGCGTGTCAACCCGCACAAACGCATCCGCACGCATACTGAACGAAATCGTGATGCCAAGCAGCAAGGTAATCAGGTTTGCCAGCTCGTTCTGTGCCGTCTGGGAAAGTGCCGGAAGCACGCCGCACTCGCGGATCAGGTTTCCAAACATCAGAAATCCGACCAGCGCCACCGATGCCGGAGAAATCAGTCCGACAATGATAGTAACTACAATCGGAAATGCGATCTTGGTCGTTTTGGACACATTTTTCGGACTGTAGGTCATGTGAATCCGGCGTTCTTTTTTCGTCGTCACCAGACGGATCGCAAATGGCTGGATGATTGGCACCAGCGCCATGTAGGAGTACGCCGCCACCGCGATCGCGCCCACATAGTTGGAATGCATGATCTGGGAAACCAGAATGGAAGTCGGTCCATCCGCCGCACCGATGATTCCAATCGATGCCGCATCCCTGAGTTCGAATCCCATCAGCGATGCCGCACAGATCGCAAAGAAAATGCCAAACTGCGCCGCCGCACCAAATAAAAACATGATCGGCTGTGACAGAAGCGGTCCAAAGTCAATCATTGCCCCGATTCCGATAAAGAGCAGAATCGGAAGCGCCTCCGACGCGCTGATCGTCGTCTCAAACAGCCACTGTATAATACCCTGTGTCTCCCCGATGCCCTCCGTCACCTGGTTAATGACGCCGGATAATGGCAGGTTTACCATGATCGCGCCGAATCCCATCGGCAGAAGCAGCGCCGGTTCGTATTCCTTTTTGACCGCCAGCCAGATCAAAAGCCCGCCGATCAGATACATCACAACCTGCTGCGGCGTGATCGCCATGACGCCTTCCCATAAAAATTCCATGTTGTTCCTCCTGTTAATTTTGTTTTCCTTCATAAATATTCTGTTTCCTGGAGTCCCTTGCCAGGATACACCTGCTCTGGCAGCTGTCTTTCTTCGCGCCAGACATGCATCCATGCGAGTGTTTTTGTTTCATAGGACACAATTTCCTATGAAACATGAAAAAGAATGTGCCTTGGCACATTCTCGCGCCGAGCGCGGTCGCTTGCGACATGTTTCTGCTTCGCGCGAGTGCGCATCCTCGCGGAGCGTTTTTTGTTTCATAGGACGCAATTTCCTATGAAACAAAAAAGACTTTCAGCATACGTTTCATCCACATATGCTAAAAGTCTTGTTCCTCACATTTGAATCATACGGCATACGCTTTTTGTTACAAAAGCACACTGCCATCTGACTTACGCAAGGCATGTAACCATGAGGTTTACTATCCTCAGGGTCTGTTGGTTACATGGTTATAACTACTCCCTTTTAACGCGATCATCATATCATACGGTTTTTTCCCCGTCAAGGTCAAACTGAGTATTTTGTGTTAAGAAAATGAAAAGCTACGAAAACACGAAACCTGCTATGCTTCCGCCGGCATATTGACACCCGCGATCTTAATATTAACTTCCAGAACCATCAGACCGGTCATATTTTCAATCGCTGTCTTTACTTTGTCCTGCACCTTTTCACTGACTGCCGGGATGCTGTAGCCATATTTCATATTTAAGGACAGATCCACAACCACGTGATCCTCGGTTACGGTCACTTTCACGCCCTTGCTCAAATTTTTCATGCCGAGCTTTCCGACCAGTTCATTTGTGATATTGCCAGCCATCGAATCGACACCGTCTACCTCGGTCGCTGCCAGACCTGCGATGATCGCCACTACCTCATCAGCAATTTTCACTTCTCCAATGCGGTCCTTTTCATATACGATATGTGTGCTTCTATCTTCTGCTTCTCTCGCCATTCCAAATCCCTCCTGACCACTTCCATGTACGTCCGGAATCTTCTCTTCCCACAAAAAAACAGATGCTCGAATACTTCCAGAAATACATTTCAATTAAGTGTTTTTATTATACCAAAAATACAGGAGTTTGCAAAGGCATTTCCGGTTCGAATCTCATCCGAGTTACTGTTCACGCATACGTGCCCAGTAACGGAATTTGCCGTGGCTTCGCATTTTAATACGGCAAATTCCTGCTGCCACCACGTTTTCTTACAGCACTTTCGGTTCCAAAAGTGCCTACCCGTGAACATTAACTCATCCGAACTTCCTCAATCTCCCAGGTTTAAAAGGGAAATCACGATATTTTCCGCCGATATCTCGGTTTTCCGTTTTACAATATCCTCTATCTGCGCGCGCTGCGGATCTGTGATGGACGGCGCGTTGACAACGACATCCACTTTTCCATCCGTGATGCTGACAACCGGATCGGCAAATCCTTTCGCCATCAGAAGCGTTTCCGCTGCATTTTCCTTCTCCGCTATCGCATTGAGTGCCAGCATATCCTGAACGGCTGCCTCTTTTGCCGACGCATCCAGATTTTCATTGTTAATCAGGGCATTCAGCGCTTCGCGGCTCTTGGCGCGGATCTGTTCACGGCTGAGCTGTACATTGGCTATGTACTCTGCCACGCCGGTTCCGCCTGTCAAAACCGCCTCGCCCGGGTTATCGACTGCCGGATTGTCCGCAGATGCCTCCTCTCCGTCCGCCGCCCCCTGCGCTGTGCCCTCCTCACTGCCTGCTGCCAGCGGATCACCCTCTCCCGGATCGTCAAGACTTGCAATCTCCTCATATTCACCGTCCGCCACGCTTCCGGACACCGCCTGATTTTCCGAATATATATCGCTATCTGAAATCTTGGTCGCCCCCGCTTCATATGTATCCGCCCCCGGCAGATCGGATTTTCCCGCATAGTTGAGATACCCCGCCGCCGCAATCATGATCGCCAGCGTCGTGATGATGATTTGATTTCTCCTGAAAACGCGTTTCATCTTCATTCTCATATTTGCATACTCCTTTATTCCACCCGCTTTAATACTTTTATTTTATGTGCCGGCAGTCCGAATAATGCCTGCATCGCTTCCGAAATTTCCTTCTGTACCGACGCATTTCCTCCTCCCTGTGCGCTGATCACGATACCGGAAATCTCCGGTGCCAGCTCTTTTTCAACTACCGGTTCCCCGCTGCCTGAACTTCCCGCCAGCACGGTGCTCTCCCGCAGCGATTCATCCGCCTGCTGCCGCGTACCACCCGAAGAATCCGTCTCCGAGGTGGCCGACCGGCTTCTCTCCTTATCCACCCGCAGCACCTTTTCCGAAGAAGAAAACAGAGTCAGCATCACATCCACCTCACCCACGCCGTCCACCTTCTTTAAAACGTCCCGGATCCGCTGCTCCAGGCGAAGCTCGTAGAGGCGGTTGGCGTCCTGCCTGGATGCAGTGCCTGGCAGACCTGTTTCGACATCCGAACCACTCTCTTCTGAACTTTCATTTTTGTCCTGCCCTGCTCTATTCCCAGAGTTTGTTCCTGTTCCACTCTCCGCCCATCTTTCCCCTGACTGCCAGACTCCCGTCTCACTCGTCTTCTTCCCAAACGGCGCATATAAGATCAGAATTGCCAGCCCAAGCACCAGCAAAATCAGCCATTTTTCATTTCGTTTGACCCATTCCCTGTCAAGGTTCCATCCTGACTTCCACATGATCCGCCTCCACCTGATAAAACGATGCCAGCCGCTGCTGAAGCTCCCAAATCTTTTCCCCATTCATCCATGAAACTGCCTGCGCGGCGGCGGGTTCTCCCTGCTTCTGCTCCTGTTCAAGTGAAATTTCAATCGGGGAAATTTTTTCTATTTCAATCATCGAACTCGGATCCTCCTGTTCCGCCGCTTCCATCCCCGCCTCACTTCCCGCTACATACACCGTCACACTCCGCACCGAGGCAAATTGCTCCGACTCCGGATCTTTTTCCAGCTCTACGTCCGCCTTTTCCACGGAAAATCCCGCTTCCGCTGCCACCCGCACTGCCTCCTTGGACGCTTCCGCCTCATACTGGCTCAAAACCATATTTCTACGCCGCACCTCTATCTCATCCATCTCACTTTTCAGCTCGCCCGCTTCATTTTCAAACGAAAGAGATGTAAACAGATAATTCAGCCGCTCCTCCAGACGCAGCCCGTCCGTCAGCGGCTTCAGCACAATCAGAAGCAGGATACAGCCCGCAAACAGACGGATATATTTTTCATACTTATGTGCGGGCAAAAGCCCGGTCAGAACGGTCAGAAACACTAGATAACTGACGATATTCCCCGCCCAGTGAGTAATTACTTCCATCTTCTACCCCGCAAAATAAGCCGCGTTCGTGCTCGCACACACCACCGCGATCGAAAGCGCAAATAACACCACCGCCGAACCAGCTGCTACCAGCAAAAAATAAAATCCTTTCGCCACTGCGCCGACTGCCTCCACCACCCGGCTGTCACTGACCGGCTGCAAAAGCGCCGCGCTTCCCTGGCACCCCAGATAGAGAATTAAAAGTTTCAAAAGCGGCAAAAGCGACACCGCTGCCAGCACAAGCACTCCCCCGATGCCCACCGTATTCCGGATCAGGACGCTGCTTCCAAGAAGTACCTGCGACACTGCCGCCGCGCCCTGTCCGATTCCCGGTATCAGGCTGACCGCCCGCCGCAGCGCCGTCTGGCGCACCGAATCTGTATACGGCGCAATCATTCCCTGCAGCACATGAAAGCCCAGCACCACTCCCAAAAGCGCCTTGCTGCCCCAGCGCATCCCCTGTTCCAGCAATTCCAACGCTTTTGAAAACAAATCCTTCGAGCTTAAATGTCCCGCCAGCGACAGCAGGACATACAACTGGGTGCATGGCAGAAACAACTGTAAAAACACCCATTCCGCCACATTGACAGAAGCAAGTGTCCACGCATATCCGGCTGCTGCCGAGGTACTTCCCCCGGAAAAGGAAACAGCCAGAAAAAAAGCAGGAACCAGCACCCGGACAAATTCAAAGAGCTGCTCCAACAGTGTCCGCGTGATCCGCACCCCATTCAAAAAACTGGCGGCAAGCAGTGTAAAAATCAGAAGATACGTGACATAAAAGCCCATCTCCGATACCTGACTGTCGGCAAAGAGACTCGAAAAGCTGGCGAACACCGCTCCTAAAATTCCCAGAAGGATGACCTGCCCCATCCATCTGCCATTTTCTGAAATTTCCCGAAATAGGGCTGTCCGGCAAAAATCCATCAGCATCCGAACCACACTCTGATAATTGCCAGAGAGAAGCATCGAAAGGATTTCCCGGAATGAAAGCCCCGGGACTGCCGAACCTCCCGCTTCCCTTAAAAATGCTTCGATTCTGCTTAAATCCAATGAGTTCAGAAGAGAATCCATGTTCTCGCCAGAAACACTGAAATCCGAATCTTCGGACATCTTTTCACCATTTGCCGCCGACACCGTTAAATGATTTCCTGCCATCAAATATACACTCAAGAATATAACGCTCACTGCCCGCACAACCATCTTTGTTCCCACCGTCACCTGCTCTCACCATCTCTCCGCTTTTCTGCACTTACCACTTCCCTACGCCAAAAACTGCTTCACCGTCTCCAACAATGCCAGCAGAATCGGCATACTGACCGCCAGAATGGACAGCTTCGCAAATATCTCAATCTGTGTTCCCAGCGAACCGTACCCGGCATCCTTGCAAATCCCGGAGGCAAATTCGGCAATATAAGTGATTCCCGCCATTTTCAAAAGCGCCGACAAATACACTGGACTGATCCCGATGCAGGATTCCATCGTCCGAAGTGTTTTCAGAATCACTTCCAGCTTTCCCGCCGCATAGAAAAAGAGACACAGCCCCGCCGCCATCACAATGTACGTCCCATACTCGCCGCCTTTTCCCTTGAGCTGGACTGCCAGAAGAACTGCCGTGATCCCAAGAACCGATACGGTTAAAATTGACATTTTTTACCGTCCTTCCCTGCAATGTACTCTCGGAGTCTTTCCCGCACTCGCTTTTGCGGCTGATTTTTCGCCATCTGCACCCGAATTTCATCAACGTATGCCTCAGAAATTTGGGCACAACGGACAAAAAATCATCTCACAAAATCAAGCACAGAAAGATTCCGAGAGTACATTACAACGCAAACAATTCCTTCATCGTCTCAAACAACTGATAAATATACGGCACCATCCAGAACAGTACCAAAAGAAGACCCGCAAGACTTGTGAGAAATGCCTGTTCCTCCCGCCCGCTGTGTTTGAGGATCTGGCAGAGGACGGAAACCAGGATACCGACTGCCGCAATCCGAAATATTAGATTAACTCCCATTTTCTTCCCCACTTACATCAACAACACTGCCAGAAACAGCCCGCCTAGTATCCCAAGCCCCCAGCACAGCCGTTTCTTCTCCGGCTCTTCCCGCCGCAGCTGCTCAATCGCCCGTTCCAATTCTTCCAGATACAGTGCCAGCGTCTTTTGCTGCATTTCCAGATCGAGATACCCGATGCTGTTTCCAAACCGGCACATCAGCTCCCATTCCTCTGTTCCTAACATCGGACGAATCCCCTGCTCTTCCAGAACCGCTTCCCAGATACGCCCAAACGGACACTCTGGATTCGCTTCCAGCCGCTCTCCTGCCACCAAAAATAGCTTCCCCGCTTTTCCATCCCCGCGTGCCCCCGCCCGGCACAGTACCAGAGGAAGGACTGCCTGTGTATACCCAATCTCTCCCCGCAGTCCCGCGGCAATCCGTTTTACTTCCTCCAAAAAACGCCTCCGGCCAATCAGGCGCAATGCCTCACCCCCGCCAATCCCCGCACACGATACACATACAAGGCAGATTCCAAGCAATTTTATCCACATATGAGCTCCTCGCCAGCTGCATCATATACCGCCTCCACCGTTCCCGGTCCGCGTCTATTTCCCAGCACCACATACCGCTCAAACCGTTTTTCTTGCAAAAAAGAGGACAAGCCCGGTTTTTCCCGGATGTCCTCCATCGAATTTCCATGTACGGTTGCCAGAATCCTGCAGCCACAGTTCATCACATAGCGAAGCGCCTCCAAATCATTCTCACCGCCGATCTCGTCCACCGCGACCACCTCCGGTGCCATCGAGCGGATCAGCATCATCATTCCCTCCGCCTTGGGGCAGGCATCCAGCACATCTGTCCGGCAGCCTACATCGTTTTGCGGGATTCCCTGATAGCAGGCGGCAATCTCCGAACGCTCATCCACCACCCCGACCGTCTGCGCCCTCACTTTTCCACCATGCTGCTTCCTCATCTCCACCATTTTTCCAGCTTTATTTTCATGTCCTGCACCTGCCTTAGACCGTTCAAAGCTCCCCCTCAAAGCAGAGCCCCTATCCTTTCCCTCTTCTCCATCCGACACCATCCGGATCAGATCCCGCAGAAGTGTTGTTTTTCCGCATCTCGGCGGCGCAATCAGAAGCGTATTCCGGATACTTCCCGTCCCTGGATCCGTCAAAATCGACCGTATTTTTGCTGCACATCCTATCATCTGATGCGAAAAACGGACATTTAAAAAGGTTATCGGATGAATCGCCTTTATATGTCCGTTTTCCAGTATCGTCCTTCCAGCCACGCCAATCCGGTGTCCGCCCTGCACGGTCAGAAACCCCTGCCGGATTTCCTCCCCGTAAGCATAGAGGGAAGAACGAGCCGCGCATTGCAGCGTCTCGTCCACATCCTCCCGGCTGACCCGGAATCCACTTCCGGCTGTGTACTCTTTATTTCTATATATGTAATACAGCGGCGCGCTAACCCGCAGCCGTACCTCTTCCATTCCATCCGCCTCAAGCGGAAGCGCCAGAAGCTGCTCCCGGATATTCCGGGAGAAAAAATGAAACAGCGCTCTCACATCCTGCTTTGATTGTTCCTCCTTCATCAGCCCGTCCTCCTTACCTCAATATATGAAAGACTGGCTAAAATATACCATCCGCCTATGCATGCACGGACGCACTTTCCATCCGCCGCAGCCGTCTCCCCTCCACGCCTGCCATCGCAAGCGCCACCACGCCCGCCACAAAGTCCGCGATCGGTCCGGCATACATGATGCCGTCAATGCCGATAAACAGCGGCAGAATCACAATCAGCGGCAGCAAAAAGAGAATCTGGCGCGTCAGGGACAGGAAAATACCCTTTTTCGGTTTTCCAATCGCCGTAAACAGGTTCGACGCAATCGGCTGCACACAGTTTAAGAACGTGAAAAACAGGTAAATCCGGAAATATTTTTCCGCAAACTGGAAATACATCTCCGATCCTTCCCCGAACAGCCCGATGATCGGACGCGGAATCAACTGGAAACACGCAAAGGACACCGCCGACACCGCAAATCCCCACCTGAGCGCCAACCCATACACCTGCCGCACGCGCGCATAATTTTTCGCGCCATAATTGAAACTTGCGATCGGCTGCATACCCTGCGAAAGACCGATGACGATCGAAAAAAACACCTGATTGACCTTCGTGATAATGCCGGCACACGCCAGCGGAATCGATTCCCCATAGTCCGAATGCGCACCATAGTAGGTCAAGGATTTATTTAACACGATCTGCACCACCAGCATCGCAAGCTGATTGAAAAATGCCGCCGCCCCCAATGAGGTAATCATGCTTACATATGTTCTCTGTGGTCGAAGATGCGTCGCTGTCAGCCGTCCGTTTTTGTAACGGCGCAGATACCGGATAATCAGGATTCCTGAAAAAATCTGTCCAATGATCGTCGCCAGCGCAGCACCCGCCATTCCCATATGAAATCCAAAAATAAACAGCGGATCGAGCACCGTATTGATCAGCGCCCCGGATAAATTGTAAAGCATCGCATTGCGAGGGCTTCCGTCCGCCCTCACCAGATGCCCGCCGCCGTTGGTCAGAATCAGAAATGGAAATCCCAGAGCCGTGATACCCGTATACGTTTTGGCATACGCCAGCACATTGTCCGGCGAACCGAAAAAGCGCAGCATCGGCGTCAGGCATAAAAGCGCCACAATCCCCAGAATCACACCGCTTCCAAACAGAAGCGTCGCCGCATTTCCAATATAAAATAACGCCTTTTCCCGATCGCCGCCTCCCAGCGTCAGGTTAAAGGACGCCGCACCGCCGATTCCAAACAGAAGCGCCAGCGCCACACAGGAGATCGTCAACGGAAACGCCACGTTCGTCGCTGCATTCCCCAGCTCTCCCACGCTTCTTCCGATAAAAAACTGATCGACGATATTATAAAGGGCGCCTACCAGCATCGCGATAATACTTGGCACCGCAAACTGCCGCAAAAGCCCGACGATCGGCTCCGTACCTAGTATATTTTTCTTCTGTACCTGTTCCATGAATCTTGATTCTCCTGTCTACGTTACTGCGAACAATTATCAGTCTATCTCTCGTTACTGATAATTTTTCCTCTTTACATGCCTTCCCCGCGCATGATACACTACCATCAGTTATTAAAACGGAAAGGACTTAATCACATGAATCTTTCATCCTTACTGCAATTTCGGGACGAGTGGGCGCGTTTCAAAGCCCGCCACCCTAAATTTTCCCCTTTTCTGAAAGCCGCCTACACCCGCGCGCTGCGCGAGGACAGCGTCATTTCCCTAAAAGTGACCGCCCCGGACGGAACCGAGGTGGCATCTAACTTAAAGGTCAAAAAAGAGGATCTCGAACTGCTCTCACGCATTATGAATAGCTGATTTTTAATCACCCATCATGCATTATGTCTACTTATGATACGGTTCTCCTTTTATAATCCGGAAACTCCGGTAAATTTGTTCCAGCAAAATCACGCGCATCAGCTGGTGTGGAAAGGTCAGGCGCGAAAAGCTGATCTTCGTGTCCGCACGGTTTAACACCGCCTGCGACAACCCCAGCGAACCTCCGATGATAAACTGCAGATGGCTCTCACCTCGCACGCCCAGGTTCTCCATCCATGCCGCCATCTCCTCCGAGGAACGCTGCTTTCCATCGATCGCAAGTGCAATCACATACGCGTCCTCCTTGATATGCGCCAGAATCCGCTCGCCTTCCTTGTCGCGGATCTGCACTTCCTGCAACTCACTCGCCTTATCCGGCGTTTTTTCATCCGCCACCTGCACGATCTCCAGACGGCAGTAACGCCCCAACCGCTTGCTGTACTCCGCGATCGCCGCCTCCAGATATTTTTCCTTAATTTTTCCTACTGTCACTAACGTAATCTTCACTTTTTAAGCTCCCGTTTTAAAAATGCCAACAGATTCAGCCGCGCCCGGTCTTCCGTCTCTTTGCGTCTCGTTTTTACCTTTTTCACGACCGTTCCCTCCGGCTCCCGATGAATCCGGTAGATGATCCGCAGATATTCCGCGACCTCTTCCCATGCCTCGCGGCTCTCCGGAATCAGGTCGAGTCCCATCTGAAATACATGGAACATCCCGTCATAGACCGAGCAGCGCACCTTGACGCCCTCGGCGCGCGCCTTTTTCGCTGCCGCCCTCGTATCATCTAAAAGCACCTCATACGCGCCCACCTGCATCAGCATCGGCGGAAATCCTTCAAAATCTCCAAACAGCGGTGACAGATACGGATTTTTCGGATTGGCATTCCCGATGTAGCTGCACTGGTACAACATATTTTCCTTCGAATTACCAAACAGTGGATCGATCGTATAATTTTCCTCATACGATGCCCCGCTCAGACTTACATCCGTCCACGGCGACATCGTGATAATGCCCGCAGGAAGCGGCAGCCCGTGATCTTTCGCATACAGACAGAGCGCCAGCGCCAGACCGCCGCCCGCCGAATCCCCGGCTACCACGATCTGGGACGGCTGGTATTTCTTCTCTTCCAGAAGCCATCGGTACGCGTACACCGCATCCTCCAGCGCCGCCGGATACGGATGCTCCGGCGCCACCCGGTAGTCCGGCGTCAGAACATCCGCGCCGAAGCTGATCTGCGAATACTTAACCGCAAACCGCCGGTAAATATTTTTCATCGGACCGATATACCCGCCGCCGTGCAGCTGCAAAATGACGCGCCCCGTCACCGCCTGCTTCGGCTTCAAATATTCCATCACAAACTGTTCTGTTTTTACCAGCTCATAAATATATTCCGCCGGACATCTCCACGCCGGTTCGACCGGATTTTTCCGGAATTCGCCGGTCTGGATCGGCTTCTTTAACGATGTCTCCATCACGTCACTCATCATATCACGCGTCAGATTGCCTATCATGCTGACTGTTTTCCGACTCATGCTTCTTCCCTTTCTTTCATCCAAATTTTCAATCTTCGTATTTTTATAGATCGTTCCTTTACTGTGACCGATTTTCCTGCCATTTACACATGAAACCGCCTCTTCAATTCCCGCTTCACACTCCGGTCGCCCAGAATCACCGTCGCCGCCAGCGCTGCCACCGACACACCTGCTGCCAGCACCGTCAGACGCGGATGATGCGTCCACCCGATTTTCCAGAAAATCAACGGCACAAAGCTCAGAAATGTAATTGTGATCTGATACATAAAATAGCTCTGCCAGTTCATCCGGTTGACTAACATCATCAAAAGAACCGCCGCCACCTCAAACAGTGCGACGCATGGGATCGCGTAGTCCACCGACCACCCCCGAAGCCCTGTAAGCGCGTCAATCAGAAGCAAAATTGCCTGAATTCCCAGGGACTGCCGCACCAGCGTTCCTGCTAGGCTCGCATGCCGCATGACCGAAAACCGCAGCGTCATCGCCACATATGCCGCCGCGCCCGCCGTCAGAAGCGACCATTTAAACGGAATCCGATGATAAGTCGCCAGATTCGTAAGCCCCGCCAGAAGCGATACGATCACCAATGACACATAAAATCCCCGCACCGCACGGCGCACGCGCTCTCGATCCTGGGCAATCACTGGATAACGTCCTTTATCATGCTTCGTATCCGTGATTCCATTGCTCTCTCGCTCTACCCGGATGCCCTTTTCCTCCAAAAAGTGAAAGAAAAACTCCGGAAGCCGGTTCTCTGCCATCGCGCTCGTAAACGACAGGCATAATTTCCCGTCATACGCCACCGCCCCGCATTTCATCCGCTGCTTCGGCGATGCGCCGACAAGAAGCTGAAAGCCCTCGATCGAATCTTTCAATTCCTCCCGAACCTGCGCCGGTCCGATGTTGGAAAATGTCATCGTGTGGGCGCGGCTGGTGTGCAGAAAAATCAACTGCATCGCCAGATGTTTGACAAATAGCGGGATCGCCCGCACATACCATTTTTTCTCATTCGACACATTGTAGGAGATCGTCTCTTCCAGCCGCTCCTTCACGATCTGCTCATCCATCTGGCGGCTCACAGACGCAATCACTTCTTCCAATGCCTCCGGCGCCTTTCCCGCCGCCCACGAAATATTCACGACAGCAAAGAAGTTTGCCAGCGTCTCCGACTCAAAAAAACTCCGTAGGTTCACCGGAAGATTGAGCGCCACCGGACGTTTCAGCGTTTTCCCATCCGTCTCCGTCTGGATGATCGCCCAGAGAAGCACCGCCGCCAGATATTTGGTGATGCTGACCCCCACCTTCCTGCATTCCGTCTTCAGTGCCGACACCTCAATCGTCCCCTGCAGCACTGCCATCTGATCAAATGGGAGAAATTCCCCCTGAATCGCAATCGCCGGTCTGCTGTTATAATGCCGATGCGGCAGTTTCCGGTAATGTCGCAGATAATCGTCCTCCCGGAGCGGCGAAAACTCCCGCTCCTGCACCATAACCGGCAATTTTTTCACCAGTTCCAGATAATGTTCTGTAAGCCGTGAAGCAAACCGCAGCGCCCCCAGTCCGTCCGTCAGCCCGTGAAACACTTCAAAATTGATCCTGCATCCATAGTAGCTCACACGGAATGGGAACCGCGCGCCCCGGTGCGGATCAATGAAACGGCACGGTGCACTCTGTTCTTCTTCCACGCCCGGATTCCGGTTGTTCGTCTCAAAATAATACCAGAAAAATCCCTTCCGCAGCTTCACCCGGAAATTTTCAAACTCCGGAAGTGTCCGCACAAGCGCCCTTTGCAAAAGCTCCGGATCTACTTTTTCTTTCAGAACCGCCGAAATCCGGAATACACTGCTTAAATCCTCCCCCGACACCGCCGCAAAGAGCTTCGCCGTGTTATCCAGCCGCCTCCACGCGGCGCCCTGGATGCGGAGACGCTTTTTCTTTGGTTTTTCCTCTCGTTTCTTCTCCACTTTTTCTGAAACTATCTGTCCCGGCTCTTCCTGCTTCCCTGCAATTTCATTCTTCTGATCCTGTTCTTGGTTTTCCTCGTTCATTCTCTGCCCCATCTGCCTTTGTCACCTAAAGAAAAAGAGCTGCTGCCGGGATACACACTCCCCTGCAGCGCCCCTTTCATCCTCTTCTGAGTTCTTTTCTACATTACCGAATCCGGAAGTAGTACCCCACGCCCCATTTCGTATGTACATATTTCGGATCACTTGGACTCGGCTCGATCTTCTCGCGCAGCCGCCGCACATGAACGTCTACGGTGCGGACATCGCCGCCCGCCGCCGCCCGGTTGCCCCAGACAAAGCGCAGCAGCTCCTCGCGGCTGTAAACCTTGCCCGGATTGCACACCAGGAGCTCCAGAAGGTCAAATTCCTTCGCGGTCAGATTGATCTCGCGGGAAGCGATAAAGACCCGGCGGCTGTCCGAATCCAGCGTCAGATCGCCCGCCTCGATGACTTTCTTTGTCTGCTGCGGCTCCTGTCTCGATTTCTTGGAGTTGCGGCGCAGGATCGCCTTGATGCGCGCCTTTACTTCCAAAATGTTAAATGGCTTCGTGATATAATCATCGGCGCCGTATTCCAGCCCCAGAATCTTATCCATATCGTCGCCTTTTGCGGTCAGCATAATGATCGGCATCTCGGAGAACTCCCGGATTGCCTGGCAGACTTCAAATCCGTTCAGCTTCGGCAGCATCACGTCCAGAAGAACCATATCATACTCCATCTCCTTCGCCATCTGAAGCGCTTCCTCCCCGTCATAGGCGCAGGCAACTTCAAATCCATCCTGTTCCAGACTGAAACGGATTCCTTTTACTATTAATTTTTCATCATCTACCACTAATACCTTCGCCATTCTCCACCTCAACCACTATGCTTCTATCTCTCTATACTGTAATCTTATCTTTTATCTTCTGAAATGCCGCGTTCTTGATGCCAGGCACCTTCATAATATCCTCAATCGTCCGGAAACCGCCCTTCTGCTCCCGGTAAGAAAGAATCGCTTCCGCCCGCGCCGCACCGATACCGTTTAAAGTCATCAACTCTTCTTTGGAAGCTGTGTTTAAATTAATCAATGCTGCACTACTTCCAGATTTCTGCGAAGCTGACTCGCTGCCATTCCCAGCAGCGCCTCCGGCTCCCAGAAACCCGGAGACATCCTTCCCTGTTTCCTGATATTTCCGAATCTCTTCCCGGCTCGGAATCCGAAGCTGCTGTCCATCCTCGAGCGCCTGCGCCAGATTTACAGATTCCTGCGCCGCCTCCGACGTCATCCCGCCCGCCTTTTCAACCGCCTCATACATACGGCTGCCCGCCGGAAGCTCATAGACGCCCGGTGCGGCTACCTCGCCACAGACGTGGATATATAGGATTCTCGGTTCCGGCGTTTGGGGATTTTCTTTTGATTGCCCCTCAGGCGCAGCGTTCTCTGCTGCTTCATTATCCCCATCCACTGACCCGCCGTTTGACCGTTTTGCTGGACGTTCGGAGCTTTCCTGCGAATCATCCACTTCTTTTGAAAAACTATTCTGCGTCTCCAGCACCACCGTCTGCTTCTCTCGCCGGCTCTGCACACCAAAACACAAAACAGCCGCCAAAAATACCACGCCGACTGCCCCTGTTCGCATCCATCGTTTCCGATTTACTGTTTGATTTGTCTGTTTCATCTTCTGCACCCCTCTTTTTCCGAGGTGCGTTTTGTCCGTAATTCTATTCTAACCAAAACCCCCTTTAAACACAAGCAGAAAATTTTTATTCCCATCTGAAAATCACAATCCCCGCAATCGCAACCGCCGCCCCGATCGCCTTGCGCCACTCAAATCCCGCTTTCTCCACACCGAACCAGCCAAACACCTCGATCAGGTACGCCACCAGGATCTGCGCCACGACGATCAGAAGCGCTGATTTTGCCGGTCCCAGCGCGTCAAAGCTCTTGATGACCGTGTACGTGATAAATGCCCCGATCACGCCGCCGGTCAGCATATACCGCGGTTCGATCTGCCAAAGCTCCGATACCGCGCTGCGCCCCGTAAAAAGCCACATCACCAGACAAACCACAAACGCGCTTATCTGCACCCATCCAGCCGATACCCACATGCTGGTCTGCTTCATCACGGCAGAATTAAACACGCCCTGTATACTCATGAGTGCGCCGGAAACCAGCGCGGTTATCATTCCCCACATAAAAAATAAACCTCCGCATTCTGTTCTACATTCTCATGAAACAGCAGCCGTTTCCGACCATTCATTTCACACTGTTAGTATCCCAGATATGCGAAGGTTTATACAATTTGTGTTTATTCCCTTTTCCTGTTTAAAATCCGATTTTTCCTCCAAAACCAGACAACCTTTCATGCAGCTGATCCCTATTGAATGGAAAACGTAGCCGACACCTCTGCCTCAACATCCACCTGCCCCGGCATCAGGTTTCTGCCTGCACCCGCATCTTCCATCGCCATTTCCTTCATCGCCATGCCGCTGCTGTAAGAAGTGTCATAATAGCGCGCCTGCTGCCCGCTGCTGTACTCCTGCACATTCGTCATCGTTCCCAGCTTGCAGCCGCCTGCCTCCGCCATCGCTTCGGCTTTCACGCGCGCCGACTCAATGGCTTTTTTGAGCGCTTCCTGATAAATCTCATCAAAATTGCTGCACTGGTACTGGACCGAATCGATCGAATTGATACCCGCATTGACCGAATCGCTGATGATCGCCCCTGCATCCTCAATCGCAACATCCGATACAACCACCTCCGTCGTCATCTCATAACCAGTGATCTTCTTGCCATTGTCCCAGTCATAGATCGGATTCAGCCCCAGACCGCTCGTCTGCACCGAGGTATCTGCAATTCCCTTTTCCTTCAAAAGCGCCAGAACCGCATCCAAATCCGTCTGATTCTCCGACTGGCAGGTGCTCGCATCCGCCGCCTGTGAATAGACACTGTAGGTAATTTCCGCAATATCCGGCTCCGCCTTGATTTTCTCCTGGCTCGTCACCGTGATCCCCGTATTTTCCGCCGACTGCACCGTCACCGATGCCGGTGCGGACGTACAACCTGCCAAACCTGCCGCCGACGTCATTGTCATCGTGCCTGCTGCCAGCAGAAATGTCATCCTGTTTCGCATCATCCCCATTTTTCTCATAAAAAAATTCCTCCCGTTTTTCTGTTTCATCCGTGAGTTCCAACCCACAATGGGTTCAGACCTTCCGGAGCAACAACTGGTACACTGTCATTCTTACTATAGTTATACCTGAAAACGAGAGGAAATGTATTGCTTTTCTCTTAACTTTCTTTCGCTTATTTATTACTATTTTTTTCCTGTTTCATCCATGCCGCGCGCACCAGATGCTGTGCCAGAACCGCCGTCGTCACGCCGCCGACACCGCCCGGAACCGGGGTTGCCGCCGAAGCAGTTCCTTCCAGATCGGCAAAATCCACATCGCCGCAGAGTTTTCCATTTTCATCTACATTGATCCCAACGTCAATGACAACCGCATCCTTTTTTACATAGGTGTGGTTGATCATCGCTGCTTTTCCCACGCAGGCAGCCAGAATATCCGCCTCCCGGCATACCTCCGGCAGGCTGGCGGTTCTCGAGTGGCAGATGGTCACGGTCGCATTTTCATGCAGAAGCAGCATCGAAAGCGGGCGTCCCACAACCATGCTTCTTCCTACGACTGCCACCCGTTTGCCAGAAAGCGCGATATCGTTCATTTTCAGCATGCATACCACTGCCTCCGCCGTACACGGCGCAAAACCGCTCGTATCGCCGCTGAACACCTTTGCGATATTGACTGGGGAAATACCGTCCAAATCCTTCGCCGGATCGATCATTTTTTCAATATCCTGCTCGTTGATCTGTTTTGGAAGCGGGCGCAGCATTAAAATACCGTCCACCGACGCATCCGCATTGATCGCCGCAAACTCCTTCTTAAATGCCTCGTCCGAGATATCTCCCGGAAATACCTTCGATTCCACCTCAAGCCCGAACGATGTCAGCTTCTTCGTTGCGCCTTTCTCATAGGAAATATCATCCGGATTCTCGCCCACCCGGATAATCGTCAGTTTCGGCACCCATGTCAGGGTTTCCAGCCCTTTTTCCACCTGCTCTTTCAGCTTTGCCGAAACAGCGGCTCCCTTCATTGTAATCATCTTGTCTGCACCTTTCGTTTTTATTTATGATGAATTTCCCGCGCTTTTGCGCATATTCATTTTAAATTTTTCTTAAAATGAAAGCGACGCCAAAAGACCGGCTCCGCCTGCCATCTCAAGCAGGTAAACCGTCACAATCGCCGCGATCGCCACTACCACCAGGCTCTTTCCCTTATATCCCAAAATCACCGCTGCGATCGTTCCTCCGACCGCCGAATAGAGATGTCCTGTGGAGGTAAATACATCCGGAAATGTCAGTGCTCCCAGCACTGCATACGGCGTATAATCTAAGAAAGATCGGATAAACTTCGAACGGATCTGTTTCCGGAAAATCGTAACCGGAAGAACACGTGGAATATATGTAACCAGTGCCATCAAAAGGACACAGGTCAGCACGTATTTCATATCGAGTGTTCCGGCTGCTCCTGCTGCCTCTGCTGTATTCATCATTCTGCCCCCTCTTTCTGACTCTCGTCCTGACCGGCTTCTTTACCGTCCGGATCATGCGGGAATTTCCATGCACCGAACGCCGATGCCGCGATCGTAACCAGAATCACCCGGAAACCGGAGGAAATACCGGCAAAAACCGGAACATATTTTAAAATGCACACCATCACAACTGCCAGAATGATGACGCAGCACACCGACCGCGATTTGCGTGCCGCCGGCAGAATCAGTGCAATAAACATCGCGTACAGGGCAATTCCCATCGCATTCTGCAGCGCCTGCGGCAGAACCGCCGAGATCGCGCCTCCCAGCCAGGTTCCAAGATTCCACCCCAGAATCGGCATCGTGATAAGTCCCAGCATATACGACGCTTTCAAAATGCCCGGATGCAGGGAACTGACGACAAACGTCTCATCCGTGATGCCGAATGCCAATGCCAGGCGCGCCCCGGTTCCCGTCTTTTCATCGAGCTTCTGGGACAGGGACAGTGACATCAGCATATAGCGCAGGTTGATGACAAACGTCGTCAATGCCACCTCAAAGTACCCAGCCCCCGCCAGAATCAGGTTTGTCCCTGCGAACTGTCCGGCGCTCGTTAAGTTCGTCAGCGATATAAAAACTGCTACCCAGACCGGCAGACCGCCCGACACCGCCAGGAAGCCAAACGTAAAGGAGACCGGCAGATACCCCAGTCCAATGGGGATACCGCTCTTTAGCCCCTCATAAAATGTCTTTTTCCAACTCATTCTACTTTTTCACTCTTTCTGTTCACGCAACCGTCTATTTTTCAGGCTTCACATACCGCGCATGCTGCCCGTTCAGCCACTCTACCCCGCTCACAATTCCTTCTTCCGAAAATGGAAATTCCTTGCGGGTCTTCTCCTCTTCCGGCGTTGCGTTGTATCCATATGGTTCCGGCCACGATGTCACGGTCAGGACTGTCTCCTCGACCGTCTCGCCATCTGCGCCGTCTTCTTTCGGTACTTCGCGCTTTGTCATCTCCATCCGGTAGCGCATCCCGGTATCACTTCCGGTAAATTTTTCTTTTTTCAGGAAATTGACCGGCATCACATCTTTTCTCGTTATCATGCCATTTACCCCCGGAATTTATAACGACGGATCACCGCCTGCAGCGTTTTTCTTCCATTGTACTCATTGATGTCCGGATAATACACGACGTCGATCTCCCGCCGTCCGGCGCGCTCTTCCTCAAACGCCGTTCCGTCACCGAAATATAGCGCCTCGATCGCGTGTCCGTCTGTCTCTTCCAACGTCATTTTTACGACATTCCGGTTGCGCCCCAGCACGCGGCTCGCCCGGATGCGGAGTGATTTCTCTGCAAACAGTGGTTTTTCGTTGCCCTGTCCAAACGGTTCGAGACAGGAAAGCTCCCTCACAAGTCGTTCTGTCACATATCCCACCGGCATCGGCACATCGATCCAGACTTTCGCTTTAAAATCTTCCTCCGTCAGCCCCGCATTTTCATTCAGTCTGCGCCGGAACTCGTCAATGTTCTTCTCTTCCAGCGAAAGCCCGGCTGCCAGCGGATGCCCGCCAAATTTGAGCAGCAGATCGCTGACCTCTGTCAGCTTTTTAAACATATGGTACTCATCGATGGAACGTCCCGAGCCTTTGACCGCCTCCTCGCCGCGCGTCAGCACGATCGCCGGCTTCTGATAATATTCCCTCAGGCGCCCTGCAATAATGCCCGCCAGCGATTCATGGCATTCCGGCAGAAAGACCACCAGCACCTTGTCCTTCTGGTACCAGCTCTCTACCTGCAGCTTCGCCGCCTCAGTCCCCTGTTCGGTCATATCCTTGCGGGTATCATTTAATTCCTTAAGTTCCTCTGCCAGGCGTTCTGCCTCTTCCTCACTCTGCGCCCGCAGAAGCGCCAGCGCTTCCTTTGCCGTTTTTAATCGTCCGCCCGCATTCAGGCACGGTCCAATGACAAATCCGATATGGTATGCTGTGATCGCCCCCAGATCAAGATTATTTTTCTCCGCCAGTCTGCGAAGCCCTAGATTTTTGGTCTGCGCCATCTTTTTAAGACCGTATTTTACCAGAATCCGGTTCTCATCCTGCAGCTTCATCACATCACCGACCGTCGCAATCGCGGCAAATTCAAGCAAATCCAGCCAGTCCATCTGCGGCACGCCCCGGCGGGCATATAAAACCTGCACCAGCTTGTACGCCACCACTGCGCCGCAGATCTCCGGAAATGGGTACGGACAGTCTGCCTGTTTCGGATCGATCACCGCATCCGCCGGGGGAATCTTCTCTTTTTCCCCATCTAAGGGCACCTCATGATGATCCGTGATGACAACCGTCATGCCATATTTCTTCGCCAGCTCCACCTGATGGAACGCGGAAATACCATTGTCACAAGTCAGAATCACCTCCACGCCGTCCGCGTGCGCCTGTTCGATGATCGATTCATTGATTCCGTAGCCATCCTTGATGCGATCCGGTATCTCAAAATCTACATCACTGCCCAGCCGTTCAAATGCCTGCAATAATATGTACGTCGAACAGACGCCGTCAATATCATAATCACCGACGATCCGTATCTTCTTTCCAGTATCCACAGCCTCGCACAGGATGGAAACGGCACGCTCCATATCTTTTAACAGCATCGGATCATACAGATCATCCAGCGTGCCATTTAAATAGCGGTCGATCGCCGCCTCTCCTTCGATCCCACGGTTCCGGATAATACGCGCCGTAACCGGATCGATCCGAAACCGCGCCCCGATCTGCTTAAAATCTGCTTTCTTGGTCTGAAGCATCCAGACTTCTTCTGCCATTTTGTTCCTCCTATTATCTAGATGTACTCTCGGAGTCTTTTTTGCACTTGCTTTTGTGGCTGATTTTCCGCCAGCCGCACCCGAATTTCATCAACGTACGCCTCAGAAATTTGGGCACAACTGACAAAAAATCATCTCACAAAATCAAGCACAGAAAAATTCCGAGAGTACATCTATGTCTGTGCTTCTTTTCTATATCACATACTCCCTAAGCCGCCTGCGCCGTTCCCGCCAGTCCGGCAATATATTCTCCACCTGCGTCCAGAAACGCGCGGAATGGTTCATTTCCAGCCGGTGTGCCAGCTCATGGACAATCACATAATTCATCAGATCCTCCGGCAAAAGTGCCAGCCGCCAGTTAAAATTTAGGTTTCCAGCTGCGCTGCAGCTTCCCCAACGCGTTTTCTGGTTCCGGATTGTGATTTTTCCATAGGTTACGCCCATGCACGACGCATATAAAGCAACCCGGTGCATGAGCACCGGGCGCAGCTTTTCTGTGAAATTTCGGATTTCTTCCGCTCCATATGTTTTCCGGTTCCTCTGGCGTTCCACCGCTTCTTTATAATGGACTTCTATCCAGTCGCGGTGCTCCTCGGCAAACCGCATCGCAGCCTGCACCGAAGCCCTCCTCGGAATCCGGAGTACCAGGCGTCCTTCCGCCGTGATCTGGATGGCGATCGTCTTCCGGGAAGACCGAACCACCTCACACGGAATCAATCCTTCTTCCGGCTCATCAGATAACGGAGAATGCCATGGGTTTTGTATCCTCAAGTATTGCATACAATTTCCCGTCTCTTTCATCGATTGTGCGCGCTGCATCTTCCAGTGCGCGTTCCAGACGTTTTTCCAGTTCTTTCTTCTCATCATCCGCCGCTTCATCCCGGATTACTTCCAGGCAGTAATCATCTGCCAGGCGGGCAGCCAGCATCTGTACCAGACCATCCAATGTCTTCTCCGGTGTCTCCAGAATTTTCTTAAACTCCGGATCCTCCGGCTGTTCTTCTGTATCCATCTCATACGGATCCCGCTCGTTCATCTCAATCACATTCATCCATTCCGGTTTTTCATCGGCATTGGTAAAATTCATCTGACCGACCAGGCAGTCGTAAATCTCTGCCTCGCTCGATATCTGCTTCATATCTAACTGAACTAACTGCATCTCTTCTCCTTTCCGCTGTGTCAGAATCCGTGATGCATCTCCCAGCTTCTTCCCAGCCTTTCTATTTTATTCTGCCCACTTAAAACCTACGCGTTCAGCAGCGCCACCGCTGCAAAAAACGGCACCAGCCATTTCGCGACAGAACCAATTTTTATCAGATATTCTGTTTTCATAATTCCTCCACGCGGTCTTTCATAGAAACCGCAAAGCTATCTGCCTTGATAGGGACAGCCCTATTATTATATCGGTCATGCGGTAAAAAGTCAATTCCGGGCTGTCGTAAACGGAATAAAGAATGTGCTCAGGGTTACGGTTCGCACACGTGTGCCCATCAACGGGATTTTGCCGATACTGCACATTCCAAATCGACAAAATCTGCTGCCAGAACTGTATCGTACGGAATTTTCAGTTCAGAAAATTCCTACCTGTGAACAGTTGCTGCCTTGACACATTCTCGCGCCGAGCGCGTCGCTTGCGACAACCTGCATCTTCGCGCGAGTGCACATCATTGGCACGTTAGTGCATTTTTGTGTAATAGGAAATTCCTTGGAATTCCCTATTATACAAAAAAAGCACCCTCAAAAGGATGCTTTTTGCTCTCTGACAACCAGAGAAATCGACGTGCGTGAGAAGATTCGAACTCCCGACACCTTGGTCCGTAGCCAAGTGCTCTATCCAGCTGAGCTACACACACATACTTTTTATTCTTAACGAACAAGTCATATTATACAACTCATTCTGAAGAATGTCAACTGTTTTTTAGATTTTTTTAAATTTCTTTTATTGTTGATTCATTTCAAATTATATCGATATATCAACCAGAAATTCTTCTTACTTTCCGACAATGAAATGGGGCCTACAGGGCTCGAACCTGTGACCCTCTGCTTGTAAGGCAGATGCTCTCCCAGCTGAGCTAAGACCCCATTACGATACTCTGTCCCTCAATCCGCTTACGCGAACCAATTTATAACAGTCGTATCAAAACGACCCGGATGGGGATCGAACCCACGACCTCCGCCGTGACAGGGCGGCGCTCTAACCAGCTGAGCCACCGGGCCAAATATTAAATTATTTATTTACCTCATATTGGGTAGAGTGGACCTTCGGGGACTCGAACCCGGGACCGACCGGTTATGAGCCGGTTGCTCTAACCAACTGAGCTAAAGGTCCATAAAGTATATGGATCAAAAAACTCCCCGAGTAGGACTCGAACCTACGACAGCGCGGTTAACAGCCGCGTGCTCTACCGACTGAGCTATCGAGGAATATTGCTTTCCAACAACGTAGATAAGTATAACCGATTATATTTTAAATGTCAACTACTTTTTCAAAAAAATCGAAAAATTAAAAATGTCAACATTAAATTCGACATTTTTTCATATTTTTATCGTTTTGCCGTTTTGCACAATACGTAGCCTGTTTTATTGTATATTTTCACTTTTAGGCAGTGCAATAGTAAGGCTGCCACTGCTGCCAGCCTCTCACGCTCCCTATTTCCGTTCTTATGCAAGCTGCTTTACCTCTTCCTCGAATAGTTCCCCTGCTGAATGATAGCCATGTATTTTGCGTGGGTATCCGTTTATCCAGTTCTCTATACTCTCTACCTCTTCCTCTGTCCTGTCGTCAAAATTTGTGCCTTTCGGTATCTTCCGGCGTATCATCTTATTTGTTACCTCATTTGTGCCACGCTCCCAACTGCTGTACGGGTGGCAGTAATATACCTTTGTCCGCTTTTCTCCCTCGTTGATAATAGAACGCTGTAAGCCCTCTGCATCTGCAAACTCGCTGCCGTTGTCTACTGTGATTGTCTTAAATACCCGCTTAAACATATCAGCGCCCCATTTTCTTTCTAATCTATCCAGTGCCGCTACTACTGCCTCGTCTGTATGGTCTGGCAGTTTAAATATAATCTCGTTTCTGGTTTTCCGCTCTGTCAGTACCAGCAACGTATTTTTTGACTTTCCCCGCTTACCTAAAACGCTGTCCATTTCCCAGTTGCCGAACTCTTCCCGTGTATCTATCTCTTTCGGGCGTTTGTCTATACTCTCTCCTGCTGCCGCCCTTTTCTGTTGCCTCTGTACTTTCTTATAATTTCTCTTCTTATTCTTCTTTACTGGCAAATTCTTATTAGACAACTTAAGGAAAATACCCTTATCAATGTAGCTGTATAAGGTCGTTACGCATACTGTTACGGAAAAGTCCCCCTCTTTCCCCTGTGCTTTCAATTCTCCCAGTACCGCAGCTGGGCTGTAATCTTCATTTACTATTTTATCCTCTATATAATTTGCGTATGCAATATCGTTTCCTATTTTAAGCTGTGTACCCCTTGCCTTTAAATTTTCCTCTGCTTTCATTTGTGCCTTGTTTGGGCTATAACTTAATGTTTCTGTATAGTCGCTATTTCTGTGCATATATTCCCCTCGCTTAAGCTCATTGTATATAGTGCTGCGGTGTACGCCCAGCTGTTCTGCTATCTCTATCACGCTATGCCCTGCTTTTTTCAATGCCTCAATACTTATACGGTCTGTCCATGTCAGCTGTCGGCTGCCTTTCTTATTCGCCATTTCTGCTACCTCTCTTTCGTTCCTGTTCTTTCCCCATATACGACGAAAAGCCGCAAACTCTTTTACAAGTCTGCGGCTTATGCCTTTACCTATTTACAACACTTTTTACAAGCGGTGTATTTCTTCTTTGCTTGGCTTAGCGGTATGCTCTTTGGGTTTTTCATTCCCGAACAGTTAGGCTTACTATGGTATTTTTTGTTGCTACGGTCTACATATACTGTAGTTTCTCCCGTATGCTGGCTTACGCTGGGCGTTGTGTCCTCGATTACGTCAATCTCTATATTGCACCCGAACGTCTGTACCCCCCCCCCAGAAATTTCCAGTATTTCTGCGGTGTAGCGGGCTTTCGGGTACTTTCTCGCTAAGTCCCCCGCCAGCTCTGCCGATAGATTGCCTATTACCTTATCGCCCCACTTTACGTATGCGGCAGGCTCTCCGTTGTATGTATACTTTTCTACTGTAATATCTTCACTGCCGGACATTCTGCTTAAAATATCCTGCCTGTTTTCTCCGTCCTCATTATTAAACGTCACGCCTACTACTTTCGTTCTGATTGTATCTAAAATTCTGCCGCCAGATACAGCGGCAGGCGCTGGCGTTCTGTTTCCGTTCTCTTTTCCTGCTCTTTTCTTTTTTAGTCCAAAATAGGCGCATACTGCCGCAACCACAATGCAGCCCACCCCGCCTGTTATATTTCCAGACGGCAGCGCCGTTAAGCCGCTTACTGCAAATAATGCAGCCGCTGCCAATAAAATTACCTTTTTCTTTGTCATAGTAAGCCCTCGCTTTCGTTTCTACTTCAATTCTAAAATTTCATCAGCAGAGGCGTTAAGCTCTCTGCAAATTTTCGCCAGTGTTATTGCATTTGGCGTAAGCTCGTTGTTTTCCCAGCGGCTTATATCTTTCTGGTATACTTGCAGGCGCTCTGCAAGTTCCTTTTGCGTCACGCCTGCCGCTTTTCTCGCTGTTTTAATGTTTTCGCCTAAATTCATGCCTTACCTCTCTTTTCTCTTGCCCTCAAAATGAAAGCAACCAGCAGCTTTACCAGTCCTACTGCTACTAAAAATACTCCTAATTTTAAAAGCATACTCTTTACTCGGCTTTGGGTTTGTGTTATATTTCTTATAGGCGGCGGGCTTATTGCCCGCCTGTTGGTTAGGGCTTTCGCCCTAACCTATGTACTTACCAATTATGATAAGTATTGTTCCTATGATTAAGTCTATCACTGCACTGATTGCCAATTCTTGCCAGTTGATAGGCTTTTTCTTTTGTTTCTTTTTCTTACCCATTGTGCCGTTTCTCCTTTCCAGTGGCTTTGCCTCTTATTTGTTCTTTTCTCCTTTCCATGATTTTATTATATACCTTTTTCGGTATATTGTCAACACTTTTGTATAGATTTCTAAGAAAATTGCAAAAAAATAGAGGGCAGACAGCAAACCGCCCACCCTCGAAAACTTAAGCTAATCTTGTGGCATAATCTAAGCTAATCCAGCCTGCGCCACTCTTCAAGCGTCCCCAGCCTGCGCTTGCGCCCTGTCCGGCTTTCACTTCCACAATGGTAAATACTCCCTTTCCTGTGGTTTCTCCTGTCTTTGCATAGTTCGTGCCTGCTCCCGTTCTGATATTAAGGTCTAAAATATCCACCTGTACGCTAAACGGAACGCCTGCGCTTGCCTGCTGCCCCGCTGCGGTATATACCGCCTTGCCGTTATCATCATATACAGTATAACCCGCCTTGCAAGCGCTCTTTGCATTTTCCAGCGACGTAAACGCCCCCAGCTGGCTTGCTGCGTCCGTCCAGCTCTTGCGCACTCTGTAATACTTTGTACCGTTTCCTGCTGCATACTTTTTATAGTATCCCTCGCCGTACTCTGCACGCTTTTTCTTTGCTGTTTCGCTCTGGTCTGCTGGCTTTTCATATCCAGTAAGAACGGCATCAGATGCAGCACGCACGCTGCCCGCCTTTTTCAGTGTGTCCATTACTGCTGTGTATCCCTGCAATTCTTCCCATAAAAAGCCCAGCTGCATATTAAGGTCTGCAATGGATACGCCCGCCTGTTTTGCATGATTAAGCAACGCCTGCTTTCTGCTCCAATACGTCCACTGCGCCAGCCCATAGCCTGCACTGTCCTTTACAAAATTGCCATAGCTGCCATTATCCACCGCTGCTGTATATTCTGCGTCCGTCTTACCCAGCTTATTGTTATAGGCGTTCTGTAAGTTGTTCGGCATAAGCCCGCTTTCAGCATACAGATTACCCATAATACCAGCCACGGCATAAGCATTTAAGCCCTTTCCTGTAAGAAAATTCCAGATTGTTTTTTCATTGCCGCCCTGCGGTGTTTCTGCCTGTCCGCTGATTTTACGCTTAAACTCGTCCCATGTGTGGGCGCTGGTGTTATATACATACGGGTTAGGGCAAATCTTGCCCGTTACGTCGTAATGTCTGATTACATGAGATGCAGGCACACCGTATTTATTCATAAGGTAACGGGTAAGCTCTGCCGCTGCCTCTACTGTTGCGTCCTCAAAATACCAGTCTTTATCTGTTGCGCCCATGCTCTTTGTGTTTTTCTTCCTTACGCACATTTCAATACCGATACTATTAGCGTTTCGGCACTCTGCGTGCTTATAGCTCGACGCTCCGCAATGCCACGCTATATTAGCGTCCTCTACGCACTGCCATACCTCGCCGTTAAATCCTACAAAGTAATGCGCCGACGCATTTCTATTGCCGCCGCCATAATATCGGCAGTTGTCCTCTGCGCCGCCCAGTGCGCCTACATAATGGATAACAATATACTTAATTCTGGAAACGCTGCCCTTATTGAAATTGTACTTACTTATCTTTCTGTTAATGTTCATATTTCCTGCCTTTCCGCATACAAAATAAGCGCCTGCGGTGTCCCGCAAGCGCTCTTTGCTGCTATGTCCTTATTATTCTTATCTTTCCTGTGTCCTGTGTTCCTCTACGTTGCCTGTGGTGCTGTCCCCGTCCAGTTCGTCTGTGTCCGGCAGTTCGTCCGTATACTTCGCCAGAAACTCCCGCACCTTTTCCCATACCTTTTTTACGGGCAGCCCGCATAATGCCATATTCTTAAAAATACTCACTACCTCATAAGCAATGTAAAGCAATGCGAAAAATTCAGCCACGCCCACGGTATCAAGCCCTAAATATGTACGTGCCTGCTCCGGTATAAATCCGATTAAGTTAATCTTAATCAGTACGTCGATTGCCAGCATGAATACCAGAGAAATAAGCATACCTACTTTTCTGATAGCCCCGTCAATGCCTGCGCAGCTGTTAAATTTCTTCTCTTTGATTGCACGCAGCACGCCAAAAACCGTGTCGCACACAATCGCCAATACTACCAGCTGGATAATTTTGTTATGTGCCGCCGCCTCAATAAATTCTGTAATAGTCATGTTCATAAATCCTGCCTTTCTCTTAATTGCAAATTTTCTGCCCGCTCTTTCAGCTCTGCGCCGTCGTAGCCTGCTGTCTGCTCCCAGCTTTCCAGAGTGGCTATTAAATCAGCAATAAGCCTGCTTTGCTTTTCTATGGTTTCCTGTTGTTCTTGTACTACCCTTAGTAAATTGCTACTCATGTACTCGCTCCTGCATTCTGCCGCTTAAGCAGCCTTTTCTAAGGCTGCCTCTGCCAGCGTTTCTATTTTCTTTCGTAGGTTATAGCTGTCGGCGTGTCCTGCGTGTCCCGTCCAGCTCTGTATACTCTTTTGTAACTGTTCTTTTGTGATTTTACCGCTCTCGCACTTCTTGATAGTACGCTTTATGCGCTTTATGCTGTCCTTTCGTACTTTCCTGTGCGTTGCCCTGTGTTTGTAGCCTACAAAGTCTATACCGTTCTTTGCTGCCAGTATGGTAGTTTTCGGGTTAAACTCTAACTTAAGCTCTTCCCGTAAAAATTGCTCTATCCGTGCAAGCCAGCTACGCAGCTGTTCCTTGTCTGGGCTTAATATTACAAAGTCGTCCATATAGCGTATGTACGCCTCTACGCCCAGCTCGTGCTTGATAAACTGGTCTAATGCGTCCAGATAGATATTTGCAAATAGCTGACTGGTAAGGTTTCCTACTGGTATCCCTACGCCGTCCGGCATATTGCCGTTGTGGTCTATTATCCTGTCCAGCAATGCCAGTACCCCAGCGTCTTTTATAACCTTACGTATTTCAGCCTTTAATATCGCATGGTCTATGCTCTGGAAATAATGGTGTATGTCTGCCTTGATAGCATAAAGCGGCTGGTCTGGGTGGTATTTGTTCCACTCATACAGCCACTCTTTTAATGTATCAGATGCAGCGTGCATACCTTTACCTTTCCGGCAGGCGTAAGACTGTGATATAAACCGCTTATCAAATATAGGCTCTAACACGTTGTTTATGGCGTGCTGTACCACCCTGTCATAGAACGGCAGCGCCATTATCTGCCGCTCTTTCGGTTCGTACACCTTAAAGTAATGGTATTCGCTCGGCTCATAGGCAAGGTTTAGAATATCTTCCCGCACCTTGTCTAAGTTTTCCTCTTTGTCTTTCGTAAAAATCAGTACGTCTTTTCTGTGGCGCTTACACTTTCTGGCTTTGTTATAGGCTTTCTGTACGTTTCCATAGTCGCCCATAGCCTCTAAAAGCGTAATGTGCCGCCCGTCCTTATCGGTAATGTATCCTACTCTCTTCAAGTATTAAGCTCCTGCCTTTCGCCGTAGCTACTAACCAGCAGCCGTATTTTTTCTCTTTGCCTCACGGCGGGACAGCCGCTCTGACTATAGGATATTAAACACTCGGTCTTATCCTTTTCTAAGTCCTTGCCAGTATTCCGTAGAACTCTGTGCCTGTAATGTTCTCACTAAGTCACACGCCCCACGAGCGCCAATGTTCGTATTGACATTCCACGGGTAGTTGTTGCAATTCACGGCACGAGCGCCGCAATTCGCCCCATTGTTCCAGTTGCCGCCCGCTATCAGCGCCGCCAGAGGCTGTAAGTAAGCAGCTGCCCCATATCCTGCTATTTTCTGGTCTTTACCTCTTCTATCAGTTCTCCCAGCATAACGCCTATTTCTTTCAGCTTGCGGCAGCTCTCGCCGTAGTGCCGTGCGTTCATGGCGCTATATTTCAAATCATGCGCCAGCCGCAGCAATTCTTTACTTTCCTGCAATGCCGTATCTACCGTGTATAAGTGGCTTTTCGTTGCCGTCTTATCCCACTTTATAACCTCTTGCAGCATTTCAAGAATTGCGTTTCTGGTCGCCGTCTGTAAGCTGAATTTCTCATACTTTGGGTACTTCGTAAGCAGAGGATAGATATATAGCAGAAAATCGTATATTTTCTGGTGTATAATATCTGTTTTTGTCTGTATGTCCATGTCTTACCCCCGTTTATCCGGCTGGGCTTTCGCCCGCCGTCTACAGAGAGTCACACGCCCCACGAGCGCCAATGTTCGCAGAGACATTCCACGGGTAGTTGCCGCAATTCACGGCACGAGCGCCGCAATCCGCCCCATCGTTCCAGTGGCCGCCCGCTCCCAGCGCCGCCAGAGAATATGCGTAATACTGGTAAATGTTACCAACGTTGTAAGACTTCTCGCCTGTGTTCAATGGGCTTTTCTTGTCCCAGCCCCACGCTACGCTTGCGTGGTAGTCTGCATTTGTGGCGTGTTCCGCTCTTGTAATAAGCTCGTCCAGCCACTCCCATACACGCCCCACGGCATCTACAACACCCACGGAAGAAACGGCATTTACTACGCTGCCCGTTACGCCTCTGCCTGTATTGCTGGTGGCGCTCCATGCGTTTGTATTTGCGTTATCCAGTCCGGCAGGGCTGCCAAAAGCATAAGCGCAAAACTCTGCATAGTTCGGCAGACGCTTACCGCTCTTTGCCAGACGTTCTACAAAGTTGTACCAGTTCATGCTTTCTGTACCCGTCATAGGTGCGCAGCCGTACTCTGATTTCAAGCCCTTCGCTCCGTCGTCAGAATTAAGGTAAATGTCTACCCATGTGCCGCCGCCTAAATATACCATACCCTCTGGGCTGCATTTCGGGCGGTGTCCCAGTGTCCATACAGAACGTGGTACAATGCCGTTGCTTACTGCACTTTCCCAGCCTGTGCCAAAAATAACGCTGCTGCCATTAAGCGGCTGTAAATTGCTGTCCACCTTGCGGCAGCGTCCATAATGAAAGCCGCCAATTTTACGGCTGTTTGTAGCGTTCCAGCCTGTCGGGTATGTAGAGTTAAGGGAAATTACGTATTTCTCGTCTGCGCTGTCAATTCTGCTGTCGCAGATATATACGTAATAGTCCTTACCTACCGCAAAAGCGCTGCCTGCGTCCAGATTAGCAGCCGTAAGAATGGTATTCGCTGTCTTGAAAATTCCAGCGCCGCCCACGGCAATTACGCAGCCCTCTACTACTGTCAGCTCATTTGCTCCGCTGGCGTAAATGTACTCATTGCTCGGTGCTACAATATCGCTGATTGTAGCCATTTTATTTACGTTCAAAAGCGCCCTTGCGTCGGTCTTTGTAACGTCGTCCACTAATAATCTACTCATACTGCTTTAATACTCCTTTCAGTGCTGCAATGTCGTCTGTTGTCATTCCTGCCACGGTGTCTGTGCGTTCCAGCGCAATTACCTTGCAGCCCGCTTTTACCGCTTTGGAAAGTGTAAGGGCTGTTCTGTCGTTTCCTGCCTCTCCTGCTGCCGCTGCCTCGTCGGTCTGGATATGTGTTACTCCCTGCACCGTGCCGGATACGTCGCCCGCTACGAATTTCATACCTACCGCTGCCTCGTCGCAGTAATATACCGTAACCGCCTTTTTCTCTTCCTCTACAGCTGCTACGCCGCACTCAATATAACGCTGGTTCTCTGCGCTCTCGATTTTCGCCAGCAAATCTGCTGCCGCCAGTTCTCCGCTTGCTACCATAGCAAGGCAGTTGTAATAATCCTCTTTTGTCTTTAATACTTTAGGAAATCCTTTCATGGTCTGCCGCCTTTCTAAAATGTATTTGCAAGATAGGAATTACCCACGTAGGTAGCCCCTAACACTGCCGTTTCTACTGTTCTTTCGTAATGCTGGCTCATGTATGCTGCACCCATGTAACACAATCCCAATACAGCATCATGCTTATAGTCAATGCCCCAGCCGCTTTCTACTCTCTTAAGTCGCTCGTCCAGCGCTGCTATTGCCTCTTTGGTTTCTTTCGTGCCTGCCTCTGCCTGCTTTTTCACTTCCTGCATGGCTGCTGCCAGCTCTTCAATTTGCAGTTGCAGGCTGCCTGCTATGTCCTCGCCCAGCTTGTCCTTGATACTCTCAAACCATGTGTTAAATTCGTTTTCAGCGTCCGACTGGAATAGCTTAATTTTTGCCATAAATTCTGTATAGGCGCTTAAAAGTTCCTTGTCCCAGTTGTCAAGCGTGCTTTCAAAACTGCTGTATCTTTCGTTAAACTGGCTCTCATACTGCGCAAATAAGCCCTCTGTCTTGCTTACGTAGCTGTCATATACGCCCGCAATCTCTGTAAGGTACTTTTCCATGTTCTGCTTATATGTGCTGAACTCGTCCAGCACGGCTGCGCTGTAGGTGTTGAAAAAGTCTGTAAACTGCTTTGTAAGCACGCTTGCGTCTATCTCTTCCACCGTTCCCGTCACAATGCCGCAGACTGCGCTATTAAACCGCTGGTCTGTGATATTCTGCGTCTGTATCCTTGTTACGCCCTTGCCTACGTAAATATCTGCAAGCGCAAGCTCCCATATTTCCGTAGTGCGTGTTACTGCCGTTGCTGTCGGCTTTGCAGACGGTGTGCCTTTCAGCACCGCAATATACATATCTCTTTGCGGCAAATCCCAGCGAACTACTACCCTGTCCACCCTGTTAAGCGCTCCCTCTGCCGTATCCAGTGTTACGCTAAGCGTTGCAGGATTTCTAAAGGCGTAGCCGTTTATAAAGGCATAGCCTGCATTTACTTTTATTTCCATGCCGCTGTAAGCTACCACCTGTAGCCCGTCGCTTGGCTTTGGAAAAATGCCGTTTGCAATGAAAGTAGCAAAGTACCACGCCCAATCCTCGGCTTTATATACCCTGTCGTACTCTCCGTCTACTGCCACGGCATTAAACGGTAAGCTGTTTGCCATTTCCGCTACCTCACTTTCCTAATCTGGTCTACCAGTGTCGGCAGGCTGTCGCCAAAAGTCGCCTCTATGGTTTCCTCGCCTTTCTGGTATGTTTCTGTTACTTCTGTAATGCGTGCATCTATCTGTATGCCCCACTTGGTTTCTTTGCAAGTAATACGGTCGCCTAAATCAAAATCAGCCTTAAATTTTAAGTTTGAATTTGTATTTATGGTACTTACAAAATTTATGTTCTTGCCGTAGTTTTCCAGCTCTGCGCTGCCTCTCGTTTTCAGCATTGCAATATAGGTATTCAGCGGTATTGTTACCTCTGTTTCCCCCTGCTGGTACTTTCTGGCAATGTCCGTAGCGTCGCAGAATACCTCTATCAAATCCAGCCCCGCTGCGCCCTCGCCGTCCACTGTTGTTACTGGCTGGCTGCCGTCGTCGTCAGCTGCTCCCTGCACATAAATAAAGTTGCCGCAGTTCTCTATACTGGCGGTATATTCCTGCTCGTTGACATTATCAAAATCTCTTGAAAATATGCAGGGCGTGTTACCCTCGGTATTTGTGGCTGTAAGGTCATTGCCCTTATACAGATAAAAGCCAAACAGTCCCTCTCTTTCGTTAAGCAGAATGTCATAGCCCAGCTTTCCAGCCTGCGCCCTTGCTTTTACTTCCTGCCCCAGCTGTGCGTATACCTCGTTTGCATATTCAACCGCCACACCGTCTATGGTTTCCTGCGCCAGAAATGTAAACAACGGAAAGCGCCGCTTTGTGCCTGCTGCGCTGCCGCAGTTGTTCTTTACCATAAGGTTTATAAGATACTGGTTTGTACCTGTTGCCACAATCTGCGGATAAATGCAGCGCTTATTAAGCCACCAGCTAAGCATATAGCCCTGTGCCTCTAACTGCTCTAAGCCGTTCTCGTCTTTGGTAATGTGTACGTAGGTTATCTGCGCTGCCCTGCGCCATACGCCGCCGTCAGCGGTCTTTACTTCCTTTTTCCCGTCGTGCTTGGTTATTAAATTGCCCTCTACCAGCAAACGGCTGTTATTGTCCGTAATCGGCGCAAGCAGGCTAAAAGTTCCTACGTCAAAATACTTTGTATGCCATAGCAGGCTTGCCAGCTCGTCTATAGCTCCCAGCGGCTGCACCGTCTTATCGAATACTCTAAGCTCCATACCGTCACACTCCTAAAAATTCCTTGCTGTAGAATATGGATACTTCCAGAGAATTTACGCCGCTGGCTGCATCATATCTAAACATATTGTCGCCTATGGCAAGCTGCATAAATGTACTGTCTACATCAATGTAGCGGAAATAGTCGGTTTCTACGCCGTCCCTTATCAGCTTAGCGCCCTTGCTGCCGTACTTCGTGTTAATCTCTATCACGTCGCCCGTTTTCATGGTGGCGTTAATCTGTATAAATTCCTCTGTATCCACATTAAGCAGTATCGGGTTTGAAACTGTCCCCAGTGCTGTAAACCTTATCCTCATTCCTGTGGATACGTCGCCCTCGTTGTAGCAGTCCACTATTACGCTTTCCGCTCGGTATCCGTATATCATGCTCTTTGTGCTGTCCTTTTCGATAACGCAAGGGAAATGCCACGCAGCCACCCAGCTTGCTATATCTTCCTTTGTTTCTTCCTCCTCCCGCCAGAACGGGTTAAGGCACTCTATCTGTAAATCAAACTCATAAAGTACCTCTTTCTTTAGTATCTTAGGCTCTCCATACGCCCTGCAATCAATCACACGCTTAAAGCCGCCGTACTCATACACCAGCGTAGCGCTAAGCTCTGGGTTAAATATCTTAAGCATACGGCGGCGCAGTTCCAATGCCTGCGCCTTATCCCGTGTGTTGATATGCCCCACTACGTCTATGTCCCTTGCCTCGATACGCTGCCCTACGTAGGTGTCGCCGTGCTGTCCCATACTGTTTGTGCTGTAAATGACGCTCGTAACGCCGGAAATGCCCTCTACGTCTTTACTTATGTTGCAATGGTATACGCTGTCTACTCCCAGCTCTAACCGCTCGCCCCTTGAATTTATGTAAGTCAGTTTTTCATTTTCCATGCGTTACACCGTCCTTGCTATCATTCTGAACTGTCGGGCTGCCTCTTTCTGCTGCTTTGCGTAGTCCGTAGTATTCGCATAAATATACTGATTGACAACTACGCCGCCTGCTGCACTGCCGCCACCTCTCGGCTTTGGCTTTTTGTCGTCGTAATCGTCTGTAAGCTCTTTGCCTACGTTTACCTTTGCGCCTACGTCGAACTCCTGCGGTACGCTGTCCTCAATCATTTTCTTAACGCCGCCGATTTCATCAGAAAAGCCAACGCCGATACCCTGCGCCAGATATACGCCGATTTCGTCACGCATCAGCTTAGACGGGCTGTTAATTCCAAATAATCCCTTAAGGAAGTCGGTAACATTACCTACCCAGCCGCTTATTTTGTCCTTTATCCACTGCGTAGCTCCATGTATGCCGTTCCAGATGCCCTCTACCATGTTCTTACCGAACCCAGCAAACGTACTGCCAATATCCTTAAATACGTCGGTTATGCCAGTAATTACATTTTTCATGCCCTCTACGGCTTTGTTCTTTACTTCTGTACCCCATGTAGCCACTTTGGAAATTGCGCCGGAAATGCTGTTGTATATCTTCTCTGGTATTTCCTTTACGATAGTAACAATGCCTGTTACCATTGTATTCATTACCTCTTTGGCTTTCGTAAGCATATTTGTACCCCACGTAGCCACTCTGGTAACTGCTCCTACTATGCTGTTCCAGATTTTCTGCGGTACTTCTTTCACGATAGTAACAATGCCTGTTACCATTGTGTTCATTACCTCTTTGGCTTTCGTAAGCATATTTGCGCCCCATGTAGCCACTCTGGTAACTGCTCCTACTATGCTGTTCCAGATTTTAGCAGGCGTTTCTTTCACAATCGTTACAATGTTCGTAAGCATTGTGTTCATTACTTCTTTGGCTTCGGTCTGCATATTTGCGCCCCATGTAGCCACTCTGGTAACTGCTCCTACTATGCTGTTCCAGATTTTAGCAGGCGTTTCTTTCACAATCGTTACAATGTTCGTAAGCATTGTGTTCATTACTTCTTTGGCTTTGGTCTGCATATTTGCGCCCCATGTAGCCACTCTGGTAACTGCGCTTACTATACTGTTCCAGATTTTCTGCGGTAGCTCCTTAACAATATCTATAACTTTCGTTACAAAATCTGTTATAACCGTGTCGCCTTTTTCCTGCATATTTGCGCCCCACTCTGCTATTTTCTCAACGCCCGCAGCGATTGCCTGCGGTATCAGAGTAGGCAGCTCTTTTATCTTGTTTATGATTGTTGTTACCAGCTTGCCTGCTGCCGTCAAAATCTTAGGCAGCCCCGTAATCAGTCCTGTTACAATGGCTGCAACAATCTGCGGCATAGCTGCGATTAAAAGCGGTATTGCATCTATGATGCCGTCAATCAGCGCAACTATAATATCGCCCGCACTTTCGATAATAAGCGGTATACCCTCAATCAACGCATTTATGATAGCCGTTATGATTTCCGGCAGCGCCTCAATCAGTACGGGCAACGCTGCTACCAGTCCCTGCGCCAGCCCTGTAATAAGCTGTAAGGCTGCTGTAATCAGTAGCGGTATATTTTCTATCAGCATGGTTACAATGTTCGTAACCACCGTTACGATTGTCGGCAGCAATGTAGGCAGCGCCTGTGCGATACCTTGCGCAAGGCTTATGAGTATCTGCATACCCGCCTCTAAAATCTGCGGCAGTAACTGTATCAGCATAGTTGCAATGCTGGTTACTACGTTTGTTATGGTCGGCAATAACGTAGGCAGCGCCGTTATAATTCCCTGCGCCAATGCCTGCATAATAGAGGGTGCGCTTTCCAGCACTGCCCCTGCTATATTCGTTATCACTTCCAATATCTGCGGTATCATTTGTGAAATATTGCTGATTATTCCAGTAACGCCCTGCTTTATCTTCTCGCCTGCGTCGTCCTGCCCCGCCATAAGGTCGCTTAGCCCGTCCATAATCATTGTGATAGACGGCAGCATTTCGCCAGTGATACTGTTCTTTACGCCGCTAAATGTCCATTGCAGGCGGCTTAAACTGTCCTCAAACGCTGCGCTTGCTGCTACTGCCTCGTCTGACATTATCATGCCGTATTCTTCTGTTTCGTCCATAAGCTGCTTAATTCCGTCTGCGCCAGAATTAAGCAACGGTAAAAGCTCGGCTGCGCTCTTTCCAAAAATATCCTGTGCGGCTGCATTTCGCTGTGTTTCATCTTCCATGCCCGCCAGTGCGTCTATGCTCTCTAAAAGCACCTGCTCCGTGCTTTTTATACTTCCGTCTGTATTTTTCAGCGATACGCCGATAGCCTCAAAACTTGCCCCTGCGCCTTTCGCTCCCTCTGCTGTTTTCCCCAGCTCTGTAGTAATGTTCTTAACGCCTTTTGTTAAGTCGCTTACGCTGCTGCCGCTTCTCTCGCAGGCATAGCTTAACTGCTGGTATAGGCTTGCGCTTATCTGCATTTTCTGGCTTTCCTTGTCTATCTGGTCGCCCGCAGATGCCGTATCACTCGCCATATCATAAAGTGCCTTGCCTGCTGCTACGGCTGCCGTGCCGATTGCCGCCACCGCTGCTGCCGTTGCTGTTGCAACCTTTTTTACAACCTCTGTAAAGCCACTGAATTTGCTTGTTGCCTCTTTCGCCTGTTTGCCGCTGTCCTCTACCTCGTTTCCCATTCCGTCTGCGGCTTTTTCTGCCTTGTCCAGCTCTGTAGTGGTCTTTCCTAACTCTGTTTCTGTATTCGCAAGGGCTGTTTTCTGGTAATTAAGCTGCGTTTCCAGCTTTTTACTTGCCTCGCTGTTCTCTCCTGTAGCCTCTTTGCACTTTGCAAGGGCTTTTTCTGTTTCCTCTACCTTTTTCTTTTGTTCGTCGTAAGTTTTGCGTAATACTTCCTGCTTGGCTTTCAGCGCCTCTGCACTGCTCGCATTGCTCTTATACTCTGCCGTTACAAGTTTCATTTCAGAGTTAAGCAGCTTAAGGGTGCTGTTAATCTCTTTGCAGGCTGCTTTATACTGTGCCTCGCCGTCAAAACTAAGTTTGGTTTTAATATTGTCTGTTTTATCAGCCATGATTTACAAGCCCCCTAACGCTATGTCTATGTCGTCCATGCCCTCTGCTGCCTGTGCTGGTGCGCTGCTGCTTTCCTGCCCGAAAATGTGCGGGTTATACTCCTTGTGATAGCCGAATAGCTTAATAATCTGGTAAGGTGTCTTTTTCCACGCCTCGCTTTCCGTGTAATGCAGCATAGCCATTGCTATATAAAGCAGCCGTGCGGTGTCTATTCGTCCTGCACGGCTACTCTGTTTCCCTCTTCTGTTGTGTCTGCCTCTCCGTCTGCTGCCTCTTTCTCTTCCCCGCCGTTTGTGGAATATACAAAAGCAGAGAAAATAGCGTCTTTAATCTGCGGCAGATTGCCGATATGAATTAACTTACCTACCTGCTGCTCTGTAAGCGGTGTTTCTCCCTCTTCCATGCCCTCGTTGATAATGAGGGTAAGCAACCAGCGTAAATCTTTAATCATGGTCGGGTTACTCTGGTCAAAAGCCTTGTCCAGCTTGTCATATCCCCCAAATCTGTCCTGCATCTCGTCCAGTGCATTAAGGGAAAACAGTAAATAATAGGTCTTGCCGTTCAGTTCTACGGGCATACGTCCGTCTTTAATTGCGCTCATGCTATAAATTAAGGCGCAGCCTGCGCTGCGCCTCTCTCCTTTCTCTTATACTTCCTGCATTGCCGCTGCCGGTTCGGGTACGGCTGTAAACCATGTCTTAGCCGCCTTACTGTCCTCTGTTCCCACAAAGTCTGCTTTCCAGCGGTTATCTTTCTTTCTGGCTGTAAAATCTGCCTCAATGTCCGGCGTATTAAACTTGATGCTCTCGCCCTTAGTTTCATACTTTTCAGACGGTACTTTGAATTTTGCTTTAAGCAGCCATACATAGCGGTATTTGCCGCCCGTTTTCTTTGCTCTGAACCCTACCGCAACATACGGCGGCTCGTCCTCTTTTCCAGCCCATACTACGCTGTTCTCGTCCACTTCCTGCCCCAGCAGCTCTGCCAGCACTTCCGGCGTAAGGTCTTTAATTCCCAGCTTAAGCGTGCCGCTTGCAAACTCCGTGACGCTCTCGCTTAACGTATCGTCTGCATATAAACTGCCGTCTGCGGTCTTTACGGATAAATCGGCTGTCATTGCCTCTGCCATTTTCTTAGGCGCTCCGTAGCTTTCTACGCCGTCTGCCTCTGTGCATACGGCATAATATAAATCTTTCAGTCCCAGTGTCATTGTTTAATCACTCCTCTTTCAAAATCTCGACTGTGATAGGCACTAACCAGTACCCCGTTTCTGTTTCGTAGCTTTCTGCATCTATGCTGTTGATATAAACGCCTGCTGCTATCAATACCTCTTTTGTCTTATCAAGCTGCGCCTCAAAATCGCCCTTATGGAAAAGCGTAACTCTATACATTTCCTTGCGCTCTTTCTCTTCGTCGTCTGCATTTACCGCAGACGTACCCAGCAGCCGCAGAAACGTATAGTATGCGTCCGGCTTATCCCGTCCAGTGTATACGCCCCTCTGGGCTGGCAGCCCTGCGCTTTCTAAAATCTCCTGTATGCTCATTTGCCCGTTTCACTCTCCCATATACTGTGCTGCGCCTCTACTACCTTTTCGTGCGCCTTGGCGTTTGCCGTTGTCATATACGGGCGTGCCTGCTGGCTGCTTGTCCCGTATTCTGCCACAAAGCCGATTGTTGCATAGCGCACTTTGCTTTTATCGCCTTTCCTGTCGTTTCCATGCCCTGCCCGTCCCTGCGGGTATATCTCTACGTATTTCTCCGTATCGTCGCCCTTTACGTCCGTAGCTTTTATGGAATTGATAAAACCGCCCGTTTCGTTCAGTCCCATTGCCTGTGCCTCTGCTTTCTGTGCCTCTATCAGCACATCTGCGCCAGCCTTAAGCATTTTCGGTACTGCCTCAACCGTGGCGGTTTCTCTCCTGCCGAAAGCGTCTATAATATCTTCCAGCCCGACTGTATTAAATTCTCCCATGCTTACACCTCGTTTCTGTGGCGTAAATCTGTAAGCGTAAGCTCTATGGTGTCTGTCCCTGTATCGTAGGTCTTAAGTACAAAATAGCGCCGCCCGTTTACTTCTACTACGTCCTCGCCGCCATAATCTGCCTTGTGTACCTCGTACTTTGCCTCTACCAGCTTTCCTGTCTGCTGGCTCTTAAAATATTCACTGTACCCTACTGATTTTTTATTACAGAATACAGTGCGGGCGCTTTCTTCCGGCTTTACTGCAAAGCCGTTTTTATTTACCCTGTTTTCTCCGCTTACCTCGCTTATTAGCGTTATCTCGTCTATCCAGTCCATTTTTACCACTCCTTTAGGTGTCCGTTTCGGACACATAGCCCAAATAGACGCTACCGCAATAACAGTTACCCAGATATGCAGCGTCGGTTTTATGCTCTAAAGCATCTATGCGCCCGTCCAGCGTTTCCATATTGTCGTAGACTTCTGAAAACGTATCATTTACAGCCTGCATATTGCTGTTTTCTCTGGCTGTTATCTCTGATACCAGCGCCTTTAAGCTGGCAAGGCTAAACCACCTCATACCAGCACCTCACTTACGCAAACATGGCTTTTACTTCCTGCTGCGTAATCTCTGTAAAGTCTGCCTCTGTAAGTGCAGTAAGTCCTTTGGTTACTGTAAATTTTCCTGTCTTGTTGTCATACGCAAGCCCTGTTACTACATTGCCTGCCCCCGTAGACGCTACGCTTAAGTCGTCCAGTTGGATAAGTCCCGCTACTGCTGCATTGATTGCCTTAGTAACATCTGCGGTCTTTGCGTATGCTGTCAGCGCATTTGCAATGGCTGCCGTTACTTCCGCAGTCTTTGCATAGCTGCTTAAGTCCACTTTCCAGTCGCCTACCTTTTCCAGCTTTCCGTCAATTACCATGTACTCACTGTAAAGATTTCCCGCCTCTCCGTCGGTATTCTTTACCATGTAGATTTTCTTTTCTGCGCCGTCTGCCGCTACGTCAATATCTGCCGTGCTGTCTACCATTACACGGCTTAAATGGTCTGTTCCGGCAATCGCCGTGGAAATAGCGCTTGCTATCTCCGTCGCTGTCATTCCGTCTGTGATGCCATAACCCGCAAGCGTGGTGGCTGCATTTGCCTTGCCGTTTATAAGGTTTTTCAAATCGTCTGCCAGATTTTCTACCGCTACCTTATCAAGCCCCCCCAGCGCTCCTATGGCGCTTTTCTCTGCGTAGCGGTCTTTAATTTCCGCTACCAGATAAGACAGCGTATTATAAGTTACTCTTTTAATCGCCATTCTGTCTGTTTCTCCTATCCGAATAAGTTCTTAATATCGTCCTCGTTTACCTCGTCGTCTATATTGTCCGGCGTTTCGCCGCCTGTGTATTCGCTGGATAGGCTTAAATGAGTTTTCAAGCACTCGTAAGACTTCCAAAACTGCTCTGATTTATCGGAATAGCCAAACTCTGCCTTGCAGTATAAGGTAATTGCCCTAATAATCAGTGCGTCTGTTTCGTCCAGTTTCTTTACGCCTACGTCCTGCAAATCCATTTTGCAGGCGGCTATACAGTCGTTTATTTCTTCTGTGATTTTCTCACTGGTGCTGCTGATACGCAGCGCCGCCCGCATCTTCTCGGTTAATGTAGTGGTATATGCTGCCATAGCCCGCACCCTCTTTCTTACTCTGCTACTTCTGCTACGCCTGCCTCTTTCAGAACTGCTGCACGTTCTCTGCTTACGGTGTAAACGTCCCCAGTATCCTTAATCTGGTTTAATTCCTTGTCAAGGAAACGACGCTGTGCTTTTACTTTTACCAGCCCTGCTGCTTTCTTTTCCTCTTCGTCTTTAGCTGCTGCCTCTGCCGCCGCCTTTTCCTCTTCGGCTTTGGCTGCTACCTCTGCCGCTGCCTTTTCCTCTTCGACTTTAGCTGCTGCCTCTGCCGCTGCCTTTTCCTCTTCGACTTTAGCTGCTGCCTCTGCCGCTGCCTTTTCCTCTTCGGCTTTGGCTGCTGCCTCTGCCGCTGCCTCGGCTGCTACTTTTTTGTCCTCTTCCGTAAGCTCGCTGTTGTCTGGTATATCTACCTCGACGGCTGCGCAGCGTGCAGCAATTTCTTTCTTTGTTCCCTCTGCATCTACGCCCAGCTGCTTTGCCAGTTCCTGCAAATCCTCTTTCTTATAGCTTTCCAGCTCTTTTGCGTCTAAGTATCCTTTCATGCTCTACCTCGCTTTCTTACACTGCTGTTACGCCCTTTTTAACTAAGATAATGCCCGCAGCGTCAGCTACTTTGCCGTCCACTACCATTAAGCACTTATTCTTAATCTTGTTGTTGTCGTGGTCTGTCCACTTCACTACCTGCATTTCCATGTTGGTATTGATAACGTAATCAGAGAAATTCATAAATACTGCGATTACGTCGCCCTCGTTTGCGTCGTCCCAGCTCGGTAAAACGTCGTCCTCTACAGTTTCCACATTCTTACCCATGAAACGGTATGTTTCCTCTCCGTTTACGCCGTAGTTTGTGCGTCCAATAGGCTGCCCGTTCTTATCTTCCATACCGTCAATGCCAGTATCAAAAGTGGACTGGTTCATAACAAAGCTGCCGTTTCTGTACGCCTTTTTCATTTTGCCTTTTACCTTATGCCAGCCGTTCCAGCTTGCGTACTCTTCCGGTGTCAGAGTAATTACAGCTGTTACCCTGTTGTCTTTCAGAACGCCCAGCGGCTGCCCCTCGCCTGTACCGTTGAAAATGGCAATTTCAATAGCCTTTACCATTGCCTCTGTTGCCATAGGTACAAACAAATCAGTAAACATTTTCAGCGTTACTACATTCGCTAAAATGCTCTGGGAAATTTTGCACTCCAAACCGTAATAATTGAAAGTTACGGAATTTTTAGCAGATGCTTTCTGGTCGTCGCTGCTCTTTGCCTCTGTAATCCAGTGTGCAGTAGGCTTTAAGTCTGCAATCGGAATGGAAACGCCGCCCTGTACGTTAATCTTACGCACCTTTGCATAAATGCTGCCGTAGCTTTCCAGTTTCTGGATAATTTCATTCATAATAGTTGTCGGAATTACAGCGCCGCTGTCTGCTGTGGTGGTGGTTTCAGCTGCTCTGTACTCTGCCGGAATAGCAACGCCTCTGCATACATAATTCATAAACGCTTTTCTGTATGCCGTAGTGTCGTATTTGTCCTCTGGTTCTCCTGCTCCTGCGCCGCCTGCTCCCTTGAAATTTCTAAGCAGCGTGGTATCTGCTCCCGCTCCACCTGTCGGCTCTCCTGCTGCAATTCTTTCAAGCAGCTTTTTACGTTTCTCTGCCGCTGTCAGTAAAGTAGTGCGCTCTTCCTGCAAGTCTGTTACCTCTGTTTCCAGTTTTGTAATTTCCTCGTCCGTAAGCTCCGCTGCTCTGGTGTTAAGCTCTTCTTTGATTTCGGCTAATCTTGCCTCAATTTCCTTTAATCTCATAGTCTGTGTTCTCCTTTTTGTTTTGGTTTTTATAAGCTCGCCTTAATCTTTAGTATTGCTGCCCGCCTCTTAAGCAACTCCTGCCGCTCCCGCTCGTAACTCCTACTCGCAAAAGCACGGGCGCTTATTTCAGTATCGTTATTTGCCGGAATACTCACGGCTGATACATCATAAACCTTTTTGATTTTCAAAATTGTTCTTGTATGTGTTTCTCTGTCGTAACTTTCCTCTGCCACTGTAAACGCCCATGACATTTTAGTAATCATTCCTGCGCTTATGTCCTGATACAGCCCACGGGCTAAGTCTGTCCGGCTTAAGTCTGCTGCCACAAAAAGCCCCTTTACGTCCGGCTCTAAAATCAGCGTATTATTTGACTGTCTGGCAAATACTCTGCCCTCATGGTCGTACTGCATAATAACGTCGCTCATGTCTGCGCTGTCTAATGCGTGTGCATCTATTCTTTCGTAAATCTTTGTGCCGTCCTCAAACTCATATAAAAGGTATGGCGCATTAAATGTAGTGGCGTAGCCCTCTACGTAGCACTCCGACTGTATACGCTTTTCGCCGGAACTCTTCGCTACCAGAGGCGCTACCAGCGTTCTATATTCCCGCTCTTTCTTAACTGGCATTATTTACACCCTCTTTCTCTTCCTGTCCGTTCTGCGGCTCTTCTCCTGCTGCTGGTTCTGTCTGCTGTTGTACTTGCTGTATGATAACTGGCTGCTCACTTCCTTTGTGCAGCTCGCTTACCTCTGTATATTCCTTTCGGATATAATACTTTTCCCCGTCCTCAACGTGTGCCATGTTCCATATATCCATTACGCCGTTTCTGTTCAGTAACGCACGGTCAAAAAGCTGTGTGCTTACGCTTAACTTTGTGGCGTTGCTGGCGTATTGTAGGCGGTTTGCAGAAAAGAAAATAGCATTGCCGCAGGCTCTTTCTCTCTCTGTAAAGCTCATATTTGTCATAACAAGCGATAGCTGTATTGCAAACGGTTCTATTTTCCCCTCGTAGTAAGCGTTCCACGCATTTTCATCGAATTTATTTTGCAGAATATCCATATTTGTACCAAAATGCGTACATACATTTTCCTGTATGTGCTGCATCTGCAATGCGTTTGGTGTATACGGTTTGCTTTCTACCTGTTTCAGTTCACTAAACTTGTTATCATAAATAATCATGCCGCTATCGTTGTCAGCGCTTAAGTTATCCTCTGTAAAGCGTTTCCGCTCTTTCTTTATATCCTCTGGTTTCAGCATATTTGCCACCTTTGCCAGAAAACGGATATTTGCAGAATTTTTTACAGCGTTTATAATTCCCTCATTCTGCGTATGTATCAGCTGCATAGTTGGTGCAAGTGTGCTGTTGTCCTCTCCGAAAAGGTCGTCTTTATATTCAAAGTCTGTCATAATGCCTACACGCTCAAACTCAATAGCGCCATAGCTGCCATTTGCAAACAGATACCGTAAATATAATTGCCCCTCACTCTCTACCACCTCGCAGCGTTCAGCCCGCAGCGGATACCAGCCACATAAGCGCCCGTATTCGTCCTCGATAGGTATAATAAAAGCGGTGTGTTCCACCGCTACATACGTTGCCAGACGCTTTATAAATTTTGTTGTATCCATGAAGTAGTTGGGTTTATGCTGCAATGTCTTTTCCAGCGATTTAAGGGCGCTGCCCTCTATCTCCGGCTTTAGTTTGCTGCAATGTGTAGCAAAATTATTTATAGCCGTTCTGGTTAAATCCATTTCATACACGCCGCCGCTAAAGCTGGTAAACGTCGGGCTGTATCCGTTCAGCATTTTGAAATAATTACCTATGGCTTTTAATTCTTTGCCATGGAAAAGATAGTCTAAAAATTTCATGCCGTTTACACTCCTTTCTATGCGGCATTTTTAAGCAGCTCGCCGCACTCTTCCCAGTATTTCTGCCGCACGGTCATTGCATCTATGACAGATACAAAGCCGTCGATATGCGCCCGCTGCTCGATTTTTATAGGTCTGAATTTTCTTGTTTCCATGTTGTGCTTAAGCGCAACATTTAAGAAATGTGTCTTTAGTAAATTGTTGTCGGCAATCTTAAAATCGCCGTCTTTTATGATGCCCTCAAACTCCCGTATAACTGGTGTAAGGTTTTCGCCTTGGTAAACGTCGTCCATGTGAAAGCCATAATTTGCCATATCGGTAATAAGGTACTGGGCGCTGTATCTGTCGTAGCCGATTTTCAAAGGTCGTATGCCGTAATCTTCCAGCAGCATAGTAAACCAGCCGTAAACGTCGTGGTAGTCTACGTAATTCTCGCCGCTTAAGGTTATCAGCCCCTTTTTAACAAATATGTCATACGGCACACCGTCCGTAGCCTGTAAGTATTCCAGCCTGCCCCGTGGCATAAAGAACTGCGTAAACGCATACAGCGTGCCGTCTTTCTGAATAACCACACTTGCTGCCGTTAAGTCCGTTGTCTGGCTTAAGTCAATACCGCCCACTGCGTAGCAGTCCCTAAAGTCCTCTAAGGTCTTTTCTACTCCGGCGTTCTCTACTGTCTGATATTCCAGCCATGCAATAGAGCTGTTCTGCTTAATATTGCAATACTTTGTAAGGAACTCTGCTTTTTTACTTAAGCTGCCCTCTGCTACGGCTATCTCGTCCATAAAGAAACTTTCTTTTACGGATACACCCATGTTAGGGTTAGCCTTTTTCAGTTCGTCTATGTCGTTCCACTTCTCCACATCATCAATCATGTAAAGGAATGGTAATAGCCTGCGCTCTTTGCTGTTTCCTTTTAAGAAACTTGTGCTACGTTTCATTAGTTCATCATAAATACTGTCGTTGATATATCCGGCAGTGCTTATGCTCAATATCATAGGTTGAGTACGTGCGCCTAAAGCGGATTTCATAACCTCATACTGCTTTAGTCCAGCGTCCCCGCTCCATGCTGCCATTTCATCACATACCACAAGCTGCGGGTTAAATCCGTCTGACTTCTTGGCGTTAAAAGCAATCGGTTTTATTACCGTGTTGCTCTCCGCAATATAAATATCGCTGCGCCGTTTCTTTGCCAGCTCCGCTAACTCGTCCTCTGCCTGTACCATTTGATAAAATCCGTCATACACCAGCGCCGCTTGGTCTAATTTCGGCGCTAAGCAGTATATTTCTTGTCCATACTCCGGCTCTAAGTACGCCATATATGCAATAATCGCAGATGCAAATAAACTTTTTCCGTTTTTTCTTCCAATTACAATAAAAATTTCACGGAAAATACGTATTTTTTCTGCGTCTTGTATGCCAAAAATAACAGAAACTATGGCTTTCTGCCATAGCTCCAACTTGATTAAATCATTACGCCCCTTGCTGTGGTGGCAAAAGTTCTCTATGAACCGTATAGCCTTATTTGCAGCCTTCGCATTAAAAAAATACTCCTGCTTTTGCAGCCCGTTTATAATGATTTCGTATATTTTCTTTATCCATTTTCCCGCTATGATTTCGCCGCTTGTAATCTTTGCGTGGTACTCATAGATATAGTTTCGATAAGGCGGCAATATTGCTTACTCTTCCCGCAAAGCTGCCAGCCTGCTTGTCTTTCGTTTCGCAGCTGGTACTAATTCCGTAAGCTGCTTAATCACTGCTGCATAGTTCTTACTAAGCGCTATGTAAGTTTCTGCCTCTGGGCTTTTCTTTGTCCCCCACTGGTTCTGCCCGTTCTGGTACTCACTCGTCCAGCCGTCTTTTTCAAGTTTCGCCTGCAAGTCGTCCAGCTCAACGCTCATAAATGCAGCCTTTTCTATCAGCGGCGTTACTAATTTTCTTTTGTTTTCGTCTAAGTCCTTGAAAATACCCTTAAGTCTGGTCTTTTCGGTCTTTATCCTCTGTTCTTTGGTTTTCTCTTTCTTTGTTGCCATTCCTTTACCCCGCTTTCCATTCCTGCGCCGCACCACACCCCCTACACCACCCGTGCGCACGCCCGTAGGGTAATTTTAGGGTATCCCCCTCGGTATTCGCCCCCTTTAATTATTTTTCTGATATGGGGGGAGTATGCCGCCGTTCTCGTCGAACTGATACCGCTTATGCCTCTCCTGTTTGTGGTGTTCCTTGTTGTGGCAGTCTTGGCACAACGCCTCTAAGTTATCCCAGCACAACGTAACGCTTATGTCGTTTATGTTCTCTCTGTTAAGCCAGCGCTTATGATGCACTATCTTTGCGGGCTGCCCGCAGCGTTCACAAATATAATCTTGTGACATTAAATAAGCGGCTCTGGTTTTTTCCCATGCCGCTGATAAATAAAAACTCTTAGCCCATGCTTTCATACTGTCCCCTCTCTTTCTTCATTCCCCAGCGCCCTAAGTTTCATGCGCTGGGTGGAGGCTAAAGAATGAATAGAAAAAGAGTAGGCAACTGCTGCCGCACATGGCTTAAGCTATCGCCTACTCATTTCATGCTACCATTGTATCTCTTTTGTTTTCCCATGTAAACACCACGTTTTTACCACGATATTACCCGCTGCTGCTCTGTTATCATTTCTCTTACTGGCACGCCTGCTGCTCTTAGCTGCTCGTATATACTCCTTATCTCGTGTCTAAACCAGCCTGCATACTGCATGGGTACTGGCTGATATTGCCGCCCCATAAATGGGTTATCCGCATACGCTGCCACCTGTGAAAACTCATATAGCAGCAGTGGCTTACTCTGGTCTAATAATAGCCGCAATATATATGCTGTCGTTCTTCCGTGTAGCCGTCCCTCTGGCGGCTGCCATATCCCAGTTATTATATATAACCTCTGCCACTCGTAAAGCTCAAATCCTAACGCCTGCTCTATATGCTTTATCAACCTGTCTGCCGCCTGCTGTTCTCTCGCTGTTTCCCGCTTTCTTTTTATCCATGCTTTTATTTTTTCAAACACTTACTTTACCCTCTCTTCGTCAATCCCCCACAATAATACTGACAGCTCGTTTATGATGCCCGTAACCCAGCGCCTCGGTGTGTTCTTTCCTGTATCCAGTTCCTCTGCAATTTCCGCATAGTCCATGCCCTGCATGAAATACATTTCAAAAGCCTTGTACTCTACACCTCTGCCTGCTGCCTCTCTGCGGCGCTCTATCTCTTCTACCGCTTTGTCTATATGTGCTGTCATTATCAATGTCTTAAAGCGTGTGCGTCTGATACTCTCTAAGTATGTACGCTGCTGCTCGTCCGTCATGCCTTTAAGTTCTAACTGCTGCCCGTCGCTTATTGCGTTCTCGATATGAAAAGCCATATCACGGTAACATTTCATAAGCGTAAAAGTGTTGTGGTATTTCTCTTTCTTCCTCTCCTGCTTTTCCTGCCGTTTCAGTTCCGTTATTGCAGCCTTTGCCTGTTTCTGCATCAGCTCTGTTAATTCGCTTTCATGCAGTTGTACCCAGCTTTCAGCCTCTGGCGGCATTTCTACCCCTGCCGCCGCTGTTGTCTTTGTTTCTTCCTGCTCCATGTTCTGTACCTCGCTTTCTGTTAATTAAACGGTAGCTCTTCGTCTGCTCCCTCTGGGATATTCATAAACCCGTCACTCTCCGGCAGCTGCTGCCCTCTCGCCTCTGCCTCTGCTTTACTCTCTCCAAATCCTACGCTATTTGCCACAACCTCTGTGTAATATACCTTACTGCCCGTGCGCTGGCTCTCGTAGCTGCCTGTTTTAATCTTACCAGTAACCTCTGCCCTGCTGCCTTTGCTTAACCATTTCTGCGCCCATTCCGCAGTACGTCCGAAACACTTAATATTTATAAAATCTGTATCTTTCCCGTCGTCTACCGCAAGCGTAAAGCGGGTAATAGCTGTGCTATTGTCCTGCCCGCCATATCTAAGCTCTGGCTCTCTTGTAAGCCGCCCTGTAAGTGATACGTTATTCATTCTCTCTGCCCCTCTCTTCCAGTTTGTCCAGCTTTGAAAATATAGCCAGCAATTCCAGTGCTATAATTCCCAGTAAAATATTAGTCATTTTCTACCGCCTCGCTTTCTTCTCTCAATCCTGCTGCCATATTGCTAAACGCCGCTGCTACGTTCTCACATAATGCCGCCAGTGCTGGCTTTATACTCTGCGCCCAGCGGTTAATAGCTGCCGCCAATGTTTCTGCTGCTGTTGGCAAGGTTTTATTTACCTGTCTTGCCATTTTTCTTGCAAGCCTGCGCTGTTTTCGCTTGTCCAGCTCTAACGGCGGGTTTACTCCATGCTTTTTCTTATAGTTCTTTTTCCACTGTCTGTATTTCACTGCTTACGCCCCTTTCTCCATATCACATACGGCAATATCCATACTGGCGCTGTTATTATCAACACCGCTTTTGCTGTGCATATCGTCACAAATACTGCTACGTCTACTGCTGCCTGTCCAATTTCTTCCACTGCATCTACTATGCCGTCCATATACTCAAACATTTACTACCCCGTTTTCCTGCTTAATCTCAATATTTCTGCCGCCTCGCTGTTTTATGATTGCCTCTACGTGCAAGTATGCAGGCAGCATAACCACGCTGCCTGTTCGTAACTGATATTCTACGCTTTTCCGCATCTTCTCGTATTGCTCTGCCTTGCAAAACGCCGTACAGCCCAGAATAATTGTAAATACCTGTGCTTTCTTCTTTTTCCGCTGCCGTCTATTCATGTTCTGCCCCGCTTTCCGTGTCCGTTTCGGACACCTTACCCGTATAGTCTGTTACTCTGATACCCAGAATACAGTAGCCCTCTGTAAGCCCTGTATAATCTTCCAGCATATAAATAATATCTGCATCAATCGTGCGCCCTGTGTGCTTACCGTCCTTAAATTCCAGCATTTTAAGGCTGTCGCCCTGTTTGTATCCTCTGTCATTCTTCCGCAGCTCAAAGCTCTTTTTCCCGCTTATTACGTCCTCGTAATCAGATGCCACTATCTTTAATTCATGCTGTTTATGCTCTGTGTCTCCCTCGCTTGGCAGATGCTCCATTTTTTCTGCGTCTGCCCGCTCCTGCAATTTCTTCTTTGTCTGGCGGTCTATAGCGTCCTGTTCTTCGCTGTACCGCTGTTCGTCCGTCTTTTCAGCCTCTGCCTTGTTTATGTACTGGTCGCATCTCTGGCACGTTCCCGTTTTTACGTTGCAGTCCTTGTATTTCTGGCAGGAATAGCACAAAGACGTTATGCTTTCTGGGTGCGGTGTTTCGTAATCGTCCCCTGCCTTTTTCTCTGCTACCTTTTCCGCTATTTCCTTTGCCCTCACATTTTCGCCTGCTGCTGCTTTTTCCGCTATTTCTTTCTGCTCGTCCTCGTCCAGCTTTGCTGCCTCGTATGCAGCAGTGATACCTAAATTGCCCTCTTTCAGCTGCTCTTTAATCTCCGGCGTTGCGTTGTTGTTGATTGCGTCCATTCTGGCTACGTTTGTGCTGCTTTCGTTTATCATAGCCGCCACTAAATCACGCATTTTGCCTTGTATCTCTAAGCCGTCCTCTTCCTTGGCTCTGATAAGTGCAGCTTTGGTGCGCTCTACTAATCTGGTTTTTTCATAGGCTGTAAGTTCCTGCGTATATCCGTTGCCAGCCAATAAGCGCAGCTCATACATTGCCTCGCTCATATCCATAAAGCGGTAAAGCACTTTCTCATACTCCTTATGCCCCCGCTCTAAGTTCAAAATATTTGCCGCATTACGTCTGTGTCCGTCGATTATACGGTATTCCCCGTTTACTCTCGCCAATACTGTAGGCTGTTCCTGTCCTACGTGTAAAAAGCTGTCTGCCAGTTCTTCTATGTTCTCTAATTTCTGGTGCGTATTCTCCTGCGCTGCCTTTACCTCGTAAGGGCTTAAATAAATCTCTTTGTATCCCTCTGTCTGTGCCTGCTGCCCCGCTGCTTTTGTCTTTGCGTTCAAAATATCGTTAATACCAAACTTTGCCATATTCTCTACCTCGCTTTCTTCTCTGTTTCTGTTCCCAGTCTTAAGCAACCGCCGTTTTTATATGCCATGCACTTACTGCCGCTGCATCTTACAAACAAATTACGCACATTCCTTGCACCGTTCCTGTAGTCTACCAGCATACTGCTTTTGAACGGGCAAAACCGTTTTTCTTTATCCATACCCACTACCTCGCTTTCCCTGTATACGCTGTTACAAATTTCTTGTACCCCTGCGCCGCTCCGCAGCATGGGCTATACTCATAAATCGGCTTACGCATGAAAGTATTTTCTGCTACTTTCTTGGAATACCGAATAATACCCAAAATATTAAAATCTGTCTTTTGTTCCAGCCACTCTACGCCTGCTGCCTCGCCGTCTGTGTTCTGGTATGACGTAATCAGTACGCCTGCCAGCTTTAATGCTGGGTTAAATGCCTTTGCGTCCTCTATCTGCTCTGTCACAATGTCCAGCCCCTCTAAAGCGTCCTCGTCCACCTTTACGGGTACTATTACCTCGTCCGTGATTGCAAGCGCATTTATGACATTAAGCCCAATATCCGGCGGGTTATCAATGATACAGTAATCATAAAAGCCGCCCATAATGTCTGCAAATCTCTTATAGCGTTCTGTCTGGTTCTCGCTGTCCTCTTTTGTCAAATTCCACGTAGCCCCAAAAAGTGACATATTCGACGTAACAATATCTATGCAGCACTGCTGCCCTACGTAATTTGTATTCTGTATCAGCTCTGTTGCTCCCTGCCAGTCCCCAGCCAGCAACCTTGTAACTGGTGCTACGTTCTCTGCGTCGTATCTGCTATACGCCTTGCTTAAATTCCCTTGCTTATCATTGTCAATCAGTAGCACCCTGTAACCTCTCCTGTAAATCTCATACGCCATGTTTGCCGCTGTAAAGGTCTTGGCTACGCCACCCTTTAAATTCAAAATGCTTATTGTTTTCATTCTTTGCCTCTCTTTCCTGCGTTCGCCTCTAACGCATGGTTACTGTTTCCTGTTCTTTTGTAAGCTCGTCTGAATGTAATAAATACTGCTCTATCAACTGCGCTGCTGGCTGCCAGCCGTAGCAGACGGCGGTATAATAGCCCTGCTGCCGTAGATACTCTAACCACTCTTTCTGTTTCTTGGTCGTCGTGTTCTTGCCCGCCTTAAGCTCTATGTAAAGCCCGTGATACCCAGCCCTTGCAGCTGGTAGCATAATATCCGGCACACCAGCCTTTACGCCCTGCCTCTTAAGCGCCACCGCTGTTGCTGCATCACGTTTGCCGCCGTTTGGCACATGATACATATATTGCAGTTCCGGCATAAGCCCTGTTCTGTATGCAGCCCAGCTAAATAATGCCTCTTGATGCCCGCTTTCGTCGTCCAGTCTAAAGTTTCTCATTTTCTCGCCTCGCTTTCTGCTTAAATTCTACATACTGGCAAATTCTAAAAAGTAGCCCGTCCTTATGCGGCTTGCTGTTCTCTATCGCCAAAAGCGTTATTGTTTCCTCGCTTTGTAGTCCTGCATTTCCCAGTACGTCCCAGCGGCATATATCGTAGTATCTGCACCGTAGGCAGCAGCGCTTACAGTCCTCGCCTTTCTGGAATAACCAGTATTTAATTTTTTCTATCATGTTTTCTGCCCTTTCTGCTGCCGCTGTCTTTCCAGCTCTCCTGCTGTTCAAAAATAGCCGCCGCAATTCTAAACGCCAGATATGCTGCCACAATCAGCGCCAGCAGTCCAGCTATTATCAACACTGCTGCAATGGCAATGCCCTTGATTATCTGCATTTCAGCCCCCCCTATCTGTTATTTTTACTAAGGTGTATCTTAAATACCCATAGCCGTAATACTCTGGGCTATGTACCCCCATGCTTACACTGTTCTTGTCCACGTAATAGCCCTTTATTGCTTTTGGCTCTTTCTTGAAATACTCACGGTCTGAAATTATGCGGTACTCTGGTTCTGGTCTTACTAAATTCTTGCTGCAATTCCAGCGCTTGCCCTGTAATGCTCCGTCAGTACCCTTTTTGTGCGTTCCTGTGTACTTGATTAAATAACTTGCCAGCTCTGCATAGTTGCCGCTATCGTCCAGTGGGAATACCTTAACCCTGTTATGCCCCTCGTATGCCTTATACCAGCAGCGTTGTAAAATCTCTGTGTCAATTTTATTTACTACAAGGTGGTGATGCCTCGCACCTTTCTTGCCTATCTCCATAACGTGTATGTATTTGAACTCTAACCCTGCTTTTCTGTACTCCTTTCTGCACTCCCTCAAAAATACGTCTATGTCCTGCCGCATCTGCTCCGGCGTTCTGTCCGGCTCTCCTTTCCTGCGGATATAGTCAAGCACTAAATGGTAGTCCCCATAGCCATAGTTTGCATTTATGAGTATCCTTAACTTTCTCTCTGCCTGTCTGGTGTTTACTTTCTCCTGCTCTTCTTTTGTTGGCTTTACCTTATCCCCTCTGCTGATACCTTTCTTTTTGTATCTGCTGGTAAAGTACCTCTCTATCTCTATCGTATTTCCTGCTTTTGTTACCCTCTCTACGTATGGCATATATCTACCTCTCTGTCGGTTCGTTAATACTTTTATCAAGTGTTAAAACGGGCTGCCTGCCCGTTAAATTTCTTGACTTTGCGCCATACATAGCTTATAATTTTTATAGTATTTCAAAGCTGTATAGCTTAGCGCCTATGGTGTTTCCCCACCGTAGGCGCTTTTATTTTTCATGTTTTCTGCCACTCTCTTATGCGGCTTAAGGCATACTCATAAGCCCGTTTATATGCAGCTGTGCAAGCGCTGGCGGTACAGCAGTTCTTATACCCCATAAGGCTACATAATCTACACTCGTAACAATGCTTGCACTTATGCAGCTTTGCGTAGTCGCTCGCTACCCGCTCCTGTCGCTTTTCCTCATATTCCAGATGCCGTTTAATCTGGTTTGCATCTATAACCGCAATTCCCAGCATATTTGCTGTATGTATTTCTCTGTCCATTCCCTCTGTTATGCCGTATTTCACACCAGCAATAACAAAATCGCAGCCTTTCAGCAGCGCAAGCCCCGCAGCCATGCCCCTTGCCCGCTCTTCCGGCTTTTTATCGTCCATGCACTGCGTCATATATAAATGCGGCGTAATGGGTGCTAAGCCCGCCTCTAACGCCTGCCGTGTCAGCTGCTGCGCATAATCTATGTTTCTGTCCAGCTCTGCGCCGTCTTTCGCCCTGTATGGGCTGCATATATAAACCTTTCTCATGCCTTTTTACCCGCTTTCTGTTGTACCTCTGCCCGTGCCTGTTCATTTCCTGCCAGATATGCTGCTAAGCACATCAGCTCGTCTGCTCCCTTTTGGTCTATAAAATTACAATCAACGCAGCATTTACAGTACCCCGTAATCTGTAAATATCTGTCGTATACTTCCTGTGGTGTCTGGCACTGCTTTAAGCTGTCCACCATGCCTGCAAGCTGCTGTATTGCCTTTATGCCTGCCTCGCCGCCCTTTCCGTGTATCCCTACTGTAATCTGCCGCATTTTTGTTGCGCCGTCTGCTCCTAAAATTGTTTTACTCTTCATTCTGTGCCTCGCTTTCTTCCTTAAACCCAGCCAAAAGCATAGTCATTGCATCTATCGCTGTATCAAAATGTTTTCCCAGCTCTGCTGCGTCAATAATCCCCTGCTTTGTGTTTCTTCCGTTCCCTTTCATTACTTGCGTTTGCAAAATAGGTTTTAACTGGCTAAGCCCAGCTATGCTGTTCTCTAACTCTTCCTCTCTCACGCAGATTTTTACATAGCCCTTGCCGATATGTTCAACACTCATTTTCTGCCTCTTCCTTTCTTCTAATCAGCCGTACCGATACCTCATAAGCTGTGCGCTGTTCTCTTTCTCCTGTGGCTGCATCAAGCACCTTTTCATACTGGCGGCTCTGATACCGTCCCAGCAGCTCTACAGTGTCGCCCTGCTGCCACTGCGCCGCCTCGTCTGCCTGTTCCTGCCAGCAGATGCACGGTAAAAAGCAGCTGCCGCCTGTAAGCTCATTTCTTACCTTTACCGTAATATCAGTAATGCGCTTGCCTCTCGGTGTTTCTCTGTATGTTGGCTTATTCGCTATAACGCCTCTTACTGCTGCCTCGTCCTGCTCTACTGCCTTTTCCGATACCGCCACAAAATCTGCCAGAATATATACCAGCAGTCTACCGCTCTGGAAGTCCTTAAGCGTCTGCACCTTACCTGTCAGTAAAAGCCTGCTGCCCTCTACAAATTCCTGCATAACGTCAAATTCTATGCCGTTGCAAGCCCTGTATGGTACGTCCTCTGCAAATACTACCGTTACCTCGTCCGGCACGCCGCTTGGTCTTACCGTTTCCAACTTTGCCATATAACCGCAAAACGGCAGCCCGCATAGCTGCTTAATTTCCTTAATCTGTGTAAGCGTTCCTACCAGTCCCGCTGCATTTCCCTTGATACCGCCACCTGTAAGCTCGTCCATGATTGCAGTATCTAAATCCCGTAAAAAATCCGGCTTTTTCTTTGTCATACTTCCTGCCCTTTCCTTTCTTATATGTAAATGGTGTAGTAAAGCGACATCTGCAAATCACTAAACTTATACTGTGCTGTCTGGTCTGGCTCTAATGGTTTCATAAGCCCCAGCTCTTTCCAGCGTCTGTGCGTTATCTCCGGCACTGCTCTAAACTTCTTTACCTCATGCCCGCTGTATTTTCGGTATTCCTCGCTTATCTCATGGTCTGCAAACGGTTTGAACGCTGCCAGATACCCTACGTAAACCTCTGCTTTGCCCTCGATAATGCGCAGGCGGTCTGAACTCTCCAGCGTGCCTATAAATTCCTTTACTGTCACTGTCTGCCTCTCCTACTTCTCTGGCATTTCGTACAGCCTCGGTATTACTGCTGCAAACGGCTGTACGTCCATGCCGCCCCTTATTACGGCTGCACCGCCAGCCGTAAACAGATAGCTTACGCACGCTTTCTGTATCTCGTCCAGCACCTCTAAGCAGCGCTCTTTTGTGGCATACTCTCCAATTTCTTCTAAACACCCGTCACTTATGCAAATTACGTGGCGCTTTTTGTCTGCCTCTGCGCCGCCTCTCTTTTTCTTTATGTCCTCGTACTCTCCATACTCTACGCAGGCGTAATTACCGCCCAGTCTATACAGCTTTTCTTTATTCTGGCTGCGTATATATACCTCGCTCATTGCCTTTATCTCCTTGCCTCTAAGTTTTCCATTTCAGAAATGCAGTTTGACGGTATCAGCTCATAAGCTGCCGCTTCTATTTCTGTAAGCGCCTCTTTGTACTCAATGTATCCCCACGCCTGCCGTGCTATCTCTGGTACGTTCTGCCGTTCCTCAAAATTTTCTATATGTAAAATCTCGTTTCCCTGCGGCTTTGGAAATGTTCCCAGCGATAACGGGCGTAAAGGGCTGTAATATCTGTGGCTCATTCTCCCGCCCCGCTTTCCTCTTTATGTTCTTGGTAGCCCTCTAAATAGCCTAATGCCTCTACGTCAATTTCCTTGCCGTCCTTACCGTCGCTGTTTATCCGAATTTTGCCGTAGTAGGAATAAATACAGCAGCCGTCATAGTCGTATACTCTTATACTGCCCTCTGTGGCTGCCTCTGGTGTTTCAATAACCAGCGGCTCTGCCTGCTGCATCTGCGCTGCTACCTGTTCGTCTGTTACTGGCTCGCTGTTCTTTCCTCTGTACCAGATAGCCAGCATAAACAAAATGATTGCCAGCACGCCTGCCGCTATAACGGCTGCGCACTGTATCAGTTTCTTAACTGCCTGTCGTTTTCGTTTTCTCATTTCCCGCCTCGCTTTCCTCTATCATTGCAGCCCTGCTACGCCGTTCTATCCCCGTAGCCATAAACGCTATTTTCATATCTCTTTCGTTAAATTCGTCGTAGTCTCCTACTGGTGCATCTTCTGGGAAAATCTTCTGTGCCTGTATGAAAGCGTCCATAAATGTACTTAATTCCTCATAAAATACGTTTCTGTAAAATTCAAACTCTAACTCTATTTCGATTTTCTGCGCTTTCGTGCAATATATGCCGATTTTCTGCCGCCGTCCGTATGGCTTGTATGCTGTTCTGTCAGATTTAGCACCCATGACCTTATACATACACTGCCGCAGCAGTTTTATTTCGTGCTTTCCGTTGTAGGAAAATATCGTATATTCATACTCTTCCTTTTGCAGTTCGTCTAAGGAATTTATACCGTTATCCTTAAGCAGCTTTGCAAGTTTCTTTTGCGCTGTCGTTTTCTCGCCGCCTACGCCCCGCTCTGCCAGTGCTTGCAGCTTTTTAATACGCTGTATTGTTTTTTCGTCCATGTATTGCCCTCTCTTCTGTAGCAAAATAGTAGTTGTCTACTATCAGCATTTTTTTACTGAAAAGGCACATAAGCCCCAGCGGTACGGTAATAACCGCTATTGTTATGTCGCCCTCTGTCGCCCATGCCGCCAGCACGGTAACTGCCAGCATTGCAAGCCCGTAGGCTTTCTGCTTAATGAAATACCAGCGGCGGGCTTTCTTTGCCTGCTCCCGCTGCCGCCTCTGCTCTTTTTTCTTTCGCATATCTGCTATGGCATCTGCATAGCCTCTCTGGTATGCGTCCTCTACTATCAATGCCTCTGCTGCCATTCTCTGCCTCTCTTCCTTTCGGCGGCGCTCTCTGTCTTTCCATGTGTGCCGCTCTCCTGTTCTGGCGTTTGGTTTTACCGTGCGGGCTGCTTTTCGCATTAAAAAGCAGCTGAAAACCTGTTGACTGTCCACATACTTTCTGGCTGGTATGACCGCCGCTATTTTTCCACGGTATACAGATTGCAGCTATTAGCCTGCTGCCCTCTGCCGCAGGCTCGCCATGCCTGCTACACAATGCGCCGTGTGGGACTTGAACCCACGACTTGCCGCTTATGAGGCGGCTGCTCTAACCAACTGAACTAACGGCACTGGTGGCGACTGCTGCCGCCTATTATTCTCCTCTATTTCCAGATATGAACCATAAATATAATGCTTTCACTTCGTAACCGCTTAATAATTCCATTTGCTCCATGCACTCTAAGAACCCTCTAAGTTTTCCTCTGTTCCGTTCGTTCTCTTCTTTAAGTCCTTTTATCTTTGCTCTATCAATCAGCGCTGAAAGTGTTTTACAGTAATTCATTTGCTTTTCATTTAATTTCTTAAGTGCCTCTCTTGTCATATCTCTTTTACCTCTCTTTCGTTATCTTATCCCAGTCTATCTGCTTTCTTATTTCCTCGCTTTTCTTGCTATACCACCCGTCCACGGTATAACGTAAATATCTTATGTACGCCCCTTTACTGCCTCTGGTTTTATCGTATGGATTTTGTTTTAATGCGTCCTCTAATTTCATTATTTTCCCTTTTTTATAGTGCCTGCTGCCCTGCTGCCGCTGTGTACGTTTCCAGCGTAGCCCCGCAGCGTTTGAACTCTCTATAAATCGTATCTCTGTGTGTTCCCAGCGCCTCTGCAATATCTTTTACGCTGCTGCCCTGTTTGCTCATAGCCTCTATGGTCTGTCTATCCTCGTAATGCAAGCGCTTATACTTCCGTTTTTCCATTCTCTATGCTCCTTTCTGTACGGGCGACTTTCGCTGCCCTGTTTATCAACTCATTATTCTTATGCTATACTGCCCGCTCCCGTTGTCCCTCTCCATAACTATTGCTAAATCTTCCCCATGGTATAGGCTCGGTATCCTGCAATCTTTATGAATTGTTACGCCCTGTACTCTATCCCAGCCGCTCATTTTCTTTGTTTCTGTCAGCGCTTTAATTGCAGCTGTGTATTTTGCTGTGTCCTCTTTTGCATAAACCAATATTGCGTAATCATGTTCTTTAATAAAATTTTCCATGTGTCTACCTCTCTTTCGTTGTAAAAAAATAAGCGTGCCAGAGTTTTTACGCTCTGCACGCTCTTCTTTTCTGCTGTTTCCTATAAAAAAAGAAAATCGGCAGAGGCTTTATAACCTCTTGTCGATTTTCATTCTAAAACTTATCAAAAAATCGAAAAATCTATTCTTTTCATCGGATGTTACCGTCTTCTCGCTGCATGATCAGCATGACGCATCCTTAAATTTCGGGTTCAGAACTCATATAATCTTGGCAAAAATAGAAAGAGATAGTCTTTCTGACGACGCAGAAATAGCACAGCACTCAAAAAGAGATGTGCAAAACACCAGATACCTCCGCGGCTATAAAAAGCAGAAAACAATGAGTTTTCTGTCAACGCATACGTGCGCATCATTGGCACGTTAGTACCTTTTTGTGTAATAGGGACTTCCAAGGAATTTCCTATTACACAAAAAAACCGTCATACATTTCTGTACAACGGTCTTCTTTACATATCTTCAAAACTGCACACTGAATTTCTTCTACTTCTATCTTTCATCCTTCAGGAA
>NZ_QUEG01000005.1:0-136236 GCF_003477925.1 Clostridium sp. AF32-7AC
TAATATAAGGCTTTATTGATATTTATTATACTATTTACCTTATATTCGCATAGAGTCCTTTTTTATCCCTCACACTTTTTCACGTTTTGTCAAAACTTTTGTTTTTGTTTAAAATGTCTTATATGTTTTTATACATTGGATGACGGACGGTTGTTCTTCATCCCGTCCTGCGAAAAACAGCAAAAACGTGCGAAAAAATCGCCCTAGAGTAAAGTACAATGAAAAATACTAAAACAACAGGCATTATATATAGAAGAAACAGCTTTATTTTCGTTTTTCTGGTTTCTTCTTTTCTTTTTTTTCTCCTCCCCTTTCTTTTTTCATGTTTTCGTTTTTCTGTTTTCCTATTTTTCCTTAAAAATTCCGTTCTATATTTCGGATTTTCTTTCCTTTTTTCTTTTTCAAAAGTGGAAAAATAGTTCGTTTTCGATTTTTTTCTCGATTTTTTTGATTTAAATCCTGATTTTCGGCTATATATTCGAGTTTTTTATCAAAAATCGTGAAGATGTGATTTTGAATATAAAAAAAAGAAGAACCCTTTTTTCAGAGTTCTTCTTTCTTCCCTCACACCTTAGTTGAGTTTCCTCAACTGCGTTTTGTCTATTTTCCTTGCCAAGTTTTGGTTCTTTTTTTCTGCCCTTTTGGGCGATTTTTTTGCACGTTTTAGCTATTTTGAAGAGTACGTGCTGAGTTCTGCGCTTTTAACGCTTTCAACTCGTCAAATACAACATCGTTCAGAACCTTAATGTAGGTTCCCTTCATACCGGACGAACGGGACTCAATAACGCCTGCACTCTCAAACTTGCGAAGTGCATTGACGATAACGGAACGGGTAATGCCGACTCTGTCTGCAATCTTGCTGGCTACCAGAATGCCCTCGTTGCCTTCCAGCTCATCGAAGATGTGGGTAATTGCTTCCAGTTCGGAGAAGGACAAGGTGCTGATCGCTGATTTAACGATCTGGATCTTTCTTGTCTCCTCTGCATTCTCCTCGTTGACAGAACGCATCATCTCAAGTCCGACAACAGTGGTTCCGTACTCACTCAGGATGATATCGTCGATGTCGTACTGTGCATCTGATTTGTAGATGAACAGAGTACCCAGTCTCTCACCGGATATATCAATAGGCGTGATGATCGCCTGATACTTCTTCACGTTCTCCTCGGCGAATCCCAATGTGGCAAGGTTGACATTTTCCTTCGTTGACAAAACGCTTAAAAGGCGTTCATTCAACATACGGTCAACAAAACCGCCGACCTGATCCTTGATCAACTCTTCGATCTCATCCACACCCTCATGAATCGCAACTCCGAGTACTTTACCTTTCTTGCTGATTACGAGAATATTGGATTCCAGTATGTCACTGAGGACTTCACAAATGTCATTGAACACAACCTTATGAGAATGGTTGTTGTGCAATAACTTATTAATTTTTCTAGTTTTGTCCAGTAATTGAACGCTCATTTTACCAGTTACCTCCTTTGCCTTTATCGTAAATTAGAATTCGATCCTAACCTGTAAGAATTGTAACACGATTTTCGTATAATAGCAAGAGTTTTTCTGTATTTTTCATTTTTTTTAATAATTAATATCTATTTCAAGAGTTTTTATGAGTTTTTTACAAAACCGCAGGCTTCGTTAGAACAAAGAAGCTTATTTCCCTTTTCGAGCATAATATGTCCACATTTCGGACACATTTCTTTTGACGGTTTCTGCCAGGTCATAAAATCGCAGTCCGGGTTATTTTCGCAGCCGTAATATCTTCTGCCCTTTTTCGATTTACGGATGACAATCTCACCACCGCATTTCGGGCACTTCACGCCGATCTTTTCCAGGTACGGCTTCGTGTTTTTACAGTCTGGGAATCCCGGGCAGGCAAGGAATTTGCCGTGCGGACCATACTTAATTACCATGTTGCGCCCGCACTGGTCACAGATCACATCCGTCACCTCGTCTGCAATCTTGACGCTCTCAAGCGTCTTCTCCGCTTCTTTAACCGCCTTGTCAAGATCCGGATAAAAGTTTTCGATAACGGTCTTCCAGCCGATCGTGCCGTCCCCGATGCTGTCGAGCAGGTACTCCATATTTGCCGTAAACTGCAAATCGACGATGGATGGGAACGCCTTCTTCATCATCCGATTGACTACCTCGCCAAGCTCCGTCACATAGAGGTTCTTATTTTCCTTCGCTACATAGCGGCGCGCGATGATTGTCGTGATGGTCGGTGCATAGGTACTTGGCCGTCCGATGCCCTGCTCTTCCAGCGCCTTGACGAGCGACGCCTCTGTATAATGTGCCGGTGGCTGTGTAAAATGCTGTGCCGGTTCTAACTGGTTTAAATCCAGCTTCATGCCTGCTTCCAGCGACTCATTCAGAACGCCGTCGGTCTCTTTATCCTCGTCCTGTGAATAGACGGACATGAAGCCGTCAAATTTGATTTTGGACGCCGACAGGGTGAAAAGCTCCTCTCCGGCTGCTACCTTGACGGAGGTTGTCTCGTAAACCGCCGGGCGCATCCGGCTCGCCGTGAAGCGCTTCCAGATAAGCTGGTACAGACGGAACTGGTCTCTGGAAAGCTGTTCTTTTACCTGTACCGGCGTCAGTGTAATGTCGGTCGGACGGATCGCCTCGTGTGCGTCCTGGATCTTGGCATCTGATTTTGCCGCCGCCGGCGCCTCGGACACGTAACTTGCCCCAAACTGGTCGCCGATATAGCTTCTCGCCGCCGCATCTGCCTCTGCCGCGATGCGGGTGGAATCGGTACGCAGGTAGGTGATCAGACCGATTGTGCCGCGTCCCTTGATATCCACGCCCTCATAGAGCTGCTGGGCAAGGCGCATCGTCTTCTGCGTTGAGAAATTCAGCGTCTTGGATGCCTCCTGCTGCAGCGTACTGGTCGTAAACGGGATCGGCGCCTTCTTCACGCGCTCGCCCAGCTTCACATCTCGCACTTCGTACTCACAGCCCTCCAGACGCTTCATAAGCGCCTCCACTTCCTCTTTGCTGTGAATTGCCTTCCTGCCGTCCTTATCGCCGTAATAATGGGCGGTCAGCTTCTTTCTGGAGCCATGTACGTGGAGCTGTGCATCCAGCGTCCAGTATTCTTCCGGTATAAACGCATTGATCTCTTCCTCACGGTCGCAGATCATACGCAGCGCGACCGACTGCACACGACCGGCGCTGAGTCCTCTCTTGACCTTCGCCCAGAGAAGCGGGCTGATGAGGTAACCCACCATACGGTCGAGCATACGTCTCGCCTGCTGTGCATCCACCAGATTTTCATCGATGGCACGCGGCTCTTTTAAAGATGCCTTGACGGCGTTTTTTGTAATCTCATTGAAACTGATACGGTAAACCTTTTTATCTTTCTGTTCATCCAGCTTTAATGCTTTCATCAGGTGCCAGGAGATCGCCTCTCCCTCGCGGTCCGGGTCAGTTGCGAGATAAATCTTATCTGCTTTTTTAACCTCTTTCCGCAGACGCGCCAACACATCGCCCTTTCCCCGGATGGTGATATACTTCGGCTCATATCCATGCTCTACGTCCACTCCCAGCGTACTCTTAGGGAGGTCGCGCACATGACCGCCGGAGGCGTCCACCTCATAGTTGGAACCCAAAAATTTTTTAATTGTCTTGACTTTCGCCGGAGACTCTACAATAACCAGATTTTTTGCCATAACAGACCTCTATACAATCTTCCTAACGTAATATTGATTCATTGGCTGCAGGATCAATCCCTGCATTTCCAGATTTAAAAGCGCAGTCATGCATTCCCCTGCTGTCACCCCACAGCTTTTCATGACCGCTTCCAGATGTTTCGGTTGTGAATCTAGGCAACTATACACCATTTTTTCCGACTTGGCAAGTGCATTTACTGATTTTATTGTTTTTTTACAAGAATTTTTACATTTTATATGGAAGAAATCCAACACATCCTCCGGTTTCGTCACGATCCCCGCTCCCTGTGCAATCAGCCGGTTGCAGCCCTCACTGAGCGGATCGATGCGCCGTCCCGGCAGCGCAAATACCTCTTTTCCCTGCTCCAGCGCCAGATCCGCCGTAATCAGGGAGCCGCTTCTTTTTCGTGCTTCCACGACCAGCACCAGGTCGGAAAGTCCGCTGATGATCCGGTTCCGGATTGGAAAATGGGATGCCGTCGGCGGTACACCCGGTCCATATTCTGACAATATGCCGCCTTGTTCACGGATGCGCGCATGCAGTCGGATGCCGGATGGCGGATAACAGGTGTCAATCCCACAGCCCATCACGGCATACGTCAGTCCGCCGCCATCCATCGCCCCCTTATGCCCCGCCTGATCGATCCCCAGCGCCATGCCGCTCACTACCTGCACGCCGTTTTCTGCCAGAATCCGGCCGAAATACTCTGCCTCCTGTCGTCCATACGGCGTACAGCTGCGCGCCCCGATGACTGCCGCGGATGGTTTCGCATCTTCTGGAAGCATTCCACGCACAAACAGCCACATCGGTTTATCATAGATATGCATCAGGCGCTTCGGATATGCCGCCTCTCCGCACAGAATGAAACGTACCCCCTGTTCCTCCAGCCTATCGTATTCTTCCACGCGCTGTTTGAAGAGCGGAACCGCTTCCCCCAGCCCCTTTTTCATAGCCTTTCCGAGAAAGGAACATATAAACGGATCCAGTTTCTTCCTATTATATAAAACCCGCTCATAGATTCCCTCAAAACTGCCGCACGATTCATATAATTTAGCCGCCGTCACCGCGCCGATTCCATCCACTCTCGATAACCAGTAGGCATGGATGCGCTCACGGTCGGAATACTGCATATTTTCTGTCAGAAGCACTTTTTTATGCGGCGGTTCCTGTGTTTTTCCATATAGTTCCTGCATAGAAAGCTGAGCATTCTGTACATTGCTCTCTTCTTTTCCTATTTCCATATCTTTCCCCCTATATATGTCAGATCGGCTGCCTTTTACCTTCAAGAATGCCTCGGCATTCTTGCTGCGAGATGCGCGTCATGCAAAGCATGACATACTTCTTTTGCGCATCTTAAGCAATCCTGCCGGAGGCTATATCAGATGGGGGATTGGCTCCCACCACTGATACTAATTTGCTTCTCGCCACCTGAAGAGGTGGGAGTCATCTCACATCTGATATAACAATTACAACCCTTGTTAAACTTTTTATTCTTTCGATCTTTTAGACATGCTTCTTTTCAGAGACTCCCCCAATATTTTTTTTCAAAACTCCGGAATCCAATCGCCTCCGCCAACTGCGTCCGCCCGATCTCCGCCTGTCCATCCAGATCGGCAAGTGTGCGCGCTACTTTTAAAATCTTTCCGTGTCCCCTGGCACTGATTCCCTGCTGCCGTTCGACCTTCTCCAGAAATACCGCATCTTCCCCGGATAGACGGCAATGCTCTTCGATCTGGCGGCGGGTCATCTGACTGTTGTAGGAGATAGATTCGTCTGCAAACCTCTTTTCCTGTCGATCGCGCGCCTCCATGACGCGGGCGCGCATGACAGCGGAGGAATTTCTCTGCTCTGTCTGTGGAAAACTCCCCTCATCTATACTTTTCTCTGCAGCCATCATCCCCAAATCCTGCCGCGGTACTTCCACCCCAATATCGATCCGATCTAAAAATGGTCCCGAAACGCGGTTCAGATACCGGCGGATCTGGGTTGGAGTACAACGGCATTTTCCCAAATCTGGGAAAAAACCGCATTTGCAGGGATTCATCGCCGCCGCAATCATCGTTTTTGCCGGAAATACAACCGTCTGGTTGAGACGGGAAACCGTGATGCTTCCTTCCTCCATCGGCTGACGCAGCAGATCCAAAATTTTCGGCTGAAACTCCGTTAACTCATCTAAAAAGAGGGTTCCATAACTGGCGAGTGAGATCTCCCCGGGCTTCGGATTTCGTCCTCCGCCTGCCATCGCCTGCGCAGTCGTGCTGTGATGCGGACTGCGGAACGGACGCTGCAAAACCAGCGGGGTGTCCGGCTTCAGGAGACCGCAGATACTGTATATCTTCGAGACTTCAATACTTTCCTCCAGCGTAAGCGGCGGCAAAATCGTCGGAATACGGCGCGCTGCCATCGTTTTTCCCGTTCCAGCCGGTCCGATATAGAGAATGTTGTGACGACCCGCTGCTGCCGCCTCGGTTGCCTGCCGCACCAGCGGAAGTCCGACGATCTCATCAAAATCGACGTCAAATTCTTCCTGTCCCGCCTGAAACAGATCTGGTGTGAACCATTGTCCGTGAATCTGTTCCGGATGCTGCAGGCAACCCGTCAGCGCTTTCACATCCCGGACTCCGACGATCTCGATTCCATCCACAGCCCGTCCCTCCTGTACATTCTCTTCGGATAGAAAAACCCGTTTCATTCCGCAGCGGCGCGCTTCATAGACCATCGAGAGAACACCGGTCAACGGCTTGATGCTGCCGTCCAAACCCAGTTCACCAATAAACGCCCATTGGTCCCAATCCGGTGCAGAATTGTTCTCCTCATCTTCCATCCCATCCATTTCCGGGCAGGTTTCATCCGTCTTTCTTATTTTTGCCTTTTCACCCTGTTCCCACAAGCACCTCAAAATTCCTGCCGCGATCGCCAGATCACACCCCGTTCCCTCTTTCCGCACCCCGGCTGGCGATAAATTGACCGTGATCCGCTTCGGCGGCAGGCAAAACCCCGCATTCCGAAGTGCGGTCCGAACGCGCTCCTGCGCCTCCCGCACCTCCTCTGCCAGGTAGCCCACCATGACAAAACTCGGTAATCCGTTGCTCACATCAACTTCCACCGTGATCCGGTAGCCATCGATGCCGCGGGTGCTGAAACTGTTTATTTTACTGAACATATATCTCCCCCTATTATTGATTTTTTACCTTGCCTTGTATTTTTCATATCATACAGGCTTAAAATTTGGATACTTTTAATGATATTTTGAATTTTTAGAATTAAAAATATATTATAACAATCTTATCTTCTCTGAAATTGATATCACCCAAAAGAGGTGGGGTCTTATCAACTGAGATAAAAGAGATTCTACTTGAATTTGATTTGAAATTAAAATAAATAGATTTGAATCATGAAATCAGATTTACCAGACCTAAAATAGATATTCACTCTTTCATTATATATAGACCTGCGGCAGAATGCAAGCCAAAACAGCTTAGAACTATGACACTAATTAATTGACATTGTGCGCACACAAAAACAAAAAGCTGCCGCAAAATGCTAACATATAACATTCTGCTGCAGCTTTTTGTTTTTAATCTATCTCTTTAAATAAAATCTTCTCCCAGCTTCTCTGCCGCCGCGCGTGCAATCTGCTCCGGCGTGATCGGAAGCTCATAGAATCGTTTTCCGACTGCATTGTACACCGCATCAGCAATCGCCGGAAGCGGCGTGTTGATAACAATCTCGCCGATCGACTTTGCTCCGAACGGACCAGATGGCTCATAACTGCTCTCAAATTCAACGTTTAAATGTCCATAGTCAATCCGGGTCGGAATCTTATACTGCATCAGGGAATTTTCACGCACACCCCCCTGTGCATTGCGGGTAATATTTTCCGTCAGCGCCATGCCGATTCCCTGCATCAGACCGCCCTCAACCTGCAGGCGGGACAGATTCGGATTGATCGGTGTACCGCAGTCTACCGCTGCCGCATAATTAATAACGCTGGTTTCGCCTGTCTCCATATCAATCTCAAGCTCAACCGCACCTGCCATAAACGGAGGCGGGGAAATGTGGGCGGTTCTCGACTCGGTTACCTCCAGCGGAATTTCATGCCCGTACATGGATGCCGTTGCGATATCAGCCAGAGCGATCTTCTTCGTCTCATCCCCGGCTTTTTCGGTTGTGAATACCTCTTTTCCGTCAAATTCCACTGCATCCGCCGGGACGCCCAGAAGCTCTGCACCCAGTTTACAGATCTGCTCACGCAGGCGCAGCGCACACCGTTCGGTCGCTTTTCCGGTCAGATAGGTCGTACTCGATGCATAAGAACCTGAGTCATACGGGGATGAATCCGTGTCCGCGCCCAGCACCGTGATCGCGTCGATTGGGCATTCCAGCACTTCCGCCGCAATCTGCGCCAGAATCGTGTCACAGCCGGTTCCCATATCTGCCGCTCCGAGCGACAATGTATAGAACCCTTCGTCGTTGACTTTGAGACGGGCACTTCCGACATCCATCGCCGTGATTGCCGATCCCTGCATCGCCATACCCATGCCGACGCTGCGGACCTTGCCATTGCCCATGTCACGCACCGGATATTTGTCTTCCCAGCCGATCATCTCACGCACTTTTTTTACACAACGGTCGAGTGCGCAGCTTGTATTAACCTGATTATAATATGCTGGCATCAGATCACCCTCTTTAACCATGTTTTTCAGGCGGATCTCAAAGCGGTCCATCTGAATCTGATCTGCCAGCTCATTGACCGCCGACTCGATCGCGAAAAGTCCCTGTGTCGCACCATAGCCACGGTACGCGCCTGCCGACATGATATTCGTATAGACAACATCGCTGATAAAGCGGAATGCTTCAACACTTCCATACAACGGGATCGATTTGTGTCCTGACAGTCCAACGGTTGTCGGTCCATGCTCGCCGTAAGCACCGGTATTGGACAATGTGTAAAGATCGATGCCGCGGATCGTGCCGTCCTTCATCGCGCCCAGACGCACATGCATCTCCATCTCATGGCGCGGCGAAGACGCCGTCTGTGCCTCCATCCGGCTATAAATCAGCTTCGACGGTTTTTTCGTCATCCAGGTAACGAATGCCGGATAGACTTCACAGACCGCCGTCTGCTTCGCACCAAACCCCCCGCCGATTCTCGGCTTGCTCACGCGCACCATCGACTTCGGGATATGAAGCGCATTTGCCACGATTCTGCGGCAGTGGAACACGATCTGCGTGGAACTTAAAATATTTAATCTTCCGTAGGTATCGATCGAACAATAGGTACGGAATGTCTCCATCATCGTCTGCTGGCACGGCTTTGTGTGATATACATGGTCAATCACGATGTCGCAGTCCTTTAAAACCGCCTCGACATCCCCGTTGCCGCACTCATCGTGCGCGCAGAGGTTGCGCTTGTTGTCTGCGCCGACCGGAGCAAGACTCTCCCAGTTGTCCTCTGGGTGAACCAGGATCGGGTTGTCCTTTGACGTATGGAAATCCAAAACCGGCTCTAAGACTTCATACTGTACCTTGATCAGGCGGAGTGCTTTATCGACACATTTTTCATCTTTTCCTGCTACAATCGCCACAATATCGCCCTGAAAACGGACATGGCGGTCGATCAGGAGACGGTCATACGGGCTCGCCTCCGGGTATGTCTGCCCCGCCTGTGTGTAGCGCTTTGCATCCTGCGGCACATCCTCCCAGGTATAAATTGCCTCGATGCCCGGAACTTTCATTGCGATCGCGGTGTTGATCGTTTTTACCATCGCATTCGCATACGGGGAACGCAGAAGTTTGACGATCAGGCAGTCCTGCGGCGCCAGATCATCCACGTAAACCGGCTGTCCGGTTACCAGCTGCATCGCATCTTTTTTTCGTACAGAAGTATTGACTACTCTCATTCTGCCGCCTCCTTCTGTTTTTCTCTCTTCCAGTCTAAAAATGCCAGAATGCCGCGAAGCTGTCCTTCATAACCGGAACAGCGGCACAGGTTTCCTGCCAGATATTCGCGGATTTCATCCTCCTCCGGGAACTCTTTTTCCCGGAACAGCGCCAGCGCATTCATGATAAAGCCTGGATTACAGAAGCCGCACTGTTCGGCTCCCTGATCGGCAATGAATGCGCCAAATTCTTTTGCCTCCTCCTGGAGTCCTTCCAGCGTCGTCACGCTGTGACCGTCCGCCCGCGCCGCCAGCACGGAACAGGAAAGCACTGGTTTTTCATCCAGAAATACGGTACAGAGTCCGCAGTTTGCCGTCTCGCAGCCGCGCTTGACACTGTAACAGCCCTGACTGCGTACCAGATCAATCAGAAGCGTATCCGGTTCAATCTCCGGGGAAATCTTCGTTCCATTTAGAGTAATCGTTATCTGCATCATATGTGAATCTCCTAATATTCATACTGTTATACGATCATTTTATTGTCCTATTTCGTTTAGCACTCTTCCAGCACACGCACCGCCCGCTTTATCAGAACACCGGTTAAATGTTTCCGGTATTCAGCGCTGCCGCGCATATTTGAAGATGTCCGAACCTGATCACAGATCCACTTTGCAAGACAGGCTGCTTTCTTCCCGGTCTGCGTCTTGTCCTGCTTTTCTCTGGTATCGGCATCCGCATCTGCTTTTGTTTCAGCCTTTTGCTTTTCCTCTATAAGCGCCTGTATTGTCTCCGCTGATGCCTCGAACAACACAGCACGCCCCGGACGCGCACCGATGCTAAAACGATATGCTCCATCCGCCCGTTTCGCCGCCGCACAGGTCAGCACTGGAAAATCAGTCTGCGTATTCCGCACAGACTGGTAGTGATATACGGCTTTGTCTTTATGGACAATTAATTTGACTAAAATGTCCCGGCCGCCGATCTGTTTTGCAAATTCCACCAACGGCATCCGTCCAGCTTTGTAAAGTTCCACTTCGGTGTCCATCGCCAGGAACATCGTCAGGACATCTGAAAATCCAAATCTGCCATAGATACTGCCTCCGACTGTCGCCAGGTTCCGAAGCTGCACGCCGACGATATGGCGCACCGACTCGCGCATGGCACCGTCTGTGTATGCCGCCAATCCCGGATGTTCTTCCAGCTGGCGCAGGGTAACCATCGCGCCAATCTCAAACGCATCCTCTGTCTCCTCTATCTGATCCAGCCCCAGCCCTGAAATATCAATCGCGGTTCCTACATTGCCCCGGCTCATCTTCAGCCAGATCATACCGCCTATCACCCGGTTCGCTTTTTTCTGATTCAGCTCCCAGGCTTCCTCCAGGCTTTCTACCCGTTTATATTCTCGAATCGTCATCATAGGTTTTTCCTCTTTTTCATCTATTTCTTAAATAACAAAATTATCCATCTTTTATTATAGCATAAAACATGGTATAATTCCGTTGTTATTTTTAAAATACAACGAGGCCCCTTTTTCCAGAAAAGATTAGGAGGATTTGATAAAAACTATGAAACCATTCATCCGTACCTACCTCTGCAACGACGAAAACCAGCGTTTCTTTGGCGAAGGTCCTTGTCAGCTTCTTCATGCCATCGAAGAAACCGGCTCGCTCCGCTCCGCCGCCCTGTCCATGAATATGGCGTATACAAAGGCACTTCGGATTATCCGCGATGCCGAAACCACACTTGGATTTCCGCTGACCGTCCGCACCACCGGCGGAAAAGGCGGCGGTGGCAGCCAGATGACGGCGGAGGCAAGGGAGTTTCTAGCTAAGTATGAGGCATATCGGGATGCATGTACGGAGAGTGGGCAACAATTATATGAAGAATTTTTTTGCAGGCGGAAATCTGTTTTTTTCTCTTCTGGAACACAAACGCCCTCTTTCACTTGTTTGCAAAATTCAAACGAGGTCCGGATCGCCTGCATCATCATGGCCTCTGGTCTTGGAAAACGTTTCGGCTCAAACAAGCTCATGGCTTCGTTCCACGGTGTTCCGCTCATCCACTCGGTTCTGGATGTGACCGGTTCTGTTCCGCTCTTTGCCGATCGTCTCGTTGTGACGCGCTCCCGGGAGGTTCACGATTACTGTCAGTCCCTGGGAATTCCGGTGCTGATTCATACACTTCCCAATCGGAACGAGGCGCTCTGCCTGGGACTTACACACATGTTAAAAAGGCACCCGGATTTATCAGGCTGTCTCTTTGCACTCGGCGATCAGCCGCTTCTGCGTCCACGGACACTGGAACGGATATGCCGGCGCTATCTCGAATGCAAAATATCACCAGGTCACTCTGAATCTGTTTTCCCAGATTCTGATTTTTCCATTTTGAAATCAAAATTGCCTCAGAATTCAGGAATTGCAGAAAAATCACCGATCGTACAGCTCTGCAGCGTCCAAATGACGGCTTCTCCCGAACCTTCCGTCTCAACCACCGTCGGAAGCCCGATTCTCTTCGACCGGGCATATTTTGACGAACTGCTCCATCTGCCGGAAAAAGCTGGCGGAAGCCATGTTCTCCGCCAGCATCCGGACGTTGTCCAGTATGTGACTGCCGAAGTGCCGGAGGAATTGATGGATGTAGACACGCCGGAGGAGCTCAAACGCCTGGAGAATCTGGTAACAATCGAATAAAACTATAAGGACTGACATCACACATGCAGCATGATGCCAGTCCCTTTTTATCCATCTACGTATCACTTTCAGCCATACATTCCATATTTTATAGATGGATCTTATATTTTTATGTACCTATGACCTTTTTCTAATCTTCCTATTTCTTACGCCTCATCCTTCGGCAGCAGCACATTCAGGATAATCGCCATGAAAGCTGCCGGAACGATACCAGATCCGCCGAATACAAGCTGAATTGCTTCCGGCATCTTGGAAAGGATGGTTGCATGTGCACCCATGCCGTAACCAACACCCAGTGCAACAGAGACGATGGTCAGGTTGCGTGAAGTCATCTTCTCTTTCGTGATAAGCTGAATACCGCTAACTACGATCGAAGAGAACATCATAACCGCTGCGCCTCCCAGTACCGACTGCGGCATGATCGAAACGATCGCACCCAGCTTCGGAATCAGACCGCACAGAATCAGGAATACCGCGCCGGTTGCAAGTGCCATGCGGTTGACTACCTTTGTCATTGTAACCAGACCTACGTTCTGGCTGAACGAAGTGTTCGGAAGAACACCGAACAGCGCCGCAATACTGGAACCAAGTCCATCGCAGATAACGCCGCCGGAAAGCTCTTTATCGGTCGCCTCACGGTCCATACCGCCCTCAACGACACCGGAAATATCTCCGACCGTCTCAACAGCGGTTACAATAAACATGATAAGAACCGGCAAAATTGCGCGCATATCAAAGACAATTTTAACCGGGACGATCGGCGGAATGCTGATCCAGCTCGCCTGTGCTACCTTATCCCAGTTTAATACCCATGCTTTGGTATATTCGGTTCCGTCCGCTGCAATGCCCGTGTGCGGAAGCACCAGACCCATGATGAATGCTACAGCATAACCGGCAATAATTCCGACCAGAATCGAGGAAGAACTTAAATATCCCTTCGTTCCGTGCTTCACTGCCAGAATCACAATCAGGACAAAAATAGCAAGCAGCATATTTTCCATGGAACCAAAGTCCTGCGCCGAGCTGCCGCCGCCGAAGGAATTGACGCCGACCCCGATCAATGACAGACCAATCGAAAGAACGACCGTACCTGTTACGACCGATGGGAAAAATCGGCGAAGCGGCTTTAAGAAGCATCCAAGCACACTCTCGAACAGACCGCCGATGATCGAAGCACCCATAATGGCGCCGTACGCTAAAATACCGCCGCCCATCGTAGCCGCCACGCTGTTGAATACACCGATGAAACCAGAGCTGGTTCCCATGATAATCGGAACCTTGCCGCCGACCGGACCAACCGAAAATAACTGCAGCAGCGTGATCAGTCCCGCCACCAGCATCGCATTCTGCAGAAGCTCGATCTGCAGCTGTGCCAGATCGTTTCCGCCCGTGATACCACAGGCGCCTGTGATGATCAGAAGTGGTGTCAAGTTACCGACAAACATCGCAAGCACGTGCTGCAGTCCCAGCGGAATCGCCTGTTTTAACGGCATCTTCGCCTCAAACTCATAGGCAGGTCCCGTAAATTTCTTTTCATTTTCCATAGATTTTCTCTCCCTGTACCCAATTTAAAACTACCTTTTTACACAGTTTCCAAAACATTCTCAATTATAAAAAAAAGCATATGAACTGTAAAGATTGTTTTTTCATTTGTATATTATTTTTCATTAAGTAAATATAAGTATTACTTATAATTTACTTACCCAGTCCACAATATCACCAAATACCTCTTCCCGGTTGATCTCATGAAACAGTTCATGCCTTGCCCCCGGATAAAGTTGCATCGCCACATTGGTACATCCGGTTTCTTGCAGATCTTCCATCGCGCGCCGCACACCGCGTCCGCCTTCTCCGACCGGGTCCTCCTCTCCCGATATCAGCAGAATCGGCAGATTTTTCGGAATCCCATCAAAGCCTCTCTTCCGCTTCAAATCCAGCATGACCTGAAAAAAATCGACGAATGCCCCATCGGTAAATAAAAACTGGCAGTATGGATCCGCCTCGTATTTTTCATCCTCCTCCGTCACGCGCGACAGCCATTGATGTTCCGTTTTTCCTTTTTCAAAATAGTGGTTATAGCTTCCAAGAACCAGCTGGTGCAGCCGCTCATTTCGTCCATTTCTTCCTTCCAGCCACGCTGCCGCTGCCACGACGGTTCCGCCCAGCCACAAAAGTGGTTCCGGCTGGCTTCCGGTTCCCATAAAAATTGCGCCGTCCAGCCATTCTCCATAATGCGTGATAAAACGGCGTCCAAAAAACGAACCCATGCTGTGCCCCAGAAGAATATGCGGAATGCCCTGAAACTTGTGTTTCGCAAAACGTGCCACCTGCGCCATCGCACCGTTCACGCGGCGGACACCATTTTTCTCCGCGAACTCGCCCAATTCCCCTGGTTTTGCTGTCCGTCCATGTCCCGGATGATCGTGCCCGATGACCGCAATCCCCGCCCGGTTCATCGCCTGTGCAAATTCTTCGTATCTGCCAATGTGCTCGATCATACCGTGCGCCACCTGAATGACCGCCCACGGTGTTTCCTCCGGCTCCCAGCAGATGCCATGGATTCTGCCGCTCCCATCCTGAAATGGAATATAAAAATCTTTGCCCTGTGCCATCCTGATTTCCCCGCTTTCTAAATGCTATACCGAATTAGCTCTCTCAACATTGCCTGAAATATTTTTTATTTTCCTGTTTTATTGAAGCATATAATTTTCAGATCCTTTTCATATACAGGATACCACAAAAACACTCTATTATACAATTTTCCCCCCTAAAAAAGAATGTGCCTTGTTGTGTAATAGGGAATTCCCTATTACACAACAAAAGCTCCATCTTTCGACGGAGCTTCTGCAGTCATACGTTTTATATATCGTATATCATATATTCATGAATCAGTGATTCATTAGTTGTTTGTATACAGAGTAACGAGCTTGTTCAGGTACTGGTATCTAGCCTTTGCCTCTTCCTCATTCTTTGCATCCAGCGCGCCGGCTCTATCCGGATTCTTCAGAGCCAGAGATGCGTAACGAACCTCACCCTTTAAGAATGCCTGGTAGTCACCTGTCGGTGCCTTGCTGTCCAGAGTGAACTTCTTGTCCTCTGCAGCCGGATTGTAACGGAAGTTGTGCCAGTAACCGCACTCTACCGCCAGTTTCTCCTCGGTCTGAGCCTTGTCCATACCTTTCTTGATACCGTGGTTGATACACGGAGCATATGCAATGACTAAGGACGGACCCGGATATGCCTCTGCCTCAGCGATTGCCTTAACAGTCTGAGCATAATCAGCACCCATGGAGATCTGGGCAACGTATACATAGCCGTAGCTCATAGCGATGGAAGCAAGATCTTTCTTCTTCACATCTTTACCACCTGCTGCGAACTGTGCAACTGCACCGGTCGGAGTTGCCTTAGAGGACTGTCCGCCTGTGTTGGAGTAAACCTCGGTATCATATACCATGATGTTGATATCCTTGCCGGAAGCAAGTACGTGGTCAACACCGCCGAAACCGATATCGTAAGCCCAACCGTCGCCACCGAATACCCACTGGGATTTCTTAGCGAGGAAGTCTTTGTTCTTCACAATATCCTTGCAGTTCGGGCAGTCGATGCCGTCCAGAGTCTCTACCAGCTTGTCGGTAGCTGCGCCGTTCAATGCACCGATTCCGTAAGTATCCAGCCACTCTTTGCAAGCTGCTTTCACTTCATCGGTCGCCTGTTCTGCCGCCATCACAGCCTCAACCTTACCCTTTAAGCCGTCACGGATTGCGTTCTGAGCCAGAAGCATACCATAACCGAACTCTGCGTTGTCCTCGAACAGGGAGTTATCCCAAGCCGGACCCTTGCCAGCCTTGTTCATGGTGTAAGGTGTGGACGGTGAAGAGTTGCCCCAGATAGAGGAGCATCCGGTTGCGTTGGCAATGTACATACGATCGCCGAACAGCTGAGTAATCAGTTTTGCGTACGGAGTCTCGCCGCATCCTGCACAAGCGCCGGAGAACTCAAGTAACGGCTGTTTGAACTGGCTTCCCTTAACGGTTGTCTCTTTATATTTATCAATGACATCCTGTTTGATCGGAAGTGTCTGACCGTAGTCATAACCCTTCTGAGCCTCCAGATTCTTGTCAAGACTTACCATCGTAAGTGCTTTCTCACCCTTCTTGCCCGGGCAGACATTTGCACAGGAACCACATCCGGTACAATCCAGGGAAGAAATAGTCATCACGAACTTGTACTGCGGCATACCTGTAAGCGGCAGTGTCTTTGTTCCTTCCGGAGCGGCAGCAGCCTCTTCCTCGGTCATCGCGATCGGGCGGATAACTGCGTGCGGGCACACATAAGAACAGAAGTTACACTGGATACAGTTGTCCGGATTCCAAACCGGTACATTGACTGCGATACCACGTTTCTCGTATGCAGCGGAACCAGACGGAGTTGTACCATCTACATAATCGGTAAATGCAGATACCGGCAGGTTGTTACCCTCCTGAGCATTGACAGCAGCCTGAACGGTGTTGACAAACTTAACAACATCTGCTCTTCCCTCGGTTGCGTGAGTCATCTCAAGTCCCTCGTCCTCGCCGTTCTTCCAGCTTTCCGGAACCTGAATCTCTACAACGTTCTGAGCGCCTGCATCGATAGCAGCCCAGTTTTTCTTAACAACATCTTCGCCCTTACGACCGTAGGTTGCCTTTGCAGCAGCCTTCATCAGTTCGATCGCTCTCTCCTCCGGAATAATATTTGCCAGCTTGAAGAATGCGGACTGAAGGATGGTATTGATACGGGTCGGGCCCATACCGGTCTCGATACCCAGTTTAACACCGTCGATGGTGTAGAATTTAATCTTGTGGTCAGCGATGAACTTCTTAACCTGTCCCGGTAAGTGCTGCTCCAGCTCTTCCATGTTCCACGGGCAGTTTAACAGGAATGTACCGCCGTCAACCAGTTCCTGAACCATGTTGTACTTACGGATGTAAGCTGGATTGTGACAGGCAACAAAGTTTGCCTTGTGGATCAGGTAGGTGGATTTGATCGGTTTATGACCGAAACGAAGGTGGGACATTGTAACACCACCGGATTTCTTGGAGTCATAATCGAAGTAAGCCTGTGCGTACATATCGGTGTTATCGCCGATGATCTTGATGGAGTTCTTGTTTGCACCTACAGTACCGTCGGCACCAAGACCCCAGAATTTACAGTTTACAGTTCCTTCCGGAGTGGTAACAAGCGGTGCGCCAAGCTCCAGGGAGAGATTGGTAACATCATCTACGATACCGATGGTGAACTGTTTCTTGGTTGTATTCTCATATACAGCTACGATCTGAGCCGGTGTAGTATCCTTGGAACCAAGTCCGTAACGACCTGTGAAGATCGGAGTCTGATCGAATTTTGTACCCTTTAATGCTGCTACTACATCAAGGTAAAGCGGCTCGCCAAGGGAACCTGGCTCTTTGGTGCGGTCTAATACGGAAATCTGCTTAACTGTATCCGGAATAGCGTCTACCAGTGCGCTGGCTACGAACGGACGGTACAGGCGAACCTTTACAACGCCGACTTTCTTTCCAGCTGCTACGAGGTAATCGATCGTCTCCTCGATGGTATCGTTGACAGAACCCATTGCGATGATAACGTGCTCTGCATCCGGAGCGCCATAGTAGTTGAACAGCTTGTAGTCTGTGCCAATCTTCTCATTGACCTTGTCCATGTATTCCTGAACAATCGCCGGAAGTGCATCGTAGTACGGGTTGCAAGCCTCTCTTACCTGGAAGAAGATATCCGGGTTCTGAGCAGAACCGCGCTGACACGGGTGGTTCGGGTTCAGTGCATTCTTACGGAATGCATCGATTGCATCCATATCTGCCATATCTTTCAGATCTTCATAATCCCAGGTCTCGATCTTCTGAATCTCATGGGATGTACGGAAACCATCAAAGAAGTTAATGAATGGAATCTTGCCCTTGATGGATGCCAGATGTGCAACCGGGGTTAAATCCATAACTTCCTGTACGCTGGATTCACACAGCATCGCGCAGCCTGTCTGACGGCACGCATAAATATCAGAATGGTCACCAAAGATGGATAACGCATGGCTGGCCAGTGCACGAGCAGAAACATTAAATACGCCCGGGAGCTGCTCACCTGCAATTTTGTATAAGTTCGGGATCATCAGAAGCAGACCCTGGGAAGCGGTGTACGTGGTTGTCAGCGCACCTGCTGCCAGAGATCCGTGTACTGCACCTGCTGCACCTGCCTCAGACTGCATCTCTGTAATCTGAACTGTGTGGCCGAAAATATTGGTTCTTCCGTCTGTTGCCCATTCATCGGTAGCCTCAGCCATCGGAGAAGAAGGGGTAATCGGATAGATAGCTGCCACGTCGGTGTATGCGTAAGAAGCATGCGCTGCTGCGTGGTTTCCATCCATGGTTTTCATCTTTCTTGCCATAATGAATATTCCTCCTATTGATAGTGAATGTATTCAGTAATAAATCTCCCCAAATAGATTGTCCTGGAAATTTACCTGATAATATTATAACAAATTCTCGTCAAAATGCAAATAAATTTGATTTATATCCGGTATTATTTTTCGAACAATTACAAAAAAGCTGTCTACTGTTTTTTCAGATAGTCGATAAAACCATAAAATATGAAAAAAAGCGCCGCCAGATGAAGAAAGACTCTCCATCCAGCGGTGCTTTTCATTCAAATGCCGCTTGAATGCCCTTTTATCATTCATTTTTGCAATCTATCTTACAGCACTTTCTATATTTCACCTTAGTTTTGCCTTGGTTTTAATTGCTTCCAGGTCCATTTGCTTCCACAACCGGGTTCGTTTCCTCTGGCTCTGGAGTTGTCTCCTGTGGTCCTTCGTTGGATGCCGCCGCTGTCGTGGTCGGAGCTTTTGTCTCGCCGTCAGGGCTGGACGGTGCCGCTGTGGTTGTCTCATGTGCCGCTGTGCTCTCATTAGCTGCATTTGTCTCAGCTGCGGTGCTCTCTGCTGCCGCCGTTGTCTCCGTTGCGTTGGTCGCTACAGTAGCGGAACTGTTACGTTTGATTTGCGCTGCCTTTCCACGATAGCTGCTATTGTGAAAAAATTCACGACTCACTTCTTTATCATTCTCATAGGTAACCAGATCCGTGGACCAGCGGCTGCCCGGAGTCGCTGCCTTTGTCTGCACTTCCTGACCCGGCTGCAGGGAACCATCCTCGGTATAAACCGCAGACGGCGGATCAATCTCGCCTGTCTTCTCAGAAGACATACGAATCTTGACACCCTCTTTCAGAATCGGAACTCCATACAGTGCGATCGTCAGTTTTCGATCAGATGCGCTGAAGCTTGCCTTGATAGCCAGCGGATATTCCGAGTTGTTGACGAACTTGAAGTCCGGTCCGCCGTAGCTGACTGCCGCATCCTCGCCCGGTGTAACGTAGGACGGCTCGTAGCTGTGTGCGTGGCGCTCCGTACTTTTAAGCCCCGCAAATACAACCGCGTTATATAAGGTCGAAGATACCTGGCAGACGCCGCCGCCTGGCTCCTGGACAACCTCGCCATTTAAGTATGCGGTTGCCGGCTTGTAGCCTTTTTCTTCGGTTCTCGCACCGGTCGTATTGTTAAAGGAAAATTCCTGTCCTGGTTTGACAATCGTTCCGTTTAACGCTGCGACCGCCAGACGGATATTCTCGTTTCGGTTGCTGTTGGAGGTCGTCGTGGTTGTGTAGGTGGACATTGTCTTGTACTTATCCTGTACCGACGAATCCGCTGCGACTTCCTTCGTCTCTGCGGTCAGAACGGCATCAAACTCTTTCTTGTCAATCGCATCGACCATCGCCTGTGCCAGCTTGTCCTGATCGATGACAAGTCCCTTGGTGCCCTCGCTGAACTCAAACTTGCCCGTTTCCTTATTGTAACCAGAGATACCGCCGCTCTTGGCTGCCATGTTCCAGTTTCCGGCAATCAGTGCTGCCTCTGCCTTGGCATCCTCGATCATATTTTCCGTGTTGACTTCATATGTCTCACCCGGTTTCAGATCACTTGCATAGATCTCCTCGAGAAGCTGATCAACTTTATCCGCCATCAGATTGGTGACGTCGGCCTCTTTGTCCTCGTATTTGACCTTCATCTTCCAGTCAAATGAATCAAGGATCGCCTTGCGCGCCTCCTCCTGCGTCATTCCATAAATATTGACGCCGTTGACGGTCACCGCTCCATCTGCCACGGTACTCTCCTGTACGGCATCCGATTCGGTCGCCCCGCCTGCCGCGCTGCCCCCACCGCACCCGCGGGAGGCAATCGCCGCTATCAGGATAACCGCCAGGACACCGATCACGATCAAAAGGATCTGTGTAATATCCAGACGGTTTCTTCTCTTCTTTTTATAACGCCCGGAAGTATGCCCACTCCGACCGGCTGCCGCCCGGTTCATCGCAGTATCCCGGCGTCCCGTGCTTGTGTGCGCAGCTGTACTTTTTGTATGGCTGGATGTTCCGGACGACGAACGATGCCCGGTACTGCTGTACGAACTCAGCGTTCCGCCCTCCAATCCTCTATGTTCAAAATTCCTTCCTCCTGAAGAATTTCTGTTGTACTCACTCATTTTCCATCACCTGTCCGTCTTTTCCATGAAATTTTATTATATGTGTTTATTTGAAAATATCCCTGCTACAGTATAGCACAATTCCAGGAAAAGAAAATAACATTATTCTTAAAATAACTTATAAATTTTTTTGATCCCCACAACCGTTTCCTGGTACAAATTTCCACAGGCGCTCTGTTTTTTGTATAGCGCTTCTTCTTTCAAATATATCTGATGTAAACAATCATTTTTGTTCCCGTTTACACACTGGCAAACTGCAGCGGGTATCTGCCGCATACTTGACTTTTCCATCTAATGCGGGTAGTCTTACAGCAGAAGGAGGTCTGCATCTATGCAGTTAATTGATTTACACGTTCATTCTACTGCTTCGGACGGCACACTCACGCCCACCGAAGTGACAAAGCTGGCGCTCCAATGCGGTCTGACCGCCTATGCGCTGACGGATCATGATACAGTTGACGGCGTTGCGGAAGCCATGCAGGCAGCCGAGAACACCTCCCTGACTGTCATTCCCGGTGCCGAATTTTCCAGTCCTTATGAAGGAAAAGAAATCCATATTCTGGGGCTCTACCTGAACCCGCACTGCCCGGAACTTTTATCTGCACTGCGGCAGGTCCGCGAGATCCGCAACCGGCGCAATGAAGAGCTTCTCGCTTTATTTCAGGCAGATGGATTTCCCATTAAATATGAAGATTTAATTCACGGAAATGAACACACTGTCATCACCCGTGCTCATTTTGCACGCGCACTGCTTGAAAAAGGCTGTGTCACTTCGGTCAGCCAGGCATTTGATAAATACCTCGGGGACGGCAAAAAATATTACCGCCCGAAGCAGATGATTGAGCCGGAGGAAGCGATCCGCCTGATCCGTGTAGCTGGCGGTTTACCAGCGCTCGCACATCCTCTCCAGTATAAACTTGGCTGGAAAAAGACCGAGCAGCTTCTCTCCTATTTAAAAGAAGCCGGAATGATGGGCATCGAGGTTTATTATTCCTCACACTCTCAATCCGACAGTCTTCATTTACGTGAAATAGCTTCCCGTCTCGGTCTGGTCTCCACCGGCGGTTCCGATTTTCACGGTGCCAACAAACCAGATATCCATCTTGGAAGCGGCTACGGCGGTCTGCGGGTTTCTGCACTGCTGCTGGACAACATAAAAGCCCGGTTACAGCAGAAAAACAGCTAAAATGCTGATTTACCCGCTCACGCTTCTATCGGTTCCGTATGTTCAGGCATTTACAATCTATATGAAAACTTCTTCATGAACCTGCTGAACAGACGTCTGTTTATGTGTTTACATATGATAGAGCGCCTGCTCAATCCCTTCTTCCGAGACGGACTCCGCCAGTACGGCTTTCATTCCCGCCGCGCTGGCGGTTTTTTCTGTCTTTTCTCCGATACAGACGGCTGTAAATCCGTTCAATGTCTCCTTATCCGGCTGTAAAATATCCAGGAATCCCTGTACCGTCGATCCGCTCGTAAACGTGGCCGCATCGATCGCGCCCTCTTTTAGGAGTTCACGGATGCGCTCTGCAAGCGGCGATTCCTCCGGCGTGATCGTATCGTAAAGTGTCACATCCATATAGGATATTCCGGCAGCTTCAAATGCCTGCGTCAGTTCCGGCGAACCATGTCTGGCGCGCAGGATGCATACGCGTTCGTTCTGCTTCACCCATTTTGCCAGCCCTTTTCCGAGATCTGCCGCATAAAAGCGCTCCGGAATATAATCTGGGTAAATACCGTGTTCCCGGCAGACGGACGCGGTTCCCTCGCCGATCACAGCAAAACGCAGATGGGAAAGGCTCCTGAAATCTTTCTGCATCCGGTTCAAAAGCTCAAAGAAATATTGCGCCCCTGCCGGACTCGTGAGCACCAGCCAGTGATACGATTCCAGATTCCGAACCAGTTCATACAGTTTTTCTTTATCCGCTGTGCCAGCATCCGCTTTTTCTGATTTTTTCCAGACCGGTTTTAACTCAATCGTCGGAAATTCCAGCACCTCCGCTCCGGCATCGCGCAGATGTTCCGCCAGCTTCTGGCTGCGCTCCTTCGGGCGGGTAATCACGATCCGTTTTCCTGCCAACGGCTTTTCTTCTCTCCATGCACACGTATCAGCAAGCGCACAGACCTCCCCGATCACAAGGATGGCAGGCGCCTTGACGCCCTGACGCACACCCTCTTCCGGAAGTGTCTGCAGGGTTGCGCGGATCATTCTCTGGGACGCAAGGGTTCCGTTCATCAGAAATGCCGCCGGCGTCTCCGGTTTCATTCCCGCATTCAGAAGCCCCTCACAGATCCTCGGCGCATTCGCAACACTCATCAGAAAAATTAAGGTGCCGCCGACCCGAGCAAGTGCCTCAAAATCCAGAGCCGGCATGCCCTCCATACGATGTCCGGTAATCACATGAAACGATCCCGCCAATCCTCGGTGCGTCACCGGGATGCCAAAATATGCCGGAACTGCCAGGCTGGAGCTGATACCCGGAACCACCTCAAACGGGATCTGATGTTTCTTTAAAAATTCAGCTTCTTCGCCGCCGCGTCCAAAGACGAACGGATCCCCGCCCTTGAGGCGCACGATCGTTCCGCCCTTTTTCGCTTCCTCTAATAAAATTTCTAAGATTTCTTCCTGCTTCTTCGAATGGCGTCCACTCCGTTTACCAACGTCAATTTTCCGCGTATGCTCCGGAATCCAGCCCAGTACCGCGTCGCCTGCCAAAGCGTCGTAGACGACGGCATCCGCCTGCTCCAGAAGTTCTCTGCCGCGCAGGGTAAAAAGCCCTGCATCGCCAGGGCCCGAGCCGATAAGGTAGACTTTCCCCAGCGGAGACAGTGCAGGCTTTCCCGATAACTGTTCCGCCAATTTTCTTCCAAGCTCCGCTGCTTTCTCTGCGTCGCCCTCAATGGAACCAATACGGACTTCTCCCGTTTCTTCCTTATAATAAAGACCTCGCAGCTTGATTTTTCCATTTTCAAGCACCGCCGAAGCTGCCGTCGGCGACGAACATCCGCCTCCAAGCGTGGCGACAAAGCCCTGTTCTGCCCTGGTTAAAACCGCAGACTCCTCAGAGTGAACCATTTTCACAAAAGGAATCTCCCGGTCACGCCGTCCCTGGATTGCCAGAATGCCCTGTCCTGCTGACGGGATCATTTCCTCCACAGAAAAATAACGGCTGATGCGATCTGCAAATCCCAGACGAATCAGCCCCGCCGCTGCCAGAATCAGCGCATCATATTCGCCAGAATCGAGCTTTCGCAAACGCGTGTTCAGGTTGCCTCGGATCCCCTTAAATTCTGCATCCGGGAATAATCTCTGCCCCTGTAGGACGCGGCGGCGGCTGGAAGTTCCAATTACCGGGTGTGCCGGAAGCTCGGATAAGCCTTCACGCAGAACCAGCACATCGCGGCAATCTTCGCGCTCTAAAAGCGCCAGCACCGGCAGCTCCTCCGGCGGACAGAGCGGCATATCTTTTAAGGAATGAACTGTCAGCTCGCACCGCCCTTCATAAAGCGCCTGATCCAGCTCTTTTACAAACAATCCCCTGCCGCCAACCGCATCGAGTGGACGGTCAAGCACCTTGTCTCCCGTCGTTTTCATCGTGATCAATTCAAATCCTGTCTCCGGACAGACATTCTGCATCGCTGCGATCGCCATCTTTGACTGAACAACTGCCAGCGCACTGTCGCGGCTGCCTACGCGGATCCTATTTTTATCTGTCAATTTTTAATCTCCTCTATAAAATATATTAAGTATCTTCTACCTCTGCCTCCGCCAGTACGCGGCGTACTTCTTTTGCCACACGATGCGTCAATCCCGGATCCGCTCCGCCAGAAATCAATCCGGCTGTCAGTTCTCTGCCCTGGGCGATCGCCGGGAAATAAAACTCTGACTGACTTTTATCGGAAGCCATATTAAACCAGACGGAATGGCTCGACGCATCCTCCTTGATCCGTGCGTCCGTCCCCGTCTGCCCGGTCGCTGCCAGCGCCATAAAAAAGTTTTTTTCCTGCCAGATCGTATCACGAACTTCCTCATAGGTTTGTTCAATCAGACGGATTTTCCGTGAATCCGCCAGCTTCCGTATCTCTTCCGAAGTGTTCGGTGCAATCACCGTGATCGCTGCGCCAAATTTTTCCAGCACGCCGACCCGCCTCGATGCCACACTTCCAGCTCCCACAACCAGCACCTGCCGATCTGTCATATCTATAAAAATCGGAAAATAGGACATTTCTCTTCTCCCACTATTTTCGTTTGGTAACTGTTCAGTGCCTTCACAGTCACGCGCAATAAATCCGCAGACCTACTGAACAGTTACTTCGTTTGTTTCTATGCCACCGGAATTGAGTTCATCTCTTCAAAACCGTATTTCCGTATTATTATAAGGTTTCACGTTTTATAAATCAAGCATGAGGCAGACCTATTTTTCATTTTAAAACCTCTTTTGTTTCTGTTCACGGGTAGGCACTTTTGGAACCGAAAGTGCCGTAAGAAAACGTGGTGGCAGCAGGAATTTGCCGTATTTAAATGCGAAGCCACGGCAAATTCCGTTACTTTTTACGTATGCGTGTACAGTAACCCTCTTTTATTAATACCCGCATACGTAAAAAGTAATCCTTGTTTTGTCTTGCCAGAACGGTGCAGATTTTGTATACTTATAACACATTTAAATTCAATACAATGAGTATAAAAAGATTGACTAATACCAATAAAGGAGTTACAACGATGGAAGAATTTTACAAAGCAATCGAAGACAAGATCAAAGCTTCCGGCTATCCGGGCGAGGTAAACGGCGAGGATATCTACAACGACATCTGCGATCAGATGGAGGAAAAAGAAAATGGAACCTATCTGTTTCTCTCCAAAAAAGACAATGGCGTCGTATTTGAATACAAGGTAGACATTCTGGATGAGTCCTTCAATCTCTCCTATGTTCATATTACCGCAAATAACGACACGTTTCATATTGATTTTGACAATTAATAGACAATCTTTTCTTGGACATCCCTGTATTTTTGACATACAGGGATATTTTTTTAAGGATTTTTTTGGAAAATGTGAGCATTGCGCCCTTTATAGAGGTCTGTTATAATTATCATTGTTAAAAGATTGACGAAATTATAAACTGCACACAGGGTTGTGTGCCAATCCATGAAGGAGGGCTAAATATGAAAATCCAGAATATTTCCGATGTAAACACATTTTTTAAAGTAATTGATTCCTGCAAAGGAACCGTCGAGCTGGTTTCCCCGGAGGGCGACCGCATTAACCTGAAATCCAAGCTGTCCCAGTATCTGTCGATGGCAAATATTTTTTCCAATGGCTATATCAAAGAGCTGGAGCTGGTTGCTTATGAGAAAGAGGACTTAGACCGACTGATTAAATTTATGTATCAGGGGGAGTAAGCTCTCTTCTGAGGTGTACACGGTATGTACCTTGCCGTTGTATAAAAAAATGTTTGAATGATACGATAGAAACTGTATAAAAAAGCTTCCTGGCTGCATGGCAGATTGGCTCTGCTGCACAGGAAGCTTTTTTCCGTTTTATGAATCTAAGTCAAACCGTTTCTCATACTTCACGCAGTAAACACGCAAACCTTCTAAACAGCTACGCTTCTATCCGCGCCAGCTCTTGAAAGACTTTTTCAATTTCTTCCCGCGACGCCCGGAATGTTCCCTGCACCATCTGGGTGCTCCCGCCGCCGCGTCCCTGCAGACGGGCGTTTAATTCTTTTCCGAATGCACGCATATCACGACCGAGGCTTCCGGCTGTGTAGTTATAACCTGACGCATCATCGCCAGAGCACACCAGCACGGTCTCTCCTTTTTCCTGTTCCAATAGCAGATTTGCAAACTGACGCACCAGAACTGGCGTCATGCCCTGCTCAAATACAGTCAGCGCTTTCTGCCCCTGCGGATAGACGTCTGCCTGCATGGTGAGAATGCGCTGCCAGAGGCGATTGATCTTACCGTCCTTACGCCCGCTCTCCTCTTTCAGATGGCTGACCGCCTCCGCCGCCTTCTCCGGTTTTGCAGAAAGCAGGTTAGAGATCGTCTGCATCTGCTCCGTCTTCGCCTCAAAATTCTCCAGCGCACGGTCACCACAGAGCATGGAGAAACGCACACCGCCCTTGTAATTCATCAGGGAAAGCACCTTGATCACGCCGATCTCTCCCGTGTAATCCACGTGTGTGCCGCAGCAGGCACAGATATCCGCCCCCGGAATCTCTACGATGCGGACCTGACCAGTCAGCTCTTTCTTGCTGCGGTAATCGATGGTTTTCAATTCCTCCTCACCCGGATATGTCACCTGTACCGGAAGATTCGCCCAGACAACCGCATTTGCCTTCTTCTCGATTTCCTTTAACTGTTCCCAGTTAAGCGGACCATTCAGATCGACCGTCACTTCATCGTGTCCCATATGAAATCCGACATTATCATATCCGTATGCGGCATGAATCAGCCCCGATATGATATGTTCTCCCGTATGTTGCTGCATGTTGGAAAAACGCTGTTCCCAGTCGATGGCCGCGTGAACGGTGCTTCCCACCTCCAGCGGCGCGTCCGTCTCATGAACAACCACGCCATGTTTCTCCTCCACATGTGTCACATGCACTTCCCCGATCCGTCCGGTGTCCGACGGCTGTCCGCCGCCCTCCGGGTAAAATCCGGTCTGGGAAAGTTCCACCTCAAATCCGTGCTTTGCCGGACGGCAGGCAGTGACGATGGCATCAAATTCTTTTACATACGGTGTCTGATAATATAACGGTTCCATTTTCATTCCTCTTTTCATTTCGTTGTACAATGTTCTGTGACAAATCGTTATGGATAAACATCCATGTCGATCCGCCCGGTTATCTAGATTATTTCAACAAAAAATTTATAGTAAAATATTTCCGTCCTAATTTTCCTGATTTATGGAAACTGTGGCAAGCTGCCCCTCATATGATGAAGTGTATAGAAAATCTCGGAGGACATAACCATGAGTGATTTAGCGGCTACCAACTGCGGTTGCGGATGTGATAACAACGGAGGAAGCTGCGGCTGTAATTGTGGCTGTGGATGCGGCGGTTTCGGCAACAACAACTGTCTCTTTCTGATTCTGATTCTGCTGTGCTGCGGCGGATGTGGCGGCGGATGCTTTGATCACGGATGCGGCGGCAACAACTGCGACTGCCTGATCTGGATCCTGCTTCTGTGCTGCTGCTGTGGCGGCGGTGGCTTTGGCTGCTGATAAACATCCGCCCATATCCAGCATATCTTTTGAGAATGCATCCATGTACATTTTAATACCGCAGATTTAACACCATCACATCTTATTTGCGCGTCAACTGATAAATCAATGCATTGCAGATCGCGGCGGCTACATTGCTGCCGCCTTTTCTGCCTCTTGCCACAATATAAGGAGTGTCCGGCAAGGATATAATCAATTCCTTGGACGGCACGACATTGACAAAGCCGACCGGCACGCCGATGATGAGCTTCGGGTGGATTTTTCCCTCCTGAATCAACTCGTACAGACGCACTAGCGCGGTCGGTGCATTCCCAACTGCAAAAATACAGTCTTTTCCCATTTCTGCCGCCTTGTCCATGCTGGCAACCGCACGGGTGGTCCCGGACGCTGCCGCTTTCTTCGCGACATCCTCGTCCGCCATAAAACAGTAGACCTCGCCGCCCAGCGACGCAAGCGCGCGCTTGTTGATGCCGGATTTTCCCATATTCGTATCAGTCACGATGCACGCCCCATTTTTCAGGGCTTCCAACGCCTTATCGACTGCGCCCGGTGAAAATACAAGCGAATCTGCGTACTCAAAGTCGGCTGTCGTGTGAATCACGCGTTTCACAATTGGTGCTTCTTTCTCCGGAAATGTCCGTTCCCCCAGCTCCTCGGTGATAATCTCAAAACTTCTCGCCTCGATCTCCGACGGCAATACCTGACTGAGTTCTTTCATTTTCTCATCCATCTATCTACACTCCCTCTTCCAGAATCCGGTAAATTGCTTCCATATCCAAGTACTTCCGCATCGTGTCTGCCAGCCGGTTGTACTGCTCTTCCCGGTATTTCTCATAATCAAACGATAATCCGCCGACTTCCGGCTCCATTCCTTTTTCTTTCATCAGCGCACAGACAATCGTCTCCGCCACCTCTGCCTTGTCAAAAATGCCGTGGACGTAAGTGCCGTAAAGGTTGTCCCGGCAGCAGCCATCCTGTTTTTCAGTGTGGTTTCCCGCCTGTTCTTCCCTGAGTTTCAATAAACTATGATTTACGGCTTTTTCCTGCTCCTTGATCACGTTCTTAACAATATCACCGCCGACAGATGATGTCTCTCCCATATGTATTTCATATCCTTCCGCCTCCATCCCCGAAAGCCCGGAAAAGATACCGCTGACCGTCCCGAAACATCCCTTGACCTGCGTCCTGGTCTTTTCTTCCTGAAACTGTGTCTGTAACGGCAGAAGTCCCATACCGGAGATCGTACGCCCAGGCACACCCGCCTCGGTTCCTTCCTGATCTGACAGCGTCTGTCCCATCATCTGATAGCCGCCGCAGATGCCCCAGATCGGCGTTCCTCCGGCTGCTTTCTTTAAAACTGCCGCTTCCAGACCATTCTGCCGCATCCAGAGCAGATCCTCGATCGTATTCTTCGTTCCCGGAAGAACAATCAGATCCGGTCGCCCCAGCTCAGACAGGCGGCTCACATAACGCACCGAAACGCCGGGGATCGGGTCAAAGACGTTCAGGTCAGTGAAATTGGATAAACGCGGAAAGCGGATGGCTGCAATGTCGATCCATGCCTCTACATGTTTTTCAGATGACTCGTTTTCCTGTTTAAGGGTATTATTCCGCCCTGTGGATGAAAGGCGGCTGCTTAAACTATCCTCGTCCTCGATATCCACATCCATGTACGGAACGACGCCGACCACCGGAATCTTGCATAATTTCTCGATCATCTCAACACCTGGATCCAGGATCGTCTTATCGCCGCGGAATTTGTTGATGATAAGCCCCTTTACCATCGCCTGTTCATCCGGTTCCAGAAGCGCTACCGTTCCATAGAGCTGTGCAAACACACCGCCCCGGTCGATGTCCCCGGCAAGCAGCACTGGCGCACCCGCCATGCGCGCCATTCCCATGTTCACGATATCATCCGATTTTAAGTTGATCTCCGCCGGGCTGCCGGCGCCCTCGATCACGATGATATCGTACTGTTCGGACAAGTGCTGAAACGCTTTCTTGATTTCCGGGATTAGCTGCTTTTTATACTTGAAATATTCCTTCGCGGGCATTGTGCCGATCGGAACACCGCGCACGATCACCTGAGAACCGACATCGCTGGATGGCTTTAAGAGAATCGGATTCATGTCCACCGATGGCTCACAGCCCGCCGCCTGCGCCTGCACTACCTGTGCGCGCCCCATTTCCAATCCCTCGCTGGTAATATAGGAGTTCAGCGCCATATTCTGCGATTTAAACGGCGCCACGCGGTAGCCGTCCTGCTTGAAAATCCGGCAGAGTCCCGCCGCCAGCAGGCTTTTTCCCGCATTGGACATCGTTCCCTGTATCATGATTGCTTTTGCCACGGTGAAATCCTCCTTATTTTTGAGTGTCTTACCAAATAATGGTTGCTCAAAGCTATTTAATTTAGAAGCTATTTTGTGCTTAACCGAAATTATTTTTCTGCCATTTGTCCTTTCAAATGACAGAGGCTATTTTATGGGTTCGTGTAACTGTTCAGTACCTTCACAGTCACGCGCAAAAATCCATTAAAAATTGCCTACGGCAATGGGATTTTTGCCTGCTGGCCCATGTTTTCGTACGGTCAGCGCAGTAAATGCGCAGACCTACTGAACAGTTACGGGTTCGTTTTTTATTACAAATTCACATTGTGTTTTTCTTCAGATTGTACCTCTTTCAAAATATTTATCAACCTTTCATTTTCTCCCCGGTTCCGCACCGCCACCCGGTAATAATGACGGTTCAGCCCCTCAAAATTCTCACAGGCGCGAATCAAAATGCCATGCTCTAAACAACCCTGTTTGTAATCGCGCGAATCCTCATCCGGCGAACGGAACAACAGATAATTTGTCTGGGACGGATAAACGATAAATCCCAGTTCTTCCAGTTTTTCCGCCAGCCGCGGACGTTCCGTCTGCAAAGATTTAACCGTCCATTCCAGCAGATTTCCTTCTGAATGATCCGCCAGTACCGCAAATGCCGCCACCCCGCCCGCCTGTGCCGGAGCCGAGACACTCCACGGCTGGCGGAACTTCTCGAGGCGTTCCCGGAGTCCGGCATTGGAGATGATGCCATAGCCCAGGCGAAGGCCTGCCATTGAGCAGATTTTGGTCAAGGCATTTAAGAGGATAACGTGATCTCCAACACCATTTAACAAATTTCCAACAAACGAACATTCTCTCCGTGTATCCAAAAACCACTGAAAACACTCGTCCAGCATAAGCCAGGTATGTGTTTCCCGGCAGACCTGTGCCAACCTTTCCAGCTCGGTGGCTGAAATGGCACGCCCTGTCGGGTTATTGGGATTTCCGAGAATCAAAATTTTTTCCCAGACGTTTTCACGTTTAGAGGATAAAGTTGGGACCGAATCTATCTTCGATGCATCCCCGGAGCCATCGCAAAGCATGGCATACAATTCTTCCCTCGCACTCTCCAGGGAAAATCCATTTTCATCCTTTAAATGAAGCCACCGGATCTCGCAGCCGCACATCCGAAGCGCCTGCTCATACTCCGAAAATCCCGGTGCCAGCAAAATCGCCTGTTTGGGCCGAATCGCTGAGACAACTGCATATAAAATATCCGAAGCACCGTTTCCAAACACGAGCCAGTCCTCCGGAATCGGCGTGCCGTCTGCCTCATAAAAAGCAGCCGCTGCACGCCGCAGCTTCCGGCATAAAGCATCCGGATATTGTTCCCAAGCAGCCGCCGATGCCATCACAGCATCACGGACAGCCTGCGGCATTCCAAGACGATTTGTATTGACTGAAAAATCTAACTCTACGGCTGCATCACCGTAAATATCGCCGCCGTGCGTGTATGGCATAGATGCTTCCTCCCTGTTGTTCCCTCTTTTTTGTGTATTCTTTATCTGGTTACTCTTTCCTTCGTTCGTTCTGTTTTTGATATTTTTATCTGTTTGATTGCTTCATTATTTGGATTTTTTGACTTTTTTATATTCTTCTTTGTTAAAATTCCCTTATCAAAACAAAATCACGGCCCGCATCACCAGTGCCAGAAGTCCCATGATTCCCGCTGCTCCATACATCAGGCGGTTGACACGGCGGATGTCCTGCGGTTCAATCGGGTGTATCTCATCACCGATATATGGCTTCGGAACTAACTTGCCGAAATACCAGGCATCGCCCGCCAGTCGCAAGCCCAGCGCGCCGGCGCATGCCGACTCGGTCTGCGCGGAATTGGGACTTTTGTGGTTCCGGCGATCACGCCGCCAGATACGGTAAGCATTCTTTCCGTCATATCGTAAAAGGTATGCAGATACTATCAATAAAAGCGCTGCCAGACGCGACGGAATCAGGTTTACCAGATCGTCCAGTTTTGCTGCCGCGCGTCCAAAATGCAGATACCTGTCATTTTTATATCCGACCATCGAATCCATCGTGTTGACTGCCTTGTACAGCCAACCAAGAAGCGGACCTCCAATCGCCAGATAAAACAAAGGCGCAATCACTCCATCCGACGCATTTTCCGCTACCGTCTCAACTGCCGCCCGTGCGATCCCCGCCTCTGAAAGAGGTTTCGTATCGCGCCCGACAATCATCGACACTGCATAGCGGGCTCCCTCGATCTCTCCCGCCTCCAGCTTCCGGCAGACCGCCATGCTCTCATCCCGCAGGGAGCGCGCCGCCAGCAGATAGTAAGTCATGACCGCCTCGACTACTGTCTGAATCCAGATGCCGCCCAGACGGGAAATCCAGAGGATTGCGCCTGCCACACTGCCTGTCACAAGCAGCACCAGACACACAAAAAGAACGCCCGCGCGGCGTTCCCCCCGTTCCGTTGCATGCTTTTTTCCAGCTGGACGCAAATATTTTTCCAGCCACACAATCAGATTTCCGATCGCCCGGACCGGATGCGGCATCGAATGCGGATCACCCAGGCACAGATCCAGAAGATAACCTGCCAGAATCGCAGCTAAGTGATATCCGACCATTCTACCTTCTATCATTCCTGTCAATACTTTACTGATTGCTGTCATTTTGTCTACTCCCAACTATTCTTTTATTTGATCCGCATTCCCAGACCGCAGATAACCCGGTGCACTTCCTCCGAATATGCGGCAATCCGCTGGCAAATGCGCCCGTCTGTCTCCCGATAATCGCGCTCAAATGCTTCCATCGGCACAATGCCGCAGCCGATTTCATCCGCCGTCACGAATGCATCCGGATTTTCCTGCATCAGGCGTTCTGCAAACACGTATGGATCGCGCCCGGCTTCCATCTCACGCCTCACAAACAGTTCAAAATGCGTGATCAGATCCGCCTGCATGACCATCTGCTCGTCCGTTTCCAATCTCCCGTCCGCGATGCGCGCTGTAACTCTATACGCTTCCGGATTTTTCGATAGATTCAGAACGGTGGATAAGTCTTTTGTTTTTCTTCGTTCCAAAGTGCGTTTTTTCCACAATTCCATCGCATACGCTGTCTTTCCCTGTTCCCTACCGCCAATTATAAAAATCATTCTGTTTTTCCTCGCTCAAAAATTCAAAAACCGCAGCCATGTACCTGCCAGCCGCATCGCCGCCAGCACCAGCACCACATTCCGCTCGCAGCTCTGTAAGAAATGCCCTGCCAGATCGCCGTTGATTCCGCCAAATTCCCGCATGGAAAAACGATAATAGCAAACAAAGGTTGCAAGCGCCGTCAACGCGGCCAGAGCACCGCGCAGATGCCCCCAGTAAATCATCCAGGAGATCGCAAGCACGGCAAGCACCGTCATACTCACGCGGACGGTCTTTGTCTCAGCACTTCTGGAAAATTCAGCAGCAAGCCCGTCCTTTTTCGCCTTTGGAAATGCCACCACCGAATAGCCGCTGCACGCGCGTTCCAGCATAAGCGCCCCCGGCAGCAGCCACACATCCGCCCCCACAAGCTCAGAAACTGCCCCCGCATAGAGAAGCAGGTACAGCCCCAGACCGATGATCGCAAACGCCCCCGTATGGGGATCTTTTAAAATCGCCAGCTTTTTTTCCCGCTCGCCGTAGGAATGGCGCGCATCCGTCACATCGAGATACCCGTCCATATGGATTCCACCAGTAATCAATAGTGGAACCGCCGTCAACAGGCAGGTCCGGAACAGAACTCCAGCACCCAAAATTTCACAGAGCGCAAACGTGGCTATCTCTACCGCTCCGATCACCGCCCCGATCAGCGGAAAAAAACAAAGCGCATAGCGCATCCGCTCTTCCGTCCAGTCCATGCGCGGCATCGGAATGCGTGAATACATGGAAAATGCAATGACAAAACTTCCTATCAGATTCAATCTTCGATCCCCCTGACTCTACTCTGTCTCGATCACCATATACTAACATTTTGTTCTTTTCTCAGTTTTCGACGACAAACGCAGATACCGCAAGCGGAATCCCATACACCACTTCCGTCACTGAATCCGCCATCTGCCCAAGTTCCCGGTTGATCCGCCCCAGAAGCTCTATATACCGCTCTGATTCCGGTTCATACGTCACACCGTCCGAAAAGATCTCATTCGTTACAATGATAAGATCCCCGCACTGTTTTTGCAAGTGTTTTATTCCCTGCAGGATCCGCTCTTCTGCGCCATTTTCCTGATCGTAAAATTCATTGAGGACAAGGTTGGACATACACTCAAGGAGAAGGACTTGTTTTTGTGCCACTCGGCGGGACTCCCAGTACTTCAAACTATCTGTTTCCTGTTCAGCATCCAAACCAGCCGGATTTAATTCTTCGAATGTCTCTCTTAATTCTAATGTTTCCAGCCCTGTATACCTCTCAATCGTCTCAAATCCTTTTGCCGCGCGCATCCGCCGGTGTCGTTCCACCCGTTTTCTGCCTTCATCGTCCCAAATCCGCATCGTTGCCAGATACCAGAGTGTTCCGCCGGTCCTGTTCCGGCACTGCACGGCAGTCTGTTCGGCATATTCAGACTTGCCGCTGCCACTGCCGCCTGTAACTATATATAACATCGTTCATTTATCCTCTTTTTCACCGAATTGCAGCAGTTTCCATGCTTTAAAAACATACGCAAAAAATGTTTTAATCCGTATATCTCATCACACCAGCGGCTTATATTCCTCTATTTCCATCTCCGCAAACGTATCCATATCCCGATAAATGGACAGTGCCATATCCAGCAGTGGAAACAGTGCCAGCGCACCCGTGCCTTCCCCCAGCCGAAGCCCCGCCCGGATAGCCGGTGTCACCCCTATCAAATCAAGCAGCCAGATAGATGCCGGTTCCGCCGACACGTGAGCTGCCAGCATATAGTCCGTCGCTGCCGGTGCAATTCTTCCAGCCGCTGCCGCCGCTGCCGCCGCTATAACCCCGTCAATCACAACCGGAACATGATAGATAGCTCCGCCTAAAAAGGCACCTGCCATCGCCGCCAGATCAAACCCGCCTACTTTTTGCAATACCTCCATGCCATCCATGGGATCCGGCTGATGCAGATCGATTCCACGCCGGATTGCCTTCGTTTTCCGTTTCAGTCCAGCCGAATCTAAACCTGCCCCACATCCTGTGACAAGTTCTGGTTCTTTTCGCAGCAGGACCGATGCGACCGCACTGCTGGTCGTCGTATTGCCGATTCCCATTTCACCCACTGTAAACAGGCGGTACTCCCGATCCTTCAGAACACGCACTGCGTCGATTCCCGTCAAAACGGCTGTCAGCACCTCCTGGCGCGTCATCGCTGCTTCTTTCGTAAAATTGGAAGTCCCGCGCCGGATTTTCCGTTCTGTCAGGGGATGAAGCTTCCCCTGATGTTCCACCTCACAGGCGATTCCTATATCGATCGGAAACACGTCCGTTTCTGCCTTTTCTGCCATCAGGCAGGAGCAGCTTCTCCCGCGTGTCATATTCGAAACAACTGCCGCTGTAACCTCCTGCCCGGTCTGTGATACCCCTTCTTCAACCACCCCATTATCCGCGCAAAAAATCAACAGTGCACGCTTGGAGAAATCAGGCACTTTCCCGCCCTGTGCTGCCGCCGCCCGCACAATATCCTCCTCCAGGACTCCCAGGCTTCCAAGTGGTTTTGCCACCCGCCCCCAATGTTTTTCTGCCTGCTCCCGGATTGTTTCATCTGCTGGCACAATCCGTTTCTTAAGCTGAGCAAATCGTATTTCCAGCTCTTTTTCCGAAAAATGCCGAAAATCTTCCAGCGATTCCAATGTCTCCATATTCTCCTGCTGCATCTATATGTTCCTCCCGTTTTCGTTTCCGCCCTTTTCCATGGGTTCGTGAACGGGCGTACCCTTTCAGTCTATCGTTTACCGGTTCAAAATTCCGCCTATGATTGTACCATCGACCGGAACAATACGCAAATACAAATTTGTTCTCACACCGAAAACGACACCACCCACCCGGGCAGTGCCGTCTTTTTTAAACCCATCTTATAAAATTCTATTTCACATATCCATACAAAACATATAATCTCAGGAAGCGCAATCACTTGATCCTCACGCAACTCCTTTCAACATCCACTCATACGCATCATATGCCGTCCGCAGGGAAATCTCGGCAGTCTCTAGTTCTGCTTTTTTCTGCAGATAAGACGCCTCACCCTGTAAATACGTTGCTTTATTAATCGCACCGGACTGATACTTAATCTGGGTGGCGCCGTATGTTTTTTCAGCGGACTGGCAGGCTGCCTGCGCTGCGTCGCGTTCTAGGCTTAATGCCGCTATCTCAGCGTACTGCTCATCCGCTGAGGCGCTTGCAGCGCTCTCGGCTTCCTCGATTTGCTGGTGGCGCAGCTTGCGCGCCGCATCTCCGGTTGCGGAGGATCGTCTGGCTGATTTGACACTGGAACTTGCAACGACAGCTGCCGCGCGGTCCGCATCCAAATTCATGGACGCTAATTCTGCTGCCGATACGATAGGAATCTCTCCCAGTGTGAGAGATTCTCCGCTCCTTCCAAGAAGAATGGCAAGCTGGCGCAGCGCCTTATTTGCCTGATCGGTCGTGGATTGTAATGCTGTCTGGGCGCTTAACAGGTTTTTCTGAGCCTGCAGCAGATCCGTCTCCGTGCAAAGCCCCGCTGCCAGTTCCCGCTCTTTGCGATCTGCCTGCGCCTGATAGTTCTCTGCCGTCTTGGCAGCCGCCTCCACCTCGTCCTGAAGCTGCCGGCAGGTGCCCCACTGCATCTGTGCGGTCTTTACGACCTGCCAGACCGTCCGGTTTCTGGACGCACGGCTTGACGCCGAATTTAAGGAAGTGAGCGACTTTTTATACTGCTTCGCTGCCATCGACAGCGTTTGTGCATTTCGCTCATAGGTGCCGATCAGTGCCTCATCTCCGCCCGCATCTTCGAGCTCATCTGCTTTATAGTTCATATCCCGGGCACCGGAAATCATCGCATCGTAGGCTTCCTGGTAGACGGCAAGGCTGTCCTGATAACTGTAATCGGCGCTGACAGCCGTTCCATTGCCGCGCCGCACCAGCGCCTCCAGTTCCCCGTACTCTATCACAGAATCCGAGAGCTGTTCCTCCGTATAGGAGCCGGACTGGCTGGCGATCGTGTTGTCTGCGCTGTTTTCGGTTATGGTGCCATCTTCCAGCGCCGGACCATCTGCCTCGCTGTCTGAATCACTTTCAGTGCCGGAAATCAAAGGCGTTTTCGCCGCCTGCGCCGGGCTCGATACAAGAATACAAGCCGCCAGGGCAATTCCGATCGAACGACTCAATCTGCTTTTTCCGATTCGTTTCACATTATGACCGTCCAGATGCACATCCAAAGCACTTGCACCGCTTCGGTCTCTTTCTTGCCCCTTGCGCATCTTTTGCTCTGTCCCAGCTTCCGCGTTCATCCATTTTCCTTTCAGATTTCGCATCATCCGCCTACCCCTTTCTACTGCGTGGACGCCAGACCGTCAACCGCCCACTGGTAGGCGAGCTGCGCCTGAAGAAGCGACATGGCTGCTGTCTCTCTTGCCACGGATGCCGATTCATAGGAATAGGTCGCGCTCTGGTATGCATTCTGGCTGATGAGTCCGGCTGCCAGTTTGCGGTCGTTGGTGTGTTTAGTCTTTTCTTCTAATTCAAAGCTGCGTTTTGCCTGTTCATACTGTGCCTCAGACAGCTTCAGATTTTGATAAGCCGACTGGACATTCGACTTGACTGCCTCCTTCCCGCTGGTCAGAGTCGTCTGATACTGCTCTTTGAGAGTACTCGTCATCGCATTGCTGACCTGACGCGCCAGAATCTTTAACTGATAGTTATTCTCCTGCGCTTTCGCAATGTCCTCTTCGAGGTTGATCGATGCACTCATCTGTTCCTGCGGATCCGGCAATGCACAGATTTCTACTGATGCGCCGTATTTCCATCCAAGCATCTGACACAGGGATTCCTTCGTCGATGCAATACTGCTTTCCGCCGTGGTGATAGACGCCTGCGCCTTTAAAAGAGTCTCCTTGGCATCCAGCACATCCGTCTGTGTCCCATTTCCGGATGAGAGCTTTAAGTTCGCTGTCTCATAGTCTTTTTCTGCCTTGGACACCTGATTCTGCACGCTCTTTAAATTTTTCTGTGCATTCCAGTACTGGATCATCAGGTTCTGTGCCTGCTGTACCAGTGATTTTTCGGTCTGCGAGTACCCCCACGCCTTGACATTCGCATCATCGACATTATTGTCGCCCTGCTCGCGCATCTGGGTCGCGGAAGTCTCGCTTCTCTGTGCTGCTGCCAGTGCGGAACCATAATTCGCATCATCTGAATCCGGGTACTCGATGCTGCTCTCGATCTCATCTGCCGCGTCATAATATTCCTGCGCGATCTCATTGCTGTCTTTGCCCTGATAATCCTTGTACTCGATCCGGTTCTTCTCCACTGTGCTGTTGTACTCATGGATCCGATCAGCAATCTCGTCAAATTCGAGCTTATCATCCTGCAGCGAAGCCCATTTTTCTGTGGAATATGCAAATTGCGGGCTGGCTGCCAACACCTGGATCGGCGCATCTGCCGCCAGAAAAAGCCCCAGTGAGCAGGCTGCTGCACCGGCCGCAATCCGATGCTTCAGACATATTTTTTTATTTCGATTCATGTATGTCACTCCATTCCGATATATCTGATTTTAACAATTATCCTATTCTGTTTCCAATTAATCTATGTCCGGTATCTCTTCCTTCGGTTTCCGGCTCAGCAGTGCGTAATATACTGGAACCATGAAGAGCGCGACAATCACACCTGCGCTCAGACCGCCGATATCTACGATCGCCAGACCCTGTGTTGTGGAACCGCTGCTTCCGATTGCCAGTGCCATCGGGATCATCGCGAGGATGGTTGTCATACTTGTCATCAGAATCGGTCGGATACGGGTCGCACCTGCCTCGATGAGCGCTGTCCGCAGATCCATCGTGGAGCGATACTGGTTGACCGTATCCACGTAGAGAATACCGTTATTTACAACAGTTCCGACCAGAATCAGGAAGCCAAGCAGGGACGTCATACTGATGCTGACGCCGGTCAGCTTCAGTAATCCGAAGGAACCAACCAAACTGAACGGGATGGTCGTCATAACCATGATGGAAAACTTCACAGACTCAAACTGTGCCGCCATGACAACGAATACCAGGAAGACTGCAATCGCAATCGCGCGGTACAGGGAGCTGAACTCACTCTTCATCATACGGTCACGGCTGCTCTGCCCAATGCTGATTGTACCGCTTAAGTTCGGAGTAATTACCTCACTGTTGATTTGCTGCTGTACATTATCACCGGTGTAATCGGCAGAGATTGTGATCTCATATGCACCGTCGGTTCTGGAAATCGAAGCCGGACTGTCCTCAAATACGACATTTGCCACATCGGTCAGTGCCACCTTCTGTCCGTTTGTTCCCGTCAAAATAATATCTTTTATGTTATCAACTGTCTCGTACTCGCCCTCCGGATACTCAACCGTTACCGTAATGTCCTCGCCGTCAATTTTAAGTGTCGTCGCGTCGATACCGCTCAACATCTGGTTGATCGTCGTTCCGATACTGGAAGCCGTGAGTCCATACGCCTTTGCCATAACTGGATCAATCTTCAGGGTAATGATCGGTGCATTATTCTCAATACTGGAATGGATGTTGATGACATCCGTTCTTGCTGTCATTTCCTTGACAATCTTATCACTAACTTCTTTTAATTCATCATACTGCGTGCCGTGAAGAATCACTTCATAGCCGCGCTGTCTTCCCATGAAGCTCATGGAAGTCGATGCCGATACGTCGATCGTACAGTTTGCAATGTTATCCATCTCTTTCTGCCACTGATCGGCTACATCGTCTGTTTTCATGGTACGGTCATCTTTCAGATAGGCACTGATCTCGCCGCTGTCTCCGTTGTAACGCAGCATGTACGAATCAACCTGGTCGCTCGCGGAAACAATCGCCTCCGCTTCTGCCAGCGCCTCCTCGATCTTTTCCTGTTTCAGACCCGGACGCGTCTCAATGCTGACACTGACCGTACCGGTATCATCCGATGTCATCAGCTCCGTCTGCATTCCGCTCGCCAGAATTACCGTCAGTACAAGTACCAGAACCGAAAATCCCATAACCATCGCTTTATGGTTTAACAGGCGGTCCATGATGCCGCGGTACCATTTCTGTAAACGTTCAATCGGACGTCCCATCAGGGCGCGCTTCGCCTCGCTCGGTTTGTAGAACAGATAACACAGCGGAACCACCGTCATCGCAGAAAGCAGGGACGCCGACATACAGAACACGATCGTGAATCCCAGCGGTTTGAACATCTGTCCGGTCATACCGTTTAAGAATGCCAGCGGCAGGAATACGACACAGGTCGTGATCGTCGAACCGATGATCGAGTTGATGACAATGCCGGTTCCGTGAAGCGCTGCTGAAAAATAGCCAAGCGCCCCCTTGTCTTCCTGCTCCGCCGTTGCACGGAAACAGCTCTCCAGTACAACGATCGAGTTATCGACCATCATGCCGACGCCGAGTACCAGCGCACTCATCGTGATAACGTTCAACGAAAATCCTGCCATCGTGATCGCAATCAAGGACATCAAAATCGAAGTCGGAATCGAGCTTCCGACGATCAGGGACGCCTTATAATCGCCAAAGAACAGGAAAATGATGAACATGGAGATGATAACCGCCAGAACCATTGTCTCTGCTACGTCTTTTAAGGAATCAAGAATCGTGTCAGATGTATCATTTGCAACCGTGATCGTCAGATCCGAATCATCTGCCATCAATTCTTCAATTTTCTCTTTTACAGCCGAGGACACTTCCATATCTGTGCTGTCCTGCTGCTTCTGAATCGAAACGGAGATCGTCTCCTGACCGTTGTAACGGGAAATGCCGCCCCGGTCTTTCGTTGCCTCATACACATTTGCCACATCCGACAGAGAAATAATCTTTCCTGCCGGCGTCTTGATTGGAATATCCTGCAGCTCATTTACCTGTTCTGTTTTTAAGGAGGTAGTAACGGAAAGCTCCAGGTTTCCGGCATCTGCCTCACCCGACGGGGATGCCACGTTCGCATCGCTGATCGCACTCGCAACATCCTGCATGGTCAGATTGTATTGATCCATTTTTTCAGACTGTAATTCAATGCTGACGTACTTAGAAGAACCGCCTCGCGTCTCAATGTTTGCAATTGAAGAAATTCGCTCTAATTCAGGTACTATCTTCTGATCCACATAATCGTAGAGGTTTGTCTGCGTCTTATGTGCAATCGAAAGCATCATGCTGTCTCCTTGATTGGAGTTCATCGACATAACGCTCGGTTCCACATCATCCGGCAGCGCCCGCTGGATATTGTCCAGTTTCTGCTTTAAGTTGTCATACGCCTCATCCATATCGGTGCCGTAGTCATACTGAAGCATGATCATCGAACGTCCATCGCTGGATTCGGAGGTAATCGTGTCCACACCTTCCAGTGTACCGATCGCATCCTCGATCGGTTCGGTTACCAGCTCGCTGATATCCTCCGGTCCTGCGCCTGAATAATTTGCCATGATAATCAGCATCGGTGTCTCCATCTCCGGCATCTGCTCCAGCTTTGCCGAAAAGGCCGATGAAATACCGAATACAACCAGACACAACAGAGCCATGACAGTAGTAACCGGATGTTTCAGGATATATTTCGTTACTCCCATGTCTTACATTCCTCCTGTCCTACTGTTTCTGTCCATTTTTTGCATCTTTCGGGGTGCCTGCATCACCCGCAGGCTGATCCTTTCCACCATCTGCCGGAGCGCCCGCTTTCTGTCCATTTTCAGAGCCTGCCAGGGCATCAGCTTTCTGGTTTCCAGCTTCATCCGCTGCTGCCGCATCTGTTTCTTCACCCTTTAAGTTAACGGTTGAACCCTCATAAAGCTGGGAACTCCATGTACTGATGACGAGATCATCTGCCGTCAGCCCCGACTTGATCTCCGCCAGCTCTGTATTATAAAGCCCCACTTCGACTTCCACTTTATGTACCGTTCCGTCCTGGTAAACATAGACATTTCCAACGCCGTTATCATAGTAGATCGCATCTACCGGCACAGTCATGACATTCTCTGCACGCTCAGAAGTTACTGTTACCTTGACAGTACTTCCCGTTGAAAGGCTGTTCGCCTCCGGCAGCTCTGCCTTTATCTTAAACAGACCGTTGCTCTCGTCCGCCATGCTGCTGACATCGGTAATCACACCATCATAAGTCGTTCCATCTTTTACAATCGTCATCGCGTCGCCCTGGTTTAAGTTGCTCATAACACGCTCGGATACGTAGAACGATACCCTTTTATCTCCCTCACCGGAGATAACGCAGAGCTGCGCCTGCTGGTTGACATGATCATATACATCAATATCCATCGTCTCAATCTTGCCGGAGATCGGTGCGGTCACGGAACTGTATTCCACCTGACGGTCGTAGTTTAATTTTGCCGATTCATAATTTAACTGTGCCGTCTTCGCCTGGTTCTGGTACTGCTCCCATTCCTGATCAGAAATATCTCCTCCCTGATAAAGAAGCTGCATACGGCTTAAATTGCTCTGTGCCTCGGTCAGGTTAACAGAGGCGGAGTCCATCGCATTTTTCGCCGTCTCAACCTGTTCGGTATTGATCGTACAGAGAAGCTGACCCGCTGCTACCATATCACCGACGCTGACGTTGACGCCCGTCACATCGCCGGATGCCTTCGCATAGACATAGACAACGTCCGATGCCTCTACGGTACCGGATGTGCTGGTTGTCCGCTCGATCGTTCCGATCTTTGGATTCTCAGCCGCAACCGTCGCCACATTGTCCATCTGCGTGTCCTGCATACCGCCTGGACCGCCCGGACCGCCGCCTGGACCTCCTTTGCTGCCACCCTTGAAACGCATAAAAAGTGCCGCAAGTACGAGCACCACCACCACCGCGATGATGGCTGTTTTCTTTTTATTCTGCTTTGCCGCTTCCATCAGAGAAGATAGTTTACTCATTTCGCATATTCCTTTCTGGTTTTTCCTAATTGTCCCTAGTATAACATCCCATTTTTAAACGAGTTTCAACTACATATAAACTGAATGTAAACGAACCGTGAAAAAAATGTGTTGCACCGTTCACAATCAGTTTAAACTCATGTGGTATACTATGAGTACTTATGATATTACATCTTTTTAATTGAATTATAGGGAGGTTTTACGGATATGTTTCACATTCTCGTGGTAGAAGATGATGCGAAGCTGCGTTCCCTGTTCTGCACGGTACTCACCAACAGTGGTTATCTGGCGCTTCCGGCAGAAAGCGGCGAAAAAGCATTATCTCTTTTAGATTCTGAATATGTAGATCTCATTATTTCGGATATTATGATGCCCGGAATGGACGGATATGAACTGATTGATCACCTGCGGACGAGTGGATTTACAATGCCGATCCTGATTATCACCGCCAAAGAGCGCTTCGAAGACAAGCAGCGCGGCTTTCAGGCAGGCACGGATGACTATATGGTGAAGCCGATCGATGTCAATGAGATGGTTCTGCGGGTTGGCGCCCTGCTCAAACGCGCCAAGATCGCGACGGAGCATCGGATTGTCTGCCAAAATACGATTCTCGACTACGATGCACTGACGGTCACGGTCAACGGGCAGGAGACACTTCTGCCGCAGAAAGAATTTTATCTTCTATATAAATTACTTTCTTATCCAAATAAGATTTTCACGAGGCAGCAGCTCATGGACGAAATCTGGGGGCTTGACTCGACAACCGACGAACGGACGGTCGATGTGCATGTCAACCGGCTGCGCGAACGGTTTAAAAACTGCGATGATTTTATCATCATGACCGTGCGGGGTCTCGGCTATAAGGCGGTGAAAACAGAAGCATGATCAACAAGAACTTTACCAAATATTTCCAGATTCCACTCTACTGGCTGACCCTCCTGGTCTTTTTCTTCCTGGTGTCCTCGTTGATACCGATGCTGACCGGATATTTTGTCTCGATGCTCACAAGCGGAACAGATAAACACGAAGTTTTTCGGATTTTCGGTCCGAATTTTCCGCGTCTGATGTCATTTTTGAGCAGCCTTGCGTTCAGTATCGCGCTGTCGCTGTTCCTCTGGTCGAAAATCCTCCGCCCGATCGGTTCCATCAGCCTTGCCGCTAAGCAGGTAGCAGACGGAGACTTTTCCGTTCATGTGCCAAATTCGAAGTCTTTGCAGGCGATCTGTGAACTAACCGACAATTTTAACCGTATGGTGCAGGAGTTAAACAGCATCGAATCGCTGCGAAATGATTTCGTGACCACGGTTTCCCATGAGTTCAAGACACCGCTCGCCGCCATCGAGGGCTATGCGACATTGCTGCAGGATCCATCTCTCTCAGAGGCGGACCGGAATGAATACACGCGCATCATCATCGACAGCACGCGCCAGCTCACCACAATGACCGGCAACATTCTTCTGCTTTCCCGCCTGGAAAAGCAGGAGATCGTGACTGGCCGCACGACGTTCAGCCTCGACGAACAAATCCGTCAGGCGATTCTTCTGCTGGAACCGCTCTGGGAGAAAAAGCATCTGAATCTCGACATTGATCTGACGGCGTGCAAATTTTACGGCAACTGTGAGATGCTGCAGCAGGTCTGGATCAATCTCCTGCAAAATGCCATCAAATTCACCCCGGCTGGCGGTATGCTTTCTGCCAAACTCGTCATCACAGGAGATAAGGTGCGCATCTCCATCCGCGATACCGGCGTCGGCATGGATGACGCCACGATGAAACGGATCTTTGAAAAATTTTACAGCAGGAACTCTGATCCCAATGAAAAGGGCAACGGGCTGGGACTTTCCATCACGAAACGGATCATCGACCTGATGCACGGTACCATCGAGGTATCCAGCCAGGTGGACGAGGGTAGCTGCTTTACAGTGATTCTGCCGCTTGAAAAAGCATAGAATCTCATCGGCAAAACATATTGTACCCGACAATCATCAGAGAAATGGCGATGCTGACCCATAGAAAATTCTTTGGGAAAATGAGCACCAGGGTCATGCCAAATCCCATTGAAAAAAGAACTAAACCAAATAAACGCTTCATAGAATGATACCTCTCTGAAATGTCTGTTTTCAAAAGAAGTTAAATAGCAGGCGATCATTGCCAGAGACATCTGACATTCGGTCGTGTGCTATGATCATTCTATGAAGCGTTTTGATTTTAATTTCTTTATTTCTTCTCTTCCATCTCGCCCGCCATCTTCTCAGCTGTCTGCATCGTCTCCGCATCGATCGGTCCGGTGCTTCCGCCGACAAATTTATTGACGAGATCCGGTGCCATGTCGAGAACCTTGGTCAATGCATCCTGATGCTTGATATTGACCACCTTCGTCATGCCATTCTGAATGACCAGCACCGCGCTCGGCGTCATCTTGGCGCTCATGCCGCCCGCATTCTTCTCTTTCGCCGACTGACCAAACGCGCCCGCCGCCATGCCGCAGGTTACATCCACGAGTGGAAGTATAATCGCATCGCCAACTGTCACCGGCTCTCCCACGACTGTCTTCGTCGTGACGAACTCATCCATACCCTGAAATAATGCACCGATTGTCGATGCAAACTGATTGTCTGCCATATTATCTTCCTCCTCGGTTTCTATATTTATAAACCTGTGTCCGTACATTCTTATCCATCCAGATCCGAAGCGCCATCAATGCCAGCACGCCAATCTGGACTCTGCCCCGGAACGAAAGCTCCCCGTCCAGCGCATTTGCATCCATGACCGGAGTCAAATCAATCTTCTTTCCGTAAACTGGATACAAAAAAGCCGCCACACTCAAAATTTGTCCCATCAAATAAGGATCCTCCACGCCAAACGTAACCTGCCCGGACAGCTTTCTGGGAAATATATGCCGCAGAACTCGCATGAGCTGGCGTTTGATCAGGCGAAATGACTTCTGATTTTCTTCATTTTCTATAAATGCAAGGACGGATTGGCGTTTGTGCTCCAGGTTGTTGATTCGGGTAAGCAGCTTTGAGAGGGATTGCCGCAGGGCGCTCCATTTTTGTTTGAACCAGCTAATGATTCTATGAAGGAACGATTCACGCTTTTCCTGGCTGGGATTTGATTTTAATTCATTCTTTGCCCGATGCGTTTCTCCTTCTGCCTCGGACACTCCCGCCTCCTTCACATCTGGAAATGCATCTGCATTCTTCACAGCTTGAGACATTTCCGCCTCCCTCTGCGCACTCCGTCTCTTCACCGCCTCCTCCAGCAGCCTGGCAGTTTCCTCCGCTTTCTCGATCGCGGCGTCTGTCTTCTCCGATGCTGCTTCCGCCCGCAAAATCAGTTCACCGGTGTCTAAATCATCATCCTCTGTTTTCTCCTGCGCATTTACAAATTCCAGCTCATCCGAATCCGCTGCCTGCGTGCCTTCCCGCACACGCCCAGATTCCGTATCTTTCTCTTCACTCTCACTCCCGAAAATCCGGAATCCAAACAACTTAACCGCATATCGAAGCCCATTTTCATAAGCAATCCGCAGCGACACCGCATGAAGCAGCCAATGGATATGCAGATGCACGCCAAAATCCTTGATACTGTGGTAGCTTCCGTTCCCCCGGTATCGAATCGGGACAAATAAAACCGCCAACAGGCACAGAAACAACAGTCCCAGAATGACAAGAAGCAGGATTCCGAGTATTTTCAAGATTATGAACAAAATATGCAGCAATCCATCCCCTCCCACTTCTTATTCTTTCATTGACAAATTCATGTATCAGCTCTGTATCATATGATGTTGGGGTCAAAAGACATTTTCAGTCCAAAAAAACTTCATCAAAGGCTGCAAAATACTTACCTCTTTTTCCTCAGCCTGTCTTCCTTCTCTCTCAGATACGTCTTCACATCCAATCCACCCGTCTCGCGGTACGTCTCATCCACAATCCGCCCCACCGTTTCCACGGCATCCTGGTAGCTCGCGCCGACCCCTACGATCAGCAGATCCGCCTGCTCCCGGTAATAATTCTGCCGGAGCACATAGGCAGGCAGGATGTCAAGCAGGTTGTGTCCGCCTGAGGCAGGCGTGATCACGTGAACGCCCGGCTGTACCTTTCCGAGGCGGAGTTTCTGTAGAATCGAAAAACGATGCTTTTTAGCAGTTTCTCCCAGATACAGATATTTATACCAAATCATCGTCCCCGCCTCCTAAAAAAGGAGAGCCTGATCCATGGCGCTCTAAAAACAGCTCGTTTCCGGCTATTTTTCCCCGCCTGTCAGCTCTCCCTCCTTTACATGATCAATCTTTTTTATAATTCTTAATAATCGACCGTCTCAGCAGATCCAGTGCCTGAATCACCGTCTGCTCACGCACCTTCTCGCGGTTTCCGCGGAAATGGTATTCCTCTACTTTGACTTTATCCTTCATATAACATGCGATATAGACGAGTCCCACCGGTTTCTCCTCGGTTCCGCCGTCCGGTCCGGCGATGCCGGTCACAGCGATACAGGCATCCGCATCCGTCGTAAATACACCGCCTGCAGCCATCTCACGCGCCGTCTGTTCGCTGACCGCGCCGTATTTTTTCAGGGTCGCCTTGCTGACGCCCAGGATCTTTTTCTTTGCCTTGTTGGAATACGTCACGTATCCCTCGTTAAAGACCTCTGAAGCCCCCGGCACGTTGACGATGCGTCCGGCGATCAGACCGCCTGTGCAGGACTCTGCGGTTGTCACAGTCAGGTCGTATTTCTTTAAGAGGCGGACAACGACATCCTCCAGATTCTCATGCTCATCCGTCGTGTAAACCGCATTACCGAACCGTTTCTTGATCTCTTTGATAACCGGTTTTAACAGCTGTTTTGCTGCGTCTTCGCTCTCGGCTCTCGCGGTCACGCGCAGATGTACTTCTTTCGTCTTTGCATAGGTCGCAATCGTCGGGTTCGTCTGCTGGTCGATGAGGTCGAGAAGCATCTCCTCCACCTTGCTCTCCCCGTATCCGCAGATTTTGAGCATCTGGGAATAGATCACACAGTCAGATCGTTTCTGAATATAAGCACAAACCTGATCTTCCACCATCGGATACAGTTCGTTCGGCGGTCCCGGAAGAAGAATCGCGGTCTTACCGTTTTTCTCCAGGGCAAGTCCTGGAGCTGTGCCGTTTGTGTTGGAAAATACCACCGCGCCCTCCGGCACCAGCGCCTGACGCCAGTTGCTATCCGGAATATCGGTGCGCTTGCGCTGCCGGTACCAATCCTCCAGATGTGCCCGCACCTCCGGATCCTCGACTAACGGCATTCCCATCAGCTCCGCGCAGACATCCTTCGTGATATCATCCTCCGTCGGTCCCAGACCGCCGCCGATGATAACGAGATCGGCTCTTGAGAGCGCCGTCCGGAAGACTTCTGTCATGCGCTCCCGGTTGTCCCCTACCGTCGTCTGGTAATAGACGTTAAGCCCCAGCTTTGCACACGTTTCCGATAAATACTGCGCATTGGTATTGACGATATTGCCAAGCAGCAGCTCTGTTCCTACCGAGATCAGTTCGACTATCATATCAGATACTCCCTTCTGTCAGTATTTTATGATTCTTGTAAATATAATCAACAAGTGACACAATCGTCAGCAGCAGCGCGATCCAGACACAGATCGTCGTGACAAACGCAAGCGCCGGAATATCCAGAATCAATAACACCACTGATACCATCTGAAACGTCGTCTTAAATTTGCCCCAATAGCTGGCGGCGATGACAACTCCGTTGTCCGAGGCGATCAGACGGAATCCGCTGATGATAAACTCCCGGCTGATGATGACGATAACCATCCAGGCTGGAAGCGCGTTCAGCTCGATCAGACAGATGAGCGCCGAGCACACTAAGAGCTTGTCCGCGAGCGGATCCATAAATTTTCCAAAGTTCGTAACCAGATTGTACTTTCTGGCAATCTTTCCATCCAGAAGATCGGTCAGGCTGGCTATGATAAACAGTGCCAGTGCAATCATACGGAAGGTACGGTTTTCACCATTCTGCCAGAGAAGAAAAAACACAAAAAACGGAATCATGATGACGCGAAGCGTCGTAAGCTTATTCGGTAAATTCATCAGCCAACTCTCCTATCAAATCATATTCGAGTGCTCCCGTTACGCGGACACGGCAGAAATCGCCGGACATCAGCGGAACATCCGCATTGACAAAAATCAAACCATCTACGTTCGGCGCGTCCTTATAGGTACGTCCCACGAAAGCATTCTCGTCTGCCACTTTTCCCTCGATCATAACCTCAAGCACACGGTCTTTCATATCCTCGGCTTTCTCAAAGGCAATCTCCTGCTGCAGCTCCATGATCTCGTCGCGGCGGTCTTCCTTGACCTCCTGCGGTACCTGATCCGGATATCCGGCTGCCGGTGTGTCCTCTTCTTCAGAGTATGCAAACACGCCCAGGCGGTCAAATTCCATCTCATCGACGAACCGCATCAGTTCCTCATGATCCTCCTGTGTCTCACCCGGGAAACCGGAAATTAAGGTCGTGCGGAGTGCAATATCTGGGATCTCTTCCCGCAGATGCGCGATCCGCTCCCGAAGCTCCGCCTGATTCGTGCGGCGCCCCATCCGCTTGAGAACGGCATCGCTCGCGTGCTGGATCGGAATATCCAGGTAGTGACAGACTTTTTCCTCCGTCTTGATCGCCTGAATCAACTCCTCGGTGATCTCCTCCGGATAACAGTACTGGATACGGATCCATTCGATTCCATCGATCTGTGCCAGTTCATGTAAAAGTTTCGGCAGGGTCTTCTCTCCATACAAATCCACGCCGTAAAGCGTCGTCTCCTGTGCGACAAGAATCAGTTCCTTCACACCCTGATCCGCGAGCTCCTTTGCCTCTGTGAGAAGCTGCTCCATCGGCACACTGCGGTACGGTCCACGCAGGGACGGGATAATACAATAGGTACACCGTTTGTTACAGCCCTCGGAAATCTTTAAAAAAGCATAATGTCCGCCGGTCGTCACCAGACGTTTGCTCCGCATCTTCGTCTCCGGAAGTTCGGACAAATCGTGGAAATCAGATACCCGCTCGCCCTTCAGCGCCTCCGCCAGCACCTTGCTGACCTCATCATAGCTGGTCGTACCGAGAATACCGTCCACCTCCGGCACCTCCTGCAGGATCTCTTCCTTGTAACGCTGTGCCATACAGCCGCTGACTAAGAGCGCCTTGCAGGTTCCGCTCTTTTTGTACTCTGCCATCTCTAAGATAGTGTTGACACTCTCCTCCTTGGCATCGTTGATAAAGCAGCAGGTATTGACCAGAATGACATCTGCCTCCTGCTCGTCATCGGTAAACGTGTACCCATCCTGGCTCAGCGAACCCAGCATACGCTCTGCATCAACCAGGTTTTTATCGCAGCCAAGGGATATACAAAGTAATTTCATTCAATTCTCTCCTAATACCATATTTAAAAAATTTCTGTAACCATAATCGATTTGAACCGTCACAAAAATTCTATATCGTAACTGTTCAGTACCTTCACAGTCACGCGCAAAAATCCATTAAAAATTGCCTACGGCAATGGGATTTTTGCCTGCTGGCCCATGTTTTCGTACGGTCAGCGCAGTAAATGCGCAGACCTACTGAACAGTTACTCTATATCTAAGAAAAGACCATCTCCATGTACATAATGAACACGGGACGGTCTTCTGTCACCTTTTAGACCTCTTCCTCCGGGGAATCGTTCTCTGCTACAATTTTAACCTTAGAATGGTACAGCTCGTCGATCGCGATCGAAAGCGGTTTTCTTCCATTCTCAATGACCAGTGCCTCATCACCGGCGATCAGCTGTCTTGCACGCTTTGCAGTCGCAATTACGATGGAGTAACGGCTCTGAATCAGCGGTTCTTTCCCCGGCTCAGCCTCTTTGTTTACAACATTAATTAAGTCAAGATATGACGGACGCAGCATCATAATACATCTTTCTCCTTTCAGAATTGCTTCATCTCTTCTTTTATTTTTTCAATCAAAGTCTTGTGATTTTCTGTTCTGGCATGCATCGCCTGAATCAGTGCGTGCATTTCTTCTACACAGCGGTCTACCTCATCATTCACCAGAATGAAATCGTAGTCATCCATCTGCTTGGACTCCTCCGCTGCTCTCGAAAGCCGTGCGGCAATCTTCTCAGGTGTCTCGGTTCCACGACCTGCCAGCCGGTTTCTAAGCTCCCCGGCACTCGGCGGCGTGACAAAAATGAGAACTGCCTCCGGGAATTTCTTCTTGATTTTCAGGGCACCCTGAATCTCAATCTCCAAAAGGACATCCTTGCCCGCTTTCAGGTTGGAAAACACATACTCCTTCGGTGTGCCGTAATAGTTACCGACATACTGGGCGTATTCGACCAGCTCATCGTGTTCGATCATCTGTTCGAACTCTTCCCGGGTCTTAAAGAAATACTCTCTTCCATCAACCTCGCCCTCGCGCGGTGCGCGGGTGGTCGCGGAGATGGAAAGGGCATAATTGTCATACCGCTCCAGCAATGCACGCATCAATGTTCCCTTGCCTGCCCCTGAAAATCCGGATATAACTGCCAGTACTCCCTGATTATCCATATATTTCGCCTGCTTTCTAAATTCTATCTATTATTACAATATTTCATATTCTCCGTATTTTCACCGCCAACGGCAACTTTCCGTGAATACCTCTTCCAGCATGATCGGCTATTCAATATTCTGAATCTGCTCTCTGACTTTCTCGATCTCTGTCTTGAGTGCAATCGCACAATCGGAAACCTCCAGATCGTTTGCCTTGGAAAGGATCGTATTCGCCTCGCGGTTCATCTCCTGTGCAATGAAATCCAGCTTACGTCCGACGCTTCCGCCCGCCGTCAGCTCCTTGCGGGTCGCCTCGATGTGGCTTCTCAGGCGGACCGTCTCCTCATCGGTGCAGATCTTATCTGCAAAAATCACAACCTCTGCCGCAATCCGACCTTCATCGACGCTGCTTCCTTCCAGAAGTTCTTTCACCTTATCTTCCAGTTTCGCCCGGTATTCTTCCACGATCTTCGGGGAACGTTCTTCAATCTGATCGACCAGCGTTACCATATAGTCCAGCTTGCCAAGCAGATCCTGCTTCAGATTCTCACCCTCGCGTGTGCGTGTCTCGACAAATTTCTCTGCCGCCTCGCCGATCGCCTTTTCGAGAATCTGCCACATATGCTCCTCGTCCTCCGGCGCCTGCTCCATCGTAAAGACCTCCGGACACCGTGCAAGACGCATCACCGTCGCGTCATTCGGAATTCCAAGCTCGTCCGCCATCTGACGGAAATAATCCATATACTCGCCGGCCAGGGAACGATTGTACTTTAAGGACATCTTCTCATCCGTATAATCTTCATAGGAAATAAAGACATCTACCTTTCCCCGCTGAATGTATTTCTTGAGCTGCGCGCGAATCGCCGCCTCAAAGTAATTAAATTTCTTCGGCATCTTAATGCTGAGATCCAGGTAACGGTGGTTTACCGCCTTCATCTCCACAGAAATCTTATATTCATCCGTTGCCATCTCGCATCGGCCAAATCCAGTCATACTTTTAAGCATAGTGACGCCTCTCTCTTTCATCCATAGATAATGGTATTATAATGCAAATCGCCGCAAGCGTCAACCGAATTTAAAAGTGATTGTTTTTCGTGTCTTCTTTCATTATAATAGTAGATACTACACAAATAAAGGAGCACCAAAACCATGGCATTTGACGGAATTGTAATCGCAAACCTGGTTAAGGAGTTTAGTGACGCGCTTACCGGCGGCAAGATCGCAAAGATCACGCAGACCGAGCGCGATGAACTTCTTTTTACCATAAAGAACTTCCGGGAGACGAAACGACTTCTTCTCTCGGTCAACGCAAGTCTTCCGCTGGCATATCTAACGGATACCAACAAGCAGGGACCGATGACTGCCCCGAATTTCTGCATGCTGCTTCGCAAGCACATCGGAAGCGGACGCATCGTGTCGGTCAGCCAGCCGAGTCTGGAACGCTGTATTCATTTTGAGATCGAACATCTGGACGAGATGGGTGACCTCTGCCGCAAGCTGCTTATCGTCGAACTGATGGGAAAATACAGCAATATCATTTTCTGCAGCCCTGACGGCACGATCCTCGACAGTATCAAACATATCTCCGTGCAGGTCAGCTCCGTGCGCGAGGTTCTGCCGGGACGGCAATATTTCCTCCCGCAGACGGTCGCAAAGCAGGATCCGCTGACTGCATCTGCCGATGATTTCGCCGCCATTCTGGCACAGTCACCGGCACCGGCAGGAAAAGCCATTTACACGAATTTCACCGGTATCAGCCCGGTCATGGCAGAAGAATTCTGCTATGAGGCATCGATCGATGCCGACCGCCCCGCATCGGAACTGAATGAGCTGGAGCGCACGCACCTCGGGCACACGCTGGAACTGGTAATGGAATCCATCAAAAATGGACAGTTCTCGCCTTGCATCGTATACCGTGAAGATGAGCCAATGGAATTTGCTGCTCTCCCATTGACCTCGTTCCCGCCGGAATATCAGGTCGAACACTTTGATTCGATCAGTAAAGTGCTGGAGACCTACTATGCGTCCAAGAACGTCATCACACGAATCCGCCAGAAATCCTCGGATCTGCGCCGGATCGTCCAGACTGCCCTGGAGCGCAATTATAAAAAATACGATTTGCAGCAGAAACAGTTAAAGGACACCGAAAAACGGGATAAATACAAGCTCTACGGCGAGCTGTTAAACACCTACGGTTATGAGCTGACCGGCGGCGAAAAAGAACTTGTCTGCACGAACTACTACACAGGAAAAGAGGTCAAGATCCCACTTGACCCGCAGCTGACCGCCCGCGAAAATTCTCAGAAGTATTTTGACAAATATGGAAAACTCAAACGTACTTTCGAGGCTCAGAGCCAGCTCATTGAGGAGACGAAGCAGGAGATCGAGCACCTCGAATCCATCAGTACCTCCCTCGATATTGCCTTAAAGGAGGAAGATCTGACCCAGATCAAGCAGGAGCTGACGGAATATGGCTTCATCAAAAAGCACGGTCCGGCTGGAAAGAAAGTGAAAATCACAAGCCGCCCATTCCACTACCTTTCCTCAAACGGATTCCATATCTACGTCGGCAAAAACAACTACCAGAATGAGGAGCTGACCTTCAAGATCGCGACTGGAAATGACTGGTGGTTCCACGCAAAAGGAATTCCGGGTTCCCATGTCATTGTGAAATCCGAAGGAAAAGAGCTTCCGGACCGCACCTTCGAGGAAGCTGCCGGGCTGGCTGCCTACTATTCCAAGGGACGGGAAAATGAAAAAGTTGAGATCGATTATGTACAGAAAAAGCAGGTCAAAAAAGTAGCGGGCGCTGCTCCGGGATTTGTGATTTATCATACGAATTATTCGATGATGGCGACGCCGTCGAATCAGCTGGAAGAACTGCCATCATAATGCCGCCTGAAAGAAGACAATATCTATATTTCTGCAATTCACAATGAGTCCAGTAAAAAAAACGCCACAGGCACACAGCCCATGGCGTTTTTTACTGGACACAAATGAACTTAGCGAATCTCGCTCTTACCACCCATATATGGACGCAGAACCTCCGGAATGCGGACAGAACCGTCTGCCTGAAGATTGTTCTCTAAGAATGCGATCAGCATACGCGGCGGAGCTACTACAGTGTTGTTCAGGGTGTGTGCAAAGTATTTACCGTCTTTGCCGTTGACACGGATCTTCAGACGTCTTGCCTGTGCATCGCCTAAGTTGGAGCAGCTTCCAACCTCGAAATATTTTTTCTGACGCGGGGACCATGCCTCTACATCAACGGATTTGACTTTCAGATCAGCCAGATCTCCGGAACAGCACTCCAGAGTACGAACCGGAATATCCATGGAACGGAACAGGTCTACGGTGTTCTTCCACAGTTTGTCATACCACATCTTGCTATCTTCCGGTTTGCAGACTACGATCATTTCCTGTTTCTCAAACTGGTGGATGCGGTATACGCCTCTCTCCTCGATGCCGTGAGCGCCCTTCTCCTTACGGAAACACGGAGAATAGCTGGTCAGTGTCTTCGGAAGCTCTTCCTCCGGAACTACGGTATCAATGAATTTACCGATCATGGAGTGCTCGCTGGTACCGATCAGGTAGAGATCCTCGCCCTCGATCTTGTACATCATCGCATCCATCTCATCAAAACTCATAACGCCGGTTACAACATTGCTGCGGATCATGAACGGCGGGATACAGTAGGTAAATCCACGGTCAATCATGAAATCTCTTGCATATGCGATAACAGCAGAATGAAGTCTTGCGATATCGCCCATCAGGTAATAGAAACCATTTCCAGCTACCTTTCTGGCGCTGTCCAGATCGATGCCGTTGAATTTCTCCATAATCTCGGTGTGGTAAGGAATCTCGAAATCCGGTACCACCGGCTCGCCGAAGCGCTCAATCTCTACGTTCTCGCTGTCGTCTTTACCGATCGGAACACTCGGATCAATGATGTTCGGGATGGTCATCATAATCTTTAAGATGCGCTCGCCCAGATCCTTCTCCTGCTCTTCCAGCTCAGACAGGCGGGCGGACTGCTCTGCTACCTGTTTTTTCAGCTCTTCTGCTTCCTCTTTCTTTCCCTGCCCCATCAGAGCACCGATCTGTTTTGCAATCTTGTTCTTGTTCGCACGCAGATCGTCTGCTTCCTTCTTCGCTGTACGATTCTTGGCATCCAGCTCAATTACCTCATCTACCAGCGGAAGTTTCTTGTCCTGGAACTTATTTTTAATATTCTGCTTTACAATGTCAGGATTTTCTCTGACGAATTTAAGATCTAACATATCTTCCTCCTACTGTTATGCAATTAACTGCACGAAAATTAATTATAATTATACTACAACTTTGTACGAATGAAAAGCCCTGTTTCAAGAGTTCCTCTGTTCGTTACTGTTCACGCATACGTGAACAGTAACGGAATTTGCCGTGGCTTCGCATTTAAATACGGCAAATTCCTGCTGCCACCACGTTTTCTTACGGCACTTTCGGTTCCAAAAGTGCCTACCCGTGAACTGTAACCTCTGTTCTTCTTGATACAAAACAGGATAGACTGCCCATTATATTTAACTCAACTTCGTCAAATAGGACAGACACGCCTCCAGGCACAGTCCGTCCTGCTCCGGGGCACCAAGTTCTTCTGTCTTTTCCACACATTTTTTTGTAAAAGCTGCCGCCCGTCTGACGGCTTCCTCCATCGGCACACCTCGCACCATGCTGGCACCGATGACTGCTGCAAAGACATCCCCGGTTCCGTGGTAATTGCCCGCCACAAATTTAGTTGCATGAAAGACCGGATCCTTGCCGCGCTCATGGATCACGTTGAGGATCTGTTTGCCCTTGACCACGCCTGTCAAAATGACTGACCGCGCGCCCAAAAGGTGAAGCTTCCAGGTCAGATCTGAGAGCTTGCGCTTACTCCATCCATTTTCCTGATACAGCGTGTCCGTCAGGGCACAGGCCTCAGTCAGATTTGGCGTGACAACGTCCGCATACTGCATCAGCTCCCGCATCGCCTCGATCAGCTCCTCGTCACAGACGCTGTAGAGATGTCCGTGGTCGCCCATCGTCGGATCTACCAAAACCTGCGTATTTTCCCGTTTGAAATCCCGGATAAAATCTGCCACGATCGACGCCTGTCTGGCAGAACCTAAGAATCCAGTCATGATTCCGTCCATCTCAAATCCCATCTTCCGCCACGGCTCCAGGTATGCCTCCATCCGATCGGTATAATCATCCATATAGCATTCCGGATATCCCGCGTGATTGGACAGCACCGCCGTTACCACCGGACAGCACTGTACCTTGAGGGCGCTGATAACCGGCATCGCCGCCGTCAGCGAACAGCGCCCGTAGCCTGACAGGTCATTTAAAACTGCTATTTTCTTCTGCATTCCTTCCATGTATACTTTTTCCTCATTTTCTTAATTTTAAGATACCAGGGTCAAAAGGTCAAAAGTTCGACGCAAGCTTGCTTGCAGGAGAATTTTTGACCTTGGGACCCGCCAAAAACATGAGTAAGTAGCCATTTTTCAAAGAAAAATGAGCGAATTACGAATGTTTTCGAAGATTGCGGGAGCATATAGTGCGGAGCAATCTGGTATCAGAGGGGTCAAAACGTCTTTTGACCCCAACATCATTTTAAGCAACTTTATAATCTAACATATTCTCGCGGCAGATACGACTGCCTGCAGCATGATTCTGGTTTCTACAAGCGTGTATCTATGCATTTGTGTTTTATAAACCGCACACTCCAATGACGCAACAAGGAGACTGCGCCCGGACAGATGTTTTTCCCATTCTGCCCAATCACAGTCTCCTGTATGTATTTCATTTTAATTCTTCTCGACTGAGATAAATTGCCTTATGCTCTCGCTTCTACAGACAATGCATCCAGAAAACCTGCCTTGCGGAGTGCCGGACGAACTGCCATATATATAACAACAGACGCAATCGTAGATGTCACCGCATTGATCGAAGTCGCTGCGATATTCCATGCAAGTGTAAGCTCTGCCGCCGGTTTACCAATGATCCAGAGTTTATAATAATATCCAATCAGCGGATCTGCAATGACGTTGAATAAAAGACCTGCCACCGCTGCTGCAATCGTAAAACTAAGGATGTGGTTCTTATCGGTGCTCCGGTCAATTTTGCCCATACGATGTGCTACGAATCCGGCGATCAGTCCGATGCAGAGTTTGCAGATAAATGTCTTCGGTGCATATACAATATAAACCGGATCGAGAAGGTCACCTATCGTCATGCCGATAGCACCTCCCAAACCGCCGTAAAAGCCGCCGACTAAGAGTGCCCCGATGACACAGACTGCATTTCCCAGATGAATGGAAGTTGCATCGCCGCCCGGAAGTGTGATCTTCACCTGTCCGTATGTAAATACGACATAGGAGAGAGCTGCCAGCAGACCGACCATCGCGATCTTGTAAGCCTGATTTGATTTGTTTGCCATGATGTTTCATCCTCCCTTGTTATTGGACTCATCATAGCACAATCTTGTCCCCTGAAAAACATACAGTTTTTATCATTTTAAGCAGGTCAGTTTTAACTTGCCACTTTTTTATCCGAATTAATCATGTGCCTCCACGCACAAAAGGACGCCTCTCTCCAGCTCCAGAATGCCCTCTTCCCGTTTGAGTTCATTGCTGATGCAGAGACTCGTCCCCAGCCCGATCGTCCGCCGCTGGAGCGGGTATTTAAATCCCCGCAGCGTCAGTCCCTCGACAGTCTCGGTCATCGGCAGGAACGAAATGTATTTTCCATACACCTCTTCCCGGTGAAATACCTTATGCCCGCCCAGAAGATACAGGCGGTTGCGGGCATCATAAATATTCACTTCCATTCCCTGGCAGAAAAACTGATACATCAGCTGGATATTGCCGATGGCGTGATCCATACGGCCGCCCAGCGCCCCCAGGATATCAACTGCCTCACAGCCCTGGCGCGCCGCCGTCAAAAGCGCCAGCTCCGTATCCGTCTCATCCTTCTCCGGTTTATGGATCTCAAATTCGATGTCCGGCTGGTTCTGATATTCTTCCAGAACCTTTTTGTCCACCGTGTCCAGATCGCCGACCACCGCATTCGGAGAAATATGCAGCGGGCGCAGAACCTCCAGCCCCGCATCTGCCGCAATTACATAGTCATACGAGCGCTGTGAGAGAAAATCTTTCGCAAACGCAATATCAATCGTTCCGCCTGTCACAATCAAACAACGCTTCATCTTCATCATCCCTGTTCAAATTCCTGAAAAATATTTAAAAATGTTTTTACATTCCCAGCCGGGTTTCCCTTAAATACGGCGCTTCCCGCCACGATCACATCGGCTCCTGCCTCTAATACCGTCCGCACATTGTCCGGCGTGATTCCTCCGTCCACCTCAATGCGGGTGGAAAGTCCCCTCTCGCTGCACATTGCGCGCAGCTTCTTGATTTTTTCTACCGTATATGGAATAAATTTCTGACCGCCAAATCCCGGGTTGACCGTCATCAGAAGAACCATGTCCACCTCCGGCAAAATAACATCCAGTGTCTCGACCGGGGTCGCCGGATTTAACGCTACACCTGTTTGCAGCCCTGCCTCACGGATCTGCGCGATCGTGCGGTCCAGATGAAGACAGGCTTCCTGATGCACACAGATCAGATCCGCCCCCGCTTTTTTGATATCCTCTACGTAACGTCCCGGTTCTTCCACCATCATGTGTACGTCAAACACACGATCCGTCACCGGGCGCAGGCTCTTAATTACCGGCATTCCAAAGGAGATACTCGGCACAAACGCGCCATCCATCACATCCAGATGGATGTACTGTGCGCCTGCCTTGTCCACCTCAGCGACCTGCTCTCCCAGCTTCGTAAAATCTGCCCCCAGAATCGAAGGTGATAATATAATCATGGTTCTTTCCTCCCATTTTTTGTATAATATCCTCAACGGCTGCTTCTGCCGTATTTCTTTTTCTCTTTTAATTCCTGATACATCAAACGGTAATTGTCATACCGGCTCTGCCCGATCTTATGCTCCTGCACCGCCGTCTTGACGCCGCATTCGCGCTCGCCAATGTGGACACAGCCTAAGAAACGGCATTCATCCTCATATGCCTCAAATTCCGGGAAAAAGTCCTTGAGCGCCTCCGGCTCCAAATCCTCGATATAGAGAGAACTGAATCCCGGCGTATCCATCATATAGGTGCTCTCTTCCACGAAAAACAGTTCTGAATGGCGCGTCGTATGTTTGCCCCGGCGGATCTTCTCACTGATACCGCCCGTTTCCATCTGTGCCTCCGGCTGGATAAAGTTCGTGATCGACGATTTTCCGACACCCGAAGGTCCTGCTAAGACCGTTGTTTTCCCAATGATCAACCGATGAAACTCCTCCAGCCCTGATTTTTCGTAGGTGCTGATAAAATGCACCGGATAGCCCGCCGGTTCATAGATCGCACGCAGCTTCTCCTGCTCGGCTGCATCAACCAGATCGATCTTGTTGAAACAGATGCTGACCGGAACTTCCTGCCGTTCCATCATGACGAGGAAGCGGTCGAGAAGGTTTAAATTTGGCATCGGATCGGTGATGGCAAAAACCACCACCGCCTGATCAACATTTGAAACCGCCGGGCGGATCAGACGGTTTTTACGAGGAAGGATCTCATCGAGATTGCCTGTCGCCTTCTCCTCATCGAGAACACTGATCTCCACGTCATCGCCTACCAGCGGCTTGATGCCGCGATTTCGGAAAATTCCCTTTGCACGGCATTCATATACCTTTCCAATACCGTCGTGTACATAATAGAAACCGCCGATCCCTTTAATTATCTTTCCCTGCATATCTGTACCTTACAACTACCTCTTATTAATTATCTGAAACTTCCACAAATTCAAGCTGATACGTTTTTAGAACCCGATCGTTCGTCAGATCGAGGATCTGCAGCTCACCTGTCTGCACACCGTCCGCTCCCTCGATATTATAATGAATCGGAAGCGTGATATCGCCGCCGATCTCCCTCGGTTCCATGACCGTCTTAGTCACAGTATTGCCGGCAATCGTCTGCTTCATCACAATACTGACGCGGATATGCGTATCTCCGGAACTTGGTCCAAACAGTTCACTCATCTGGAATTCATCGTTGATCGCCGCCACATAGCGGGTTCCTTTTCCCAGACTGACTGTATAGCCAATGGCACTTCCCTCCGGTGTATCTGTTTTCTCCAGGACATCCTGACTGATGATCTTGCCCTTTGCCACTTCTGAACTCTTCGCTTCCTTGCGCTCGCCAAGCTCTAATCCGACCGCTTCCAGAACAACTTTTGCATTTTCCTCTGAAAGCCCTGTAATCCTCGGCATCGGTACCGTCGGTACGTTCGGACCTGTGCTGACATACAGCGTCACCGTACCGCCTGGATCCACGCTGGACGGACTGTATCGGATCACTATACCGGAGGCAACCGTATCGCTGCTCTCTTTCTGCACTACTACGGTCAGTTTATTTTCTTCTGCCAGAAGCGTCTCTGCATCCTCGCCGGACATCTCTTCCAGTCCAAGTTTCGTCAAATCTATTGCCTCATTGCCTTCTCCGATCGTGACGATAACTTCCGTCTGTTTCGAGACAACCGTGCCGCTGGCAATACTCTGACCGATGACCTTCCCCTTTTCAGAGGTTTCCGACTTTTCATATTCATAACGGATTTTCAACGACTGCTTTTCCAATGCTGTCTTCGCCTCATCCTCCGTCATGCCGTCCAGAGGCGGAACCCTGCACTCCGTTGATTCCAGACTCTCGCTCTCAGACGCATCCGAAGAAGCTTCAACGGTCGTCTTCGGATGCTTCTGACTACCAGATCCCAGATTAAAGATGCCTGTCAACTTCGCAGCAATGACAATCACAACCACCACAATCAATACGGCTGCACCGATTCCAATCATCGTAAGCAGGCGCTCCATCTGCGGATTGACATCCTCGCTGTCTTCTTCTATACGGCGTCCCTTCCGTCTACGGTCTGGGCGCCTTGAGGTTTCTTCCTCATAGACATCCGTCTCTTCTTCCTGCCAACCTTCTATCTCGTTCTCCGACGGTTCCGGCTCTTTCCAGACTACCTCACCACGTTCATTTTCTGTCGGAACCGGTCCGGTCTTTTCACTCACTGCCGGATGTTCCATCGTCTGTTCCAGATTTCGATTTCTCTGTGCCTCCATCTGGCGGTTCAGTTCCTCTGCCCCGCGCACGACTGTCGGGGAATTTTCATCAAATTCCGGTTCTTTTTTCAGGAAATCATCGTTTGGATCCACCAGCGCATGGCGCAGATCCGCGATCAGCTCATACGCATTCTGGTAACGGCGTTCCGGCTTTTTTTGGGTACATTTTAAAATAATGCGGTCCAGGCTTGCCGACACCTCCGGGTTGATGCGGCTCGGCGGCTGCACCGGTTCTTCCAAATGCGCCAGTGCCACTGAAACCGGGTTATCCCCGTCAAACGGAAGTTTTCCTGTTAGCATCTCATACATCGTGATTCCCAGTGAATACAGATCGCTTCGTCCGTCGCTATAATTTCCTTTTGCCTGCTCCGGCGAGATATAATGCACGGAACCGACCGCATTGACCCCGATCGTCTGGGACGATACAGCTCTGGCAATACCGAAATCCGCCACCTTCACCTTGCCGTCACGCGAGATAATCATATTCTGCGGTTTGATGTCCCGGTGCACAATATGCTGGTCATGTGCCGCTGCCAGCCCCTGCGCTACCTGGATGGCAATTCCAATCGTTTCTTTGACGCCCAGATGACCTTTCTTGAGAATGTAGCTTTTCAGCGTGATTCCCTCGATGAGTTCCATGACGATATAATGAAGACTGCCCTCATCCACAACGTCATAAACACTCACAATATTGGGATGGGAAAGCCCTGCCGCCGCCTGCGCCTCCATCTTGAATTTGCTGACGAAATTCGCATCCTGGCTGTACTCATCCTTTAAAACCTTGATCGCCACCAGACGGTTCAGAGTGTGGCATTTTGCCTGATACACCTCTGACATGCCGCCCGTGCCAATCAGTGAGAGGATCTCATAGCGATCCTGCAGATAAGTTCCCGGTTTCAGCATCATGATTCTCTCACCTCCTTGATCTGCGGGTCAATCAATATGACCGCGATATTATCTTTCCCGCCGTTCTGGTTTGCGAGCGCCGTGAGCGCCCTTGCCTTGGTGTCCAGGGTTCCCGGCAGAAGCACCATCCGGTAAATTGCTGAATTATCCACCATATTGGTTAACCCGTCCGAACACAGCAGTATGTAATCGCCCGGGTTCAGTGAAACCTCAAAGAAATCCGGCTCCACATGCCCACCGATCCCGACTGCGCGGGTAATGATATTTTTCTTCGTCTCATATTCCCGGCTGCCGCGGCTCATCTGTCCCAGCGAGACCATCGCCTCCACGTAGGAATGATCCCGGGTAATCTGATGAATGCCGGAGCGCTCAATCCGGTAGAGACGGCTGTCCCCCACGTTTGCCACGTAGAGTGTATTTCCCTGAATTGAAGCCGCTACCAGCGTTGTTCCCATGCCGGCAAGCTCCTCGCGCTCACAGGAAAGGGTATAAAGTTCCTGATTGACTGCCTCGATCCCCTTTCGAAGCGCCGCGACCGGCTCATTCTCACCACTCTCTTTGATATATTCCGGCATATGCTCGATCAGATAGCGCGAAGCAAAATCTCCCGCCTGATGACCGCCCATTCCGTCCGCCACGACAAACAGGTTGGAAAGTTCTCCCACCGGCTCCGTGCTGGCAAACTGAGCATCCTGATTGACCTTACGAGTTTTTCCGATATCCGTCAGTGCGTATGCTTTCATTTGACTGCCGCACCTTCTTTCTCCTGCTCTTTATCCATATAGCTCTTCCGGAGCTGTCCGCAGGCACCGTCTATGTCGCGCCCCATCTCACGCCGGATTGTCACATTGATTCCCTTAGATTCCAGACATCCCTTAAATGCTTCGATCGCTTTCCGTCCCGACTGTACATAAGAGCGCTCCTTGATCGGATTGACCGGAATCAGATTCACATGCCCGTGCTGATCCTGAATCAGCGCCGCCAGCTCGCGCGCCTCGTCCAGATTGTCGTTGACTCCCTGCACCAGGCTGTACTCAAACGTCATGCGGCGTCCCGTTTTTTCAAAATAGTAATGACAGGCCGCCAATACATCCTTTAACGCATATGTACGCGCGATCGGCATCAGGCTCTTCCGCACCTCGTCATTCGGCGCATGCAGAGAAAGTGCCAGCGTGATGGTCAGTCCCTGATCTGCCAGCTCCCGGATCTTCGGAACCAGCCCACAGGTGGAAACCGTCACATTCCGCTGACTGATATGCAGTCCGCCTTCCTCCGTCAAAAGATGGATAAAGCGGATCAGGTTATCGTAATTGTCCAGCGGTTCACCCGATCCCATCACAACCACGTTGGAAACGCGTTCGCCTGTATCGCGCTGAATCTGATAAATCTGGTCCAGCATCTCCGACGGGCGCAGGTTCCGTTCCAGGCCGTCCAGGGTCGAAGCACAGAAACGGCAGCCCATCCGACACCCCACCTGCGAGGAAATACAAACGGAATTTCCATGCTTATAACGCATCAGGACACTCTCGATGACATTGCCGTCCGCGAGGCGGAACAGGTACTTGCGGGTTCCATCGATCTGCGAAATCTGCACCCGTACCTTTTCCAGTGATACATACTCGCACGCGTCCTGCAGCTTCTGCCGGAGTATCTTGGAAAGGTTTGTCATATCGTCAAAGGAAGATGCCAGTTTTTCATGCATCCACTGATAGATCTGGGCGGTCCGGAATGGTTTTTCGCCCAGACTCACCAAAAAGGCACGCAGTTCCTCCTGCGTCATTGATTTTATATCCTGCTTTTCCATATCGGACTGCCTCCCTCTCTCCTATATGCACTCTCGGAGTCTTTCCTGTATTCATACACTGTTCCGTCCAGTTATCCTTTTCTTTTCATCACAGAGATGAAAAATCCATCACACGGATGAACGCCCGGATAGAGCTGGATGTATCCCTCTTTCAGGCTGTCTTCCTGAAAATCAATCCCCAGACGACCACTGATATCAACCGGCTCAAATGGATATTCGTTTAAAAACCATGCCCGGTTTTCATCATTTTCCAGACGGTTGACCGTGCAGGTGCTGTAAACCAGCACTCCACCCGGCTTCACGTACTGCCAGACCACCGACAGCATCTGCCGCTGCAATGCAGCCAAGTCCCGGATTCCGTCCATTGAAGCGTTGTATTTGATATCCGGCTTGCGTCCGATAATGCCAAGTCCTGAACACGGCAGATCGGCAATGACCACATCCGCTTTCTGCTCCATCGAAGCATCGAATTCACACGCATTCCAGGCGCAGGCAGAGACGTTTGTACAGCCGCTGCGGGCAATATTCTCCTTGATCAAAGATACCTTGTAATCACTCACATCCCGGATCTCAACCTGTCCAGTTCCGTGCAGCAGATCCGCCGCATGAAGCCCTTTTCCACCCGGTGCCCCACAGACATCGAGTACAAAATCACCCTCTTTGATACCCGCCGCATCACCAGCCAGCGACGAACTCAGATCCTGAATCCGGATTAGTCCTTCGCGGAACGCATCCAGACTCTCTGGATAGTCCACTCCCGTCAGACGGTAAACGCCGCTTCCCGTCGCTGTCTCCTCTGCCGTCACGCCCTGGGCGGACAGGGAGGCAAGAATCTCTTCTTTCCCTGCACGGTTCTCGGCAAACCGTACCATAAACGGACGTTTCTCCAGACCAGCCTGTGCCATCCTGTGCGTCGTCTCTGCCCCATAGTTTTCCTTCCAGAGAGATAAAATCCAGTCCGGCATTGAATACCGCACTGAATCATCCGGGAAGGTCAGTTTGCCTTTTCCACGCGCCACAGAACGCAGCACACCATTTACAAAGCCGGAAAGTCCGGAAAATCCACGTTTTTTCGCAAGGCGCACCGCCTCATTGCACGCCGCCGAATCCGGTACACGGTCCATATAATAAATCTGGTACACGCTCATCCGCAGAAGTGTGCGGATAAACGGTTTCATCTTATGAACTTTTGTTTTGGAATATGCGTTGATAATATAATCAATCTGGATTTTATACTCCACCGTCCCGTCCACAATCCGTTTTAAAAACGAGCGGTCTGATTTTTCCAGATACTGATATTTAGAAAGAGCCTGAAAAAGGGCCAGATGTGTATACTGTCCCTTTTCCAGAATCTCGGTCAAAATTTCGGCCGCTATTTCACGCAGCGCAGTTCCATCAGTCATCGCGTCGTCCTCCAAATAATATAATCAGACGCAGAAGCTGTAAAATCGAACCAGCCGCCGCTGCCACATACGTCAGTGCCGCCGCACCAAGCACCTGTTTGGTATATCCAACTTCTTCCCCGCGAAGAATCCCTGTTGAATCAAGCAGACGTACCGCACGCGCGGATGCATTGAACTCAACCGGAAGCGTCACCAGCTGGAACAGCACCGACAAGGAAAATAAAAGAATTCCAAGTGAAACGATCGGAGATCCCATGCCGCCGACCAGGACACCAATCAGGATCATAGGCCAGGAAAGCTGTGCGCCGATGTTGACCACCGGCACCATTGAACCGCGCAGGCGCAACGGAACATACTCAGATGCATCCTGCATCGCATGTCCGCACTCATGCGCCGCAACACCGATCGCCGCGACCGAAGTAGAACCATATACACTCTCAGATAAATTCACGGTCTTGGTCCGCGGATCATAGTGGTCGGTCAGGCTGCCTGCCACCTGGCGGATCTGGACATCATAAATGCCCTGTGAATTTAAAAGCTGTCTCGCCGCCTCGGCTCCCGTCATGCCGGTCATGCTCCGGACTCTTGAAAACCGCGCGTAGGTGCTTTTTACCTTCGCAGATGCCCCTAATGACAGAAATACACCAATTAATACCAGAATCATCGTCGGATCAAACATACTGTAATATCCGTATCCGTACATATCACTCCAACTCCTTTCAAACGCCTGGCTGCCTGTAGCAGTTCAGTTCCTGCTGAAGCATTATTTTATCCGAGCTTTACTCCCGTTTCCACCGGATATCCGCGTAAAAATGCCGCCGTATCCATCCGCTTCTTGCCTTCCAGCTGAAGTTCCCGGATCGTGAGAAGCCCTTTGCCGGTCTGGACAGAGAATGCATCTTTACCGACACGTACCACCTGTCCGAATGTCTCCGGTGACGGCCTTCCCGCCGCATCTTCCTCGACATCCGCCGACCAGATTTTCAGGGTTTTTCCTTCAAATTTTGTATAAGCGCTCGGCCATGGATTTAAGCCGCGAATCAGGCGCTCAATCACTGCCGCATCCATCGACCAGTCGATCTGCCCCATCGACTTATCGAGCATTGTCACATGGGTTGCCTCTGCCTCATCTTGTTTAACCGGATGCAGGATTCCTGCCTCCGCTTTCTCAAGCGTGGAGAGAATCAGCTTTCCTCCCGCAAGGCTCAAGCGGTCAAACAGGCTGCCGCCTGTCTCTTTCGGATCCAGGCGTACTTCCACGGTATCCAGGATATCTCCGGTGTCCAGACCGACATCCATCTGCATCGTCGTCACACCGCTGACCTCATCGCCATTGATGACCGCCCACTGGATCGGGGCTGCCCCACGGTATTTTGGCAGAAGCGACGCATGGATGTTGATACAGCCGTATTTCGGCAGGTTCAGAATCCGCTCCGGCAGAATCTGACCAAATGCAATCACGACGATCACATCCGGCTGAATCTTCGTCAATTCCTCAAAAAATGCCTCATCCTTGCGGATGCGCACCGGCTGATACACCGGGATTCCATATTCCAGCGCTTTTTCCTTGACAGGCGGCATTGCCATCGCCTTGCCGCGTCCCTTCGGCTTATCTGGCTGTGTCACCACCGCCGCTACTTCATGCCGACTCTGATAGAGCGCTTCCAGTGTCGGAACCGCAAAATCCGGTGTTCCCATAAATACGATCTTCATATCTGCCTGTCACCCCACTCTTGTTTCTCTCTCATTCTGCCAATGTGCTTTATTCTTCCTCTGCCGCTACATCCTCTAACGGACCTTCTACCAACTCCACATACAGATGTCCGTGCAGATGATCGCACTCATGGCAGATCGCACGTGCCAGGAAATCATCTGCTTCCAGGACAAACTCTTCCATTTTTTCGTTCAGCGCGCGTACCTTTACGTGGCTCGGACGGGTTACCATACCAGCCTTGCCCGGAACGCTTAAGCAGCCTTCCTGACCAGTCTGGCTGCCGGACATTTCCTCGATGACCGGATTGATCAGGACATACTGGTTGCCGTCCTCCACGTCGATTACTACGATCTGTTTGCGGATACCGACCTGCGGTGCTGCCAGACCTACGCCGCCGGCTGAATACATCGTGTCAAACATATCCTCTATCAGTTCAAGTGTGTGATCGGTTACCTCCGTCACTGCCTTACACTCTTTTTTCAGTACCTCATCGCCAATAGTTCTAATTGACCGGATTGCCATTTTATACACTCTTCCTCTCTATGATATATCGTATTGAATCTGGACCGCCTGCCATTTTGTATCTGCGGCAGCCAGGGTTTCAATCTGACCCCTGATTTGATCCAGTATAGCACATTTTTCACACTTTATATATAAAATTTTTCTGTAGATGTCATTAACTTTGTATACCGGTGCCGGAACCGGACCGATACACTCGGCACTTTCGCGCAGCCGCCGCGCCGCCATTTCCGCACATTCATCCAGCACCACCTCATCGCCGCAGGCAAAATAAACCGCAGCCATCTGGCAGACTGGTGGATAATGAAGCAGCCTCCGGTAATTGATCTCATGGCTGTAAAACAGCTCATAATTCTGCGCCGCTGCCGCCTGCACGGCATAGTGTTCTGGCCGGTACGTCTGGATGACCACATCGCCGGGCTTCCCGGCGCGCCCCGCTCTGCCAGCCGCCTGCGTCAGAAGCTGGAACGTCCGCTCCGCGCTGCGGTAATCCGGCGTATTTAAGGAAAGATCCGCCGCCAGGATTCCGACCAGCGTCACTCCCGGAAAATCATGCCCTTTTACAATCATCTGCGTGCCGATCAGGATATCTGCCTCACGATTTGCAAATGCCTCCAGAATCGCTTCATGTCCGCCTTTTTTTGCCGTTGTATCCGCATCCATCCGCAGGATCCTCGCATCCGGAAACCGAATTTTCGTAAATTCTTCCATCTTCTGCGTTCCGGCCCCAAACCCGGCAATATACGGTGATCCGCAGGACGGACACTGCTTCATCAGTGGAATCGTATAGCCGCAGTAATGACAGACCAGACGGTTCTTCCCGTGTAGTGTCAGGGAAACATCACAATGCGGACAGGTCACCGCCTTTCCGCAGGAACGACAGGAAACAAAATTGGAATAGCCGCGCCGGTTCATAAAAAGCATCGCCTGCTCGCCACGTGCGAGTCTCTCTGTCAACATTGCATCCAATGACCGGCTGAACACCGATTTATTGCCTGCCTGCATCTCCGCACGCATATCAGCGATCTGTACCTTCGGCAGGATACTTCCCGCCACTGCCCGGTGATGCAGGGGCAGAAGCACATATTCGCCATTCTGAGCCCGCAGATACGATTCCAGAGAAGGAGTCGCTGAGCCCAAGACCAGCGAAGCCCCGGAAAGCCGGGCGCGCTCCGCCGCTACTTCCCTTGCATGATAGCGCGGCATCGTCTCGCTCTTATAGGCGCCCTCATGTTCCTCGTCGATCAGAATCAGTCCCAGATTGGAAAATGGGGCAAACAGCGCCGACCGCGGTCCGATCATCACGGAAACCTCGCCCCGCGCCGCCCGTTCCCACTGATCATAGCGTTCTCCCGCAGAGAGACGGGAATTCAGAATCGCGATCTGATCGCCGAATCGCCGGTAAAACCGCATCACCGTCTGATATGTCAGCGAAATTTCCGGGATCAGCAGAATCACCTGCTTTCCATCCCGCAGGACACGCGCCATCAGCTCCATGTAGACTTCTGTCTTTCCACTTCCCGTAACGCCGTGAATCAGATACGTTTCACGTTTCCCCGTCTCATAATCCTCACAGAAACGGTCAACCGCCGTCTGCTGCTCTTCATTGAGACGCACGGTCTGTCCGGCTGGACGCGGCAGTTTTGCATGGTTTAACCCGCGTTCCTCACGGGAAACTTTCACTGAAAGCTGTCCCTGTTCCTCCATCGGGCGGATCGCCGCCAGGGTCAGGTCAAGCTCCCGTCGGGCAAATTCCATCGGAATATCCAGATTGTCCCGGAATGCCTCAAGGAGCCGCACCCGCGCCTTATAATGCCGCTTCTGTGCCGCCAGGATTGCCGCTTCCAGCTCTTCCTGGTTTAAAAGACAATGCAGCGTCTTTTTCTCGCGCGGTTTTATCTTTTCCTTGACGGGAAGTACGGTTTTGAGCGTCTGGTTCATCGTCGCGCCATAACGTTCCCGCATCCACCACGCCAGACGGATAAGCTGGGATTGCACCGACATACTGCCCGGTGCGATCCCAGCTATCTCCTTGATGCGGGATGGGTCATACTCCGCCGTATTTCCCATTCCCACCACATATCCAGTCCGAAGTGAATTACCCTTTCCAAACGGTACCGTCACGCACGTTCCCGCCGTAATCTCCTCCGCCAGCTGCGCCGGAATCCGGTACTGAAACGGGCGATCCACCTTCTCATGGGATATATCTATAATAATATCCGCGTATTGATACGCCATGATTCCTTCTCTTTCTATTTCTAATTCAAGTCGAACGTCCGTGAGACTTGGCGCGTGATTCTGGTCAGCGAAGCTGACATATTCTTTACAAAATCACTGCGCATCCTCGCGGAGCGTTTATCTCAGTCGGAGAATGGACTCCCACTGAGACAAACTTGCTATTACTTACCACCTGAAGAGGTGGGAGTCTTCTCGACTGAGATAAACCTCGCTGCCGTCTCCCCCAGCTTCATACTGTTGGAACCCTTGAACAGGACCGCATCTCCCTCGCCGATCTGTGCATCCAGCCAGTCAAGCATATCTTCTTTTTCGTCCTCTTCAAACGAAACGACATGCAGATCCGGTTTGACTTTTTTTGCTCCCTCGGCGATCGCCTGCGCCAGTTCGCCATATACAACCAGGATATCGACCGGTTTTTCCGCCAGAAACGCACCAACTTCACGGTGGAACTGAATCGTATTCTCTCCCAGTTCCTTCATATCTGCCAGAACCGCAATTCTGCGTCCTGCCGGCAGGGAAGAAAGTACACCTATCGCCGCTTTCATCGAATCCGGGCTTGCATTGTAGGTATCGTCCACGATCGTATAACCATTTTTATGATAAATCTGCTGACGGTTCTTGAACCCGCCAAATTCAAGCAGCTTTTCCGCTGCATCGGCAAGCGGCACACCGTAGGCATCCGCAACCGCCAAGGCAGCCAGCGCATTCATGACATTGTGCTCGCCCATAACAGTCAGCTTCACCGGGACGCGCACCTCGCCGTGTACCATCGTAAAGGACGGAAATCCATCCGGGTATGAAAGATCCTCGGCGCGGTAGTCGTTATCTGCTCCAAGTCCATAACGGACGGTATGGCAGCCTGCTTTTGCATGCACGGTGGAAAGCATATCATTATCTCCATTTACAAACAGGATTCCGCCTGCCTTCATACCGTCCTGGATATGCAGCTTTTCTTTTAAGATATTCTCGCGGGAGCCCAGATTCTCAATATGCGTCACACCGATATTCGTCATGACTGCCGAATCCACCGCCGCAATCTCCGCGATCACCGCCATCTCGCCCGGCTCACTCATTCCCAGTTCCAGCACGCCGATCTCATCATTCTCAGAAATCTCCGAGATCGTGAGTGGCACACCGATCTGGCTGTTGTGGTTTGCCGGTGTCTTGAATGTCTTATATTTCGCTGAAAGCGCCGCCGCCACCATTTCGCGCGTCGTCGTCTTTCCCACGCTGCCGGTGATACCAACTAACGGGATAGAAAGACGTGCCCGCAGGCAGCGTCCGATCGTCTGCAATGCCAGTTTCGTATCTTTCACCTGGATCAGCGCGCCGTGAAAGCCCTCCGGTGCCGCCTCATGCTCCGAAGTCAGTGCGGCTGCCGCCCCATTGTCCATCGCCTGAACCAGGAAACGATGCGCGTCTGATTTCTCCCCGATCAGCGGAACAAACAGATCCGCCCCGCGCATACTCCGGGAATCAATGCTGATGTGTTTTAACTCCGTATCTGCATCTCCGCAGAGCAGTGTTCCCGACACTGCTTCCACGATATGTCTGACTGTAATATGGTCCATATTTTGCCTCCAAATTGATTACATATGCAGCTTCTTCACCGTCTCCTGCACTACTTCCCGGTCAAGAAAATGATAGCGCACGCCCTCGATCTCCTGATAATCCTCATGCCCTTTTCCGATGATCGCGATGATATCGCCATCTTCCGCATGGGACAAGCTGTACTCAATCGCTTCGCGGCGATCCGGGATTTCAACGTATTTGCCATCGGTTTTTGCAAGTCCGACCTTGATATCTGCCAGAATATCTTCCACTTTCTCAAAGCGGGAATTATCCGCCGTGATGATCGACAGATCTGCCAGCTTTCCGCCAATCTCTCCCATCGAGTACCGGCGATCCCGCGCCCGGTTGCCGCCGCATCCGAAGACGCAGACGAGACGCTTCGGCTTGTAGTCGCGCAGCGTCAGAAGAAGACTTTCCATGCTGACCGCATTGTGGGCGTAGTCAACGATCACGGTGCACTTTGCTGATTTATATACAATCTCCATCCGTCCATCGACCTGGATATGTTCCAGCGCATGGCAGACTTTCTCCTTCGGCAGATCAAAGAAGCTGCACACGCCCGCTGCCGCCAGCGCATTGTCCACGTTAAATTTGCCCGGAATGCCGACACGCAGATCGCTCTCATATCGTCCATGCGTCTGAAATTCGACGCCCACGAAATCATGTTCGCGTACATAGTGAATGTCATCCGCTGTAAAATCAGCCGCCTGTTCCAATGAAAAGGTCAGGATCTCTGCTGTCGCCCCTTCTACGATCGCATCAAAGTTCGGATCATCGCGGTTGACGAGCGCTGTCCGGCAGTTTTTCAAAAGCTGCTTTTTGTAGTAAAGATATTCTTCAAAACTTGCATGTTCATTCGGGCCAATATGATCATTGGAAATATTCAGGAAAATTCCATAATCAAAGAAAAGTCCATCTACCCGGTGCATCAGGTAGCTTTGGGAAGAAACCTCCATCACGATGTAACGGCAGCCCGCTTCCACCATTTTTGCAAAATATTCTTGCAAAATGTAGGATTCCGGCGTCGTATTTTTGGTTGGATAATGATTCTCACCGATCACAGCGCCGTTCGTTCCGATGAGACCCGTCTTCTGTCCGGCTGCCTCCAGAATCGCCTTGATCATATAAGTGGTAGTCGTCTTTCCCTTCGTGCCGGTCACACCGATCGCCGTCATCTTCCGCGCCGGATAATCAAAACGTGCCGCCGAAAGAAGCGATAGCGCGTTCCGTCCATTCTCCACTTGAATGACCGTCACGTTCTCAGGCGCCTCAACCGGATGCTCGACCACCAGAACCGGCGCGCCCTTTTCAACTACATCCGGGATAAAGGTATGCGAATCGACGTTTGCCCCGCGCATACACACAAACACCGTCCCCGGCGCCGCCTTTCTTGAATCGTAGACCACCTCGTCAACCTCCGTCTCCAGGCTGCCCTGCAATAATGTATACGGCAATTCTTTCAGCCAGCTTTTAAGCTTCATAGGATACCTCCTGATTTTGATATTTTATAATGATTCCGCTTTTTAATATCCTTCTTCCATCATGTTTTCAAACTGCTCCATGCTCATCAGCACCTTACGCGGCTTCGTGCCTTCTTCCTCACCGACCACGCCTGCATCTGCAAGCTGATCCATGATACGCGCGGCACGGTTGAAGCCAATCTTAAACATACGCTGCAGCATGCCGATGGATGCTTTGTCTTTCTCAATAATAAATTTACCTGCCTGTGCAAAATAGGCATCGCGCTCACCGCCGCCAAAGCCCGCATCCATCGCCGTCGAACGGATCTTGGACTCAACCTCGGCGCTGTACTCTGCGGTCAGCCCCTCCTGTTTCAAAAATCCGACCACATCCGAAACCTCATTGTCGGACACAAACGCGCCCTGTACACGCTGCGGTTTCTGATAGCCCGACGGATAGAACAGCATATCGCCCTTTCCGAGCAGTTTCTCCGCGCCGTTCATATCAATAATGGTACGGGAATCCACTCCGGAAGAGACGGAAAAAGCAATTCTCGACGGAATATTTGCCTTGATCACACCGGTGATGACATTGACCGATGGTCGCTGCGTCGCAATCACCAGATGAATGCCCGCTGCACGCGCCAGCTGGGCCAGACGACAGATCGAATCTTCTACTTCGCCCGGCGCTACCATCATCAGATCGGCAAGCTCATCCACGATAATGATGATCTGCGGCAGTTTCTCCGGTTTCTTCGGATCGTCGATATCCGCGATCGACTCAACCTTGGCATTGAAACCCTTAAGATCGCGCACGCCGTATTTTGCAAACTTCTGGTAACGGTCGGTCATCTCTGCCACCGCCCAGTTGAGGGCGCCGGACGCCTTTTTCGGGTCGGTCACAACCGGAATCAGAAGATGCGGAATACCGTTGTATACACTTAACTCAACCACCTTGGGGTCGATCATGATGAGCTTGACCTCGCTCGGCTTCGCTTTATAAATCACACTCATGATCAGCGTATTGATGCAGACTGATTTACCCGATCCGGTCGCACCCGCGATCAGAAGATGCGGCATCTTCGCAATGTCGCTGACAACCGTCTGACCTGCGATATCTTTTCCGACCGCGAATGCCAGCCGGGACGGATATTTCTTAAATGCCTCCGACTCCAGCAGATCGCGCAGCAGAACCACATGGTTCTCCTTGTTCGGAACCTCGATACCGACCGCCGCCTTGCCAGGAATCGGTGCCTCGATACGGATGTCCGCCGCTGCCAGATTTAACTTGATATCATCCGCCAGCGCTACAATCTTGCTGACCTTGACACCCTGCTCCGGGTGAAGCTCATAGCGGGTAACCGTCGGTCCACAGCTGATGTTTGTAACCGTCACGCCCACGCCGAAGTTCTGGAGCGTCTGCTGCAGCTTGATCGCTGTCTCCCGGTACTCCTGATCCGAGAAATCGGTCTGTCCCGTGCCACGTTTTAAAAGCGTCAATGGCGGGAATATGTATTCTTTCTGGATCTTCTTTTCTTCCTCTTCCTTGCGCTCGATCTGCTCTGGAACCGTCAGTTCCTCAACTGGAAGTGCTTTTCGTTCTTCCCGTTTCTGCTCCAGTTTTTTCTGTATCGCCTCTGTATCCGTCTCGATCACCTTTCCGGATGCGGTCACGACCGTTTTGGAGTCCTCCGGGACAAAGAAACTGCCCTTTGCCTCGCCCCGCTCCGATTCCAGCGTCTTATAATAGCCATCGATTGGTTCGGAATCCGTTTCCCCAGATATAGGTTCGTTCCCTTCATTCTCATTTTCCATCGAAACAGTTTCCCACTCGTTTTCCGATGGCTCAAAGACATCCTGATGCCCTAAATCTGTATGAACCTCCTCTGCGGTCAAACCGGACGCCGCCTCCGCAGCCGGTTTCTCCCGTGTCTCTACCGGATAATAGCCTGGACCTTTCCGGCTCTCGCTGCCGGCAAATTCTTCCATCGTCCGGGTATCACGGCGTACATACAGGCGTTTCAACAGCTGGTCGCTCGCACTGTCCTCTGTCTCTGCGGGCTCCTTTGCAAATTCTGTCTCCCTTACTGCCCGCGCCATCTCGCGCTCCGATTCTTCCTGAAACTGGGATTCTGAACCAGCGTATGCATATGTATCCTGCTCCGATTCCACCGGTTCTTCTTCGTACTCCACCGGCTCTTCTTCATACTCCATCGGTTCTGGTTCTACCGCTCCGCCACCGTGGAATATCTGCCCGCGAAATACATCTGCCGGATTCTCCTTCTCTACTCCCTGTCCGGAATCCTGTGCCAGATTTTTTCCCTCTGCCGGAACATCGGTCCAATCATCATAAGCCACGGCCTCATCCTGCAAGTTTTCCTGCCTTCCATGCATCTCACGGAATTCCTCCGGTGCATCCTCCGGTCCCAGCACGGTTCCCTCCGGGACTCCTTCCGAGAAATTCCGCATCACTGGCAGCTCGGTCAGCTTGGCGCCCTCGAGATCAACGCCACGGACCCGCTGCTCCTCCCGCAGACGGCGTTTTTCTTCCTTTTTCTCCTCATGTATCTCACGGCGGCGGCTCATATCTTCTTTCGCATACTCATATGCCCTTCCGCTGCCCTGTTTAACGAAGTTTACCAGGGAACGCTCCGTAATGCACACAGCACCGAGTGCCAAAAGCACCAACAGAATCAGAACTGCTCCGATCGTTCCCACTGTTCCGCACAACAGCAGCATCAGAATGCCACCGATAAAGCCGCCTCCACCTGCCTGCGCGTAATAATCGCCCAGATTCCAGTCCAGATGCCGACCGCCTCCCATGAGAAGCTGGGAAAGTCCGCAAAATGCCAGAAGCACCTCGCCAACCGCCACCAACTTGGCTACGGCTTTCTGGTTGCCTCGGTTTGAAAGATAAAAACAAGTCCCCATAAATAAAAGGAATGGCACCAGATACCCCATCACGCCGAATACGCCAAGCAGAGTCGATCGCAGAAAACTTCCGACAAAGCCGCAAAGCCCGAAATTGCTCAAAAACAAAAGTACCGATATTGCAAATGATACAATAATCGCCACTTCCGTTCCCATAAATGCCCCTGTACCACTTTTCTCCACCAGCTCCGGCGCCTGGCTGGCGCGGCTTCGGCTTCCTGTTCCTTTCGCGGTGCCTTTTCCAGACGAAGCTTTCTTCTTCCCCCTACTCTTTTTCTCGTTCAGCGTCTCCTCCGCTTTCTTCGCCGCAGGGGACTTTCTGGATCGCCCGGCTTTTTTCTCTGTCCCAGCTGTCTCCCCGGCACGCTCTGTACTCTGTCTTTTCCTGCTTGTATCTGCCACCTGTCTCATGCCTCCAATATTTCCCATGTATCTGCGGTTCCTCCTGTTTCACAAAATACAGCCTCCCGCAGACTGCTTTTCTCATTTTACATTCTTATTATCTCATTCAGTATACCCAAATTCAGGGAAAAAAGCAACGCTTTCCTAAAATTTTCGCACGTATGTTCTACTTTCTTTTCAGATTTTCACTAAAATCCGTCTTCGTCATCCGGTCGTGTGCATCTATTTCTTGTTTCTTCCCATCGATCGCCCGGTTCAGCCATGCAAGCGCTTCCCGGATCCCGCCGCATTCATCGATCAGTCCCTCCTGGACCGCCTCCCCGCCAACCAGGACCGTTCCCAGATCTTTTGTCATCATCTCCGTATTGAGCATCAGGCTCCGGAGGCGCTCATAGGAGATCTGACTGTGTCCGGACACAAAGCTTAAAATACGATCCTGAATCATTTCAAAATAATCATACGTCTGCACGGCACCGATCACCATCCCCGTCATCCGTACCGGATGTACCATCATCGTCCCGGTCGGGACAATAAAAGAGTGATCGACCGCCACTGCGAGCGGCACACCGATCGAATGGCTGTCTCCGATGACCAGTGAAACGGTCGGTTTGCTGAGCGAAGCAATCATCTCCGCCAGTGCCAGTCCACAGCTTACATCGCCGCCCACCGTGTTAATCAGGACTAAAACTCCCTCCGTCTCACCGCTCTCCTCGATCTCCGCCAGCTTAGGCAGAATATGCTCATATTTCGTCGTTTTCGTATTGCCGGACAAATTTTCATGTCCCTCTATCTCTCCGATGATCGAGATTAATTCAATGTGATTGCCATTCTTTCCCGTAATATCCGTCTGTCCATTTTCACGCTTCTGAATCGGATCCTCCTGCGCCTGTTCCCGACTTTCTCCCACCTTATCTGCCTGCTTGTCCCACGCTTCATTTTCCCATTCCCTGTTTTCACGATTTGCCCGAATCATATTTTCCTCTTTTCTGCGCTCTTTCCATCTTACACGCGGATTCAATGTTTTTTCTCAACTGCCTAATTCATTCTTAGTATTCTGTCTTCCTATTATCTTTATTCACTGAAACCGCTTTTTATACAAACAAGGATGTACCTTGGCACATTCGGGCGTCTCGCGCGGTCACTTGCGACATGTTTCTGCTTCGCGCGAGTGCGCATCCCCGCGATGCGTTTTTTATTTCATAGGACACAATTTCCTATGAAACAGAAAAAAGAGAGCTGGGAAAAGCTGCCTTTTCTCCCTGCTCTCTTTCAAATAATTTTTATTGACTTTCCATGGAATTAATCGCCCAGTACATTGACGATCTTCGCCGGGGTACGGTAATTCCAGGTGGAAATCTTGATACCATCCCTTGCATTCGATGCATGGCACACGCGCCCGCCGCCGATATAGAGTGCTACATGGTTGATCGTTCCACCGCTGTTTGTGTAGAAGATCAGATCACCCGGACGCATCTGGGAAGAACTGATACTTCTTCCTGCTCCCGCCTGGGAACCCGAATGATGCGGCAGGCCGACGCCGAAGTGTGCCATAACCGACATCGTAAATCCAGAACAATCCGTACCATTTGTCAAGCTGGTACCGCCCCATACATACGGATTCCCAAGGAACTGAGTCGCGTAGTTTGCGATCTGCGCACGCTTGGAGGAGCCGCTTGAAGATGCTTTCTGGCTGCCAGAACCACCGTTACTGCTGCTCTTGCTTCCAGAGCCTCCCTTGCTGCTCGCCGCCTTGGTCTCAGGCTCCGGGGTCTCCTCAACCGGTGTAAACTCGATCGCCTCATTTAACGCATACCGGACATCGACAAATTCAGTCGCTACATAGGCACTCGTCTCATCCAGTGCAATCTGCACCCAGCCATCCTGCTGGCTCATAACCGAATACCGCTCGCTGTTGGAAATCTGCGTCCAGATCGGCGCGTCCGTGTTCGGCTCCGTACGGGCATTCAGACGGTCAGTTGATACGATCGCCATCAGCTGTGCAACCTGCAGTGCCTCCTGCTTCGCCGCATCTCCAGTCAGAATAAATTCGGATTTAACATAGCCAGTAACCGGACCGGACTTGATCTTATACCAGCCGCCATCCTCGGTCGTTTCCAGAATCTCACCACCGGACTTGCTCGTCATCTTACCGATGATCTTCGCATCCTCCTTCGGCTCCACGCGGATATTTAAGTAGTTATTGACATTGGAAATACCCAGATTGTCATACATATTGAGAACCATCGTCCGCAGATCCAGCTTACGCGCTTCATTTAACGCATAGCGCACATCCACATAATCCGCTGAAATATAGCCCCCGCTGATCTGAATCCAGCCGTCCTGCTCGCTGACAATGGAATAACGCTCATTTTTCAGCGCCTGTTCCAGCACCTGCGCGTCCTCACTCGGCTCACTCCGGATATTCAGCTTGTCAGTCGTGATGACCGCCATCTTCTTGACCAGCTCAAATGCCTCCGTTTTTGCCGCCTCGCCGGTCTGTACAAATTCGGAACTGATGTAGCCCTCCAGACCGCCGGAAGATACCTGATACCAGCCTTCCTGGGAATCGTCCAGAATCTCGCACGCACTGCCGCCCATCAGTTTGCCGATGACATCGGAGGTCGTGCTGGCGCTCTCACGCATATTAAGATAACCAGATACATCCACAATACCCAGATTCTGGTAGGACTCGACTACATTTTTCTTTTCTTCGTCCTCTTTTGCCTGTTCCTCATCCTCCGGCAGCGTCTCTCCGATCACGGTTTCCTGCACCTCTGCCTCGGATGCCGATGCCACCCGGGCGTTTCCAGAACCTCCGAACGTGCCGCCCTGTGCCAGCTTCACGATGATAACCAGAGCCAGCACCACAATGACAGCACAGCCTCCGATCATGAACCAGTGCATCGGATCTTTGCCATTTCGTCTCTGACGTACTTTCTGCAGGCGTTCTTTATAATCTTCTGTCTTTTGCTCTTCCATCTTATCCTCTCCCTATCAGTCTCCCAGCATATTGACAATCCGGTACGGATTCCGGTAATTCCAGGTAGAAATCTTGATGCCGCTTCTCCGGCTCGCCGCATGGACGATCTGACCATTGCCAATGTACATCGCCACATGGTTGACCGTTCCCTTGCGATTCGTATAGAAAATCAGATCGCCCGGACGCATCTTCGAAGAATCAATCTTCGTACCCGTCCGCGCCTGTTCCCGGGACACCCGCGGCAGGGACACGCCCGCCACATGGCTGTATACATACTTTGTAAAACCAGAACAGTCCACACCCGAATGCGGGTCATTACCGCCCCAGACATAACGGTTTCCGACAAACTGAAGGGCATAATTGACAATCTGGGTCCGCAAGGATTCCTTTTCTTTTAATGGGGTAAATGGGATCGCCTCCGGCAATGCATAACGCACATCTACGAAATCAGTCGCCACATACGCACTCGTCGTATCGAGCGCAATCTCGACCCAGCCATCCTGCTGGCTTATAACATCGTAACGCTCATTGTTAGAGATCTGCGTCCAGATCGGCGCATCCGTGCTCGGCTCCGTGCGGGCATTCAGGCGGTCGGTTGAAACGATCGCCATCAGTTCTGCAACCTCCATCGCCTCCTGCTTCGCCGCATCTCCTGTCAGGATATACTCCGCCTTCACATATCCAGTGACGGGACCCGACTGGATCTTATACCAGCCGCCGTCCTCGCTCGTCTCCAGAATCTCTCCGGCAGACTTGCTCGTCATCTTACCGATGATATTTCCATCCTCACTTGGCTGATCGCGCACATTCAAGTAATTATCCACACTGGAAATACCTAGATTTTTGTATAAATTCAGCACCATCGAACGCATATCCAGTTTCCGCGCCTCATTGAGTGCGTATTTGATCTCTGCATAATCCGTGGAAATATAACCGCTCGAAATCTGAATCCAGCCATTCTCCGGCTCACCCTCGACCACATAGCGCTCATTTTTCAATGCCTGACCGACAACCTCAGACTCCGTGTTCGGCTCTTTTCGGATGTTCAGGGAGTCTGCCGTGATGAGCGCCCGCTTTTCAACCAGTTCCAACGCTTTTTTCTTCGCCTCATCCCCGGTCAGAACAAACTCTGAGCTGATATAACCGGAAATACCGCCAGATTCGACCTGATACCAGCCTTCGGTTGAATCATCCACGATCTCACACGCACTGTCGCCCATCAGCTTGCCGATGATGTTGCCATCCGTGCTCGCCGTCTCACGCATATTCAGATAACCAGACACCTGCACGATACCCAGATTTTTATAAGAAGCTACCACTGCTTCTTTCTCTTTGATCTCCTCCGCTCTGGACTCTTCGGATGCCTCGTCCTTCGAAAACTCTGATGCTGTCGCCGTCCCATTCTTTGCAGTTCCGGCTCCCGCCTGACGGCTGAGCAGGGACTTGCCTGCAAGCGCTGCAACTGCAAGGGCAATTACCACTCCTGCTGCTATCACTCCGAAGCGCAGGTTCTGACTCTTATCTTCGCCCTGGCGCCTGCGCGAATGTCCCGCGGATTCCCGGACCGGCTTTGGTGTCTGATCCTGGGTCTGAGCTGGCTCTGATTCCTGACTCTGAACTGCTTCCGGCTCTTGAATCCGCTCCGCCGCTGGCACCTGTTCTGACTCCTGCGTTTCTTTTTTGTTTTCTTCTTCTAACATATGGATCGCTCCTGATTTTTCTTGAAATTATAACTTAATATCTTAAACGTAATTTTTATTTTATCATATTCGTAGGGAATTGCCAAGGAAGGATGTGGAGGAAAAAATGAATTTTCTATAAATGAATTATTACAGAAGTGTTAAGTTGTAGATAAACGGTTAAGTCGTGAAAGGGGGAATTAGTTGGAAATATGGGAGAGGAGAATGCACGACTATAAGTGAGAAAAGAATGCCCTCCGACCGCCCGCGCCGCCGGAGGGCATTCTTTCTCACTTATAGTCGTGGTTTTTAATTTGTTGACCCACTTTTCATTCCGTATACTTTTTGTCTGTTATCGGTTATTGATTTTATTCAAGTCGAACGTCCGTGAGACTTGGCGCGTGATTCTGGTCAGCGAAGCTGACATATTCCTATCAGAATCACTGCGCATCCTCGCGGAGCGTTTATCTCAGTCGGAGAATGGACTCCCACTGAGACAAATTTGCTATTACTCACCACCTGAAGAGGTGGGAGTCTTCTCGACTGAGATAAAACCCTTCAAATCTTATACCCCTGCTTATTTGGCAAGCATCATACGGTCATTCGCAAATTCTTCTCCGCTTACCTTTTCAAATCTCTCTAACAGGTCTTCTACCTGCAGATTCTTCTTCTCTTCCCCTGCTACATCGTAGATAATCCGACCTTCGTGCATCATAATCAGACGGTTGCCGATCTGAATCGCATCTTTCATGTTATGGGTAACCATAAGCGCGGTCAGATTTTGTTCGTCTACGATCTTTTCGGTAAGATCGAGGACTTTGCGGGCTGTTTTAGGATCGAGGGCGGCGGTGTGTTCGTCTAAGAGAAGGAGCTTTGGCTTCTGGAGAGTTGCCATCAGAAGGGTGAGCGCCTGGCGCTGTCCGCCGGAGAGTAAACCCACTTTGCTGGTCATACGGGTCTGAAGCCCCAGATCGAGCTGTGCCAATGCCTCACGGTAGAAGTCCTTTTCATTCTTTTTGATGCCCCAGCCGAGTCCTCTGGATTTGCCGCGGCGCAGTGCCATGGCAAGGTTTTCCTGTATCTCCATATTGGCGGCGGTGCCGCGCATCGGATCCTGGAAGACTCTGCCGATATATTTAGCGCGTTTGTATTCTGGCTCCCTGGATATGTTTACACCGTCGATCTCGATTTTACCAGAATCGATCGGATATACGCCTGCGATCATATTTAACATGGTGGATTTTCCAGCACCGTTTCCGCCGATGATCGTCACGAAATCGCCCGGTGCCAGGTGTAAGTTGATACCGTTTAAGGCTTTTTTCTCATTAACAGTTCCTTTATTAAAAGTTTTCTTTACATTTGTTATCGTCAGCATTACTCCTCGCCCCCTTCTGAATAATCTTTTCTCAGCCGATATTTAGCGAGTGCTACCGGAATACAGAGTGCCAGTGCTACAATGACAGCAGAGAGCAGCTTCATGTCGTTTGCATCCATACCCATGCGGAGTACAACCGCACGGATCACAAAGTAAATGACCGAACCGACAACCACGGAGGTCAGTTTCCAATAAAAAGAGGTCAATCGTCCCATCAGGACTTCGCCGATGACGATCGCCGCCAGACCAATGACGATCGCACCCGTACCACTTCCAACATCACCATATTTCTGGCTCTGGCAGACGAGTGCGCCGGAGAGAGCGACCAGGCCGTTGCTGACCATCAGGGATAAAAGCTTCGCCATACGAGTGTCCACGCCCAGCGCACGCACCATATCCTCGTTGTTACCGGTTGCACGCATCGCACTTCCGATCTCGGTTCCGAAGAACCAGTAAAGAAACAGAATAGCCGCCACCGCCAGCACAATTCCAACGATCATCGATGCCTGTGCCTGAGTCATCCCGAAGGAAGCAGCCAGACCACTGATAAGTGTCTTGACTTTCAGAAGCGGCAGATTGCTCTTTCCTCCCATGATCCGGAGGTTGATCGACCAGAGGGAAATCTGGGTCAGAATTCCTGCCAGAATCGCTGGTATCTCAAATACAGTATGAAGAATACCCGTTACCGCACCAGCCACGACACCGGCTGCCACTGCAACTAAAAGTGCCAGCACCGGATTTACTCCTTTGTTGACTACCAGGACTGCACAAACGCAGGCACCCAGCGCGAAACTTCCGTCTACCGTCATATCCGCGATATTCATCAGGCGGAATGTAATGTAAACTCCCAATACCATGATTCCCCAAAGAACGCCCTGTGCGACCGCGCCCTGCAGGGATACTAATAAACCGCTCAAACTTTTACCTCCCCGTGTTTCGTATTTTCTTCATCTGATTAACTGTAAAGACTGCCAGATCGGCATATTTATTTTATGCTTCTGATCTGACAGTCCATCTCATTTGAAGTTTAGGTCTTTCTGGTACTCTTTATTTCTCAAGTCCAGATACATCGATTCCCAGCGTCTGCGCTGTCTCTTCATTGACACTCAGCTCGCACTTGGAAGCGTCCAGATAACCGATCGGCATCTTAGAAATATCGGCGCCCTCAGTCAGGATTTTAACGGCCTGCTCACCGGTCATGTAGCCTAACTGGTAGTAATCAATACCGTAAGTAGCAAGACCGCCTGCATCTACCATGCCTTTCTCGCCGCAGATAACCGGAAGTTTATTCTCATTTGTTACCATCGTTACGGTTGCCATACCAGCTGCGATCATGTTGTCGGTTGGTGTGTATACACAGTCTACATTGCCAACCATAGATTCTACAACGGTAGGAATCTCATTGGAATTGGAAACGGTGTAATCTTCATACTCAATACCAGCTGTATCAAGTGCTTCTTTCGCCATGTCAATCTGAAGAACGGAGTTTGCCTCCGCGCTGCAATACAGAAGCCCGACCTTTTTTACATCTGGAATAATCTGCTGCATCAGATCAATCTGCTCTTTAACCGGAGTCAGATCAGAAGTACCCGATACGTTGCCGCCCGGAACCTCGTTGCTCTCTACCAGACCGGAAGCCGCCGGATCGGTAACGGCGCTTACAAGAATCGGAATCGAATCCGTCACACCTGCAACTGCCTGTGCTGCCGGGGTTGCGATTGCAAAAATCAAATCATCTTTATCGTTGACCAGTTTCTCTGCGATCGTCTGGCATGCAGACTGCTCGCCAGCTGCATTCTGCTGGTCGATCTCATATTTGATGCCTGCATCGTCCAGCGCTGCCACGAAGCCCTCATTGGTCTTATCCAGTGCCACATGCTGGGTCAGCTGTAATACGCCAATCTTATAGGTCTCGCCGTCTGCTGTCTGCTCTGCCTCTTTGCTTTCTTCTCCGTCTGCGGACTCCGCTGCTGTCGTGTCCGTACTTGCTGTCTGTCCTCCGCAGGCTGCCAGGGATGCCGCCATTGCGCCAGCCAGCATCAGGGCTGCTAATTTCTTTGTCTTTCTCATAATATCATCCTCCTGAACCTTTTCAACGTATGTAACAGATTTTCCTCTTATGCTTCAAACCATGATTTATTTTTCGCTTTAAAGAGCTGAACTGTTACGCTTTAAAGCAATCATACTACAAACTCCAAAAAGAGTCAACCTAAAATTCCGCTATTTTATAGGGAATTTAGGTTGACTCTTTTTTATTTTGCTTCCGCGATCTGCAGTTTCACCGTAAACGTTGAACCTTTTCCGACTTCCGACTCTACCTTCACGCTTCCATGATAAAAATTCACGATATGCTTGACGATCGAAAGACCAAGCCCGGTGCCGCCCTGTCTGCGGCTGCGCCCTTTATCCACCCGGTAAAACCGCTCAAAAATACGGCTCTGGCTCTCCGCCGGGATGCCGACGCCGGTGTCGCGGACCGTCAGTATCATATCCGCGCCCCAGTGCTTGACCTGCACCCAGATTTCGCCGCCCTCGTTGTTATACTTGACCGCGTTTGTCAACAGATTGTTAAACAGCTCCTGTATCTGGCGCAGATCGGCACGAATCGTGAAATTCTCGCACTCTTTATGGACTGTGATGCCGCGCGACGCCGCCTGCGCGGCAATCGAAGACAGGCTGTCCTCCAGCAGTTCCACCGTGCGGATTGTCACAATATCTGCTTTCGCACCGCGCGATTCCAGACGGGAGATCATCAAAATATCATCCACCAGGTTCGTCATCCGCATTGCCTCTTTTTTTATGCGTCCCAGAAAATCACGTGCCGTGCCCGGATCCTGTGCCATGCCGCTTTCCAAAAGCTCGACGTAACCGCGGATCGAAGTGATCGGTGTTTTCAGCTCATGCGATGCATTGCTGAAAAACTCCTGCCGGATCTGTTTTTCTTTCTCAATGCGCTCCAGATATTTCTTCATATTCCGGGACATCCGCGTCGTCGTGTCCGCGATGACATTGATCTCCTCATACGGGCATTTTTCAAACTGAAAACGCGTGTAGTCGTCATCCATCCGCACCATTTCACTGGAAATTTCCTGCAAAGGACGCGTGATGGACTGGGAAAACCGTTCCGCCTCCATTGCCGATGCAAAAAAAGCTATTCCAAAGCTCAAAAAAGCGGCCGGAATCAACATCAGGATATATTCACCCAAACCGGTTGAACAGGCAGAAAGGCGCAGTATGTATTTGCCGTCCGATGAACGGATCGCCGCGTACGCCATCTGCATTCCTAACGTTCCGGAACGCCGCACCGAATATCCATAGCCCGTCGCCAGCGCATCCTTCACTTCCTTGCGCTCCAGATGATTTTCCATCTGATTCACCTGCGCTACTTCCGTATCAGCCACCACCGTGCCATCCATCCGGATCAGCGTATAACGGCTATTATTGTCGTTCGTAAGGTCGCTCAAATCCATCAGCTGTTCTTCCACATTTCCCGTATAATCCAACATACGGTCAACGGATTCCAATGCAAAATGCATATCCTCCCTTGACCGTTTGAGCAATACACTGCTGGTAACCACCAGAGCGATAAATGTATTCAGAACCAGCGCCAGAAATAACAGATGAATAAATTTCGTCAAAATCGCTTTTCGCATCGTTTCATCACTTTCCCGCTTCTTTTTCCTTTAAAAACCGATAGCCCACGCCGCGCACTGTCTTGATCTGGGCTCCGGCGTCATGCAGCTTCTGCCGGAGTGTCTTGATGTGCATATCCAGCGTTCTCGTCTCCCCATCATAGTCATAGCCCCAGATATGGTCGAGAAGCTCGTCGCGCGTCACCACCCGGTTGATATGTTCCATGAGATATGTTAAAAGTTCAAATTCTTTGAGCGTCAGCTCCGTCCGGTCGCCGCAGGCAATCACCTCCCGCGTCTCCCGGTTGATGCTGACTTCACCGATCGTCAGGCTGGAAACCTCCTCTTTTGCAGGTTCCACCCGCTTTAAAAGGTTTCTGACGCGCGCCGAAAGCTCCAGAATACCGAACGGTTTCGTCATGTAGTCGTCAGCACCGTTGTCAAGTCCCTGTACAATATCCATCTCACGATCCTTTGCCGTCAGCATCAGGACCGGGGCTGCGGAAAAGTCCGGCATCTCCCGGATCTTGCGGATCGCCGCCATGCCGTCCATCCCCGGCAGCATCCAGTCGAATACAAACATCGCCGGATACTCCCGCTGCGCCTCCCTGCCTCTCCGGAGCAGGGCCGAGAGGTTGTCAAGCGCTTCCTCTGCCGTCTCAAATCCGCTGGCGCAGTAACCGAAGTTTTCCAGTGCCACGCAGATCAGATTCCGGATATTTTCATCATCCTCAATCACATATATCCGATATTTCATTACTGCATCTCTTCCTTTACGTAGCCAGCTACATTCTTGGCATGATCCGCGATTCTCTCATAATTTGCCAGTGCATCCAGGAAGATAACACCGCCCTCAATCTTGCATTCTCCATTGGAAAGACGGTTCATATGGCTCTCGCGCATCTCCTCCTCCATATTGTCAACCTCTTCCTCCCAGCGGGCAGTCTGGCGTACTTTCTGCATGTCATGCGCCTGACGCGCCTCCACGGACGCCTCGACCGATTTAAGCGTTGCATCTGCAATCGTCCGCAGCTCTTTCAGCGCCAGATCCGAGAAATCAATATTCACATTCTCAATCCGTTTCTTGGCAAGCTCTGCTAAGTTTTCACAGTGGTCACCGACACGTTCAAGATCACCGATTGTATAATACATATTCTTAACGAGAAGATGCTGTTCATCATTCAAGGAGAGGTTGTTGATCTTTAAGAGATATTCGGTCAGCATTTTCTCCATGCGGTCGATCGTCTCTTCATTTTCAAATACCTGTTCACAGAAATTATCATCTGCATCCACCAAGGCTGCTGACGCTATTTTTAGATTGGCAACCGCTACCTTACCCATGTTGACAACCTCGTTGCACGCCGTCTCAATCGCAAAGGACGGAGTTTCGAGGATACGGTCGTCTAAGTGACGGATCATGTCTGTCTCGACACTGTTTGCCGACCACTCTTTCTCTGTCTCCTTCGGCTTCGGAACAATCACATCCGATGCCTTTACCAGGAAACCAGCAAACGGGAACATAATGCAGGTGTTGACAACGTTAAATATCGTATGGAAAATCGAAATTCCCACACTATCCGCACGCGTCATCGCAAGCTCCGGATTCATCATAAACACGATGTATAAAGCGACGCCAAATACAACTGCACCCGTCACATTGAACAGAAGGTGAATGACCGCCGCACGCTTTGCCGTACGGGTCGTACCGATACAAGATAACAGCGCGGTCGCACAGGTACCGATGTTCTGTCCCAATGTAATAAAGACTGCTGACTGCCAGTTTACCATGCCGTTGATCGCCAGCATCTGTAAAATACCGACGGACGCGGAACTACTCTGGATGATTGCGGTAACTGCCAGACCGACTAAAATACCTAAAAGCGGATTCTGTCCCAGTACCCGGAAGGACTCGGAGAAGATCGGCGCATCCCGGTACGGCTCAATCGAACCGGACATGAAAGAAAGACCGATAAACAGGAGTGCAAAACCGATCAGGACTTCGGCACCCTCTTTTTTCTTGTGGCTCTTCGCAAACATCGTGATGAATGCGCCGATACCGAAGAGAACCGGTGCAAAGAACTCTGGCTTTAACACCTCGCCCCACTCACTCATCGACACAATCCAGCTCGTCACAGTCGTACCAATATTGGCACCCATGATGATGCCGGTCGCCTGCAGAAGATTGATAATTCCGGCATTTACGAAACCAACGACCATAACCGTCGTCGCGGAACTACTCTGGATGATCGCGGTAACGCCCGCGCCCACCAGCACGCCCAGCAAGCGGTTCGAAGTCAGGATCTCAAGCACACGTTGTAAACGGTTGCCCGCAAACTTCTGCAGACCATCCGCCATCGACTCCATTCCATACAGGAACATTCCCAGTCCTCCAATGAACTGAAAGAGTGTTCCCAAAGTACTAATAGACATACATATTCTCCCATCATCTTTTGATCTTTACACATAGTATGTCTTCACTATATCAAATAAATGTAAAAATAACCAGCAGGAAATGTAAAATCTGTGTAAAATTTGATATTCGCAACACTGTACTGCCTGAATGAGAGGATGGTTACAGGACAGCCCGGTATCACTCCTATGGTGCCGGGTTGCGAAAGCCGCCTTCCACAAACCGCCCGCTCGCAAACATCGCCTGAACAGCAGCCCGGTAGTCAGACAGCTTCTGTGCCTTCTTAATCTTCTTCAATTCTTTTTCACATCCCGGAAAATGGCACTGGAAATAGTACCAGAGTTCCTTCATTTTAAACAAAGTATTCCGGTCGCCGGACATGATTTCTGCATAACCGGTCAGGAGGCGATCGTGGAATTGCTGGAAGGATTGGAGATGAGTCGAGGATGGCAGATTCCGCACCTCTCCAAAAATCCACGGACTTGCAACCGCCCCTCGCCCAAACATCAACGCGGCTAATTTCGTTTTTTTCTGCATTTCGCCTTTGTCAGACGATTCATCTTGTCCTACAATTTCTTCCATGAGCGCAGACGCATCCGCCGCCGAAAAAAGATTTCCATTATAGCTGACCGGGCAGCGGCTCTGCTCCAGCGCATACTCAAATGACTCCATCCGTATTTTCCCCTTATAATAGTCCTCGCGCACTCTCGGGTGTACAATCAGTTCTTCCAGCGGATAATGATTATAGATAGCAAGCAGGCGTGGAAATTCAGACGCTTCTTTCATGCCGATCCGGGTTTTGATCGACAAACGCACCGGCTTTCCATCCGACGCGTGGATTTTTTCCAATCCGTTGCAGACTTCCTCCAGAAACAAGCTCAAATCTTCCGGCTCGGCTAAAAATCCCGCGCCCTTTTTCTTCGTAACCACCGTTCCCGACGGACAGCCCAGGTTCAGATTAACCGTCCTATATCCATACTCCGCCAGTTCCTCGCAAACCCACAGAAAATCTTCCGCCGAATGCGTCAGAATCTGCGGGATCAGGCATAATCCCTGATTATGCTCTGGAAGAATATCGTTCCTCTCCCTGGATGTCAGCTTATGACTGGAACCTGGTGCAATGAACGGACTGTAATACCGGTCAACGCCCCCATAAATGACTGCATGCGCCTGCCGGAATACGTATCCCGTGATTCCCTCCATTGGTGCAAAATCTAATTTTACACTCCTTGCATCGTTCGCGCTTATACAATTCGCGCCCACTTTTAATGCCTCTGGCTGAATCATTTTCTTCACGCTTCATTTCCTCCCAGTGATATGATATAGATCGGATTCTGCCCTTTCATCAAATGACTGGAACCAATCTTCTCCGCTTTTGCAATCTGCATGGACAGAATCTCCGCCTCTATCCCGCGCTCTTTCAGGTAACTCATAAGCACTGTCAGAGACTCCAGCGCAATCAGGTTGATCACAATCCGGATATCTGGGTTCAAGCGGAACAATTCATCCAGAATCTCGCGCATCTGTCCGGTTGTTCCCCCGATAAATGCCCGATCCGGTCGGTGAACACTTACCTGTGCAAATGTCTCCGGCGCCTTTCCCGGCACGATCGTGACCGCCTCTGTTCTGGCTTTCTCACAATTTGCCCGGATCAGTTCAACCGCCTCTTCCTTATATTCAAACGCACACACATGAATCCCCGGACAGCTTACCGCCGCTTCCACACTGACAGAACCCGTTCCCGCGCCAATGTCCCAGAACTCACAGTCCTCATACAATTCCAGCTTGGACAATGACACGGTCCGCACCTCACTCTTCGTCATCGGGACCTTGCCCCGGATAAACCATTCATCTCGCATTTGCTACTCCCCATTTTCTAGATTCTCATATAAATTCACTCAATTGATATATTTTTTCTGACTCCCTTTGGCACATACATCCAGCCATTTTCGCAAAAAATCTGGACAGGATGCATAATAGAGATGCGGAAATCCGCCAATCTGTCCTCCCTTTTCATGGATGCAGCGCCAGCTTCGGTTTCCGGTCGGTTTGACTGCCTCCCAGTCGGTGCCCGGATCTTCGCTCTCCCAGTAATGGAACTCATGCCCGTGAATTTCCTGACCAGATGAGGTCAGCAGACGCACATAGCCAAACCGGCGCAGGCGGTTCGTCCGGTAAGCGTCAAATGGATAAACGCCAGCCATTTCCCAGTGTTTTCCATCGCTTCCTTCAAGAGTACGGTGTAAATATAAAAATCCACCACATTCCGCCAGAAACGGCATTCCCGCCGCAATCGACCGCCGGATACTCTCACGCATCGCCGCGTTCTTTGCCAGCTCCCGTGCATAATTCTCCGGATAACCACCGCCAAATAAAAGCCCATCCACTCTGTCCGGGATTTTTTTATCCCTCAGTGGACTGAAATAAACCAGATCCGCACCCATCTGTTCCAGAAGGTGGAAATTTTCCTGATAGTAGAAGCAGAATGCCTCGTCACGGGCAACACCGATGCGGACGCGCGAGGTGACTTTTTGCTCTTGACATGCTGGGAATTTCGCTATACTTTCCGCCTCCATTGATTCGTTTTCTGCTTTTTCTTTCTCTTTGTTTTCTATCCTCAATGGAAGCATCCCTGCCACTTCCAGCACCCGCTCCACCGCGATCGACTTTTCCATCTGATCTGCCAATCGCCCGATCCGCTCGCGCAGCCGATCGATCTCGCCCGGCAGAAAAAGTCCCAGATGGCGGCTTTCCATGCGGTATTCCTCGGATTCTGGCAGATAACCAAGCACCGGAAGCCCCGACGCCTCTTCCACGGCTGCCGCCAGCCGCTCATAATACATCGAAGAAACCCGGTTCAAAATCACTCCGGCAATATGGCTGTTTTTCCGGAAATGCAAAAATCCAGATGCCATTGCTGCCGCCGACAACGATGCGCCCTTACAGTCCAGCACCAGAATCGCCGGCGTGTCTGTGATCTCTGCAATCTCCCAGCTGCTGGCGGACGTTTCTGTTCCGCCCAAGCCGTCATAATAGCCCATGACACCCTCTAAAACTGCGATTCCCGCCTGTTCTTCCCGCACTGCATCCGCCAGAACCTCCCGCACGCCTTCCGGTGGCAGAAAAAAGCTATCGAGATTTCGCCCGGGAATGCCGAGCACATAGCGGTGAAACATTGGATCGATATAGTCCGGTCCACATTTGCACGCGACCGGATTCAGACCGCGGCGGCGAAGGATTTCAAGCAGTCCGCAGGTCAAAAGAGTTTTTCCACTGCCGCTTTTTGGGGCGGCAAGCATGATGCGTGGACATGCTCTGACAGAAGCCTCATGTGGCAAAAGTTTATCTGCATCATTTTTATATGATTCTGTTACTCGAACATCGGATGGCATTTTTTCTGACACCATTTTCTGTTCATATATCAACTTCTCTACATTTTTTGTTTCTGTATTGTTACCATCTGTAATCTTTTCCTCTTCGTTCTGCCCACGCTTTATTTCATCCGTGACTTCCAGCAGCATCAAGCTCAAATCCGCAAATTCCAATTTTCTCATTTCTTCCGCGGTTCCGCTCCGGATCTGCTCTTCCGGGTACGATAAGTTTTCACCAACCGTCACCTGTACATTTCCATATCCCGCCTGTGTCAGACGTTCACAAAACTGTCCAGCTCCATTTTTGCCGCCCATGAGGATAAACGCACGCTTAGCCGGTTCTTCTGGATCACACAGACGTTTCATCACCCGATCGACAGACAATTCTCTTCCATGTGCGGAATAAATCGCCGCATCTTCCCAGTGCGTCCCCAGGCGTGCCGCCAGATAACTGACACAGGATGTACCCGGATAGACGGTAAATGGATAACCAGCTTCCCGCAGCCTCTCTGCCATCCTGGATGCCCCGCTGAAAAAGCCGGTATCACCCGAATACAGGATGACCGCCTGCTTCCATTCCGGGTGCTTCGATACAATCTGTATCACATCGTCAGGAAGATATGCTTTATAGCACTTCGTTTCTTTTTCCACCGCAGCCGTTGATTCCTGTCTGTTTTCAGCTTTTTCTTCCTTGCTAATCAGCAAATCATTCTGCAGCGCTCTCTCCGCCGATTCCAGCATACGCCCCGCGCCAATCAAGGCGTCACTCTCTCGAATTGCCCGAAGGACTTCCCCTGTCATCTGGGACGGCTGTCCCATGCCAATTCCCGCCAGAATCAAATGTGTTTTTAACTCTCCAACCTTCCCCTCATCCGCCTTCTTCAGCACCTCCATCGCCTCTTCCAGCGAAATGCCATTCTCCTCCGGTCTGCGGATCACAACCACTCTGGTTCCATTTTCACGCGCCGCTTCCACCTTTTCCTGAAATCCGCCCGCACGCCCGGAATCTTTCGTCAATAGCCACTCCGCTTTTGTCTGTCGGAGAAATAGCGTATTCATTTCGGTGGAAAAAGGTCCCTGCATCGCAATCAGATGGCTGCCAGTTATCCCCAATTTTTCACATTTCTTCAAAACATTCGAAGTTGGAAGCACTCTCGCATACACCCGTTTTTGATAATCTGGTATCTGGCACAGGGCTTCCAGTTCTTTACTGCCGGTTGTGGCAAAAATCACGCCGGAAACAGAAGAAAGAAATGACACTGCCTCCTGAATGGAATCAACCTCGACCAAATCACGTGCTTTGTTTTGTTCGCCCTCTGCGCGCAGGCACCGTTCCAGGCGGACACCGGTCCGTCCGCACGCTTCCTGGATTTCTTCTGAAACAAGTCTGGCATGCGGATGTGTTGCATCGATCACAAGATGAATCCCCTGGTTTCGGATAAATTCTTCCATCTGGTAACGATCCATCCGTCCACGTAAGACTTTTATCACTGAGGATGCCTGAACCGTTTTCAAGTTTTTCTTTGCAAGGCAAGTATTGTGGTTCAAATCTGGATTCCCTGCATTCCCAGATTCCATCAGCTCCTCCTGCAAAAGCTCCTCTCCATACTCCGAAGCCACGCTGACCCACGCCTCAATCTTTTCCCGGCTACAATATTCCGCCAGCAGGCGCCCTTCTGTCGTTCCTCCAAATATCCATATTTTACACATCGCGGTATCCCCTCGGTGTCACCAGACATCCATTTAACATCTGCGTTTCCTTATTTCCAATAAATACGGTCGTAAACATATCCACCGGCGTCTTTTCCAGTTCTGCCAGTGTCAGCAGGTGCACCGCCTCGCCCTCGCGGCCAATATTCTGTACATATCCGCAGGCAGTCTCACCACTTTTATACTCTAAAAGAATCCGGCAGGCACGCTCCAGATAATCGTGGCGTTTCCGGCTGGATGGATTGTAGAGGCAGATAATAAAATCCGCTTCCGCCGCTGCACGCAGCCTTTTTTCGATCACTTCCATCGGCGTCAGAAGGTCACTCAGGCTGATCACCGCAAAATCATGTCCCAACGGTGCACCGAGAATGGCTCCGCCTCCCAGCGCTGCCGTCACTCCTGGAATTACTTCCACGTTCACATCCGGGTACGCCTCTGCCATCTGCAGCACCAGCCCCGCCATGCCATAGACGCCGCTGTCCCCACTGCAGATCATTGCTGTTTTCCGACCATCCTGCGCCGCTTTTAATGCCATCTCACAGCGTTCCTTTTCCTGGCGCATCGGCGTTGTCAGAAATTCCGCCTGTGGATAAAATTCTTTTACCAGGTCCACGTATACCGTATAACCGATGATCACCTGGCTTTCCCGCAAAATGCGGTCTGCCCGGACCGTCATCTGTTCTCTCGCCCCCGGTCCAATTCCGATCACGTATAATTTTTTTTCTTCCACTGCTGCCTCCTTACTTGCTCCGATGCCGGAACCGCTACTGCTGCCGTCACACCGTTAAACGCCATTTTCTGTACTCTCAGATCAATCGCAGGCAGATTTTTCTCATCCATCTCCCGTTCCCGGTAAATCCGGCGCACCCCCATGACGGCTGCACGCTCACAAACATTTCCTACCCCTACTGTCTTCCGCACAAACGGCGATTCTGCAAACTTCGTACCGGCACTTTCCAGCTCTTCCGGGGTAAAACTCCACAGTTCCACATCCCACTCCTTCGCAAGCGCCAGAAATGCCATCTCATTTTTCTTCCGATCTACCGTTGCAATCGCCCGCACCGCACTTTTATCAATCATCGCCCGAGAAAGTGCCACTCTTGCCATCTCCCGGACAGCATTCAGGGACGAATCCCGGCGGCATCCCATTCCAAGAACAACCGTTCGCGGATACAGGCGCAGAAGTTCCGGCGTACCTGATTCATTTTCCGACTCATAACTTTGCTCTTTCTTCTGCTCACTTTTCTGCCCAGGCGATCCTATATCGGATTTTCCGACAGACATATCTATCTCAGCCACCTTCGCCGAATCGCCGGTTTCCACTGCCACTACCGCCGCTGCTTTGACTGCATCCCGCTGTTCCTTCTTCTCCTGCAGCCCAATCACCATATCCCGGCGCACCAGAGACGCTGGGGCATTTTTCGGGCATCCGCCCTGTTTCAGCGTCACATAGATGTTTTCCTTCTGCCATACGCCCGGAGTAATCTCTGCCGGAACGATTCCATCTACTGGATAATCACTGAAAAAGCCAATTTTTTCACCGCGCAGCTCCGCCGCGGAGATTTGTTTCGCCAGTTCCCGATCACTAATCACCAGCTCATTTTCCGCTGCAAATACATCAACTGCAAATGCCTGCCGCAGATCCGTTGCCGTCGTAATTACCGGTTCTGCCCCCAGAATCTGCGCCGCTGCCTCTGCCAGTTCATTGCATCCGCCCACATGTCCAGACAAAATCGGGATCGCATAACGTCCCTGCTCATCGATCACCAGCACCGCCGGATCTTTCAGCTTATCCTGCACCCACGGCGCAATCAAACGGACTGCAATCCCCGCCGCCCCGACAAACAAAATTGCTTCCTTCTCCTGAAATGCTTCCTTGACCACCTGTTTCAGCGGTTTCGAATGTTCGGATCCTGTATAATCTAAAAAGTCAAACGCCTCTTCCATCTGCTGGCTTAATTTCTCCAGCAGGCGCGTCGCCGTCTCTTTTCCCTGTGCAGTAAAGCAAATGCAGATACCGTTCCTGACCCGAAGTTTCAACTGCTCCATTTATAACAATCCCTTTCTATTACTCATATACAAAACCATCCGTCCCCTGACGGAATTCAGTTGTGAATTCTGGCGCATATAAACGTGAACGCTCGTATCCCGCCTGGGCAGTCACATCCCCGACGATAATCAGAGCTGTTTTTTTGATATTTTCCCGCTCTGCCGCCTCTGCAAGCGTGGCAACCGTGCAGACAACCCGCTTTTCATCCGGCCAGGTCGCTTTGTACACGATCGCCGCCGGCGTGTCCGCCTCATATCCGCCCTTTATCAGCTCTTCCGAAAGCTTCTTCAGCATTCCCGTGCTTAAAAATATAACCATAGTCGCATGATGCGCTGCAAACGACGCGATGCTCTCCCGCTCCGGCACCGGCGTCCGCCCCGCCATCCGGGTGATAATCACGCTCTGCGAAACGCCCGGCAAGGTATATTCCAGATTCAATGCAGATGCCGCGCCGCAGAAAGAGCTGACGCCCGGGCATACCTTATAAGAGATATTTAACTTGTCCAGCTCGTCCATCTGTTCCCGGATCGCACCATACACGCAGGGGTCGCCCGTGTGAAGCCGCACCGTCATCTTACCCGTCGATTCCGCTTCTTGGATCTTTTCGACTACTTCTTCCAGCGTCATTTTCGCACTGTCATAGACAACGGCTGATTCTTTTTTATAATCCAAAAGCTCTGGATTGACCAGAGAACCTGCGTAAATAATCTGGTCTGCCTGATTCAAAAGGCGTGCTCCCCGCACTGTGATTAAATCTGGCGCTCCCGAACCTGCTCCGACGAAATATACCATATATGTGATTTCTCCTTTTTTATTTAATATTCGAATCTCAACTTTTCGTAATTTATGATTCTTCTATCTATCATTACTTCCATGCCTCTCTCCATCTCCAGCAGCTCCCGCACATACGCATCCGCCCCAGCTGTCCGCGCCATCAGTCCATAATTGCTTGAAAATAGCATTACCTCCGTCTGAACGCCGCTCTCTTCTTCCAATACCGCTTTGACCTGATTCGCCACCTGCTCCATGACCTGTTTCAGATATCCATGTTCATATAGGAAATCTGCCGCTTCCTCAGTCGTATTCATCGGCAGCAGGGCATCTGCCTCCGGAAATCCAACGGTCCGCGCGCATGCAGACAAAATCTCCATCCGTCTGTCACCATACCGGGAATGTGTATTCATCACACCACCTGCCACTTTGACCAGTTTTCCAACATGCCCTGCCAAAAGCGCCTGGTGAATTCCTTCCTGTGAAAGCATTTTAAAGCTGGTCCCGATAAAATTACTGCACTTGATAAAATTTTCCATCGAAAGCCCGGTTTCTTCTTTTAAAAATCGTTCTCCATAATTGCCTGGCGCCACTGCCAGCAGCGAAACATCCTCCTGGGCGTGCACCCGGATATCCAGCCGGATCGTCTCAACCAATGCCGCCTCACTCATCGGGTTCACAATCCCAGTTGTTCCAAGCACCGAGATACCACCGATGATCCCCAGATGCGGGTTAAACGTTTTCTCCGCCAGCTCCCGCCCGGAAGGGATAGAAATCTCAATCCGCAAAGGTATCTCCGGCATGCCCGCCTCCCGGCGTGCCAGAGCCGCCTCCCGGAAAATAGCCGTCCGCGGTACCGGGTTGATCGCGTAATGCCCCACCGGACACGAAAGACCGTCCCGCGTCACCATGCCGATGCCCTCGCCGCCAGTTACCTCAATTCCCGGATACGCCGGGTCTGTGTAACCGCTTTCAGTTATGCTATCATGACAAGCCAGGACGGCCCGTGCACAAACCAATGTCCCATTCGTCACATCCGGATCGTCACCAGAGTCCTTCTGTACACCGCATACTGCGCTATCTTCCTCCCGCTCTGCCCGGACAATCGGCAGAATCGCCCGGACGCCGGAAGGTGTCACTGTCTCTGCCGCCGCAGGTGCTTCCCCTGTGCAGAGAAACAACACCGCCGCCCGCGTACACGCCGCCGCGCAGGTTCCGGTCGTAAATCCGGTTCGAAGTTCCTTTTTTTCATCTGTCTGTTTCTTTTCCGTCTCCATCTGCCTCCCTGTATGCCATTTTCTGCCTGAGGATTCTTCTGTCCATTATAGGAGATTTACACCCGACTTTCAACTTATTACTATTTATCTTTATTTAAAATTCCAGTAACAATCCCTCATTTTCCCCTTGCACTTTCCTCAACTGTGCGGTACAATACGAAATATAAATAAGTAGATTTAATTACATATTCAAGAAATAGTTATTATAAACGTGCAAGGACAGCTAACATGTAAATATAAAAAACCGGAAAGATCTTCTCTTTCCGGCATTTTAAGTCTCACACACTTTAAAACAATACAGTTTTAAACAACAACGTGAAACATTATTTGGTACGGACAACCAGATGGGCATTGACATACTCCCAGGAGTATGTGCCTGCTTTGCCGCCGTCCTCAATGAAAAATGGAGTTACCATCTTGTAGCCTTCATCCATCATCATGGTTGCAGCTTCCAGACATGATTCCTCTTCGTTTTCAAAATCAACATTAATGCATGGATTCTCTTCCATGGAAGGATTGTCCTCATTCGGATCTAAATGTGCAATTGCGTACTGCATATGAATTCTCCTTTTCCTTATGATACTGAGAGTCTGAAAACTCCCTGCCACTCATTATAACTATCTTTCAATCAAGCGTCAAGCACCTGCGGGCGCACCTTTACTATATAAAATTTTGGGGTGAAAACATGAACACAATTATCAATTTAATCGAAAAAACCTACTATTTCCTCTGGGGTGACTGGATTCATCTGCCGCTTCCTGGCGGAACAACCATCAACCTGCCGCTTCTGGTTCTTCTGCTCGTCCCGACCGGTATCTTCTGTACTATCCAGACGCGGTTCCTGCAGATCCGAATGCTTCCGGATATGCTGCGCGCGCTGCTAGAAAAGGCCGAAACCGGACACAAAGGTGGCTCTCTCTCCGCACTCCAGGCACTGATCGTGTCAACTGCGACTCGCGTTGGTATGGGAAATCTTGTCGGTATCGTTGCCGCTCTCTCCGCCGGAGGCGCCGGTGCGTTGTTCTGGATGTGGGTAACCGCGCTGCTCGGTTCGGCAACCGCTTTCATCGAGGCGACCTTAGCCCAGCTTCACAAACAGCCGGATCCGCTCTACGGCGGTTACCGCGGCGGTCCTGCTTACTACATTCACGACTGGATCAACAGCAAACGCCAGAAACAGGGAACGCCAGTTTCGAAGAAAAATCTTCTCTCCGTACTGTTTGCGCTCTCCGGTCTGATCTGCTGGTGCGGTATTAGCCAGGTCATCAGTAATTCCGTGACCTCTTCTTTTAAGAATGCATTCGGCATCCCGCCGATCTACTCATGCCTGTTTTTAGTTCTCCTTGCGGCAGTCATCGTTCTTCGGAAAAATGCCTCCGTCAGGGTTCTGGATCTGCTGGTTCCGATCATGGCAGGCATTTACATTATCCTGACCCTGTTTTTAATTATCGTGAACTTCCGCCAGCTTCCAGGCGTTTTTGCCCGCGTTTTTGAGGAAGCACTCGGTCTGCGCCAGGCAATCGCAGGCGGCTTCGGCGCCGTATTGATGAACGGTGTCAAACGGGGACTTTTCTCCAATGAAGCAGGAAGCGGTTCCGCCCCGTGTGCGGCAGCGACGGCAGAAACCTCCCATCCTGCCAAAGTCGGACTGATGCAGGCGATGGGCGTTTTCATCGACACGCTTCTCTGCACCTGTACAGCCATGATCATGCTGCTGGTCCCGGCTGATAAAATCTCCGGTCTGGAGGGCATGGATCTGCTGCAGGCGGCGATGAGCTGGCATTTCGGGGAATTAGGCGTCATTTTCATAGCCGTAATCCTGTGGCTGTTCAGTTTCACTACCTTCATCGGCATCCTCTTCTACGCCCGCTCCAATGTGAGCTACCTCTTCGGAGACACCTGGGCCGCCCAGACGGCGTACAAGATTCTCGCCCTGATCATGATGTTTGTCGGCGGACTGACCGCCTACACCTTTGTCTGGGATCTCGGTGATGTCGGTGTCGGTCTGATGACCGTCTTCAACCTGATCGCGCTGATTCCGATGTCGAAAGAAGCGCTTGTAAGCCTGCGGGATTATGAGGCAAAATATAAGAAATCATAGCCACTTTATTTCGAAATAAAAAGGGCGTGTGAAAAACCTCTCGTTTTTTCACACGCCCTTTTTCATTAATGATGGAACAGACGGATTCCCGTAAATGCCATTACAATGCCATATTTATTGCAAACCTCGATTACATTGTCATCACGAACCGATCCGCCCGGCTGTGCGATGTACTGAACGCCGCTCTTGTGCGCGCGCTCAATGTTGTCGCCAAATGGGAAGAATGCATCAGAACCAATGGTTACACCCTTCATGCCGTCCAGCCATGCGCGTTTTTCCTCACGGGTAAATACCGGCGGTTTTACCTTGAAAGTTTTCTGCCATGCGCCCTCTTCCAGCACATCCATATATTCTTCTCCGATATAAACATCGATCGCATTGTCGCGGTCTGCACGCTTGATTCCATCCACAAACTGAAGATTTAACACCTGCGGAGATTGGCGCAGATACCAGTTGTCGGCTTTCTGACCTGCCAGACGGGTACAATGTACACGGGACTGCTGACCTGCGCCGATACCGATCGCCTGTCCATCCTTCACGTAGCAGACAGAGTTGGACTGTGTATATTTCAGGGTAATCAAAGATACGATCATGTCGATCTTCGCGTTATCCGGCAGCTCTTTATTCTCAGTCACGATATTCTCCAGCAGCTCACGGTTGATTGCCAGATTATTTCTACCCTGCTCAAAGGTCACGCCAAATACCTGTTTGCGCTCCACCGGAGCCGGTACATAATCCGGATCGATTTCAATGACATTGTACTTGCCATTTTTCTTTGATTCCAGAATCTCCAGCGCCTCCTTGGTATATCCCGGAGCAATCACGCCATCCGATACTTCTCTCTTGATGATGCGCGCCGTATCTGCATCGCAGACATCCGACAGAGAAATAAAATCGCCGAAGGAAGACATGCGGTCTGCACCTCGTGCTCTGGCATATGCACACGCAAGCGGAGATAAGTCTCCCATATCATCGACCCAGTAAATCTTACGCATCGTCTCATCTAACGGAAGTCCTACCGCTGCACCTGCCGGAGAAACGTGCTTAAAAGAAGTTGCCGCCGGAAGCCCGGTTGCCTCTTTCAGTTCTCTTACCAGCTGCCAGCCATTGAACGCATCCAGGAAATTGATATATCCCGGTTTGCCGCAAAGTACCTTGATCGGAAGCTCACTGCCATCCGCCATAAAAATACGGGACGGTTTCTGGTTCGGGTTGCATCCATATTTTAACTCAAGTTCGTTCATCTTCATTCCTCCTGTATACCCATTTAAACGCATGATTCAAATGCTGTTTCAAGTCGAACGTCCGTGAGACTTGGCGCGTGATTCTGGTCAGCGAAGCTGACATATTCTTTACAGAATCACTGCGCATCCTCGCGGAGCGTTTATCTCTGACCTGTTTTCATCTTCAGACGGTTTTTGACTTTTTTAACTATTTTCCAGTCTGTTCCTACTTATTTTTATTAATGATCTTCGTCTGTGTCTCTCTGGTCGCAATATCAATATAGCGCACAAACAGAGATACCTTATTATCCGGGTTCAGATTCTCCCAGAGTGTCGCTGCAAACTCATCCAGGCTGTCCGGAATCTCGATCTTTTTCGGCTCACCCTCGAAGCTCGGAAGCGGATTGCCGTCGTGCATATAGGTGTGGATGAAATGTCCCTCGCCTGCAACCGGCTTCTCATACGCATATGTATAACGATGGCAGGAATCCGGATTGCCGTCGTTGGATTTCAGAATCGACAGCGCATAGTTGTAACCGCCATCCTCAATATGCAGGATACCAGAAATACGAGGTGTGTAGTTCGGCGCATCCGGCTCGAACTCGCGGCTTCTGAGGGACTGCTCAAAGGTCATCTGGCGATCCATTCCCTCATAAATCGTATCAGTCTGATCGCCGTTGGTCACGATCGTTTTATTTCCCAGCACACGGACCGGTGCATAGATAATCAGACTCGGATCTTCCAGCTTCGCCGGGTCAAATGCCTGTGTGCGGATGCCCTCACCTTCTTCTACAAACACACGGTTGCGGCTGTTCTCGCTTCTTCCCATGATAAAGTATGCCGTAACCGCCTTCTTTCCGTCCGGCGTCCGTCCAATGATAATTCCGCGTCCCGGATAAGAATTGTTTTTCAGTTCCTCTGCTATCGATACAGTCTTCATAATGGCAAAGCTTCCTCCTTCATTGTTGTGCAATAATTCACTACTTTATATTTTACCACATTCTATTCTCATTTCCAGTTAGATTTATTGATTTGTTTTCAGAAGTATTGCTTATATATAATACTGGTATTATTTTTTATTCTAATAAACATATAAAAGCACCTGCATTCTTTTACAAATGCTCTGCACTACTTCATGACAAACCGCGTTACTGTTCACGCATACGTGCCCAGTAACGGAATTTGCCGTGGCTTCGCATTTAAATACGGCAAATTCCTGCTGCCACCACGTTTTCTTACGGCACTTTCAGTTCCAAAAGTGCCTACCCCGGAACAGTAACTTTACCGATGCTTTTTAACAAAATACATCATAAAACAGACTGTTCAATCTGTACAATTCGGTGTATAATTAAAGAAAATATGCCATCAGGGCGATACATTTCACATATGTATACAGATTTTGGGAAATGACGGCATGAAGATAGCACAAAATTAGCAAGCGGTCTGCGCTATGCACCGTTACGAAAAAACGTTCATCATCAAAATTCAAGAAAAGGCAGGTTATGAATATGAAAAATGTAACAATTCTCGATCACCCGTTGATTCAGCACAAGATCTCGCTCCTCCGCAACAAGAACACCGGAACCAACGAATTCCGTTCCCTGACCGATGAGATTGCGATGCTGATGGGCTATGAAGCACTTCGCGATCTTCCGCTGGAAGATCAGGAAGTAGAAACTCCGATCGAAACCTGCAGCACTCCGATGCTGGCTGGTAAAAAACTTGCCGTTGTCCCGATTTTACGTGCCGGTCTCGGTATGGTAAATGGTATTCTGGCACTCGTTCCGTCCGCAAAGGTTGGTCACATCGGACTCTACCGCGACGAGACAACCCATGAGCCGCACGAATACTACTGCAAGCTGCCAACCCCGATCGAACTGCGTACTATCGTTGTCACCGACCCGATGCTGGCAACCGGCGGTTCCGCAGTGGAGGCAATCGACTTTATCAAAGCACGCGGCGGAAAGAACATCAAATTCATGGCAATCATCGCTGCTCCGGAAGGATTAAAGAGACTGCATGAGGCACATCCGGATGTCCAGATCTATGTCGGTCATGTCGATCGCTGCCTGAATGAAAACGCTTACATCTGCCCAGGTCTGGGAGATGCAGGGGATCGGATTTTTGGTACGAAATAAATACTATAGCATTCACAAAAAATCGCTCTTCCCTCTTCCGGGTTGAGCGATTTTCCATTTTATCTTTATTTAAAATTTCGTTCTCAAATCGCTATCGCGTAAATTTTTCTGCTATAGCACCGCTATAGTACGCATTCAGCAATTTTTCCAGATCCTTGATCTTCTCTTTCAGTTCCCGTCCGATATCGGTATCTCCGACACACTTGCGCTCCGGCACCCATTTGACCATACGGCTCTCGGAGTGGATGTCACTCTCCTTTTCGATCGCCGCCTCGGTGGACTCAAACGGATCGTGCGCGGCCAGAATCAGACCGTAGGAGTTGTATATCAGCGTATACCCCGCGATACCGGTTTCTTTCTGATATGCTCTTGAGAAACCACCGTCGATGACGAGAAGCTTACCGCCGCATTTGAGCGGGCTCTCGCCGTCTTTGGATTTGACCGGGACGTGACCGTTGATGATGTGCGCGCCCTCCGGTTCCAGACCGAATTCACGGAGAATGCGGTCAAGCACTTCCTCATTTTCCAGCATATCGTAATACGGATTTTTTACTTCTTTATGTGTCTCTTTTTCTGCCAGAAAATAGCGTTCAAACGTTGCCATCTTGTCCTTGCCGAACAGCGGGGAATTTTCATTCAGCCAGATATACCACATCATATCCCTGCCTTTTTCCCGCTCTGCCTTATCGACCGCGACAAACCCCTTGCGGACATAATTGTCCAAAATATCGTACAGCGCCTTTCCCTTATATTGCTTGCCGTAGATCTCTACCTCCTTGAAGGTACCGTCCTTATTTAACGGAACGCAGCCATGGTAGAGAAGGTTATTGTTGTATACTTTATAGAGACTTCCCTTCGCCAGCAGGAATTTCATATGCTGCTGCAGCTTCTCGCAGTTCATGAATGCACGTTCCAGACGTTCCATAATATCCGCTTCTTCCGGTGTAAATGCATATGGATCTTTCGGATCTACGGTCGGGAAATTCATATCGAGCATCTTGTACTCTTTGCCGCCCAGCTCCAGAACACCGCGTTCAAAATCAATATGATGCAGAAGATTTCGTTTCTCCAGACCAAATTCCGGATGGCGCTTGATGATCTGCCCTTCCGCCTTGAACTGGATAATCGAGATCGCCTTGTGCATCTTCTGGTTCATCTCGCGCTCAGACGCACTGTAAGAGTCACTGCCCTTTAACTGGAAGCAGGTGCACGGGTCATCCCCATATGTATTGATCGCAAAGGTTGCCAATGGAAGAAGGTTGATGCCGTAACCATCCTCCAAAATATCCAGGTTTCCATATCGCGCGCAGATACGGATTGCGTTTGCAATACAACCCATCTGTCCCGCTGCCGCGCCCATCCAGAGCACATCGTGATTGCCCCACTGGACATCAATCGAATGATAGGTCATCATCTTGTCCATGATGATATGCGGTCCCGGACCTCGGTCATAGATATCACCCACGATATGAAGATGATCGACCGTCAGGCGCTGAATCAGCTCACTTAGCGCTATGATAAAGGCTTTCGCCCGTCCCACACGGACAATCGTCTGGACGATCGCATCGTAGTAGGATTCCTTGTCCTGCAGATCGCCGCGCTCAGTCAGAAGCTCTTCCAGCACATAAGCAAATTCCTTCGGAAGCGCCTTGCGGATCTTCGAACGCGTGTACTTACTCGCTGCCCGGCGGCAGACCGCAATCAGACGATAGAGTGTGATCTTGTACCAGTCATCCGGATTCTTCTCCGTCTGCAGAATCCGGCTCATCTTCTCCGCCGGATAGTAAATAAGGGTTGCCAGCGACTGCTTGTCCTGACGGCTCAGGGTATTTCCAAATACATCGTCAATCTTTCGCTTGACGGAACCGGAACCATTTTTCAATACATGAGAAAATGCCTCGTATTCCCCATGGATATCGGTCAGGAAATGTTCCGTTCCTTTCGGCAGATTTAAGATCGATTCCAGATTGATGATCTCCGTCGATGCCGCTGCAATCGTCGGGTAAAGCTCTGCCAGTCGATCCAGATAACGCGCCTGCAATGATTTCATGTTTTCTCTAACCCCTCCTGTTTGCGGACGCCCCTTTTGACCCTTTTTCACCCAATCCCGTGCAGCCTGCTTCCGATGCCCGTTATGCATATAAAACACACGCAAAAGATACACGCAGAAAGATGGAAAAGAATTTGTAATGCTTGTTGCAAACAATTACAAAAAATCGAAATGGCGTCTCATTTTTAATTCTGATACTTGTATCTTATCACACTTCTATTAAAAACGCCATTTCGATTCCTATAATAAGTATTATTAGTATTTGCGGGCAATCACGTATTTCTTCTTAAATTTAAAACTTATACCGCATCTGATACCAAGTCACATTCCCATGCACCGATTCCGAGATCCCTTCATTCTCAAATCCAAACTTGGCATAATAGGCTATCAATTTTTCCTTGCACGTCAACACAAGTCCCTTCCTCCCCTGTTTTCTGGCATCCTCGATGGCGCACTGGAGCAACTGTCCCGCATAGCCATGTTTCCGGTATGCCGGGATCGTATTGACACCAAAAATCATCTGCCATGCACCGTTCTCATCGTGCATTTCTGCCCGTTCGTACATCTCATCCGTCAGATCTGGCTTGTCTGTGACGAAGCCGTCCACAAACGCAATCAGCTTTTCGCCTTCAAACATGAGCCAGAAATGATTTCCATAATACTTAATTCTCTCCGCAAACTCCTCTTTCGTTGCGGCTTCCGCTGCCGGAAAGCATTCTGCTTCCACGGCTGCAATCTGAGCCAGATCTGCTATTGTCGCTGTTCTTATCTCCATAATATCTCGTATCATCCAATTATCCTCGTTCAAGAATAAAAAAATAATCTCCTTTCTCTCTTCAAAGGCATTCGCCCATATAATTCAAGTCGAACGTCCGTGAGACTTGGCGCGTGATTCTGGTCAGCGAAGCTGACATATTCTTTACAGAATCACTGCGCATCCTCGCGGAGCGTTTATCTCAGTCGGAGAATGGACTCCCACTGAGACAAATTTGCTATTACTCACCACCTGAAGAGGTGGAGTCTTCTCGACTGAGATAAAAAAAAGAATAATTTCGGTTCTTTCTTTGCAAATAAGCCAATGCATATAGTTTTCCCCATACACATCGGCTTATTTCACGCATCAGGCGGATCTCTCGATCCTGCCTTTTACTTCATATTCAACTATTTCCGCAGCTGTGCCAGGCGCTCCTGTACCTGTGCCATCATCTGGCGGTATTTCTCCAGCTTCTCACGCTCTTCGGCAATCTTTGCCTCCGGTGCGCGGCTGACGAACTTTTCATTACTTAACATGCCCTCGGAACGAGCAAGCTCTTTTTTCAGCTTCTCCTCTTCCTTGGTCAGACGCTCGATCTCCTTGTCCAGATCCACCAGCTCTGCAAACGGCATATAGATGGTTGCCTTTGCAGTCACAGCCGATACGGCATCGTCTGCGATTCCGCTCTTGTCCTTCTGAAGGACAACCTCGCTCGCGTAGCCAAGAGTTGCGAAGAAGACACGGCTGTGCTCGAAGATGGCCAGAACTTCCGGATCCTCGGATACAACGTATACTTTTGCCTTCTTGCTCGGCGGTACGTTCATGGATGTGCGGACGCCGCGGATCGCGCGGACTGCATCCTTGATCGTCTCTACAGCTTTCTCCTCGTCTGCGAAATTCCACTCATCCTTGTACTCCGGCCAGGAAGAAATCATGATGGACGGTTCCTCATCCTGCAGGTTGCAGAAAATTTCCTCGGTGATAAACGGCATATATGGATGCAGCAGTTTCAAGGACTGGATCAGAACCGTTTTCAGGGTCCAGAGTGCAGCTGCCTTGGTGGTGTCTTCCTCGGACCAGAGTCTCGGTTTTACCATCTCGATGTACCAGTCGCAGAACTCCTCCCAGATGAAATCGTAAACCTTCTGGAGGGCGATTCCCAGCTCGTACTTATCCATGTTCTCGGTAACATCTTTTGCCAGCGTGTTGACCTTGGAGAGGATCCAGCGGTCAGCCATCTGCAGGTCAGAAAGTTTCACATCCGTTACCGGCGCTTTCTCAATGTTCATCATGATGAAACGGGATGCATTCCATACCTTGTTTGCAAAGTTACGACTTGCTTCCACGCGCTCCCAATAGAAGCGCATATCGTTGCCCGGTGCGTTACCGGTCATCAGGGTCATACGAAGTGCATCGGCGCCGTACTTGTCGATAACCTCAAGCGGATCGATACCATTTCCAAGGGATTTACTCATCTTGCGTCCCTGGGAGTCGCGTACCAGACCGTGGATCAGGACGGTGTGGAACGGCTCTTTGCCCGTCTGCTCCAGACCAGAGAATACCATACGGATAACCCAGAAGAAAATGATATCGTATCCGGTTACCAGCACGTCGGTCGGATAGAAATATTCATATTCCGGTGTGTCCTTCGGCCAGCCGAGCGTAGAGAACGGCCACAGGGCGGAGGAGAACCAGGTATCCAGCGTGTCCTCATCCTGATGCAGGTGGGTGCCGCCGCATTTCGGGCATACCGCCGGTGCGCTCTTGGCAACGGTCATCTCGCCGCAGTCATCACAATAATAAGCCGGAATCCGGTGTCCCCACCAGAGCTGACGGGAAATGCACCAGTCACGGATGCCCTCAAGCCAGTGCAGATAGGTCTTTCCGAAGCTCTCCGGAACGAACTTAAGTCTGCCGGATTTAAGTGCCTCTACCGCCGGTTTCGCCATCTCTTCCATCTTGACAAACCACTGCGGTTTTACCATCGGCTCTACGGTTGTGCCGCAGCGGTCGTGGGTACCTACGTTGTGGGAATGCGGAACGACTTTGACTAAAAGTCCCATTTCCTTCAGATCCTCTACCATGGCTTTTCTCGCCTCGTAGCGGTCCATGCCCTGATATTTGCCCGGTACGCTGATGGTTGCATCGTCATTCATGATGCAGATCTCTTCCAGGTTGTGGCGTTTTCCTACCTCAAAGTCGTTCGGGTCATGTGCCGGTGTGATCTTTACGCAGCCGGTACCGAACTCTTTATCTACATACTCATCCGCAATGACCGGAATCTCTCGGTCGGTCAGCGGCAGTTTTAACATCTTGCCTACGATATCCTTGTAGCGCTCATCCTCCGGGTTGACAGCTACCGCAGTATCGCCTAACAGCGTCTCCGGACGGGTGGTTGCGATCTCGACGAAACGTCCCTCTTCGCCGACGATCGGGTAATTGATGTGCCAGAAAAAGCCGTCCTGCTCCTCATGCTCTACCTCGGCATCCGAAATGGAAGTCTGGCAGACCGGGCACCAGTTGATGATACGGGATCCCTTGTAAATATAACCTTTTTCATACAGTCTGGTAAATACTTCCAGAACCGCCTCGGAACAGCCCTCGTCCATCGTGAAACGCTCGCGGTCCCAGTCAGCGGAGGAACCCAGCTTGTGAAGCTGTTTTACGATACGGCTGCCGTACTCTTCTTTCCACTCCCATGCTTTCTCCAGGAAGCCCTCACGACCCAGATCATGCTTGTCAATGCCCTGCTCTTTCAGCTTATTGATAACCTTAACCTCCGTTGCGATCGCCGCATGGTCGGTACCCGGCTGCCACAGTGCCTCATAGCCCTGCATTCTCTTGTAACGGATCAGGATATCCTGCATGGTGTTATCCAGCGCATGTCCCATATGAAGCTGTCCGGTAATATTTGGCGGAGGCATCACAATCGTGAACGGCTTCTTGCCGTTTCTGCGTCCGCGCTCTGCATCGGCGTGGAAATATTTGCTGTCCAGCCATTTCTGATACAGGCGATCTTCAATATCCGCCGGATTATATGTTTTTTCCAGTTCTTTCATTGATCGATTCTCCTTTTGTGTTTTAACTCATCAAATGCTGTTTATCCTCGCATTCTATCATGAACCGCATCTTGTTTACCTTCATTTTGTGTAATTTCCGATGCAGTTTCTTACATCTGTTTCCGGACAATCTTGTACTCATCATCCGTCTGGTAGTACGGGCAGACAAAACGCTGGTTGCTTAAAAATGCCGCCATCTCGTCCTCATCCAGATCTGCCTCGCACAGATAATACCCATAATCATCGTCATAGACATAATTGCCGCACGTATCACAGCTTGTCAGCGGACCCTGTTTTTTCATCTGTTTTGTCCTTTCCGAAGCGCGTTTCCTATGAAAAAGAATGTGCCTTTTGTGTAATAGGGAATTCCAAGGAATTTTCCATTACATGAAAAAAGCCCCTTGCAGACATATCATCTGCAAAGGGCGTCATATACGCGGTACCACCTTAATTCAATCAGGATTTCCGCCTGCCGGTGTTTTCTTTGCACACATCCAGACTTTACCCCAATCCTCTTGATTCTATAACGGGAACTCCCGGGATCTCTTATCCACCACTCTCTTTCACAGCATTCCTAAGTCATAGCAGAACGCGGTTTTTCAGAAATCCGGCTCCGAAGCTACCTTCCACATCCGTTTCCCGGAACCGTCTCTCAACCTGCGCGGTTCTCTCTGTCAGGGCTTCTATGTGTACTCCTCTTCTTCACTGCCTTTCATTTTTCAGTTCCTTGTTATCATAGAGGTTTTTCAGGAAAATGTCAAGGTTTTCGGCACAGGTTGATAAATGATATATGCCCGTTACTGTTCACAGGTAGGCACTTTTGGAACCGAAAGTGCCGTAAGAAAACGTGGTGGCAGCAGGAATTTGCCGTATTTAAATGCGAAGCCACGGCAAATTCCGTTACTGGGCACGTATGCGTGAACAGTAACATATGCCCTGGCTCTTCCCACTTTAAAGACGCCCAGCTGTAACAGCTGCACAGCCCCTATTTCGGCAACGTATCCTTATATTGTTGATACGTCCCATCCGTCACCAGCTTTGCGTATGCATCATATGCCTCCTGCAGATTCTCATACTTTTTATCATTCGAAAGATATTCCGTATACTGTTTTGGAGTTCGATGATCGGCGATTGCCACATAGTTACCAGCTGTATTCTTTCGAATAGCGGTAGTTGTTTCCGAAATATAAAACCTTCCATCTGCTGTACTGATAATAACCGGTATCTTCTTTCCTGCACCAACCGAATCTGACGATATATCTACAGATGTCCAGAATAAATATCGCTTTGACTTATCCTTCGCATCTCCCAGATAGGCCCAGGTTCCCTTTTTTAACAGGCTGTCCTCCTCAATCTTTGCCTGTATCTTTGGAAGCATATTGGATTTTGTACAGTTGGAATCAATTTCAAAATTGTTGTTATTACCCAGCATTTCCAATACGCCGCTGTTATTCAAGGGCGCATGCATATCGCAATTGATATTAAACGTATATTTCTGTTCCGAACCACCTGCACCATTTCCACCTTTCCAGTTAAAAAGCACTCCCGAATTTGGCTGATAGGAAACTTCACACTCCCCACCCGGAACCGGATAACCAATCCAGTTGGCCGTATCACTCTGATCATTATAATGCATCACTCCACCTATCGTCACCGGGTCATGCGACTGCCATTTTGCTTTTTTCTGCTTCAGCTTTACAACCTTCACTTCATTCTCTGTATCCTCAATCATGACCGCTGCCATCACCTCTGCATAGGCAGAACGGACATTGGCAAGATCCGTGGCCTCCCGGCTGGCCTCCAGCTGCCTGGTGAAAATAGGAATAGAAATTGCAGCTAAAATGGCAACAATCGCAACGACTACCAAAAGCTCCGCCAGCGTAAAGCCCTTTTTCCTATTCTGTATATGAATTTCCATTCTTATCACCCACCTGTCACCTTTATCCCTTTTTTTGTTTTATTCTATCACATGATTCTAAAAAATTCACGCAAAACGTTTTGCATCTGACGCACATTCCCATAAATCGAAAGAAGAGGCCTCCGCCTGCGGTTTTCACCGCAAAGCATCCGCCTCTTCCCCATTTCATTGCTGTAATCAAATTCCTGCCGTCAATTAAAACAGCGGAACAACCGCTCCATCATACTTCGTCTCGATGAACTCTTTGATATCATCACTTGTCAGGACTTCCATCAGAGCTTTTGTCTTGTCGCTCTCCTCGTCACCTTCACGGACTGCTACGACATTTCCGTATGTCTGGGCTGCCAGAGAATCAGAAGCCTCTACTGCCAGAGCATCGGTTACCTTTAAACCAGCCTCGATTGCGTAGTTGCCGTTGATAACTGCAATATCAGCATCCTGTAAGGAACGCGGAAGCTGTGCTGCCTCAAGCTCTACGATATCCAGGTTCTTCGGGTTCTCTGTAATATCATTGATAGTTGCGGTCAGACCTGCATCTTCTTTCAGTGTCAGAAGACCCTGATCCTGAAGAAGCAGAAGTGCTCTTGCCTCGTTGGTTACATCGTTTGGCACCAGAACCTCTGCGCCGTCAGCCAGCTCATCTAAAGAATCGCTCTTGCCTGCGTAGATGCCGAATGGCTCATAATGAATTGCACCTGCACTTACCAGGTGAGTGCCATTTTCCTCATTGAAGGTATCCAGATATGGTTTGTGCTGGAAGTAGTTTGCATCCAGATCGCCGGACTCCAGTGCGTTGTTCGGCTGTACATAATCAGTATACTCTACGATCTCCAGATCGTAGCCCTTGTCTGCCAGAAGGTCTCTTGCAGCTTCCAGGATCTCAGCGTGCGGTGCCGGGCTTGCGCCTACTACCAGCTTCTCCAGATCGCCGTCTGCCTCTTTAGCCTCTGCGGTGCTCTCCTCTGCTGTCTCTGCAGCAGTCTCAGCAGTTGTCTCATTCGAGCTGGAAGAGCAGCCTGCTAAGGATGCAGCTGCCAACAGTGCCAGGAATGTGGTTCCTAAGAATGATTTTTTCATAGTGATCTCCTCCTCTTTGTGTGTTTAAATTTATATTTCAGAAATGTCCTGCATCTGCCACAGACGATAGGCTGCATTTCATTTCTGTAAATATCTTATTAACGGATTCTCTTATCACTTCTTCTCGAACTCCGCGTAAAGATCTCCTGAATCAGCTGTGCGATAATAACCAGAATCACAACGGTAACCAGCATCATATCTGCCTGATAACGGTGGTATCCATATCGGATCGCCACATCGCCCAGACCGCCGGCGCCGACACAGCCTGCCATCGCAGAATATCCGAGGATTGTCGTGATCGAAATCGCCGCGCCGACTAACAGGGACGGCTTGGACTCCGGAAGCAGCACCTTGAAAATAATCTGCCAGGTTGAAGCGCCCATTGATTTTGCTGCTTCAATCACGCCTGCATCAATTTCCTTTAATGATGCCTCTACCATACGACTGATGTACGGGAACGCCGCGATTACCAGCGGTACAACTGCCGCATTTGCTCCGATCGTCTTTCCCACGATCGCGCGGGTCAGCGGCATTACCATCGCTAACAGGATGATAAACGGCACCGAACGGAGCAGGTTGACAATCACGCCCGCCACTTTGTTGAACAGCGGCACCGGACGGATGCCGTCTTTATCGGTTACAACCAGCGCCACGCCGAGCGGGATGCCGATCAAATAAGAAATCAGGGAAGAAAGACCTACCATATATAAGGTTCTCCAGGTCTCTTTTACCAGCATACTGACTGTCTTCGCATCAAATACCATCTTAGCGCACCTCCTCATAGGTCACACCGACCGTTTTTAAATAATTGCAGATACGCCCTGCATCTACCTCGTCCTCCGGGAGCTGCAGAAGCATCTGTCCCATCGCCTTGCCCCCGATATCGTGGGTATCCGCGAGAAGGATATTGACCGGAACCTTGCAGGCTAATACCATATTAGAAATAATTGGCTCCGAAGATTCCTGTCCATTGAAAATAACGCGGATCTGGCGCGCTCTGGCAAAGCTTGTCTTCTGCCCTGCCGTCTCTCCTAGAATCAGCTGCCGCCCAATCTCCGACTTCGGACCGGAGAAAATCTCTGATACCTTGCCAGACTCTGCAATGTGGCTGTGGTCGATGATCGCCACACGGTCACAGATAGACTCAATCACCGCCATCTCATGGGTAATCACGATCACAGTAATGCCGAGTTCGCGGTTAATCTTCTTGAGAAGCTCCAAAATCGATTTTGTCGTATTCGGGTCGAGCGCACTCGTCGCCTCATCGCAAAGCAGCACCTTCGGGTTCGTGGACATCGCACGTGCAATCGCCACACGCTGCTTCTGTCCGCCGGAGAGCTGTGCCGGATATGCCTTCATCCGTTCTTCCAGACCGACTAATTTTAAAAGCTCAGCCGCCCGTTTCTTCGCCTCTGCTTTCGGGACACCGGCAATCTCCATCGGAAAGCACACATTCTGGAGTACATTTCTCTGTGCCAGAAGATTGAACTGCTGGAAAATCATCCCCATCGACTGTCTGGCTTTCCGAATCTCCGACTCCTTCATCATCGACAGGTTCTGTCCCTCAAAAATAACCCGTCCCGCCGTCGGTGTCTCCAGATAATTGATACACCGGACCAGCGTACTCTTTCCTGCACCCGACAGACCGATAATTCCAAAAATCTCACCCTGCAGGATTTCCAGGTTAATATCATCTAACGCGGTCACCGTTCCGTTCGTTGTCTGGAATTGCTTTCCCAGTCCTTCCAGGCAGATGATCGCTTCCTTTCTCTGCTCCATTGTCTTTTCCCCTCTCTTTTTCCGAATATACAGCATTGATACCCTGTCGCATAAAAGATACCACTACTGTTTTTCTGTCACAGGAAGCAGTTAGTGCCTTTTTGTGTCATAAGGAATTTCAAGGAATTTCCTATGACACAAAAAAGCCGCAAATCCAGTACGGATCGCGGCTTCCTATGCTATACTTACAGGTCTATCCGACCAGCCCGTTCCGTCTTTCATGCACACAAATATGACAGCACATCATACACATGCCGTTCATCATCATATTCATCTGCATGGCTTTACTCTGACGCATCGGACCTGTCCCCTTTCAGCTTATATTCCCTTATTCCTGATAGGAATTATTTGTTTATGAAGATACACCCATTTTCCGGGTTTGTCAAGTGTTTCCTGAATTTTTAAGAGCTATTTTTTAGAGCTATTTCATTCCTGCTCCGGTTTTTGCACAGCTTCTCTTCTTTTTGATATCTGGAGTTCCCGTGCTTCTGCACGGCTGCGGCGCAAATTTTCTCCTGGCATCTCCTGTTTCCGGCTGCGCCCTTTCTCACGCTCGCGGATGCGATCCGGCGTGCGGCTCTCAATGATATAGCGCGGGCGGTGCTTCGACTCCAGATAAATCTTTCCGACATACTCTCCGACGATTCCGACCGAGAGAAGAAGCAGTCCGCCGATAAACCAGAGCGATACCATCATGCTCGCCCAGCCGGTGATCGTATTGCCCCGGAAGAAATCAACTACCGCCCAGATAAGGAATCCAATACTGACAAAAAATGCCGCAATTCCCATGAACGTAATCATCCGGATCGGCTTTGTGCTCAGCGAAGTGATGCCCTCGATCGCAAAAGCCAGCATCTTTTTCAGCGGATATTTGCTCTCCCCTGCTGCCCGCTCTTTACGGTCATAATATACCACATCGGACGGATAACCGATCATCGGGACAATCCCGCGCAGAAACAGATTGACCTCCGAAAATTCCGCCAGCCCTTCCAGTGCCCTCCGGCTCATCAGGCGGTAATCCGCATGATTATACACGGTGTTCGCTCCCAGCGCATTCATAATCTTATAAAATCCCAGCGCAGTTGTACGCTTAAAAAATGTATCCGTCGCCCTGTGGCGGCGCACACCGTACACGATGTCACAGCCAGCCATATACCGCTCGATCATCGCGTCGCATGCGTCCACATCATCCTGCAGATCGGCATCCATCGAGATCGCCGCGTCACACCGCCGTCTCGCCGCCTCAAAAAGCCCGGCTAAAAGCGCGTTCTGATGACCGCGGTTGCGGCTCAGCTTCACACCTGCAAACCGCTCGTCCTTCTCATGGAGTTCCTCGATCAGCTTCCATGTTCTATCCTTCGAACCGTCGTCTACCATCAGCACCCGGCTTCCCGGATGAATCCGGCGGCTGCGGGTTAAATCATCTAATTTTTTACCTAAAAATTCTGCCGTCAATGGCAGAACTTCCTCTTCGTTGTAGCAAGGCACCACGATATAGATAACCGGTGCATTTCTCATACTGTCATCTCCTGCCCGGGTCACTGTCCCTTCTATGCAGACAAGTCCCCTCGTATTTTCAAAAGCAGGTTTCCAGATACAGGTATCTTGCCAGAATCCCCCTGCAGCTGAAATCTGCTTTTTCCGTATTTTCCTATTATATAGGAACTACATTAAAAAGAAAAGTAAATTTTTGACACATCCACCCGATTCCGGTATAATAGAATTGATATTTTTATCACTTTACTATTACTCGCCACCTAAAGAGGTGGGCGTCTTCTCGACTGAGAAAAAAATCAAAAAAAGCCATCTATCAGGAGGTATTCATATGTCAAAAAACGAAAAAGCAAAGGTATATTTTACAGATTTCCACACCATTGCATTTGGCGACGGTCTCCCTACCAAATTAAAAAAACTGATCCGTAAAGCCGGGATCGGTTCCATCGATATGGATGGTAAATTTGTCGCTATCAAGATGCACTTTGGTGAACTTGGAAATATCAGTTATCTGCGTCCGAATTATGCCAAAGCCGTTGTTGATGTCATCAAAGAACTGGGCGGCAAACCATTTTTAACAGACTGCAATACGATGTATCCAGGCAGCCGCAAGAATGCGCTCGAGCACCTGGAATGCGCCTGGGAAAACGGATTTACCCCGTTGACTGTCGGATGTCCAATCATCATCGGTGATGGATTAAAAGGCACCGATGACATCGCTGTTCCGGTGGCCGGAGGCGAATACATCAAAGAAGCTAAGATCGGCCGCGCCGTCATGGACGCCGATGTCTTTATCAGCCTGACCCATTTCAAGGGACATGAGATGACCGGCTTCGGCGGTACGATCAAAAATATCGGCATGGGCTGCGGTTCTCGCGCCGGTAAGACCGATCAGCACAGCAGTGGAAAACCACACGTCAAGGAAAAGCTCTGCCGGGGCTGCCGCCGCTGTCAGAAGGAATGTGCCAACGGCGGTCTCGTTTTCGATGAAGCCTCCAGAAAAATGCACGTGGATGCTGAGCACTGCGTCGGCTGCGGACGGTGTCTCGGCGCCTGCAATTTTGACGCGATCGAATTTGACAACAACGCAGCCAACGAGCTGTTAAACTGCCGTATGGCGGAATACACAAAAGCCGTTGTGGATGGACGTCCAAACTTCCATATTTCCCTGGTCGTTGACGTCTCCCCGAACTGCGACTGCCACGGTGAAAATGACGTACCGATCCTTCCAAATCTTGGTATGTTTGCTTCTTTCGATCCGCTGGCACTCGATCAGGCCTGTGTGGACGCCTGTCTGGCCGCTGCTCCGATGCCGGGCAGCCAGCTTGCAAAACATCTTGCTGATCCGAATTTTCACGATCACCATGACCATTTCACAAATTCCACACCAGAATCTGAATGGAAAAGCTGCCTGGCACATGCGGAGAAGATCGGTCTGGGAAGCCGGGAGTATGAATTGATCACACTATAATAACATCACCCCCATCTGTCAGCTGTGCCGCCGGTCTTTTTGCGGCCGCATAGCTGTGAAAAACGGAGCCGCCCCGGTCTTTTCTGCCGGTCGGCTCCGTTTTATGCTCTTCTTTATTTCTGAATCCAGACACCATTCGCATCGACTCTATATCCGTCCGGTGTCGTTCCATTGACAAACAATGCTCCGTCAGCACTCACATAATACCAGTATCCATTCGTCTGAATCCAGCGGCTCTTCGCCATAGCCCCGCTTTCGGTATAATAATGCCAGGAGCCGTTTACCATCTGCCAGTCACGCGCCATCCACGCATCTGCATGGAAATAGTATGTCTCTCCCTTGATCAGTAAACTCTCATTTGCCGCGTAGGTTCCGTTTGCTTTCAGGTATTTCCATTCATTTCCAAACTGCTGCCACGCACCGTCGCCCTGAGCAGCTGTATTGCCAGCTCCAGAGCTACCCGGTCCACCCTGGCTGCCGGAAGAAGAGGTATTTTTGCTGGTCGTATTGCCGGACGGCTTGCTGGAATTTGACGTACTGTTGTTCGCCGCATCCGATACCGAGGTGTTCGTGCCAGCCGGTGTGCCGGATGCGCTTCCCGCCACTGCAAAACCATAGTCCAGCAGCTTCTTCGTATCGTCATAATGGGTCTGCGAACTCTTTAAAATAACTGCAATCAGGCGCACGCCATTCCGCTCTGCACACGTTACCAGCGTGTTGCCTGCCAGGGAGGTATAACCGGTCTTTCCGCCTATGATTCCCTCATAGTACTGGGAATTTGCCGGATTGAGCATCTTATGTCCCATCGTAAGCGTCCGCACCGTCGGCACGCTGGCAGTCGCCGGGAAATCGTAATGCAGGGTCGATGCAACCTGACGCACCGTCGCATTATTGAATGCAGCATTTGCAATCAGCGCCATATCATGTGCGGTTGTAAAATGGTTCGCATTGTTCAGACCATTCGGATTTGCAAAATGCGTATGCGTGCATCCTAAGGACGCTGCCTTCTCATTCATCTTATCCGCAAACGCGCTGACACTGCCGGACACATGCTCCGCCAGTCCGTTTGCCACCTCATTTGCCGATTTTAAAAGCAGACCATAGAGACAGTCCTTAACCGTAAAGGTATCACCCGCCTTGACCTGCAGCGTCACCGCGCCCGATTCCAGATTCGAAACTGCCGTCTGGGAAAAGGTTACCGTATCACTCAGATTACAGTTTTCCGCTACCAGAAGCGCCGTCATCAGCTTCGTGATGCTGGCTGGATAATACTGCGTATCCGCATTCTTGGAAAACAGGAACTGGTTGTGCGTCGCATCATAGAGCACTGCGCCCTGCGCTGCCACCGTCGGCTGAGCTGCATTCTGTGAAGTAACCGTTGCTCCCGAAGGAACTGCGCCGGAGACCGTGCCTCCTGCCGCCTGTCCCGGACCGGTCGCCCCGTCTGTCGCAGCAAATGCAGTCCATGACACAGACATCATAAGTGCCATTCCCAGGCAGAGGGAACGCACGGATTTTTTCCATTTATTCATCGTATATTGTCCTTCCTGTATGTATTTTCGCTTTTCTCCTACCCGCCAGCTCCCGCAAACGTAAAGTTACGTTCACTCATTGCGCGGACTTTAACGGATTTTGCCAGTGCTGCGCAGGTACAAATCATGCAAATCTGTCTTACATTTTACTTCATTTTAAGCGACAATACAAGTTGAAAGGAAAATTTGAAATTATTACAGATACTTCTTCCGCAGATCCGCCCCACTCTCTGCCGACAGATATGCCGGTGCCACATCAAAGACGGTCTTGCAGCCTTTCTGGCCTTCCTGGTTCATCTTGTATGCCGCGCGTGCGTATGCCACGATGATGGAGGAAGTAAATTCCGGGTTGGAATCCAGCTTTAAGCTGTACTCGATGATATGGTGGTTCTCTTTGTTCCAGCCGGTCTTACCGCTGCGGAGTACGAAACCACCGTGCGGGAGACGGTTGTGATCGCGTTTCAGTTCTTCTTCGGTGATGAAATGAACCGTTGTGTCATAATCAGAAAAGTAGTTCGGCATGGTCTTGATCTCATTCTCGATCTTTGCCTGATCCGCGCCCTCTTCTGCCACAACAAAGCACTCTCTGGTGTGTTTTTCGCGGGTGGTCAGCTCTGGGCTGCTGCCGCTTCTGACTGCCTCCAGTGCACTCTCAACTGGGATTGTGTACTGTCTGGCATCCTTGACGCCCTCGATCCGGCGGATCGCATCGGAATGTCCCTGGCTGACGCCCTTGCCCCAGAATGTATAATTTTCGCCATCCGGCAGGCATGCAGCTGCATAGAGACGGTTCAGGGAGAACATACCCGGATCCCAGCCAACGGAGATGATGCCAACCTTTCCGGATTTCTGTGCGGACTCATCGACTGCTGCGAAATGCTCTGGAATCTTTGCATGGGTATCGAAGCTGTCCACTACGTTAAACCACTGTGCATATTTCGGGGTCTGGACCGGCAGATCCGTAGCCGAACCGCCGCAGAGAATCAAAACGTCGATCTCGTCTTTCTTCGCCTCTGCCTCATCTACATGATAAACCGGTACGCCCTCGGTCAGGATCTTGACCGTTTCCGGCGCACGCCGTGTAAATACTGCTTTCAGTTCCATATCCGGATTCTGGCGGATCGCACACTCCACGCCGCGTCCCAGATTTCCATATCCTAAAATTCCAACTCGGATACTCATAGATATTCCTCCTAACGGTACAAAATTTGCCACGGATCCGGCTCTATTTTCCAACTTACGTGATCCGATTTTACTTAAAAATTTCAAGTGTTCCCATTATACACTAGATCCATCCGTTTTTCAATATAGGTGAGTTCACGCGTACAGGAAACAAATTCTCATTTAATTCTCAACGAAAGCCTTATTCCAGCTCCTTCATTCCGGTATACAGCTCAAAATACCGCCCTTTCTGCGCCAGCAGATCTTCATGGTCGCCGCGCTCAATGATCTGCCCGTGCTCCAGCACCATGATCGCATTGGCGTTGCGGACTGTCGAAAGCCGGTGGGCGATGACAAAGGTCGTCCGGTCCGCCATCAGCCGGTCCATGCCGTGCTCGATGTGCTTCTCCGTCCGCGTATCGACCGAACTCGTCGCCTCATCCAGAATCAGGATCGGTGCTTTAGAAACTGCTGCCCGCGCAATGTTTAATAGCTGGCGCTGTCCCTGGCTTAAGTTTGCACCGTCACCCTCCAGCATCGTGTCATACCCATCCGGCAGACGCATGATAAAGGAATGCGCCGATGCCGTTTTTGCCGCCTCAACAACTTCTTCATCCGTGGCATCCAGCCGCCCGTATCGAATATTTTCCCGTACCGTGCCGGTAAAAAGATGCGTATCCTGCAGAACCATCGCGATATTTTCCCGCAGCTCCTTCCGGTGCATCCGGCGGACATCGACGCCGTCCACCGTGATCGAGCCGCCCTGTATATCATAAAAACGGTTGATCAGATTCGTGATCGTCGTTTTTCCGGCTCCCGTCGAGCCGACAAAGGCGATCTTCTGTCCCGGCTTCGCATAGAGCGAAATATCCTTCAAAATCACCTGCCCCGGCTCATAGCCGAACGTCACATGGTCAAGCACCACCTCACCGCGGATCGGCGCGATCGAAACCGCATCCGGCGCATCTGCCGCCTCCGGTTCCGCATCCAGCACTGCAAACACGCGCTCCGCGCCTGCCAGCGCCGAAAATACGTTTCCAACCTGCATGGAAAGCTCGTTGATCGGTCTGGAAAATTGCCGCGAAAAACCTAAAAATACGGTCAGTCCACCGACATCAAAGTTCCGGAACACACAGAGCAAACCGCCAATGCAGGCTGTCAGTCCATAATTTAACTGGCTTAAATTGTTCATGACCGGTCCCATCACACCGCCGAAAAACTGTGCCCGGATCTGTTTTTCTTTCAGATCCGCATTGAGCCATCCAAATTCTTCCTCTGCGATCTCCTCATGGCAGAATACCTTGACGACCTTCTGCCCCTGCACGGTCTCCTCAATATAGCCGTTCATCGCGCCAAGCGCCGCCTGCTGGGCAGAGAAATATTTCTGGCTCCGTCCGGCAACAAATTTACCGGCACGCAGCATCACCGGCATCATGGCAAGCGTAATCACCGTCAGCCACACGTTCGTGTAAATCATCAGCACCAGCGTTCCCACAATACTGAGTGCGCCGGATAAAAGCTGCACCAGTGTACTGCTGAGCATCATGCCGATCGTATCCACATCGTTTGTAAAACGGCTCATCAGATCGCCGTTGCTGCCGGTATCATAAAACCGGAGCGGAAGCGTCTGCATATGGTTAAACAGCTCTTCCCGCAGCCGCTGCAGCGCGTTCTGCGCCACCTGCAGCATGATGCGCGACTGCATATAGGCAGCGGCAACGCTAACTAAATAAACCGCTCCCATCACGCACAGGGAACGGAACAGCCCCACCACATCGCCCCGGCTGCCATCTAAAGGCACAATATACCGGTTGATGATCGGGCGCAACATATAGGCGCCCGCCAGATTCGTCACCGTCCCCAGGATCACACAGAAAAAGGCGACTGTCATCGCCATCCGGTCGCGTTTTAAGTATGAAAGCAGGCGCAGCATCGTCTGACCGCCCGCCTTGGGCTTTCCGCCCTTCATGACCGCCATCCGTTCCGGTCCCCGGCGGCGTTTCGGCGCGTCGGCTATGCGGCTGCCATATCGGCGTTTCAGGCTTTCAATCTGTTTTTCATCCATCATGCCATCCCCTCCCCGTCTGCCCGTTTTCCATATTGCGTCTCATAGATCTCCCGGTACGCCTCACAGGATGCCAGCAACTTCTCCTGCGTTCCCTCTCCGATAATCCTGCCGTCCTCAAGGACGAGAATCCGATCCGCGTATTCCAGCGAACTCAGCCGCTGTGCGATAATAAATTTCGTCGTATCTTTCAAATCTTCCCGGAATGCCGTCCGGATCGCCGCCTCCGTTGCCGTATCGACCGCACTGGTGCTGTCGTCGAGAATCAGGATCTTCGGCTTCTTTAAGAGTGCCCTTGCGATGCACAGCCGTTGTTTCTGACCGCCGGATACATTGACGCCGCCCTGTCCCATCTCCGTTTTGTAGCCTTCGGCAAACGAATTCACAAAGGAATCTGCCTGCGCATACACTGCTGCCCGCCGCACTTCTTCCTCCGTCGCCGTCTCATCACCCCAGCGCAGGTTTTCCTCGATCGTGCCGGAAAACAGGACGTTTTTCTGTAAAACCATGCCAACGCCGTCCCGGAGATTTTTCAGGGAATACTCCCGCACATCGATACCATCCACCCGCACACTCCCCTCTGTCACATCATAGAGGCGGGGAATCAGCTGTACCAGCGACGTTTTTCCGCTTCCGGTCGCACCGAGGATGCCGATCGTCTCTCCCGGCTCTGCCGTCAGGCTGATGTGGGATAGAACCGGCTCACCGCCTTCGCGGTAGGAAAAGGAAACATCCTTAAATTCCACGCGTCCTTTCTCAACCTTCCGGTCCTTCTGTGATGCATTTTCATCGCTCAGATCAATCGGCTCATCCAGCACCTCATCGATTCGCCGGATGGACGCCATCGCGCGGGAACTCTGCAAAAATACCATTGAGAGCATCATAAGTGACATCAGAATCTGTACAATGTAGGTCGTAAATGCCGTCAGATCCCCGACCGCCATCCGTCCGCCGATAATCAGGTTTCCGCCGAACCAGACAACTGCCAGTGTCGTCACATTCATCGCGAACATCATGACCGGCATCGTCGCAATTACGATCTTCAGCGCCCGCAGCCCTGCCTCCTTGAGCTCCCGGTTCGTGTCGGCAAACCGCTTTTCCTCGTAGTCTTCCCGCACAAAGGATTTCACCACCCGCACGTTCGTCAGCACCTCCTGGATGCCGCTATTGAGCGTATCCAGCGCTTTCTGCATGGCTGTAAACCGCGGGTAGGCAGTCCGTAGGATCCAGACGATCGCCGCCGTCAGAAGCGGAATCACCACCAGGATGACAGCTGCCAGTTCCGCATTCATCCAGAATGCCATCACAAGCGCCCCCAGGAACATGCCCGGCGCGCGCAGCATCATCCGAAGTCCCATCATAATCAGGTTCTGTACCTGCTGGATATCGTTCGTCAGACGGGTTACCAGCGATCCCGTGCTGAACGTATCGATATTTTTAAATGAAAACTGCTGCACTCTGGCAAATAAGTCGCGGCGCAGATCGCTGGTAAAGGAAATCGACGCCTTTGCTGCAAAATATGCCCCCAGAATGCCGCCTGCCGCCATCAAAAAGGAGGTAATCGCCATCACAAGTCCCATTTTGAGAATGTATCCGCCGTCTTTCTGCGCCACGCCATGGTTAATAATCATCGACATAAATTTGGGCAGCAGAATCTCACCCAGCACCTCCGTTACCATCATGAGCGGTCCCAGAATAAAGGCGCTCTTATATGGCAGTATATATGATTTGTATCGTTTCCATTGCTTCACGCTTTTTCCTCCTGCCCGTTATTTCTGCAAATTTTTTTATGGATTCTGTTCAAACAGCTCCATCAGTTCATTCTGGCTCAAATCGCCCAGTGAAACCATTCCCTCTGAAACCACCTGCGCCGCCAGCGCAAGCTTCGCATTCTGCAGCTTCAAAAGATTTTCTTCTATCGTATCCTTTAAGATCAGTTTGTATACCGTGACCGGCTTTTCCTGCCCGATCCGGTACGCGCGGTCGGTCGCCTGGTTCTGCGCTGCCACATTCCACCACGGATCGTAATGAATCACGATATCCGCCGCCGTCAGGTTGAGTCCCGTTCCCCCGGCTTTCAGGGAAATAAGGAACACCGGAACCTCATCCGAGGCAAACGCCTGCACCATCCGGCTGCGTTCTTCCTTCGGGGTCGCGCCGACCAGAAGATGGGACGAAATGCCCTCCTGTAAAAGGCGTTCCCGAATCCGCTCCAGCATCGAGGCAAACTGGGAAAAGAGCAGGATCTTATGTCCCGCCGCAGACGCCGATGCGATCAGCGAAACACAGGTCTCCAGCTTCGCCGATTCTCCCGTATAATCTTCAAAACAGAGTGCCGGATCGCAGCAAATCTGGCGCAGCCGCATGAGCTGGGAAAGCACTTCCAATTTTCCATTACCCGACCACGCGCCGCCAGCCAGCGCCTCTTTCAGTTTCAACGCCGACGCCGTATAAAGCTTCTGCTGCCGCCCCGACGCCGCCGAATAAACGATCCTCTCTTCCTTGCCCGGAAGCTCCCGCAGCACATCCTTTTTCAAGCGGCGCAGGACAAACGGTCCCGTCATCCGCCGCAATGCCGTCAATGCTTCCGGATCCTGATTTTTCACGATTGGCAGCTCATACCTCTCACGAAACTTCCGGTAACTGTATAAAAATCCCGGCATCAGGAAATCAAAAATGCTCCAAAGCTCGCTGAGCCGGTTTTCCACCGGCGTTCCCGTCAGGGCGAAACGGACATTCGCCGAAATCTCCTTTACCGCCTTCGCTCCCTGTGTCTTTGCATTTTTAATGACCTGCGCCTCGTCAATAATCTCATATTCAAACGTGCGTCCCAGATACGCTGCCCGATCCCGTTTCAACAGATCATAGGACGTGATGATCACCTGCGCCCCCTCAGACGCCTCCATCCGCATCTGCTCCTCCAGCTGTTCCTGCCGTTCTTTCGCCGTCCCGGCAATCAGAAGCACGCGGATCTCCGGCGAAAACCGGGCAAATTCCTGTCCCCAGTTGTAGACGAGCGACGCCGGGCAGACGATCAAAGACGGAAGAGGTAATTCTGACCCACTGCCTTCATTTCCAGCCGCTTTCTGCTCGGTTTTTTCCTGATAAAATGCCGTCAGAAGCGCAATCACCTGCAGCGTTTTTCCCAGTCCCATATCATCTGCCAGGATCCCGCCGAAATGATACCGCGCCAGCGTCCGCATCCACGTATATCCGATCTTCTGGTATTCCCTCAACGTCTTTTCCAGCACCGCCGGAACCGCATAGCTGACACTCTGCGCCGTTTTTAGATCGCGCACCATCATCCCGTAGGCTTCATCCCGCTGAAACAGTTTCATCCTGCCGTCGCCCGAGAGACTGTCCAGATAAAAAGCACGGTAGGCAGGTATCTTCGCCTCCCCCGCCTGAAATTCACTCTTTGTCAGTCCCAGATCCGCAGTCAGACTGTCAAGCGCCTGCAGGCCGCCGCCCGAAAGCTGCAAAAATTCGCCATTTTTCATGCGGTAATATTTCTTTTTTTGGCGGTATTCACTGAGTACCTGCAAAAGCTCCGCCGGGTCGATTCCCGCCGTCTCAATCTTCAGATCCAGCCAGCCGCCTCCAAGAGAAACCCCCATCGACACTTCCGGCGGGGGCAGGACGCGCAGATGGCGGACAGACTCTGACAGCCATACCTCTCCCACCTCCTGAAACTGCGGCATTCCCTCGCTCAGAACCTGGTACAGCGCTTCTTCATCCCCGCGGATCACCAGCTCGCCGCTCTCATCCTCCCAGTAAGAGAAGTACCGCGTGATCAGGCGGCTGATATAAAATTCCGCCGGTACATCCCGGCAGATCTCCCGCGGAACATGCTCGTCCGCCAGCGGCGAAAACGTAAAATCTCCGTAGGAAAGCGTCGGACGCAGACGCAGCTCGTCCGGCGAATCACTGTCAAACTCAAACCGGGCTTTCAACGCCTCTGGGCGGTATTTCTCCCAATCGATCTCCGGGCTCTGCAAGATCCCAAGTGCCTCCATGCCTTCCAGCACCCGCGCATAAAAGAGCGGAATATCCCGGCTTCCAACCAGCAGCTCCCGCTTCTCTTTCCGGCTTCCGCACTCTCTTCCGCCCTGTTCCATCTGCTCCAGAAAAACGCCCATCGTTTCTGTATACAGTTCACTGCATCCAAACAGATGCAATCCATCTGCCACATACAGACGCTGTTCTCCCCGGAACGAAGTTAGAGCCGATGGAACCGTAACCGCAATTCCATCGCCCCTTGCTTCCACCTCCACCGGGAAACGTGGATCCTTGCGCTCAACCCGGCACACACGTTCAGCACCTTTCTCGTCCTCCGTCTGGACTTCTTTTCCCTCTAAAAGATCAAACAGCCGATCCCTCGCTGCAGATCCCAGCGTTAACGCCCGCATCACCGGAAGCGGCAGCCCCGCATGACCGCGCATCTCCTCATAATGGCGTATGTAGGCGTCCGCCTCCTCCAGCAGAAGATCTAAAAATGGGCGGCTTTCCGGCGCAAAGGCAGACGGGACGTGTTCAAACGCCATGCCTTTTCCGTATTCCACCCGTTTTCCGCTGTGAACCGCCTGTGCAAATTCCAGCAGGTTTTTCACAATATACCGTTTTTCCCGTCCGATCCGTGCCTCCAAAAGCACTTCGCCGCGCCGGATCTGTAAATAGGGATGCAGATAGACCGGTTCCCGCTCTTCCTCGCCCAGAATCCGCGCTACTTCCCGGTTCGTGTACTCCCGGATCATCATCCGGATCTCCGGCGAAGTCGAAACCGGCGGTGTATGCTCGGCTTTCTGCTGGCGGGCAAACGCCTCCTGAAGCGCTTTTGCATGCACGCAGGGACCCCGGAATGAATTTCCCTCCGCACAAGAACAAGAGTAGTCATAGATCTGACTACCCTTGATAAAAATTCTTGTCTGATATACCTTTGTCTCATCCTCAATCTGTCCCTGTACCCGTACTTCGCCCTTCCAAAAGGTATCTACGGACATTTTTATTATTTTCATGAGGATTCCTCCATATTACAGATTACATGTGTTCCGGCGATTCCATTCCGAGCAGATCCATACAGGTATCCAGCACCCGCTTGGTCAGCGTGATCAGACTGATAAAGGCTGCCTGCTTCGCTGCGTCCTCCTCGGAGAGGATCTTATTTTCCAGATAAAATGCATTAAACGCATCCGCCACTGCCGCCATGTATTGGCAGAGCTTATGCGGCGCCGTCTCGTAGAATGCAGATTCTGTCACCTCGCCGAAACGGCAGAGCGCCATCTGAAGTGCTTTCTCTGTCTCGCTCTCAGCCGGACGGATCGGAACCACTTTAGCATCCGCACCGCGCAGTTCCTTGTATTTCTCCAGAATGGACTTGATGCGGACGATCATATACTGGATATGTGGACCTGTATTTCCCTCGAAGGAAATAAAGCGGTCTACATCGAAAATGTAATCTTTGGTCGCCTGATTCGAAAGATCGGCATATTTAAGTGCCGCCAGACCGACAATCTCCGCCGTGCGTGTCATCTCGTCCGCCGGAACTTTCTGCTTCTCCTGAATCTTCTCATATACCTTCTCATCGATATTCTTGATCAGGTGCTCCAGACGCATAACACCGCCCTCACGTGTCTTGAACGGACCACCGTCCTTGCCGTTCATCGTACCGAAGCCCAAGAAGATCATCGGCGTATCTTCTTTGACGATGCCCGCCTTCTTCGCCACACGGAATACCTGGATAAAATGAAGCTCCTGGCGCTTGTCTACGACGTAAATGTAGCGGTCCGGATGGAAATCCTGCTCACGTTCGATGATCGTCGCCAGATCGGAAGTCGCATACAGCGCCGCACCGTCGGATTTGCGGACGATACAAGGCGGATATTCCTTCGCATCCCCTTCCTGTGCGATATCGACAACCAGCGCGCCATCGCTCTCATAGGCGAGACCTTTTTTCTGTAAATCCTCGATCAGTCCCGGAATATATGGCTGCGCATCGCTCTCGCCCTTCCAGAGGTCGAACGATACATTTAAATTGCCATAGTTCTTTTTCAGATCCTTCAAGGACACGTTCATGATGTGCTTCCAGATCGCATGGAACGGTGCATAGCCACTCTGCAGTTTGAAGGTTGCCTGCTGTGCCCGCTCACGGAATGCCGCATCTACCTTGGATTTCGCGCTCGCTGCCGGATAGATATCCTCCAGCTCGGAGATCGTAAACGGCGGCTCCGACGGATACTCGCCGGTATAATCCGGGTCAAAATATACCAGATCCGGCTGACGGTCATGCAGCTCCTCGATGATCAGTCCCATCTGCAATCCCCAGTCACCCAGATGCACATCGCTGATGACATGGTGTCCCATATAGCGGCTGATGCGCTTGATGCTCTCTCCGATGACCGCGGAACGTAAGTGTCCGACATGCAGCGGTTTTGCTACATTGGCTCCGCCGTAATCGATGATGATCGTCTCCGGCTTCTTAACTGCGTTGAGTCCCAGCTTTTCATCCTCTGCCACCTGCTGTACATAGGATGCCAGGTAGCACGGATTCAGGCGGATATTGATAAATCCAGGCATCACGGCGTTGATCTCAGAAAACATCTTGCTTCCGGCTGTCTTTTCCACCACCTCATTGGCAATATCGATCGGTTTCTTTTTATACGCTTTGGCAGCTGCCATCGCGCCGTTACACTGATACTCGCAGAGATCCGGGCGGTTTGATACCGTTACGCGGATGTACTTCTCATCGTACCCGCAGCCGGTAAACGCCGGTTTCAGTTCTTCCACGATCAAATCTAAAATCGTTTTCATACTAGATTCCCTTTCATAATTTATATCGCATATTTTCAAGAATGCCTCTGCATTCTTGCTGCGAGATGCGCGTCATGCAAAGCATGACATATTTCTTTTGCGCATCTTAAGCAATCCTGCCGGAGGCTATATCAGATGGGAGCCCCACTCCCACCACTGATACTAATTTGCTCCTCGCCACCTGAAGAGGTGGGAGTCATCTCTCATCTGATATATCCTTCCGCATTGCCTTTTTCACATCCTTGCGGAACTGCTTCCAGGCATCCTCATGATCCACGAAATACTTCGGGCACGCCTTTCCAGTCACATCATAATGACGGATCACGTCTTTCGGACTTAAATCGAGCTGCTTGCACAGCCATGCAGTCAGTTTTACCAGCGAGTCATACGTCTCGTCTGTGAACTTTCCGTCTGCCGCCGGATGGCAGCACTCAATCGAAACGGTGTCCGCATTCCTCTCATTGGAGGCATATGCCTTCTCCCCGACCGGAACGCACTCAATGATCTCGCCGTCCAGACCGATCACGAAATTGCTGCTGACGGAAACAGTGTTACTGCCGCTCTGATCTTTCAACCCCTCAAAATAATCATGGTTCTGCTGTGCCGTCGTCCCAGGATTTGCCACATAGTGAATCACGATCCCGTTGATGACCGGGATATTCGTCCCCGGTCTGGAATATCGGTTGACCGTGAGAAGCTGCTCATCAATCCAGTTTGGCATCTCGATCGTGGACGGATCGATCAGCTTGCGGATCATTTTCCCGCGCAGCGTCCAGCCTGTTCCCGCACCCAGGAGGAAAATAAGCAGACACAAAAACAGCTGCATCATCACACGGCGCTTCTTCTGCTGCCTCGTCCGCTCCCGGCGGATTGCCGTCTGCCTGCCGGATGTACGCCTCTTCCTGCCACCAGATCTGCGCGCCGGCTCATCCTCTTCCCCCAGACGCAGACGGTCTTCTCTTCCGTTCTCCATATTTATCACTCCCCATGAGCACCGCTCACTCCGAACCCGCTCTCTGAGATGAACCAACGGACGCGTCATAGACGCCTCCCCAATATGTTAAGCAAAAAAACTGTTGTAAAATCTCGACGTTTCCTCCGGATCTTACAACAGTTTCTCTGCTTGCTACTGTTCATGCGCTACATAACCAGCAAAGGAAAATGCCTGCCACAAACAGTAATCTCTGTTTCCAGTCAGAAACCTGTCAGTGACACGACTGCCTCCCCACAAGGGTACAAACGGTATCGTGAAGACCTTTCTGACGTATATGTTATAACTTAGACTCTGGACAGATATTCACCAGTACGTGTATCGATCTTGATCTTATCGCCCTGGTTTACGAATAACGGTACATATACAGTAGCGCCAGTCTCTACAACTGCCGGTTTGGTAGCGCCTGTAGCGGTATCGCCCTTGAAGCCCGGCTCTGTATCTGTGATCTCAAGCTCTACGAACAGCGGCGGTTCTACGGAGAATACCTTGCCGTTGTAAGAACAGATCTTGCACATCTCGTTCTCTTTTACGAACTTGAGTGCGTCGCCGATTGTCTCCTGGTTTAAAGCTACCTGCTCATATGTGTTTACATCCATGAAGTTGTATAAGTCGCCATCGGAATACAGATACTGCATATCAACTCTGTCGATTCTGGCAGACGGGAACTTCTCGGTCGGACGGAAGGTTTTCTCTACAACGCCGCCATTCATTACGTTCTTAATTTTAGTACGAACGAACGCAGCTCCCTTTCCCGGTTTTACGTGCTGAAATTCCATGATCTGGTATACGTTGCCATCAATCTCCAGTGTGATGCCGTTTCTAAAATCGCCCGCTGATATCATAAATGATGCTCCTCCTTGAAAATACTCGCTTTATCTTTTTTATTTTATACTATAAAATCCTCTTTTTCAACTACTTTTTTGAAAACACAGGGCACATCATGTCAATTCCGCCCCTTATTTTTCTAAAATTGCCGATATTTTTTCTGAAAACAACTGATTTTCCACCGTTTCCGGCACTCCTGTCAGCATCCAGTTCTGCCACTTGGCAAGCTCTTTCAAACCGTTCAAAAACACCCAGCTACAAACTTCCGATATTTTTTTCCTGTCTTCTCACATAGAACCACAGGACAATTTTCTCCAGATACCGCTTTAACACGATCTGGATCTCTTCCTTCGGATTGATCGGCTTTACAAGAATCGAATAGATGCCTGTCCGCCTCGCCCCGTACACATCCGTAAAGAGCTGATCCCCGACAAACATCGTCGAGCGCTCGCCCGTTCCCATCCGGCGCATCGCCTGCCTGTATCCGCTGCGCTTCGGTTTTCTGCCCTTGTAAATATAATCCGAACCTACCTGTCCGGCAAACGGGGCGACCCGCGCCTCCTTATTATTCGAGAGCAGACAGGTGTGGAACCCGATCGCCCGCAAACGTTCAAACAGCTGTACTGCCCGCTCGTCCGCCGGGGCACCGTGCGGCACCAGCGTATTGTCAATATCAAATATGATACCCCGCATTCCCTTCTGGTAAAACTGCTCATACGGGATATCATACGCAGAATCCAGCCATTCATCCGGATAAAACGCATTTCCCATCATCTGGTCTCTTCCCCGTTCTTTCCAGACTCATACGACGGCACTTTCCGCTGCTGTATCTTCTGCAGTTCCTCCATAAATGTATCGACGTCTTTAAACTCCCGGTATACCGATGCAAACCGCACATAGGTAACCACATCCAGATCCTTTAACCGCTCCATCACAAGTTCCCCGATCACCGCGGTCGAGATCTCCCGTTCTTCCCGGTTAAATAAATTGTTTTCCACATCGTCGATCAACGCCGAAATCTGTCCCGGAGAGACTGGGCGCTTGTGGCAGGAATGCAGGATTCCTGCCTCTATCTTCGCCCGGTCGTACATCTCCCGGGTATTATCCTTTTTGACAACCATCAGAGGGATTGTCTCAAGTTTTTCATATGTGGTAAAACGCTTTCCACAAGTCTCGCACTGTCTCCGGCGTCTGATAGAACTGTTGTCATCCGCAGGCCGTGAATCGATTACTTTCGTGTCAGCCGCGTTGCAAAATGGACACTTCAATCGCTCTTCCCCTTTTCTGGTTTTATTGATATGCCCCCGCCAGGTTTTCATAACATATCATACTTATTATAATATCGCAGGAAGTGCGCTTCTGCAAGCAGAAGTTTTCCGCTACTCCTTCTTTATTCTTTCTTTTCTCTCTCTTCTTTCAGCCTCACCAGAATAATGTCATCCCCTATCTGGCAGATGTCGCAGAATGGAATTATGTACTCTTTTTCCCGCCCCAGAAAGCCCCAGACACAGCCCGGTCCCGGCACGATGATCGCAAGCATTTTTCCCGTGCTGATGTCAAAATCGACGTCGCCCACAAAACCAAGGCGCTTGCAATCTTTTACATTTATCACTTCCCGCTGTTTGAGTTCACAGATACGCATAGACATAAACCTCCCGGATCCTTCTGTAATCAAAATATGTACAAAAGGACCGGGAGGTTCTTCCTGGACAGGTATTTTTATCTACTTTTATTTCGTAACTTCTGATAACGTCACGCTGTCAAAATGCAACGTATAATCAATCAGATGCGGCTGGCTCATCGCCACCGTCAAGGCACTGACCGCTACATCCTCATCCAGCGTTACCGGAATCTGGAACTCGGAATTGCCCTCGGTCTGGATCGGATCATACTGCACGTCATCCACCAGCATATACTCATAGTTCGGGCTGCTCCAGACAATATCGGCAATCACCTTTCCATCCTTGACGATAATGGTCGCCGGGCTGTCCACCGATGCTCTGCCGGAACCTCCCTGCAGGGTTACCTCACAGGTATAAGTGCCGTCTGCCACATCTGCAGTCTGCCCTGTCGGTTTCTGGGCATCTGCCGCATCATCGCTATTCTCCGTCTCGGATGATGCCGCTTCCGCGTCCTCTGCCTCTCCGGAAACCGGATTTTCTACCCTTACTTTGTGGTCGTACCAGGTGCCCTTCTTACCAATCAGAGCCAGGTCAAATTCTTCTCCGAGCGCCGGAACCGGCACATCGAAGCCGTTGACCTCCTCGCTCAGACCGTCGCTGTAAGTAACCGTGTCTACGGTTGGCTGCAGCCAACCGGCTTCATCTTCCTTTGCCTCGTCCGCAGTACCCAGATACAGGTTCACGATATTTTTCGAGGTCAGGCTGATATGAAGTGTCGCCTCGCCATCCTTGACCGTCAGGACACCTTTTCCATTTTTCGATTCATTGACCTTGAACATACTGCTGTCCGTCTTAAAATCGACGGTGTAGACGCCGTCTGCAAGGTCAATGCTGCTCTTTTGATCGGCATTCTCGGTTTCTGCGCTCTCTGTCTGCGCCACGGTGTCAGCTGCGTCCTGTTTCTGTCCTCCGCACGCTCCGAGAAAAGCGGCAGCAAGCAGAAGCGCCGCTAAATTTAATTTCTTTTTCATATACATTATTTCACAATAGAATCAATGGCTGTCCGTGTATGAGCAACATAGAAGGATTCTACTGCTTTAATTCTGCCCAGACCGGAAATCTGAGTATCTACCTTGTCAAATGCACCTGATGCCTCAAACTGGCTCTTCCAGGAATCCTCGTCATCGCCTGCCATGTCGTTGTTTGCGTGATCACCTGCAACTACCATCAGCGGACGAAGAACGACATTCTTATAACCTGCTGCCTTCACTGCCCCGATAACAGACTCACAGGAGGTCTCTTCCGGCTCGCCCTCTACGGTACCGATAAATACATTGCTATATCCAAGATTCTGCATCTGGGTCTGCATCTGGCTGTAGGTTACCTTTGCAACGTGTGCGGTACCATGCCCCATCAGAACGAATGCAGTTCCCTGATCGGCTGCGTCAGCTGCATCTTTAAAACCAGCTTCCGAAGCTTCTTCTGCTACAACTGCTTTTGCAACTGCCTCTTTATCTGCATTGATAACGGTTGCATCGTCGCCAACCTCACCCAACAGCGGCTCTGCGACAGCTATCTGCTCGAATTTATCCTGATACTTCTCGAGCGCCTCAACCATCTCGTCATACTCAGCACCGTGCATGAGGTGGGTCGGCTGGACAACCAGCTCTTTAACTCCGTTCTCCACGGCGCGCTCCAGTGCCTGATCCATATTGTCGATGCACTCGCCGTCACGAGCCTCAACGTGGTTGATAATGATCTGTGCGGTAAATGCACGGCGGACTGCCCAATCCGGGAATGCATCCTGGATGGAATCCTCGATACTCTTGATATCTTTCACACGGCTGTCGTTGAAGGAAGTACCAAAGCTGACTACCAGGATCTCCTTGTCGCCAATCTCATCCTGATTGCGCGGATCGTCCAGGCTCGCGTCGCCGGTATCACGACCAAAATAATCTGGATCTGCGTTCTCGCCTTCTACCAGCTCCTTCTGCTCGTCAGTCAGGGCATCCCATGCCTCTTTGGCTGCCTTGCACTGCTCATCCGTGTCATCGGTGCGCTCCTGTACATAGATGTCATCGATCAGCTTTGCCACCTTATCTGCTGCTTCCTGATCGGAATCGGCACTCTCAGCTGCCTCGGTCTCTGCCTCAGAAGCCGCCTCCGTCGAGGTTGCCTGGCTGGATGTACTGCCGCCGCAGGCTCCAAGCAATACGGACATCGTAACTGCCGCTGCACTTACAACTACTTTTTTGTTTTTTCTCATGTTTTCCTCCTTGTGTGACTCGCACAAAAATAGTTTTAACCGATATGTTCACGACAGCCGGCAGGTTTCCTGGCTTTCGGGTCATCATGCACGCCGCGCCTTCTCACTTTCGCAATGGCATCTGCGGCGCCACTCTCCGGTTCACAGTGACGAGATCGCACAGGTTTTGCACCTGTTTCCCTTTTACCCCCTGTCCACGCCTGCCAATCCGAGCAATCTGACTGATCTGGCACAAACAGCGGCACCCACTGCCCATATCAGCTTGTTTCATTATAGATGGGGTATGTTTAAAAGTCAATTTATCCCGGAAATTATATTGAAAAAGAATGTGCCTTGGCACATTCTCGCGCCGAGCGCGGTCGCTTGCGACATGTTTCTGCTTCGCGCGAGTGCGCATCATTGGCACGTTAGTGCCTTTTTGTGTAACAGGGAGTTCCAAGGAATTTCCTGTTACACAAAAAAGCACCTCTCATCCGGATAAAAGGTGCTCTCCTCCTCTTAATGATTTTATATTTTTTATGGCATAAATTTCCGGTAAATCGAAATAATTTTCTCATTCTTCACCGTCACAGCCGTGTTGTATGGCTTAAACTCCCCGATCAGCCGATCACGGATCGCGAATAATTCTTCCGCGGTATACACCTGCGGCGGTGTATCCGGGTCAGAATCATCTGTCAGGACAAAGTTCTCATCCATCTGCAGCGTAACCTCTCCCAGCTTATGGTAACTTCTCCCGACTGCCATCTCCGAGCCATAAAAGGAATCCTCCTCTACCATTCTCAGCTCTTCTCCCCCCTGTGCCGGACCGCCATTGATCTCGATCCGCCCAGACTCCTGTCGGTCAATCGAAGTAATGAGACATTCTTTCCCATCGATAAGCAGCGTATCTCCCGCCTGCAGTTCATCGATATCTGCCTTATGAAAATGCTCATAGTCATAGACCGTCAATGTGATGATAACATTGCTTTCATCCTGATGGATCTGCTGCGGTTTGAACCCAGCTGCAAAGGTACAGTTGTCAAAATGCGTCATATTGAGGGTTTCCCGGACTGGTTCAACCGTGAGCGGTTCCGTCCGCTCAGTTTCCTGCGTTTTATCCCGTTTGGGCTGCTCCTGCGCCTGATCATTTTCAGCCACAGCCTCACGGATCGCCCCCTGGCTCTCCTCATCGACAGCCCCTTCCTGTGTGGCTGTCTCCGATGCCACGCCCGCACAGGCGGTCATCCATACACTCATCCCAAGTGCTGCGGCGATCCATGTTTGTTTCAATCGTCTCATGTTTGCTGCCGCCCCTTTTCGGCTTCTCCTTTTTTCTGGCATTTTCGTAACTGTTCAGTACCTTCACAGTCACGCGCAAAAATCCACCAAAAATTGCCTACGGCAATGGGATTTTTGCCTGCTGGCCCATGTTTTCGTACGGTCAGCGCAGTAAATGCGCAGACCTACTGAACTGTTACACATTTTC
>NZ_QUEG01000005.1:136246-256424 GCF_003477925.1 Clostridium sp. AF32-7AC
GACCTACTGAACTGTTACACATTTTCGTAACTGTTCAGTACCTTCACAGTCACGCGCAAAAATCCCTCAAAAATTGCCTACGGCAATGGGATTTTTGCCTGCTGGCCCATGTTTTCGTACGGTCAGCGCAGTAAATGCGCAGACCTACTGAACTGTTACACATTTTCTAAATTAAAGTCTTACGCCTGCTTTTTCTTTGCCGCCTCAACCAGCTTCTCCATCTCCCGCATTACCTCTTCAAAATTCAACGCAGAAGTATCCAGTAAAATGGCGTCCTCAGCCTGCTTGAGAGGCGACAATTCCCGGTGCATATCGCGGTAATCGCGCTCGATGATATCCTGCTCGATCGCCTCCAGGGAACAGCTTTCCCCGCGTTCGGTCAGCTCTTTATAACGGCGTTCAGCTCTCACATGACTGCTCGCGGTCAGATATACTTTCAGGGTCGCATCCGGCAGAACCGCCGTTCCGATATCCCGGCCATCCATCACGACATCCCGGCGTCCGGCTAATTCACGCTGCAGCTCCACCAGTTTTTTGCGAACCGGCGCATAGACAGAGGTATTCGAAGCCATATTTCCAACCGCCTCCGTCCGAAGCTCGCTGCTGACATTCTCCCCATTTAAATAAACCTGCTGGATCCCATTTTCATATTCCAGTGAAATGGAAACCGTCTCACAGGCGCGTCCGATCGCCGCCTCATCATGGCTGTCGATGCCCTGGCGCAGAAAATACAATGCCATCGCCCGGTACATCGCCCCCGTATCTACATAAATATATCCATAATCTTCCGCCAGCTTCTTTGCCACTGTGCTCTTCCCAGCCCCGGCTGGTCCATCAATCGCTATATTAATCGGCATTTCGTTTCCCCTTTTTCATATCGTTATAATTCATGATTTTCCGCTGCGCTCCGTCCTGCCAGCACACCGGTCGACCACGCAATTTGTAAGTTGTAGCCGCCCGTGACTGCATCGAGATCCAGCACTTCCCCGGCAAAATAAAGCCCTGGAAGCTTCTTCGACTCCATCGTGGATGGATTAACTTCTTTTACCGTCACACCGCCCTGGGTAATGATCGCCTCATTGAAGCCTCGCAGCCCTGTCAGCGTCAGTGTAAAATGCTTTGTCACCTCCGCCAGCCGTCTCCGCTCTTCCTTCGTCACGGCGTTGACCTGCTTGTCCGGCTCAATGCCGCTGCGGCGAATTATGACCGGTATCAGTTTTGATGGGTACAGATGGTTCAGCGCATTTTTAAACTGTTTATTCTTCTCCACCTCAAAATCGCGCAGAATCCGCGCATCGAGCTGTTCCATGGAAAGCGCCGGTTTCAGATCGAGCATCAGAGTCAGCGGACCCTTTTTCAGTTTTTTCGCTGCATAACTGCTGGCACTCAAGAGTACCGGACCCGAAACGCCGTAATGGGTAAACAGCATCTCACCAAATTCACGGTAAACCTCTTTCTTTCCATTTAAAATAGCAGCTTCCACGTTCCGCAGGGAGAGTCCCTGCAGCTCCTTCACATCTTCCTTCGTCTCAAACGGAACAAGCGCCGGCGAAAGTTCCGTCACCTTGTGCCCTGCAGCCTCCGCAAACCGGTAACCATCGCCGGTTGAGCCGGTCGTCGGGTAGGACAAACCGCCCGTCGCCACGATCACTGCATCCGCAGCTATGTAGGAGCCCTTTTTCCCACGCTCATTACCGCCCTGCGCCAGAATCACACCTTTTAATACACCATCCTCCAGCCACAGTTCCCGGACTCCCTGATTCAATTCTACTTTCACGCGCAGTTCCCGCAGCCGTCTTGCAAACGCCGATGTCACATCCGATGCCCGGTCAGACACCGGAAAGACACGGTTGCCGCGCTCCACCTTAACATGACAGCCGTTCGCCTCCAGAAAATTCTTCATATCCTGGTTACTAAAACCGTAAAATGCACTGTATAAAAAGCGGCTGTTTGTCACAACACTGTCAAACAGGCCTTCCATATCACAGTCATTCGTCACATTGCAGCGCCCTTTTCCCGTGATATAGATCTTTTTTCCCAGTTTCTCATTCTTTTCATAGATCGTTGCCGCGCAGCCATTTTCCGCCGCCGCAATCGCAGCCGCCATGCCGGCTGCCCCGCCGCCGATCACGATTATTTTTTTCATATTGCTATCCTTTTCGTTTTTATATCGCCTGATGCTATCAATCCTGTACCAGGTGGATCGCAAATCCGCCGACTTCTTCTTTAAAATAGGCGAAAATACAGCGCCCCTGCTCATCAAAGCGCTTCGTCTCTTCCCGAAGCGTCATACCGCGGTTCACAAAGTATCGGATCGCCGCCTCGCAATCATTTACGCCAAAGCCAATATGGCCGTAGGTTCCGTGGCTCTCCACCTTCATATTTTCCGTCAGGTCACCGCTGAACACAGCTTTCTCCGTCTCGCGCGGCATCAGCCCCATCAGGCGCGCCAGTGTCTCAGCAACCTCCCAGGCCTCGTCTTCCGATTTTGTATTGATTCCCACGTGTTTTACGTGCATATGAAATAATTCCATCGGGGTTGGATCCCCCGCATGCTCTGCCATAAATGCTAGTGTGCGCTCTTTTGCTGTCTGCTCCATTTTGTCCGCTTCCTTTCTATCGCTACACTTAACACAAAGTTACACAAATGTTTGTGTTTTTCAAAATTGCCGTCTTTTTCTTTAAATATTGATTTTACTGTATCTTACGAAGAATTGCAACCGCGCTTCTTCATATTTCCACACATGATTACCAAATCGGCCGTCCGCTTCTTTCTATCACTTACGCAGCTTTTTTACCTCACGGATCTTCTCCTCCATCGCCTCCACAACCGTTTCCAGCACCTTGACGCGCGCGTAATATTTGGAATTTCCTTCTACGATCGTCCACGGGGCATAGGTGGTAGAGGTCCGCACCAGCATCTCATTGACTGCCTGCTCGTATGCGTCCCATTTTTCACGGTTGCGCCAGTCTTCGTCCGTGATTTTCCACTGTTTTGCCGGATCCTCCATGCGCTCCTTAAAGCGGCGTTCCTGCTCATCTTTATCAATATGAATCCAGAATTTCACGATCACCGCGCCAAAATTCGCCATGTGCTCTTCCATCTCGTTGATTTCCTGATATGCCCGTTTCCAGTCCGCCTCACTGCAGAAGCCCTCGATCCGCTCCACCATCACGCGCCCGTACCAGGTGCGGTCGAAGATCGCAATATGCCCCGCTTTCGGCATCTCCCGCCAGAAACGCCACAGATAATGGTGTACCTTCTCCACATCATTCGGTGCCGCCGTCGGATTGACCTTGTAGCCGCGTGGATCCAGGTGGCTTGTCAGGCGCCGGATCGCACCGCCTTTTCCCGCCGCATCCCAGCCTTCAAAGCCGATCACCACCGGAATCCGCATCCGGTACAGCTCGCCGTGCAGCACCTCCAGCTTTTTCTGCAGCTTATCCAGACGTTCCTTATATTCCTCGCGTGTCAGCGTTTTCGTCAGATCCACGCCGGAAAGCACGCCATTTTTAAACCGCTCATCTGGAAGTTTGACCGGCGGATGCACCGCCCCTTCCTCGCGTTCCATTCGGCGACGGTTCAGCTCATACTCCAGCCGGTCTGTGACGGTGGATAAAATCTTGACTGCCGCATAATTTTTATCAGTCGCTTCCACAATCGTCCACGGCGCGTACCCGGTATCCGTCCGCTGCAGCATTTCCTCATTCATCTCCAGAAATGTATCGTAATCCTTGTTGCGCTTCCAGTCCGCCTCCGTCACACGCCACGCAGTCTCTTTGCTTTCTTCCAGCCGTTTAAAGCGCTTTTTCTGCTCGTCCCTGGAAATATACAGAAACAATTTGATCAGAATCATGCCGGAATCTGCCAGCTGCTTTTCAAATGAAAGGATATCCCGGAACGCCCCGTTTAGCTCCTGCCGCTTCGTCTCTTTGTCAAACCGGTCAACGGTAACCTTATCGTACCAACTCTTGTCAAAGATCATCATTCGTCCATCTTCCGGTGTCTTCGTCCAATACCGCCATAGAAATGGACGCATCCGTTCCTCTTCCCCCGTCTCCCGGCTCGCATAAACATCAAAGCCGCGCGGATCCAGCGGCTGGATCAGGCGGTTGATCTGCGTTCCCTTACCGCCTGCCCCGAAGCCGTCAAATACGATGACAACCGGGATCTTTTCCGCCTTACAGGCGCGCTGCAATTCTCCCAGCTTCACATCCATCTCTTCCCGAAGCTTCTTGTAGTTTTCCTTATCCACTGATTTATTCAAATCTACTTTTTCCAGCATCTTTCCACCTCCACATCAAGCAGTAAAATGACCTTTCACCAATCCCATGGCATCACAATGCTTCGTCTTTACCTTTCCCCGTCATCATCTCATGCTCTTTTTTGATCTCTTCATATAATTGTACCGAATCCCACTTCATATTATACGGTGTCAGGACTGCTTTATAATCAATCCGTCCGACTCCCTTTTTTCGGAGTGCATGGATAAATGCATCGATCTGGGCGGAAGAAAAGCCTGCCATGATCGCCATCTCATCTGAGAAATCCATTTCCCTGGAAGAATCGTTCTCCGGCACTTCTCGCTGCAGCCTCCCGCCTGCCTGTTTCTGAGCGGACTCTTCTTTTTGCGTTTCCTCCCCAGCCTCTATTGCTTGTCTGGCTTCCTTGAGGACATCCTCATTCAGTCCTTTCACACCAGCCAGCACGCCCACCGGCAGCCCGTACTCCTCCTTTGTCACTGCCCTTAAGCGAAATCCCAGCGGCATAAGCGCCTGCTGCACCTTCATTTTTCTTTTGGAATCAGTAAAATTATACAATAATACAGTTGGTTTCATCGTAATTTATCGATTCTCCTCTCTGTTTCTTATTCCCGCCTCATCAATTCTCCGGCTTCTCAATATGATTCTCTATTATATCCTTTTTCTCCCCTTCTGTGCAAGAAAAACAAAAAAACAGCGGCATCAGCCACTTGCTTTCGCTCGTCCGCTGTCTGCCGCTGTCTGATTTTTGTTTCATTTATGTATGTTTCCGCATTTCAGATCCTCTTCCGGTCTGCTGCCAGATAGCTCCTTAGTGAAGAACACCATTTGCATCCGCTACCATACCGTTCGGAGTTACCATGTTCGTCCAGAGTGCTCCGCTATTCAGGTCAAACAGATACCATGCGCCATCGATGAACTGATAGCCTGTCTTTCTTGCACCACGGGTACCGTCGGATACCGGATTCAGATAATACTTGTACGGCCCTATCTGCTGCCAACCGGTCAGCATCTTGCCTCTCGTACCATCGGATACCGGGTTTAAATAGAACCAGTTATTATCAGTATAGATCCAGTCTGTATCCATGAAGCCGTTTGCATTCAGATGATACCACTCATTATCAACATATACCCAGTTATTCTTAACCGGTACACCATTGATGTAGTAAGACCAGCCGTAAATGCTGTTTACCCACTGACCATTCGCATTTGCCGGAGTGGAACCACCAGAAGAATTATCGGTCGGAGGTGTACCTGTATACACATCTGAAGAATTCATATAATATTCATCGGACTCGTCACTCCACTCACCCTTATCGCTTCCGTCAACCGCGCGCACCTTAAAGGTATAATCGCCGGATTTCGTCATGTATGGGTAGAAATTGTAGCTTGTGCCTGTAGTTGTAACAGTCGTTACGGTAGAGCTGTTGCGGTACAGCTTAACTTCATACTTGCCTGCATCCGATACACTGTCCCAGGTTGCGGTACGATTGCTCCAGCTAAGATCCTCGACCGTATCCAAATCGCCGTCAACAGCTGACATCGTAATCTTAACTTTCCACTCGCTCTTATCGCCAGATCGCTTCGTAACTTTGTAAGCCGACTTGGTTGCAGAAAGCTTTGTGCCGGATAACTGATAACCGTCCTTTGCCTCGATCGTCAGGTAGATGACCGGCTTATCACCTCTCTCCCACTCGCTGTCGTCATTGTCAAACTCCTGCTCGGTAATCTCAACATTACCCTTCGTAACTTGTACATCCGGATCCCCGATGCTGTCGCCCGCTTCCGGTTTCGCATTGACACGGAACTTAACTTCCGAGATCTTTTTGTCAGCCGCGTATGCCGGAATACTCATAGCCAGTGCCGCCATGATAGCAAGAGCGGAAACCGCCGCTGCCTTCAGATTATGTCTCATATCCCATCCTCCTTTTTTAATGTACTCTCGCGTACAAAATCTTGTTTTCATTATAACAAACATATCTGCCTGCGTCAAAATAAACTGTCGGTATTTTCAAAATTTTCCCCTTGTTTTTTTGAAGTAGATGTCTGCTTTCTGTTATTGACAGGATAGCACACTTTTATTACCTGAGAATAACTTTTTGTTTAAGGTTTTCTGACATTTTCGTCAATGGTAGAATTTATATCATAATTGATATTTCCTGTGACATAAAAAAGAATGTACCTTTTTGTGTGATGGGGAATTCCAAGGAATTTTCTATCACACAAAAAATAGACCGGGGCAGATTTCTGCGGTCCGGTCTATTTCTACCTTACTTAAAAGCAGGTGTTCATTTTATTTGAAATACTCCACACCTGAAGCAAACAGCTGCATATCCTGATTTCCATAGATATTCATGCCTGTATCGCTCCAGCAGCGCTCGTTGTGACCCATCTTACCAAGAATACGTCCATCCGGGCTTGTGATACCCTCGATGCACTGGTAGGAACCGTTCGGGTTCCACTCCTCGCTGACGGATAAGTTTCCGTTCGGATCGCTGTACTGGATCGCGATCTGACCATTTGCGCGAAGTTTTGCAAGCCACTCCTCGTTGGCTACGAAACGTCCTTCACCATGGGACATCGGGTTGCAGTATACGCCTCCCAGCTCTGCTTTTCTGAGCCACGGGGACAGGTTAGATACAACCTTTAAGTATGCCATGCGGGAAATGTGGCGTCCAATGTTGTTGGTTGTCAGAGTCGGGGAATCTGCTTTCTGAGGCTCAATCTTGCCTCCGGTTAAAAGTCCCAGTTTGATTAATGTCTGGAAGCCATTGCAGATACCCAGTACCAGGCCATCCCGGTCATGAAGCAGTTTGTCGATCTCCTCCATCATCGCCTCGTTGCGGAATACCGTAGCGAAGAATTTAGCCGAACCATCCGGCTCATCACCTGCGGAGAATCCACCCGGGAACATGATGATCTGGGATTTCTTGATATCCTCTTTGTACTGCTCGATGGAAGAACGGATATCGGATGCATTCTGGTTGCGGAATACACGCACAATCGTCTCCGCTCCGGCTGCCTCAAAGGCTTTCGCACTGTCTAACTCGCAGTTGGTACCCGGCATTGCCGGAATAAATACGGTTGGCTTTGCCACCTTATGTTTGCATACATATACCTTATCGGTATTGTAAAGTGTTTCTTCTGCTGCCTTCATCGGCGCGCCGGAAGCAGTCGGGAATACCTTCTCCAGGGTTTTGGTCCATGCTTTCAGAGCCTCTTCCATGGAGATCACGGTACTGCCATACTCGAAGGTTCCCTTGTCGGTTACCTCACCGATCACGGTGTACGGAATGGACAGCTCGCCTACCTTGCCGTCCGGAACCTCGCAGACAATATTGCCCCAGCCAGCGGCGAAGAAGTCTCTCGGATCTACATTGTGCTCAATCTTTACGCCCAGGCGGTTACCAAATGCCATCTTGCTGACAGCCTCTGCTACACCAGCACCCTCAACCGCATATGCGGAAATAATCTTTCCAGACTCCATATCGCGGTAGATTTTCTCGTAACCATCCATGATCTGGCTGTAAACCGGCAGGTCATGTGCATCTTTCTCGATGGTAAAGAGAACAATCTTGCTGCCCGCTTTCTTAAATTCCGGAGATACCACGTGTTTGGTATCGGAAATATCAACTGCAAAGGAAACCAGTGTCGGCGGTACGTCGATTTCGCCGTGCTCTTCATCATAGAAGCTGCCGGACATACTGTCCTTGCCGCCGATGGACGGAAGTCCAAATCCGAGCTGCGCACTGTAAGCACCGAGCAGAGCGGAGAACGGTGTGCCCCATCTCTTCGGATCTTCCGTCATACGTTTGAAGTACTCCTGGAAGGTAAAGCGGATCTTGTGGAAATCACCGCCGTTTGCCACGATCTTAGCAACAGAATCCAGCACTGCGTAAGTAGCGCCGTGGTACGGGCTCCAGCTGGACAGGTACGGATCATAGCCGTAGCTCATCATGGTAACGGTATCGCATTTGCCCTTGCTCATCGGCAGTTTTGCCACCATCGCCTGTGTCTCGGTCATCTGGTGGACACCGCCGTATGGCAGGAATACACTGCTTGCGCCCACGGTGCTGTCGAACATCTCAACCAGACCCTTCTGGGAGCATACATTTAAGGAAGAAAGCATGGACAGCCATTTTTCTTTGACATCCTTTACTTCCTGTTTATCAAATACATTGCCTTCCCTGGTCGGAACCTCAACGGTAACGGTTGTCTCCTGATGAGCACCGTTGGTATCCAGGAATGCACGGCTTAAATCTACGATCGTCTTGCCTCTCCAGTTCAGAACCAGGCGCGGGGACTCAGTAACAACGGCAACCGGAACTGCCTCCAGGTTCTCTTCTGCTGCATAAGCAAGCATCTTATCAACATCTTTCGGGTCTACCACCAGAGCCATACGCTCCTGTGACTCGGAAATCGCAATCTCCGTTCCGTCCAGACCTGCATATTTCTTCGGAACCTTGTCAAGGTCAATCTGAAGTCCGTCAGCTAACTCACCGATCGCTACCGACACGCCGCCGGCGCCAAAGTCGTTACACTTCTTGATCAGACGGCTGACCTCTGGGCGGCGGAACAGTCTCTGTAATTTACGCTCGGTCGGTGCATTGCCCTTCTGAACCTCTGCGCCGCAGACCTCGATGGACTCCTCGGTATGTACCTTGGAAGAACCGGTTGCGCCGCCGATACCATCACGGCCGGTACGTCCACCCATCAGGATGATTACATCGCCCGGATCGGAAGTCTCACGGATGACATTTTTGCGCGGAGCTGCTGCCATAACAGCACCGATCTCCATACGTTTTGCCACATAATTTGGATGATAAATCTCTTTTACATAGCCGGTAGCAAGACCGATCTGGTTACCGTAGGAGCTGTAGCCATGTGCTGCATCCTTTACGATGCGCTTCTGCGGAAGTTTGCCGTGCAGTGTCTCCGACATCGGACGGGTCGGATCAGCCGCACCGGTCACACGCATAGCCTGATATACATAGGTACGTCCGGAAAGCGGGTCACGGATAGCACCGCCTAAGCAGGTGGCAGCGCCGCCAAACGGCTCAATCTCGGTCGGATGGTTGTGGGTCTCATTCTTAAAGTTTCCCAGCCACTCTTCTTCCTTGCCGTCGATGGTAACCGGAACTACGATACTGCACGCATTAATCTCCTCAGACTCCTCCAGATCCTCCAGCTTGCCCTCACGGCGAAGCTTCTTCATAGCGAGAACAGCCAGATCCATCAGGCAGACAAACTTGTCATCGCGATCTTTGTAGAGAACCTCGCGATCTGCCAGATACTGTTTGTAGGAAGCTTCCATCGGCTCATTGTAATCGCCCTTTGTAAAGGTAACGTCCTTTAACTCAGTCTGGAAGGTCGTATGACGGCAGTGATCGGACCAATATGTATCCAGCACGCGGATCTCGGTCACAGACGGATCTCTCTTCTCTTCGTTCTTAAAGTAGTTGTGGATATGCTCGAAATCCTTGAACGTCATCGCAAGGTTCAGGGAATCGTAGAGTTCTTTTAACTCTGCCTCGCCATAACCGCAGAAACCATCGAAAATCTTGACATCCTCCGGCTGCTCAAATACCGTTACCAGCGTTTCCGGCTTTGCGTTGTTATTCTCACGGGAATCCACCGGGTTAATGCACAGGGACTTGATGCCCTCGATCTGCTCCGCGGTCAGTGTTCCGGAAATAACATAAGTTGTCGCGGAACGGATCACCGGATTTTCCTCTTCATTCAGAAGTTTCACACACTGTTCTGCGGAATCGGCTCTCTGATCGAACTGTCCCGGCAGGAACTCAACGGAAAAGATCGTATCGCCTTCCTTGGACGGGAATGCCTCCTCATAGACAAAATCAACCGGCGGCTCAGAGAAGATAGTAATCAGCGCTTTCTGATATGCATCCTCCGATACATCCTCAATATCATAGCGGATCAGTACGCGGACATCGGTGATCGTGTCGATCCCCAGATAGCTTGCGATCTCCTCTTTCAGATCGTGAGCCAATACGGCAAATTCCGGTTTTTTCTCAACGAAAATACGTCTTACGCTCATGTTTTCCTCCTGTTTTTTCGTATTTTAATGTTTCATGTTCTGTAAAATACATTCATTTTTTAGCATAAAAGGCAAATGCCTTCTTCTAGCATCTGCCTTTATCATACACAATTTTTATAGATTAGTAAAATTAATATATTTAATATTTTTTATTAACGCATCTTATTGGTTGCTGTTCCAACGTCCCTGTCTCATTCAGTGCAAGCAGCTTTCCCATCCCCGTCGAACGGTCATACGAAACAACCGACAGACTGGCATTCGCCACAATGATCTCCTGCGGCTCCCGATGGAAACGGAGCAGATAATTCATCAAAAAGACGAGGATCCCACCGTGCGCCACGATCACCGCATCCCCGGCTGTCTCCTCCAAAATCTGTCGGATCGCCCGTTCACTCCGCGCCTCGCAGGATTTTCTTGATTCTCCGCCGGACGGGATACCGACCATCGGCTGTTCCCTCCACAGATGAAATTCGTCCGGGTACTCTGCTTCCACCTGCTGCCAGCTTTTGCCTTCCCAGCATCCAAAATCGCGCTCCCGCAGCCCCGTCAGGCGGCGGAGCGGTAATTTTCCTTCCTTTGCCAGGATCTCCGCCGTCTGGAATGCCCGCGCAAGCGGGCTGGTATAAACCGCATCGATCCGCGTTCCCGCCGGATAGCCACTCCTCTCTTTTAGAACAGCGGCTAGCTGCTCCGCCTGCTGCCGTCCTGTCTCATTCAGCGGAATATCCGTCGTTCCCTGTATCTTTCCCGCCCGGTTCCAGTCAGTCTGACCGTGGCGCACCAAATAAAACAGCATTTTCTATTACTCCTGTTCATCTATCTCTTTCTGAGCCATCTCTGCCGCCTGACCGCTGACCTTCATCGCATCCATCGTCAGCTTCATGATGTCACGGATCTCATCCTCGCTCATCTTCATGCGCTCTGCCAATTCCGCAAGGGTCGCCTCGCGTCCCAGCTCCCGCGCCATGCTCGCAGAAATATCCTTGAGGACATTAACGCGCGCCGCCATCTCCTCCTCAATCTTCGTCTCGCGGTTCTGAATCTGCAGCGCATCCTCGATCGCCGCGCGCACCTTTTTCTCCATCTGCGCGTCGAAATCACCGTTTTCGTACTCGCTTGCGAACAGAAACAGCGCCATATTTGCCTCCTGCACCAGATCGCCCGCCGGAAGTCCCCGATCGTGATACTCCTCCGCGATCTGAACCGCCTTCGTCAGTTTTAACTCCGTCAGACGGGAAACCGCTGTCTTGTCCCCCTCCGTCAGTTTTTTCAGAAGCGCCGTTTCCTCCTCCGGCGTGCCCTGCGGGAGATTTTTCAGTTCCTCTAAGTAAATATCATAAAATGTATTAGATTCCATGTGGTATTCCCTCCTAAAAAATACATACTTCTAAGATGATTCCGTCATTTTATCACAAACAAGACACAGATACAATCATTATTGACTCCGCCCTCCAATCATGTTACACTGAATACAGTTCTATAAGGAGGACTAATAAATGGATATCAACTATGAATTATATAAAGTATTTTACCACGTAGCCTCGACGTTAAGTTTCTCCGAGGCATCTAAGCAGCTTTTCATCTCCCAGTCGGCGGTCAGCCAGTCGATCAAGGTACTGGAGAAGAAACTGAACCAGACTCTTTTCATCCGCAGCACAAAAAAAGTACAGCTTACCCCGGAAGGCGAGATCCTACTCAAGCACGTGGAACCGGCGATGAACCTGATCCGTCAGGGCGAAAACCAGCTGCTCGACTCTAACAGCTTAAACGGCGGTCAGCTCCGCATTGGCGCAAGCGATACGATCTGCCGCTATTATCTGGTGCCATTTTTAAGCGAATTTCACAAGCGCTACCCGAATATCCACATCAAGGTTACCAACCGTACCTCCATCGAATGTGCGCGGCTTCTGGACAACGGTCAGGTCGATTTTATTCTGACGAACTATCCAAACTCCGGGCTCGGTGGAACGCAGAATATCCATGTGCTGCGCGAATTCAACGATATATTCGTCGCCAATGAGACCTATTTTCCGATGAAAGACCACCCGGTTACACTGCACGAGCTGCAGGCGCTCCCAATCCTCATGCTGGATCGCAAGAGTACCACCAGCGAATTTCTGCACAACATGTTCCAGAAGCACCAGCTCGACCTCGTACCGGAGATTGAATTAAGCAGCAACGATCTGCTCATCGATCTGGCACGCATCGGTCTCGGCATCGCATTTGTCCCGGATTTCTGTCTCCCGGCTGGCGAAAAAGAACTTTATGCCCTGACCCTGACTGAAGCCCTGCCGCCGCGCCAGCTCGTCGTCGTCCACAATGAGACAATGCCGATCTCACAGGCATCGCGTGAATTTATTGAACTTCTGGAAAACGGCTCCAAAATGCCTGAAGCTCCTGCTCCAGAGACGAAAGACTGACCCGTTTGACATCGCTCCATTCCCTTGGAAATAATTCCCGATACTCCCGACGCCAGAACCGGTCATCCAGTAAAAGGATGACGCCCTGATCGGACGCGGTCCGGATGACCCGCCCTGCCGCCTGGAGTACCTTATTCATGCCCGGATACTGGTAGGCATATGCAAATCCATCTTTTCCCTCTTCTTCAAAATATCCCTGCAAAATTTTCTGCTCCGTGCATACCATCGGGAGCCCGGTTCCGACCACGATCACGCCGATCAGCCGATCGCCTGTCAAATCGATTCCCTCCGAAAACAGACCGCCCATCACGCAGAACGCCACCAGGGAGGTATCACGTTCAGCTGTTCGTTCGGGAGAAAATTTCTGTAAAAATGCTTCCCGTTCCTCCTCGGTCATGTGAGAATCCTGGACCAGGATTTCCATGCTTTTTCCGTTTTTCCCGGAATGATTTTTCATTTTTTCATTATCATCCAATTTAACATTCTGATACGCATATTCCCCTTCACACACCTCACGTACCCGGTTCATATACTGATACGACGGAAAAAACACAATATAATTGCCCTTTTTCACACTTGCCATCGTCTGGATGTACCGCAGCACCCGCCGGTATTCCGTCTCATTGCGCCGCGTATACCGGCTCGTCACATCCGTCGCCGCCAGCAGAAGACGCCGCTCCTGCGGAAACGGGGACGGCACATAGACCGTATAGTCCTCCTCCTGATCCGACAGAAGCATCCGGTAATACCGGAGCGGCAGAAGCGTTGCCGAGAAAAAGACCGCCGCTTTCCCCTGCGACAGGCACTGCGCCAGATTTTCAATCGGATTGACACAATAAAGCCGGATGACAAATTCGCCGGACGGCAGAAGTTCCGTGTAAATCCTGTAATGCTCATCGACCCGCTCATACATATTTAAAAAATGTCGCACCGAAAAATAAAAATCCAGAATCGTGTCCCGTCCGTCTTCCCCGCCCGGCTTTTCCAGATACTTTTCCATTTCTCCAAAAACACCGTTTAACACTGAAACCAGATGTCCGGCATCCTTGAGCAGCTGGTAGCCGCCGCACTCCCGCTTCATCTCCAGAAGCGCCTTATTTAACCTTGTAAGCTGCCGCCCCAGCGCCGGCGCACGATGTCCCAGTACCTTTTTCGTCAAAAGTACTTCTTCCTTTATAATAGAAGCACTGTACATTTCCCGCGCGCGCGATACCAGATTGTGGGCTTCATCCATCAGGAAGAAATAGTCCCCCTCCGCCCCATCCGCAAAATAACGTTTCAAGCGCACGTCCGGGTCAAAGACATAATTATAATCGCAGATGATCCCATCCACAAACGAAGAAATATCGAGGCAGAACTCAAACGGGCAGACCTGAAATTTTTCCGCATACTCTAAAATTACCGAACGCGTGATTCCAAATTCCTGATGCAAAATTTCATACACCGCATCGTTGACACGGTCAAAATGCCCTTTCGCACGCGGGCACATTTCCGGATTACACACCGGTTTTTCCAAAATACACAACTTTTCCTTTGCCGTGATCGTGACCGAACGAAAATACAGCCCGCGTTCCCGCAAAATCGCCAGCGCCTCTTCCGCCACCGTCCGCGTGATCGTCTTCGCCGTCAGGTAAAAGAGTTTCTGCCCATGCCCTTCCCCGATCGCTTTAAGTGCCGGAAATACCGTCGAAAGAGTCTTTCCAATCCCGGTCGGGGCCTGGACAAACAGCCTGCGCCCGCGCTCCAGCGTCCGGTAAACCGCCACCGCCAGATCCCGCTGTCCCGCCCGGTACGGATAGGGAAATTCGAGCGCTTTGATTGATTCATCACGTCGCAGCCCGTTGTGATAGAGGTAACGCGCCCATTTGACATATTCATGGATCAGACCAGCAAACCATTCAGAAAGTTCGTCCATCGTCTGGATCTCCTGAAAGCGGCGGATCTCCTCCGTCTCCAGATTACAGTAGGTGAGCTGCAGTGTCACTTCGTCCAGCGCTTCCTGTAATCCATAGATATAGCCATAACAGCACGCCTGCGCCATATGCACGCCAACCGCTTCTTCCAGACAGTTTACATCCTGGTAAACACACTTGATCTCATCGATCGTGACATCTTTTCCATCCCGGATGATTCCATCCGCACGCCCCTCGACCACGATCTGGAATCCGTCCTCCTCCACCGAATGGCGCAGCGACACCTCCGCCTGATACCCTGATCCCATCCGCCGCTGTATCTTCCGGTGCATCCGTCCTCCAGCTAACATCGCCTCTTTCTGTGCACCCGCCGTGCGCCGGTTATCAATATCCCCCGAACGCAGAACGAACTCAACCAGATTGCGGACGGAGATCCGTATCTGCCTGCCGGTCAGCTCCATGTGTGGTTCCTCCCTTCCCCATACATGTACTCTCGGAATCTTTCTGTGCTTGATTTTGTGAAATGATTTTTTGTCAGTTGTGCCCAAATTTCTTAGGCGTACGCGGTGCGTACGTTGATGAAATTCGGGTGCGGCTGGCGGAAAATCAGCCACAAAAGCACGTGCAGAAAGACTCCGAGAGTACATATATATGTCTATCAAAAAGACTGCAGACACCATCTTCTCTCCGGCACCCGCAGTCTTTCTTTATTTTCGTACTATCAACTTTTCTTTCATCATGCCGATTCGAGCCATACATATCCTTCCAAAATATCTATGATATCTATGTTCCACTTGAACCAGCCCTCCAGCCCTTTTATGCCGCTGTCACATTGTCCGCTTCCATCGTGTCAAGGAACGCCTCATACTCTGCATCCTCGCCCGTGTACTCAACGGTCAGAATCTGTGTCAGATCCAAACTCATAACTCCCAGAATCGACTTGGCGTCAATGACAACACGGTTATAAAAAACATCAATATCAAAATCGCATTTCATAGAAGCATTGACAAATTTCTTTGCATCTTCTATCGTTTTCAGCATAATTTTTCTCTGTTTCATAATAAACAACTCCTTTTTCCTGAATGTACCAACAGAATTTTTCCCTCCGTTTTTTAGGCACATTTAAAACCATAACGATTTATTCAGTGTTTATAGCATGATTTTTGTCGAATGTCAATTTGATTTCTTTTATACCGCATATTTTTAATACATGATTTTTACCAAAAAAGCAGAGTGTTTCTTAGTAAAATATTCCGACGTCTAGAACTATCGTCGTATTCATTTCATGATATATTGTCATTATTTATATACATCAAATGGTTTAACGGATTGTTTTTGGGCAGTTGAACTAAATATTCATTGTGATTTTCCACCCAGCATGAGCACACAAATTCTCTTTTACCAAATTATCCTGATCTCTAGTTTCCATATAAAATGATGAATGATACTTAATAAATGGAAAAAAATATATTAAATCAAAAAAAATGAAAAATTATAAAAAAATTGTTGACTTTTCGTTATGGCTATGATATCATAACTGAGTCAGCAGCGAAGGGGAATAGTTCAATGGCAGAGCAACGGTCTCCAAAACCGTTAATGGGGGTTCGAATCCCTCTTCCCCTGCTTCTAAAGGCGTCAGTGATTCAGAGATGAGTCATTGGCGTTTTTGTTTTTTAAACATTCAAGTCGAACGTTCGTGAGACTTGGCGCGTGATTCTGGTCAGAGAAGCTGACATATTCCTATCAGAATCACTGCGCATCCTCGCGGAGCGTTTATCTCAGTCGGAGACCTAACTCCCACTGAGACAAATTTGCTGTTACTCACATTACGCTAATATTATTTTTCTTAAATTTTCCCGAAATTCAAGCAACCTACAGCAGCCCAATCGCCTCCCGCACATTTGCCACCCCTTCCAGCCGGATATCCGACCTTGGTTTCAATTTACTGACATTGACCATCGGAAGAATGCATCTTGTAAATCCCATCTTGACTGCCTCATGGACTCTCTGCTCTGCCATCGAGACGGCGCGCACCTCTCCGGAGAGTCCGACCTCGCCAAATACGATCGTTTTCTCATCCAGCGGACGGTCTTTATAGCTGGAAATCAGCGCCATCACGATCGCAAGGTCAAGCGCCGGCTCGTTCATCTTCATGCCGCCTGCAATGTTGACATACGCATCGTACCCGGACAGGGCATAACGGCATCGTTTTTCCAACACTGCCATGAGCAGGTTCACACGGTTGTAATCGACGCCCGCTGCCGTCCGCCGCGGCAGTCCGAAATTCGTCTTTGACACCAGCGCCTGCACTTCCAGAAGAATCGGGCGGGTTCCCTCCATCGAGCAGGCAGTCACCGCACCGGATGCCTCCGCCGGGCGCCCTTCCAGCATAAATTCGGATGGATTCGGCACCTCCGCCAGTCCTTCCTCCCGCATCTCAAACACGCCGATCTCATTGGTCGAACCGAAACGGTTCTTCACTCCCCGCAGAATCCGGTAGGACGCATGGCGATCGCCCTCAAAATATAGCACTGTATCGACCATATGTTCCAGCATACGCGGTCCCGCCACAACGCCCTCTTTCGTCACATGACCGACGATAAAGACTGTCACGCCCAGTCCTTTTGCGAGCTGCATCAGGACGCCGGTGCACTCTCTTACCTGGCTGACACTGCCCGGTGCAGAACCTGCCGCCTCGATAAACATGGTCTGGATCGAATCGATCACGACCACATCCGGGCGTACCTCCCGGATCACCTCCGCGATCGTATCCAGGTTCGTCTCGCTCAAGAACGAAAGTGGTCCGCGCACCATCCCGATCCGGCTTGCCCGCAGTTTGATCTGTTTTAATGACTCCTCGCCGGAGACGTATAAAACCTTTTGTTCCTGTCCTGCCAGGTTCCGGCAGACCTGCAGAAGCAGGGTTGATTTTCCGATTCCCGGATCTCCGCCGACCAGCACCAGGGAGCCACGCACCACGCCGCTTCCAAGCACCCGGTCAAGTTCTGCAAATCCGGTTCTCGTCCGATCCGTATCGGAAAGCTCAATTTCATCTAAGCTGACCGGCTTTGCCTGCGCGCCAGCTCGTTTCCCCGGTGCCGCCGTCAGCGAAGCCGCTGCCGCATACCGCCCTGCTGCCGTACCGGATGATGCCGGTGCGGACGGCGCTTCCACCATCGTATTCCACGCCTTGCACGCCGGGCACTGCCCCATCCATTTGGAAGATTCATAACCGCATTCCCTGCAGAAAAATCCCGTTGATTTTGCCTTTGCCATGCTGATTCCTTTCCAAACACTTCTTCTCATATTTCTTATTACACAAAAAGCTGCTACATGGCGGAAACCGGCTTCCGGCGCACACGCCCGCCATTCCTGCCATGCAGCAGCTTTCATCTCACGCATTGTAACTTGTACGTAACGCTTTGTTTTTCTTTTCCTTATCTGGCTTCAATCCGGATTGCGGTTGCCTTGCCCGGGTTCAGCTCCACGCTCAGTACCAGTTTGCCGCTGACGTTGGTCTTCATGCCACCGACCGATACGCCGTCTACATATACCTCATACTCACGCTCATCCTCTAACTGAATGGTAATCTGAGCATCCTTCTCGCCCTCAACCGAAAACTGTACGGAAGTATCTCCCGCCTGGAAATGATTGACTGCCGTGCCCGGTACCGACTCATATACGAACATTCCGTTGCGCTCCAGCTTGGTAATCTCGCCGAATGTTTTTACCTTATAAAGATCGCCCTGAAATTCAAAATCCTGCAGCTTGGACTTTGCTGCTAACATATAATTGCCAAAACTGATGGTTCCGTCATCCTCGATGCGGATTAACTCGCTAACTACTGGCATAATGCTTTATCCTCCTAGTATCCTTTTAATCAATATCGCAACTGCTCCGCACTTACACAGTTACTCAGTAGTATCATTTTAACACACTTCGACCGGGTTTACCAGTCTTTTCGCTTCCAGCCCTTTAGACCGTCTCAAATTTCAGCTGATCGCCATCTTTTTCAATCCGAACCTCTGTTTTTTTCCGGATCGTGCCTTCCAGGATCTTCTCAGAAAGCTGATCCTCGATCTGCGTCTGGATCGTCCGGCGCAACGGTCTTGCACCATATTTGGAATCATATCCCTTGTCTGCCAGAAAATCGATCGCATCATCTGTGATCGTGAGCGTCATTCCAAGCTGATCCTCCGTCCTTTTCTTGATGCCGCGCAGCAGAATGCCCGCGATCGTCTTGATATTCTCCTTCGTCAGAGGATGGAATACTAAAATCTCATCGATTCGGTTTAAAAACTCTGGCTTAAACATCCGGCGCACTTCCTCCATCACGCGTTCTTTCATAAACGCATAATCCGCTTTCTCACCGCTCTCCGACGAGAATCCAAGCCGCTTCGGGGAAATAATATTTTCAGCGCCCGCATTGGAGGTCATAATCAGAATCGTGTTCTTGAAATCCACCTTCCGTCCCTGTGCGTCCGTAATGTGCCCGTCATCGAGGATCTGCAGCAGAATGTTAAATACATCCGGATGCGCTTTTTCAATCTCATCAAAGAGAATAACCGAATATGGATTGCGACGCACCTTCTCGCTGAGCTGTCCGCCCTCCTCGTAGCCAACATATCCTGGCGGCGAACCGATCATCTTGGAAACGCTGTGTTTCTCCATGTACTCCGACATATCAACGCGGATCATCGCATTTTCCGTGCCAAACATCGCCTCCGAGAGTGCCTTGGAAAGCTCTGTTTTTCCGACACCCGTCGGCCCCAGGAACAGAAACGAACCGATTGGCCGCTTCGGATCCTTGAGTCCCACACGACCACGGCGGATCGCACGCGCCACGGCGGATACAGCTTCCTCCTGTCCGACCACGCGCTCATGCAGAATGGACTCCAGTTTCAACAGCCGCTCTGACTCTTCTTCTGCCAGCTTGCGAACCGGGATCTTCGTCCAGTCAGAAACAATGTCCGCAATCTCATTTTCACCGACCACTAACTTGCGTGAATTTTTCTCTTTTTCCCATTTTTCACGAATCTTTTCAATCTTTTCCTGCTTTTTCTGCTGCTTCTTCTTGATCTCACCGGCTTTCTCATAGGCTTCAGCCTTGATCGCCTCTTCCTTCTGGCCTTCGAGTTTTTTGATCTCCGCTTCGAGCTTTTTGATCTCCTCCGGCTCCGTATATACAGTCAGACGCAGCTTCGAGGATGCTTCATCGATCAGATCGATCGCTTTGTCCGGCAGGAAACGGTCATTGATATATCGGGCAGACAGGCGCACCGCTGCCACCAGTGCCTCATCCTGGATCGTCACCTTGTGATGTTCCTCATAGCGGCTGCGAAGCCCCTTCAAAATCTCGATGGATTCCGCCTCCGTCGGCTCATCCACCATAACCGGCTGAAACCGGCGTTCCAAGGCCGCATCTTTTTCGATGTATTTGCGGTATTCTTCCAGCGTCGTCGCACCAATGAGCTGAATCTCGCCTCTCGCCAGCGACGGTTTCAGGATATTGGAGGCATCGATCGCGCCCTCCGCGCCGCCTGCGCCGATGATCGTGTGAATCTCGTCAATAAACAAGAGCACATTTCCACTCTCCCGCACCTCGGCAAGTACCTTCTTAATCCGCTCTTCGAACTCACCGCGGTACTTGGATCCTGCGACCATGCCGGACAAATCGAGGCTGACAACCCGCTTTTTCGCGATCGTCTCCGGTACATTGCCGGAAACAATGAACTGCGCCAGACCTTCCACAACCGCCGTTTTTCCGACGCCTGGTTCCCCGATCAGGCACGGATTATTCTTCGTCCGGCGGCTTAAAATCTGAATAACACGTTTCATTTCCCGTTCCCTGCCGATGACTGGATCGAGCTTTCCGTCCCGCGCCATCTGAGTCAGATCCCGGCTGAAATTGTCCAGATTCGGTGTATTGCCTTTCTCCGGGCGCACCCGTCCTGCTGCCGCATCTTCCGCCGCCTCGGACGGCGCATCATCGCCCATAGCCCCCATCAGATCCACATATAATTTCTGAATATTAACATTCATTGTATTGAGTAAACGGCACGCAGTTGATTTTCCATCCTTGATGATGGCAATCAGGATGTGCTCCGTTCCAATCAGAGGCGCTTTGAAAAAAACCGCCTCATCATAACTCGCCTGCAGCACGGCGCGCGCCCCCGGCGTATATTCAATCTGTCCCTCTACCTGAGTCGCCACTGCCGGGCTTATCAGACGCTCCATCAGTTCCATGACACGCTCTTCTGTCACATCATGTTCTGCCAGAACCGCTGCCGCCACGCCAGTTCCCTCTTTTATCAGTCCTAAAAGCAGATGCTCCGTCCCCACATAGCCGTGTTCCAGCTCCTGCGCTGTCTCGACTGCCAGACGGATCGCTTCTCTGGCTTTCTGAGTAAAACGATCGATCATTTTACTGTTCCTCCTGTTTCTTTTTACTTTACACCAGCTTCGGCAGTTCCTCACGCAGATACCGCGCCCGCTCTGCCTCCAATTCCTCACGTCCCAGCGGCTTGCTCGAACGTTTCTGTAAGTTTGCCGGCTGGATGCCGATCATCAGGCGGTAAATGCTCACAAATTCTGCCGGTTTTAACAGCCCGTCCGCGATGCCCGCCCAGACATGAGATAGAAATGTCATCGCTTCCTTGAGCGTCATCCGGCGCGCATATTTCAGAACGCCGTAGGACTTGTACGCCTCGTCCTCCCGCTCCAGGCGGTGCCTCGACAGAGAAACCTCGCGGAACTGATTTTCCTGCGCCGAGAGCTGCCCCGCCACGTTGGCTACCAGCTCCAGAATCTCTTGTTCGGTGATTCCGAGTGTCTTCTGATTGACTACCTCGTACAGATCGCCATAGTTTTCATTGCCTCTGCCATAAACGCCGCGCACGGTCGTGCCGAAACGTCCCATATCGCCCAGAAGTTCCTGAAATTTCTTATTCATTGTCAGAGACGGCAGATGCACGACCACGGACGCCTTCATTGCTGTTCCGACATTCGTCGGATAGGACGTCAGATACCCATATTTCTCATTAAATGCATACGGAATCTTCTCGTTGATATAATCATCCAGCTCATCCGCTTTTGCATAACATTCTTGCAGATCGAGTCCCGATGCCAGCACCTGTAAACGGATATGATCGTCCGCATTTAATACCATGCTGACCCGCTCATCCTCCGAACAGAGGATCCCACCCGGCGTCGTCTTCTCCGCCAGCGTGCGGTTTAAAAGCCGCCGTTCCCGCAATGCGGTGCGGTCAAGCTTCTCCATCAATTCCAGATCTTCATATTCATAAAACTGACCGTCCCGGTCACCCAGATCGCGGAAATTCTGTTTTAAACGGGCAATCATCGTCCGCGCCTCATCCGGCTCCAGACGGCTCGGAAATTTATATTCCTCCCAGTTCCGAGACAGACGCACCCGGCTGGAAACGATATTGGACGCATCATTCGCCACTTCCTCAAACCATTTCGTCATGTCTCATCTCTCCTTCCAGACTGTGTATCTTATCCCGGCAGGCAGCAGCCGTCTCATAGTCTTCTTCCTGCAACGCCGCTTCCAGCCTGCGTTTCAGCTGCTTAATCTGCTCTTCCGGGCTGAATTCCAGTTCTCCTTTCTTCGTCACCTCTGCAGCCGCCTGACTGCGCGGCTGGATCTTCGGATGTTTGCCGGTATGGCTCGAATTTTCCTGCAATTTCTTAATTTTCTCTCCAAGCAACGGATCAAACACATGATAACAGTCCGCGCATCCGAAACGGCTGTTCTTGATAAATTCTTCATACGTCGTGCCGCAGGTCGGGCATACCACATCCTCTTTCGGTGCCTGGCTGGCAGATGCATCCGTCAGTCCCAAAAGGCTCGAAAGCAGTTTTCCAAGCGGAAATTCTCCCTCAATCAGTGCCGAGTACGGTCCCAGATCCATCTCTTTCGCGCACTGGGCGCAGAGATTATGCTCTGTCTTGACGCCGTTAAACACTTCTGTATATTTAATATTCGCTTCGCGAATCCCACATTTCTCACACAGCATAATTTATCCTCCCAACATACACATCCCGCAACGGTTCCAATACACAAAAACCATCGCCCGCAGCCGGAACCTGCTATTCCGCTGTAAATGCGTCATAAATGGAATCCACCAGATTGTGAACCTCCTCGCGGCTCACATTTTTACAGACACCTCTTGCCAGAATCACACTGAGATCCCGGCGCATCTCCGAGATCGTCCGCATCTTATCCGTGTCAAGTGCAATCACTGCCCCGCGGCGGCGGTCCACACGCAGAAAGCCTTCCTGTTTCAGTACAGAATATGCCTTGTTGACCGTGTGCATGTTAATTCCGATGTTATCCGCTAACTGGCGCACGGATGGCAGCGTATCGCCCTCCCGGATCTGGTCGGTCGCAATCCCGATGATGATCTGGTTTATGAGCTGAATATAAAGCGCTTCCTCACTGTTAAAATCAATCTCTACAATCATACTCCACCATCTTTCATTCTGACGGCAGACCCCGTTTCTAAATACAGTCAGCCGCCTGTTTTATCATTTGTTATATAGATTGTATAACAAACAGGTGTTTTCGTCAACTGTAAAACTGTGTTAATTGTGTGAACTTGTTACTGATCACGGATAGGCACTTTTGGAACTGAAAGTGCCGTAAGAAAACGTGGTAGCAGCAGGAATTTGCCGTATTTAAATGCGAAGCCACGGCAAATTCCGTTACTGGGCACGTATGCGTGAACAGTAACGTGAACTTGTTACAAAAAAAGCGATATAAAAGAAAAGACAGATACCCGCCAGAAATCTCCTGGACAGATATCCATCTTTTCCTCTTTTATTTACTGCGGATCGTCGATATACTCAAATCCATCCTCATCACGCCGATCCCGCTCTAACCGGGCTTTTGCCTCGCGGGCGCGTCTGGATCGCTCTGATTCCGACTCATATCTCGTTGGGCGATCACCGTATTCCTCCCGTTCCAGCGTGTAGTAAAGCTCCGAGCGGGATGCCGGACGCACATGAATCGCCGGGCGCGCATTCCGGCGGTCTCCCGATGCTGCAGACTCTTTCGCCGCACGATGCGCCGATGCAGGCGTGTAATCGCGCTGCAGGCGGCTTTCTTTTGCTGAAACGGCACGTTCCCGTTCTGTGCGTCGGCTTTCTGCCACTGCCTGGCGTTCCCGCTCTGCACGGCTTCCGTCTGCCGAAGTTCTGCGAGGACGCTCAGTACGGCTTTCCTCTGCCGCATCTCTGCGGGTGCGCTGCAGACGTTCTTCTTCTGATGCCTCTCTGCGGACACAAGCCGGACTGCTTTCTTCTGGCATTTCTCTACGGACGCGTTCGGAACGATTTTCGCTTCCTGCTTCCCGGCGGCGTCTTTCCTCCGGCATCCGTTTTGCGCGGTCTGCCGATGCTGCTGCCTCCATACTCCGCTCCCGGCGAACCGGCTGGGACGCGTGCCCCTCATCCCTTGTCCGGCGGACCGGCGGCGTCTCGCGCTCCTCTTCCCGCTCCCGGCGGACCGGTCTTGTCTCCAGCGTCTCTTGGGTTCGGCGCGCACTCCGACGCCCTTCCTCCATCCGCTCTGCGGACGGGCGGCGTCTGTCATCCGCTGCCATGCGCTCCTTCTCACTCCGCGCTGCCGGTCTTGCCGGCGTCATTTCCCCATCTTCTCTCTTGTCGCGCCCAGTGCCTCGTTTCACCCGTGCGTCTGCCGCCGGTCGTGCATTCGGCGATGACGGACGGCGCTTGGACCTCTGTCTGCCTCCGGCTGCCTGCGCTTCCTCTCTCCACTCTTTCCGCTTGAGCAGAAGATTGATCACGATAAAGAACAAGATTACACACGCTACGCCCAGAACCGCAAGCATGACAAAGCGGATATTATAATCCCTGCAAAGTGCGTTGTACTTATCTACAATCTCTTCCACTTGTGCATCATCGTATTTAGTTGCCAGAGACGGGTCTTCAAAATACCGCTGGAAGGTCTTTTCTGCAATATCATACCGGTACAGCGACTTCTCGCCGCTCTCATTCATACCATATACGACACAATACTTCTGCTGTTCATCGCTCTTCCACACCCAGCCCTGCACTTTATACGTGCCGTTTAACTGAATGGTCGTCTCCATAAATCCATCCGGAATCTGAACCGACTCATCCGGTGGAAGCACCAGAATCGACTTTGCTGTCACATCGATCGTCACATACGGCGATAACACACCGGATTCCGGTATATAAATATAAAACGCACCATTTCCATCGGCACCCTGCAAATACAGAAGCGTCAGGTCATTGCCATTTCCACACTGGACCTCTGAACCGCCATAAGTACAGGTAGACTGCGTATATCCTTCCGGAAGCAGGGAGGCATCAAATTCCGTCGCCACCGTATAGGAAACGCCGTCTATTTCCACATCCAGCCCGTTTGTCACAACCGGCGTTGTCCCAACTGCCTCTGTTTCAGCCCCTGTCTCCGCCTCTGACGGCACATCGACCGTATCCAGCTTATTGACTGTGATCGTGTAGCTCTTAGTTGTCTGTCCATCCTCCGCCGTCACCTTGCAGACAACGGTATTAGCACCTACCTTTAAGCTGGAATCACCGCTGACAAGGACTTTCGCCTTGCTGTCCTTCGCACTCGCGCTGACCGCCAGCTTATCGACGCTGGCTCCTACCTGCGCTGTATAGGAAGTCACATTTGGCGAAAATGCAGGAGAAAGTGTTCCTGGAGAAATCTTCAAGGACGAAAGCGCCGCTTCCGCCGAGGAGGTTGCCGGTGCTTTTACTTTGACGCTCGCCGTCCCCGTTTTAGAAACTGTGACTGCCTGTGCATCTGAGTCATAGACTTCATAACTTCCCACAGAGATCGAAGTATTTCCCGCCTGCACTGCCTTGAATTTCAGCGTATAGGAAAATGCCTTCGTCGAATTGGAATCCATCGTTCCAACCAGGCGGACGGAACCTGCACCGCCGCTTGCGTTATTTCCGCTCACAAACTCAATGACCGACGGATCATAGGAAAGTACCACGTCGGATGCCCCTAGATTTCCATCCTGAGAGGAGATCTTCACATTGACGCTGAACTCCTGCCCCACCGTCGCACTCGGATCGGAAAATGAAATTTTTGCGCTGGATGCATAGGCGCTGATCCCGCCAACCGGCGCCGCCACCGTCAGCATACCTGCCGCAAGTATACCTAATATGATATTTTTAAACCTTTTCATTCAACTGCCCTGTCCTATATTCTTTATTGGTAACGGTCCCATATCTGCACCGTTCCCTTTCTTTACAAATTTTCACGTACCCGCTGCCATCTCTCAAGACCAGCCGCAGGTACGTGAAATATCCCTACAGTCCCAAAATCTTCTTCTGCATCAAAAGAACATCCAAAATATCTACTTTTCCATTTCCATTGAGGTCGGCGCGCGCGATTTCTTCCGCTCTTAACTTTCCAAGTCCCAGTATCGACCGCTGTGCCAGCAGGATATCCATGATGTTCAGCTTACCGTCGCCGTTGACATCCCCGCGCACCGACGATGCCGCATGCGTTCCCGATGTGGACTGGGATGGTGCCGTCGCGCTGGTCGGCGACTGACTCCCCTGCGGACTGCCGGCGCTCCCGACAGACTCCCCATTTGGCGCAATCAGGGTTCCGGAACTGCCGCTCCCAAATCCATTCACATTCGATCCCGGTGCGAACTGCCCGGAAGGAGAGCTTCCTGAACTGCTTCCCGAAGAGGTCGGACCGACAATCTGCACATCCGAACCGCCGGAGGAAGAATTTCCTGAACTGCTTCCTGAAGACATGCCCGGTCCCGTCGCCGGACCGCTAGAGCTGCTTCCAGAGGAAACGCCGCTTCCAATCGAGCTTGAGTAGGTCGGACCGCCCGACTGGCGCACTACGTGAAGGACGTAATTTCGCAGATTTCCATTTGCCGCTTTGACCGTCACGGTGATCTCATTGACACCGCTCTGCAAATCGACCGTTCCCGTTCCGGCAATCGTTGCCTTGGAATCAATCGCGCTCGCTGCTACCGTCACACTTGCCACCGATGGATCCACGATCAGATCGTAGGACTCTGTATCTCGGTTAAAGGTCGGTGTCAGTGCAAATCCATCGACACCCAGCGCCGACAGCTTGTTGTTCGGGCTGCCGTCCAGCGTCGGTTTGACGCAGGCGCCCGCCGGCATGTTTTTATACACCGGAATCGAGAACTCAAGTGTTGTATTTGCCAATGCCGTGATCTTCGAAAGCGTCAGTCCTTCGGCAGCTGCCGCCTGCACGTTCGTCATGTACTGGTGTTTATAAAGGTTGCTGCCCTGCACATTAAATTTCTTTAAGTACAGCGTATCCTGTCCTTTTTTTACATAATTCTCGCCGTAATAAACCGAACCGCCACGGATCGATTTCTCGATGCTGTTCCACGGGCGCAGATAGGTTCCCGACTGGGATGCCCACCAGAGTCCGCGTTCTACCGCACTCATCGAGCCGGACTGATATGCCTCTATATTAAAGAAGTTATAATATCCCTGATAGCCGGACACCGTTCCGGAAATACTGCGTCCGGTTCCCTGGCTGCCCTGTTCCTGCAGAATCATCGACGCCAGAATATATGGATTGACTCCCGATTCGGATGCCGCATTCATGATGATATCTACATAGGAAGTACCGATTTCAGACTGCTGCGCCACTCCCGTGGAAGTTCCCGAACTGCTGGAAGTGCCACTTCCCGGTGCACTTGTTCTTCCGCTGCTGGTTGAACCAGAAGTTGTTCCAGTTGTGCTGCTTTCCGGTGCGCTTGTACTGCCACTGGTGGTTCCAGCCGTGCTACTGGTTGTCCCCGATGACTTATTCGATGTGCCGCTGCTGACCGGCGCCGTCTCCCCGTCTGCATTGTTGGAAGAAAATCCATCTCCCGCCATGCCCGGTCCATTGGTCGCTGCCACCCGCTCCGTCTTATGATCGCTGATCGAAGCGATCGGAGACGACAGACCGGCGCTGCTTCCGCTCGAACCTGACGAACTTCCCGGTCCCGTCGCTGAACCGGAAGAAGAGCTTCCTGAACTACTTCCCGTACCGGCCGATACCGACGAGCCGCCCGACACCGTGCCGGAAAGGAAGGTTCCGCTCACCATGTTCTGCAGCCCCGTCTTCGTGTGAAGCGAACTGTCATACGACTGTTTCATGAACTGGTAAATATATTTATCATTTAAGAAATTCCGCGGATCCATATAATAGGCGATAATATCCGAAGACGCCTGTACCCAGGAGCTTCCGTCAAAACCCGGCCAGGTTCCGGTTCCCCAGTCATACGCACCTGTCTCGGTCGATTTCCAGGACGAAATGCTGCTGCTCGCAACCAGGTTCCGCCCGATCACGCTTTCATTTTTCAACGCTGTGTTCCAATCCAGATTCGTCTGGAACGCCGTGAACGTCCAATTCGGATATTGTGCATGCAATTCCCGGAGCCCCTGTTTATAGCTCTCCGGAAATCCCTGCTTTGTCAGATAGATTTCAAAATCCGAATCCGATTTGATCGCCGTCGGAAACTTTATGTATTTGCTCGAAACATACCCCGTCTGCTCACCGCTGCTTCCGCTATATCGTATCTGATACCATACGACGCCATCCGTTCCCGTCTGCTCACCAAGTACTGTAACCGGTGCGCCCTTGGACAGCTTCGCTAGTGCCTGATACGAAGTGCCCGGTCCACTCCGGACATTCAGGTTTGTCGCATTGACCGACGCGGTTCTCTCTTCCGCATAGCTGACGATCCCCAGCAAAGACTCTGCTGCAGTACCTGCCAGCCCTGGGTTGACCGCCATCACAGCGCCCAGCAGAAACGCCGCCGCCCGTTTCCCCAATAACTTCCATTTTTTCATCCGTCTATCTCCTCATTCTGCTGCGGTTTCTGCAATTCATCCCCCGCAGCGGAATTCTTATTCTGTCTGCCGCCGCATTTCCAGACAGCCGCTCGACTGTTTTCCATCTTTTTCACGTTTTTACAATCGTATCTATTATAATGAAAAAAGACCATATGTGTCAACCTTACCGAAAAAACTTCGCAAAATTTGGGGTCTTTGCGTGAAATTGTAAGATTTTCTTAATTTTTAGAAGCAGTATAGGTTGGCTTCGAAATGTTTTCCGGATACATGATTTTTGAATGCATGACCGCATGAAAAAGAATGTGCCTTGGCACATTCTCGCGCCGAGCGCGGTCGCTTGCGACATGTTTCTGCTTCGCGCGAGTGCGCATCCTCGCGGAGCGTTTTTTTGTTTCATAGGACATAATTTCCTATGAAATAAAAAAGGGAGTGCCAACCCGGTACACTCTACCGATTCTGGCACTCCTTTTGGCTCAAAATCCTTAAATTCTTTTTAGCTTAGATCTGGTAAGACTCGCTTTTTCTTCCAGCCCAGGTATTGATTCCGTTTCCATCCATCTCCTCAGTGGACACCGGTGCTTTCTTTACTTCCGGTGCAGCCGCTTTCAGGATTTCGCGTTTCTCAACCGGCGGTTTCTTTGCCGGACGGGACTCGAAGAACTCTTTTGCTACCTGTGGGAACAGTGCATAAGTCAGGACATCCTCATCCTGCTGCTTCCACTGCTTCATCTCCGCCTCAATCTTCTCAAGCTGCGGCTCGATCAGATCTGCCGGACGACAGGTGATCGGTTTTGCATCGCCGATTGCTTTCTTCTGAACTTCTTTGTCGAACGGCTTTACAGTCTGTCCGAACTCGCCCATCAGAAGTTTCTTGGATTCCTTTGTGAACATCTTGTAGCGCTCGCCCATCAGGACATTTAATACAGCCTGCGTACCAACGATCTGGGAAGACGGAGTAACTAACGGCGGCTCACCGAAGTCTTTGCGGACTCTCGGGATCTCTTTCAGAACATCGTAGTATTTATCCTCTGCGCGCGCTTCTTTCAGCTGGGAAACCAGGTTGGAAAGCATACCGCCCGGAACCTGATAACGCAGGGTATTGATGTCAACGCCCAGAACCTTGGTATTCATCAGACCACTCTTTAACGCTTCCTCACGCATCGGGCGGAAGTAATCTGCGATCTCCGCCAGTTTTTCCTGATCCAGTCCGGTATCATACGGAGTACCTTTGAAGGTCTCAACCATAACCTCGGTCGCCGGCTGGCTCGTTCCCATCGAGAATGGGGACATCGCGGTATCGATCATGTCAGCGCCCGCTTCCACTGCCTTTAAGTAAGTCATGGCTGCAACGCCGGAGGTGTAATGCGTATGGATATCAATCGGAAGATCAACTGCCTCTTTCAGTGCTTTTACAAGGATCTCTGCATTATACGGAGTCAGAAGACCTGCCATATCCTTGATACACAGGGAATCAGCGCCCATATCCTCGATTCTCTTTGCAATGTCTTTCCAATAATCCAGTGTATATGCATCACCCAGTGTATAGCTCAGCGCTATCTGTGCGTGTGCTTTTTCTTTGTTGGCTGCCTTTACCGCTGTCTCCAGGTTGCGGATATCATTTAAACAATCAAAAATACGGATAATATCAATACCATTGGCAACTGATTTCTGTACGAAATATTCTACCACATCATCTGCATAGTGGTTATAACCCAGAATATTCTGTCCACGGAACAGCATCTGAAGTTTTGTCTTCTTAAAACCATCTCTCAGCTTTCTAAGGCGCTCCCACGGATCCTCCTTCAGGAAACGAAGGCTGGCATCGAATGTCGCTCCGCCCCAGCATTCTACTGCATGGTATCCAACCTCATCCATCTTTCCGATGATCGGAAGCATCTGCTCCGTTGTCATTCTGGTTGCAATCAGAGACTGGTGCGCGTCACGAAGGACAGTTTCCACGATCTTAACCGGCTTTTTCTTTTCATTTGCCATTCTAAAGATACCTCCCAATACACTTTTATTATGAGTCAACTATCTGCGACCTGGCTGATTAAATAATTCACAGCCATATTTTTATCTATTATACCACAAGTTTTCCGATTTCTGGATAGTTTTTTTAATATAATTTCATAAGTAAATTCTATATCGTGGAAATGTGGGTTGTGATTTTTGCTGATGTCAGGGAGCTTTCCTCTGCGCCGCGTGGGGGCGGCTGGAGAAAAAAAATTTCTTGGTCACGTCTTTCTAGTCCGCAGTGCGGCAGCTCGAAAAAACTTCGTTTTTCCTCGCTGTCGGGCATTCGCCCTATGAAAAAAAGAAGCCACACACAGCTGCTTTTGTGTAAACACAACGCTTCTGTGTGTGGCCTCTTTTTTTCGCACTGCTCTTTGCTTACGCAAGTTTGGACTTAGCCAGCTCTGCCAGTTTTGCGAAACCTTCTGCATCGTTGATAGCCATGTCAGAAAGGATCTTGCGGTTCATCTCAACACCAGCCTGCTTTAAGCCGTACATGAACTTGCTGTAGGACAGACCATTGATACGTGCTGCTGCGTTGATACGAGCGATCCACAGCTGTCTGAACTGTCTCTTTCTCTCTTTACGACCAGCGTAGGAGCTTGTAAGAGCTCTCATTACGGACTGCTTAGCTACACGGTACTGTTTGGAACGTGCGCCTCTGTAACCCTTTGCCAGCTTTAATACTCTATTGTGTTTCTTTTTAGCGTTTAATCCGCCTTTTACTCTTGCCATCGGTTATTTCCTCCTTCTTAATCCTCGAATCTTATAAGTACGGTAAAATCTTCTTCATTACCTTGCTGTTTGTAGCATCAGTAACGATGTCTTTTCTAAGATTTCTTTTTCTCTTTGTAGATTTCTTAGTTAAGATGTGGGATTTGTAAGCTTTATTTCTTACTAACTTTCCGGTTCCGGTTGTTTTAAAACGTTTAGCAGCTGCTCTGCTTGTTTTCATTTTAGGCATGGTGTAGTCCTCCTTAATAATAGTTATGTCCTTATATCTAGCGTTTCGCAGAAAGGAACAGTACAATACTTCTTCCTTCTACTTTTGCCGGTTTATCAACGGCTGCGATATCGGCAAGCTTCTCTGCAAAATCGTCAAGGATATACTTTGTCTTTGACATATGTGCCATCTCACGACCTCTGAAACGAAGTGTAACCTTTACTTTATTGCCTTTTTCCAGGAATTTTCTCGCATTGTTCATCTTGGTATTCAGGTCATTTTCATCGATATTCGGGGAAAGACGAACTTCCTTGATCTCGATTACCTTCTGTTTCTTCTTAGCTTCTTTTTCTTTTCTTGCAAGCTCGTATCTGTATTTACCGTAATCGATAATCTTGCAGACCGGCGGCTTCGCAGTCGGAGCAATCTTTACTAAATCCAGTTCCGCTTCTTTCGCTAACTTGTAAGCATCCTTTGCGGACATGATTCCAAGCTGCTCTCCATTTTCGCCAATCAAACGAACCTCTCTGTCTCTAATCTGTTCGTTAATCATTAACTCGCTAATAGTCGTGCACCCCCATGATATGTGATGATTTTGGTTGATTCAGTGTCAAAAAAAATAAGTGAACAGTACAGACCATCCACTTACTCATAATAGGAAATCCAATATAGGAAATTTCTCAAATTTATGAACCCACAGTCACTTGCTCGTGCTGAGGTGAGGTAGATAACCTGCTTTCCTGTCTTCGTAAAGTTGTTTCCTCACAACTTTTGTTAGTATACTATGGTTTCTTTGGAATGTCAACCGGTTTTTTCGAGATTTTTGAGAAGATTTACAAATGATTTTTAAATATGGTTCACGTGTTGCGCAAATGACGGCAACGTACGCAAATACATTTACGGACATACTAAAAACTACCGCCGGATATCATTACCTCTGCCCAGTTTTGCTTCGTTTCTGACAGAATTTTCCATATCCGGCGGCATTTTTTATTTCGAATACTTATGCAGGCTTTCTTCTATTAAAAAAGAAAACCGCACCAGTCACCGTTTCTGGAAACTCGAACATTCCGTCTGCATAGAAACCGTCGCATTGCCTCCGGTGATTCCGATGTGTTCCGCGCTGCACCGGCGGTCTGTATTATAAACACAGTTCGTTGCCTCGCACTCTACTTCGAGACGGCTCTCCGGTGTTTTAAAAAGGTTGCGGAATGTGCCGCCTTTCTTCTCGTCGAAGCTGCCGCAGCAGGTATCGCATTTATCCTGCGCCGTCTTTCCTTCTACCAGAATGGTATTTTTACAGCAGCAGTTTTCCGCATTGTGCATACATCCGGTTACACTACAATCCAGTTTTGTCATGATTTTTCCTCCTGTTTTCTGACATGCATCACCGAAAGTCTCCTCCGGCATCCAGCCGTCAAACTTTTCAGCGATACACTTTTCAATGTGTCATGGTTTTCGTTGCTGTTCACACATGTATGACCAGTAACGGGATTTTACCGATACTTCGCATTCCAAATCGGCAAAATCGGCAACCAGAACTGTATCGTACGGAATTTTCAGTTCAGAAAATTCCTGCCTGTGAACAGTTACTGGTTTTTAGATTCAGGAGTAGTATCTGCTTCTTTTTTGGATTTATTCGTGTAAACTAAAACAAACGCATCCATGATTTTATCTCACAGATGCGTCTGCCGGATTTTTTAATTTTTCAAAATTATTTAGCTTCGTCTGCTTTCACAGTCTCACGCAGGTTTTTCTCTTCGATCTCCTTCTGGATGGACTCGATGAAGCTCTCTACACTGCTTGCGCCCTCGTCACCCGCAAAACGACTGCGGACGGAAACGGTCTTCTCTTCTTCCTCTTTCTGTCCAACAACCAGCATGTACGGGATCTTCTGGGTCTGTGCCTCGCGGATCTTGTAGCCGATCTTCTCGGAACGTGTATCCATCTCTGCACGGATGCCAGCCTCGGTCAGCTTGTCCAGAACTTCCTTGCTGTAATCTGCGTATTTGTCAGAGATTGGAAGAATCTTTACCTGTACCGGTGCCAGCCAGGTTGGGAATGCACCTGCGAAGTGCTCGATCAGGATACCGATGAAACGCTCGATGGAACCAAATACAACACGGTGAATCATGATCGGACGATGTTTCTCGCCGTCTGCTCCGGTGTACTCTAATTCAAATCGCTGTGGAAGCTGGAAGTCAAGCTGGATGGTACCACACTGCCAGGTTCTTCCGATAGAATCTTCCAGATGGAAGTCGATCTTCGGTCCATAGAATGCGCCATCGCCCTCGTTTACCACATACGGCAGTCCCAGCTCTTCCAGAGCGGAACGCAAGCCTTCGGTTGCCATCTCCCAATCTTCATCACTTCCCATGCTGTCTTCCGGACGGGTGGACAGCTCTACGTGATATTTGAACCCAAACAGGGAATATACCTGGTTGATCAGGTGTACAACGCCCTTGATCTCGTCCTTGATCTGCTCCGGTGTCATGAAGATATGTGCATCATCCTGTGTGAAACAGCGTACACGCATCAGACCATGAAGCTGACCAGATTTCTCATGACGATGAACGATACCAAGCTCACCCATACGCAACGGCAGATCACGGTAGGAACGTGGCTCAGAAGCGTATACTAAAACGCCGCCCGGACAGTTCATTGGTTTAATTGCGTAATCCTCTTCATCGATCACAGTTGTATACATGTTGTTTTTGTAATGATCCCAGTGTCCGGAAGTCTCCCAGAGCTTGCGATTCAGGATGATCGGAGTGGAAATCTCTACATAACCAGCTTTTTTATGGATTTCTCTCCAGTAATCAAGCAGGGTATTTTTCAGTACCATGCCCTTCGGCAGGAAGAACGGGAAACCCGGACCTGCATCGTGCATCATGAACAGGCCAAGTTCTTTGCCCAGTTTACGATGGTCACGTTTCTTTGCCTCTTCCATCATTGTGATGTATGCTTCCAGATCCTCTTTGGTTGCAAATGCGGTCGCATAGATACGGGTCAGCATTTTGTTCTTCTCGCTGCCTCTCCAGTATGCGCCTGCCAGATTCATCAGCTTAAATGCCTTACCAACACCCTTGGTGTTCATCATGTGAGGTCCTGCACATAAGTCAGTAAAATCACCCTGACGGTAGAAGCTAATCTCTGCATCCTCCGGCAGATCCTCGATTAATTCTACCTTGTACGGCTCCTCTTTCTCCTTCATGAACTCGATCGCTTCATTTCTCGGCAGAGTAAAGCGCTCCAGTGGAAGTGCTTCTTTGATGATTTTCTTCATCTCTGCCTCGATCTTTGGCAGATCCTCTGCAGTCAGAGGGGTAGCCGGATCGACATCATAGTAGAAACCGTCTGCGATGGACGGTCCAATCGCAAGTTTTGTCTCCGGGTAAAGGCGTTTTACAGCCTGTGCCATTACATGGCTGGCGGTATGGCGCAGAGCTGCCAGACCTTTCTCATCCTTTGCAGTCAGGATATTTAACTGACAGTCATGGTCGATCACGGTACGAAGATCTTCTTCCTCACCGTCAACCTCACCCAGACATGCCACTCTCGCCAGGCCTTCGCTGATGTCTTTTGCAATGTCGATGATGGACATCGGGCTCGCATATTCTTTGACAGAGCCATCTTTTAATGTGATCTTCATCTTTTTTCTCCTTTTCGTTCTGAAATAATAAAAGCTTCCTGACCAGAAGAACCAAAAAAGAATGTGTCTTGGCACATTCTCGCGCCGAGCACGGTCGCTTGCGACATGTTGCTTCTTCGCGCGAGTGCGCATCCCGCGGAGCGTTTTTTGTTTCATAGGACGCAATTTCCTATGAAACAAAAAATCCCTTAGCCAGATGTTTCTGACTAAGGGACGATAAATCGCGGTTCCACCCTTATTGAATCGATCGTTCGGATCGACTCCACTTCATTCTGATGATAACGGAATCACCGTTCCCGATTAAGGGACATTCAAAGCTGGTATTCAGATTTGTTTTCCTGTCCGGCGCTTCCACCCACAGCCACCTGCCTCTGTTATTTCAGGCTTTTCCTGCGACGCCGTTCTCTGTCCAGTTCCACAATCCTACTGGTCTTCTCAACACTTTCTTTATATAGATAAACCCGTTTCTGGTTCATCATTACAGTCTCGATTATATCAGCTGTTTCTATTTTGTCAAGATATTTTTCTCTTGAGTTTTCACTGCATTGACAGACCGCCTCTTTCATGGTATGATAATAAGGATCTAAATATAAGGGCCAGTACCGGTTTCGACAGGGATCATGAAGCTGGTGAAGCTATCCGCATGCGATGCGTTAAATGGCAAACTTAAAATTAAACGCTAACAACAAATTAGCATACGCTGCCTAATTTGGCAGTTGTCAGCCTTAGAGCACTCACACTTTAAGAATCTGGCATCGAATATGTGAGAAACGATGACAGGCGGGTTCCGGACTGTCAGGCGTATCAGGAACTACTGAAGTTCTGAGGATGTTCGTTTCCGCAGGATAGAGGGAATGTCAAAGAACGGACTATGATAGTAGAAGAACAGGGAATTGGTTTTTGGACACGGGTTCAACTCCCGTCTGGTCCACTAAAAAGAACTGCCGCCCAGCAAATCATTTGCTGATGCGGCAGTTCTTTTTCTTATCTATTTTTATTCTGCATCTTTTACCGATTCTGGAATATCTCAATAATCGCCTTCACGATCGCCACCAGCACATTCCACATCCGTTTTAACGGACCTTCTTCACTGCTGCCGTCTGCCTCCTGATCGGAGATATCGGTTGATTCATCATCATCGCTGATCTCATCGGTCCGCAGGACGATCTGCACGCTGTTCGGGGACGGATTTTTCGAGGAGGTAAAGGAAATCTTCTCCGCCTCCGGATCTATGTTCAGGAAGTTGTTCTCATCCTCAAACTTATCGATCTGCTCATCGAGCGTACTCTTCATGTTTTCCCCCGCTTCCCGAACCGCCGCAAGCTGATCGATCATGGTCAGGTTCTTATCAAGAATCTTCTCCATGCCCTGCAGCGTTGCCTTGGTTCCGGCATCCAGCGAATCACCTGCCGAAATCAGCGTGTCATTCAAAAGACTGAGCATATCATGTGTGGTATAAAGCGCCCTGGTCAGCCGGTTCATCAGTTCTTCAGCATCAGACAGGGAATCCAGCATCGTCGGCACATATTTATCCGTTGTGTCAATCAGGACCCGCATATCATCCAGCAAATTAATCAGTTCATCGGTCGAACTTCTGAGCGCCGATAAAGTCGAACCCGTCTTGCCAGTAATATCTCCCGCCGTCTTGAACGCACCATTCACTTTATTCACAATCGTTTTCGCAGTTTTCTGCGCCTGCTCCACTTTCTGGAAAATGCCCTTCGTCTCTTCCACCAGACTTGCAGCATCCGCAGAATAAGTAGTCGCTGACAGAGACTCCAGCGCCTCCTCTACATCATCTTCTGCATTGCCAATCTCATCTTCCCAGCTCGCATCATTGACACCGCCGCTTCCCGGCTCGCCGGACGGTCCGGCTGTCAGGGCTCCCGCAGAAACCTCGGTTCCAAATGCATTCACCTCTGCATCCTGACCCGAGGAGTTGTCTTCCGAAGCGGAACCCGAATTCTTAGCAGAATCCGTCTCTGCCTTGTCTGCCGTCGAAGCAGGATTCTTCTCTTCCGTCTTTGTCGCTGATTCAGCCGCTTTTTCCGCCTGGTTACCAGCTGCACCAGACGCTATGCCTGCGCCCGCTGCTTCCTGTTCAGCCGAATCTTTACTTTCTGTTCCTGCTGAGCCAGAGGCCGAAGTGCCTGCTGCCATTTCCGCGTCATCCGTGGTATTTGCAGAACCCGTAGTTTTTGCATGATCGGCGGCACCTGCAGAATCCGTGATATCTGCGCTGCCAGCCGCCCCCGCTGTCTGACCATTTCCGTTTCCAGATGCCGCCTCCGACGATACAGATGTCTCTTCCTTCTCCGCACTCTTCATCTTGCGGATCCGTTTCAGCTTCATGCCGTCTAACGTGGCTAAACTCTGATTCAGGCTTCCAATCCCCTGTTCTGTCACCGCCAGGGAGGTATTTCCCTGTCCCAGAAGTTTATCGAGTTCTTCCAAAATTTTCTGGACTTCCGCCGTCTTCTGAGCAAGCTCTTTCTCGATCTCCTCCTGCGACTGCTGGCTGAGCAGTCCCTTGTTCAGCTCATCGGCTGCCGAACGCAGCGATTTACTCAAACCTCCCAGACGATCATACAGGCGATCTAGTTCATCCTGCATATCTTCCATCGTATTGGAAAGCGCCTGTGTGTTGCTGTTAATATCCGTCACCGCATCGCGCGCCGTCTGTAAATACGGAATCATGACCGTCGTCTGATCCGTGACCGCCTGCAGATCGGCAAGCGCCTGTGTCGAGAGCGCCTCGATCTGTTTCCGGTTAGCACTGACGGTTCCACGCGCCTGATCGAGATTTGCCAGACCGCCCTTCACGCCGGAAACATCCGACTTCATGGATTCCATCGTCTTTAACAGCGCATTCATGCTGTCATACATCTTGTTTCCATCCTCGCGCCAGGTATCTTTCGCCTCTTTCAGATCCTTGATGCGGTTCAGCTCATCCAGGGTCCCCGGAACCATCATCATAATGACTCCGATATTCTCATACTTATCCGTGCCGACCCGGACTGTAAAATCGCCGTCCTCGCCCGGAAGCGCCGCAAACATTGCCGCCTGATAGCTTCCAACCGACTGCACCTGCGCGCCCGGCGCATCGACACTATAGCATTTCTCCATATCCACCGGCACAAGCACGGTCAACACCATATTATTTTTGTAATACGCCTTCGCCTCCTCATTCGGGGTCGCCTTTACATTGACCTCAACCAGACCAGACGCCCCCGCCAGTTTGGATGCATCCGCTTCCACTCCATTAAGTTTATAGGAAACGTCAAACGTCCAGGGCAGATCGACGCTGTTTTTCGGCATCGTACATTGATAATAAAAACGCGAATTCTTCTCCGGCAGTTTCCATGTGACGGTTCCATCGCCAATTTCCGGCGCCGTGTCGTCCGTCATGTTGACCACCTTGTCATAGGTACCATAATCGGTATATTCGGTCAGTCCATTCGTGGTACAGCCTTTGACCACATTGATCTGCGTTGCCGTTCCATAATAGTCCAGATTGACATACATCGTTTCATCTACCTGAACTCTTGGTGCAGCCGCCCGGACAGGAACTGCCGCACTCGTTACCAGCGTAACCGCTGCCAGCGTCGCCGCCGCTCCTCTTCTAATGATCTTCTTCATGGCTTCCAGCCTCCCTTTTTTCTGTCATCTTCCGTTTCCGGTCTTTTCTTCGTTCTCTCACTTTTCCGAGTAGCCGGAGCTTTCTTCTGTGTTTCTCCCGCGCCTCCGCATCGGAATCTGTTTTCTCTTGAGAACCGCCCATCTCTGTCATTTCTGTATCTTCCAGCGCTTTCGTTTCAGCTTCGAATTGTTTTCTTTTCGACGTAACTGAATCTACCAGCGGCTTTTTCCCTTTCCACACGGCACCAGCCACGCGTCTTGCCGCCCGTTTCATACGGGCATGGCGGCGTTCGCGCCGTTTTTTGAAAAACAGATGAATCCTCTCAAATTCGTTCTGCATCAGGATATGATCAAACAATACCAGAAATGCCGGCATCAGGGAGCAGACAAAAAGCATACTAATCAGAGCCCCCCGTCCAATCAAATGTCCCAGATCGCCGATCGCCGCGACACTCGATACCTTGTATACAATATATCCGGCACAGGTCAGGATCGAACCGGATGTCAGAATCGCCGGAATACCAAGATTCAGCGCCCCGATCGCCGCTTCCTTCTTATCCATCGTCTTGCGGCATTCCAGATAATTGTTCGTCGTCAGAATCGCATAATCGACGGTCGCGCCCAGCTGGATACAGCTTACGATAATGTAACCAATGAAAATCATCGTGTCTCCGACGATGTACGGTACCGCCATATTGACGAAAATCGCGACCTCAATCGGAATCATGATAAGGAGCGGAATAATCAGTGATTTAAAACTCCACATGACAACCACAAATACGCCGATCAGCGACATCACATTGACACGGCTGTAATCCTTCGTGATCGTCGTCTGGATGTCCTGTGTGGACGGTGTTGTGCCGACCAGATACGAATTTTCCGGATAATATTTCTTCATGATCGCCTGGATCTCATCCGAGCACTGGTACGCCAGCTTGCTCTCGCCCTTACTCTTAACGTAAATAAGGATTCTCGCATAATCTTTTTTATGTAACTGGCTTGTGATGCTGTACGGAAGGAAATCTTCCGGTACGCCCTCCGGGAGCTGCCCGGACAAGGACGTTACACTCTTCATGTACGGCAGGTCTTCCAGCTCATCCGTGAACTGTTTTTCCTTGATAAAAGAAGTATCCGGCACGATTGCCATCATCATATTGCTTCGTCCGAATTTCGCTGTGATCAGCTCATCATCCTCATATACCGTCGTTCCCTCGCTGGCGCCGACCGCGTCATTTCCGTAGAGGAAATCGTTCATGCTCTGCGCCGTGTATGCCGGGATCGCCAGCACCGCAATCAGAATCAGCACGATGCGGCGGCTGTTGTAGATACCGTGGCTGAGCTTATCAAACGACGGCAGGAACGAACGATGGGATGTTTTCTCAATCATCGGCGTCATACGCAGAATCATCGCCGGCATAAAAAACACCACTGTCAGAAGACTCAGGACAATACCTTTTGCCAGCACAAGTCCCATATCAAATCCGATATTAAACTTCATAAAACACAGAACGATAAATCCGACGATCGTCGTCAGGCTGCTGGCGAAAATGGAGTTTAATGCCTCATTGATCGCGTTGCTTAACGCGGTCATCTGATCCAGTCCCTTTGCCTTTTCCCTCGCAAACGCGTGGCTTAAGAAAATCGAATAATCCATCGAGCAGGCGAGCTGCAGGACCGCCGACACACTGTTCGTCAAAAAGGATATCCGCCCGATAAACAGGTTCGTTCCTTTGTTCAGGACGATCGCCACGCCCATGACCGTCAGATACAGCACCGGTTCAAACCAGGAGTTCGTCGTCACGGTCAGAATCAGGAAAATAACCACGACCGCCAGCGTCATAATCAGCTTCATCTCGCTCGAAACATTTTCCTGCAGCGATTTGTTCTGAACCGCCATGCCGACGTAATGTCCCTTGTCTCCGAGAATGTCCTTGATCTCATCGATCGTCTGGGACGTCCTCTTATCCGTGTCGCCGTTTACAAAAACAATATCCATAACCGCCGTATTATCCTTGTAATACTCATCAACACTATTAAAGTTGATAAATGCGTCCGCCGCGTATACGCTGGTCGATGTATCGAGCCACATGACCTGATCGACTCCGTCCAACGCCTCTATTTTATCCTTGTAGGCTTTCGCCTCATAAAGCGAAACATCATCAATCATGATGCGCCCCGTGCCGGGGTAGCCGAATTTCTCTTCCATCAGGTCCAGTCCCTGTTTGGACTGGACGGTCGACGGCAGGTATTCCGTCAGATCATAGTTGATCTCGACAAACGGCGCCATGAGCGCTGATATCAGCACCAGAACCAGAAAGACAATCTCGATCGCCCTGCTCCGCTCAATGATGAATTTCGGCAGGGAGAAGGCTTCTTTTTCCGTCTGTTTTTCTTCTTTGCGTTTATGTAAAAATTTCAGTTTCATGCCTGCTTGCTCCTGTCATACAATGATTGCGATCCTTACCGCATCAAAATAATCATATAATAATGCTTATCGCCGACCTGCTGATGTGCAACACCCATTTCCTTATAATAAATCACCCGGTCCACGCGCTTTTTCTCGTCGCTGTCGTGATTACGCAGAAGCTTTTCTTCTGCCTGCGTCACATCATCACAGTTGATGAGGTAAATCTCCGTATGACGTCTCGCAGTGCTTTCCCCGATGGATTTGAGGTAATTATCAAGTGTGCCTTCATCCGGGATCCGGCTGCTTCCATAGCCCTTACTGCGTGCCATCGCCAGACGGTGTTCGGCGATCTGCTGTAATTTTCCATTTAAAATAAAGCTGGCATCTTTATCGTAATCTTTTTTGTCATCGTCATAGTAATCTTCTTCCTCATCCCCGTCAAACGCGTCCGCCTTCAGCTCATTTAAGCTGTCCGCCATCGCCCGGGTATCTGCATCCAGAAATGCCAGCGTGTACGCGCCGCCGCCCGTGTTTTTCTTCTTTTTGGCGTTCGCCAGGCTGCCGTCCGCGTTGATCGTATACTGCGTCTCATCCTTTGTGAAGGTCGTTCCCTCCATCGCGCCGCTGTCTTTCAGGAAATAGTATTTTCCGTCGATATTCTGCCAGCCGGTCGCCATCGCGCCGTCCCCTTGCAGATAATACCAGGTTCCATTTTCCTGCTCCCAGCCCGTTTTCATCAAACTGTCTGCTCCGAGCAGGTACCATTTTCCGCCCATCTGCTGCCAACCCGTCAGGTAAGAACCGTCCATTCCCACCAGATAATAACCATTCTCCACCGGCTGCCAGACACCCGCATCATCCGCAAGCACTGTCTGGGCGGCAGACGCTGAGAAAAGGAGACTTACTCCTGCAATTCCTGCCAGCCGTACTATCTTATGTCCCAGAACCGCTTTCAGCGCCCTTTTTAACCCCGGCGCCGTCCGTTTTTCTTCCTTCTTCATCCACAAACTTCTGTCCTTCATACGCTGTCCTCACTCTTCTTTATGCTTATTGATCGGATCCATCTGTTTCCAGTTCCACTCCCCGTGCCGTTAAAAGTGCCCGGAGCATCGCCGCCAGTTCCTTTTCCGAGATCCGGCTGCTGTCAATCAGCATATTATAACTTGCTTTATCCGCCCATGTCTTTTTTGCATAAAAATTATAATAATTTTTCCGTATTTTATCCGCTTGTTTGATCAGGTATTCAGCTTCTTTTTCATCTGTCTCGTAACGCCGCATAATCTCCTTCACGCGCGCCTCCATCGGGGCATATATAAATAGAGAAATAAGCCCTTCTGTCTCCTCCAGGATCTTGTCAGCGCAGCGTCCCACGATAATGCATGGACCTTTCTTCGCATACTCCCGGATCAACTGGGACTGCACGACAAACAAGGTATCATTCATCGGCTTTCCATAACCGGTAAACGGATTGCACTTGGCCGGAACCTTAAAAAGAAAACGGTTCGCCTTCATCTCGTCCGCCTCTTCCAGTTCCTCCATCTTAAATCCGCCGCACACCGCTGCTTCCTCTATCAGATGGCGGTCATAACAGGGAATTCCCAGTTCCTTTGCCAGAGACTTCCCCAGATTATGGCCGCCGCTTCCAAACTCTCTTCCGATTGTAATGACAAAATTTTTCATACCAGATTCCACCTTCGTATCTATTTCCTTTTGCTTTCGCATATGCTGCAGGTTCTCATAGCCGTTCCTTTCACGATTGTCAGCCACTCCTGCCGTCTGTGAAACGTTCCATACAAAAGACTTCTTCGCAGTGAACAGTTACATCTAAAATAGAGCATATACAACTCATGTCTGTTTAATTGACATTTGTTCATTTTTGAACTATAATGCATTATACTAAGTTGTTCGAATGAATACAATAATCATTTTTACGTCAGTTGTATTTTAATCAACATTTCATCACATTATGTTTGTTTTTTGTATCTGGTGTGCCCATTTTTACTTATTTTTAACACTCCCTTCATCCACAGCCTCCGATACACAGTCATACGGCGTTTCCCCGTCTGGAAACGTTCAGAAAGGAAGTCACTATGAAAGAAGAAATACTCGACCGGCGTGTACGAAAGACGAGACGCCAGTTAAAAGAATGCTTAACCCGCCTCCTCAAAGAAAAAAAAATTCAGGATATCACGGTGCGCGAACTCGCCGAGATGGCTGACATCAACCGCGGCACCTTTTATCTTCATTATAAAGATGTCTTTGACCTGATGGATCAGATCAAAAATGAACTGATCGAGGAGGTTGAGTCTGTCCTGACGCACCATCCCGTTCCCGAACTGGTAGCGCGCCCTTCCCTCGCACTCTCAGAACTATTTCCTCTTGTACAGGAAAATGCAGAGATTGTTTCTATTTTAATAGGAGAAAACGGTGATCTGAATTTTGTCAACCGCCTGAAACGCATTGTCAGCGATAAATGTTTAAAAGGCTGGCTGGATCTCAAATGTTCCAGCGATCCGGATACGCTCGCGGCATTTTCCGCCTTTATCGTTTCCGGCTGTGTCGGTACCGTTCAGTACTGGATCGAAAGCGGCATGAAGGAATCCACAGAACAGATGGCAATCTTGACAGAGGACTTTATCTTAAAAGGCATCCGGGTGCTGGAAAATCCGGCTTGACTTTCACGAAATTCCGTGCTTTAATAAAACTGCAATTTTTAAAAATTCAGAAAGGAGAACCACATGGACAGTTGTGACAGCAACGGGCGAAGTCGTCGCGATGGGCAAAATCAAACTATGAATTCCAACCATGCGTACCAGACTGTTGGTCTGCCGCAGGGTCTTTTTGAGTGTGAATCGGGCTGTCTGGCAGCACATTTCCGTCTGCTTTAACAGGCTGGTGATTCAGTGCTGAACGTTTCCCGGCACGATTGGTTTTCATATATATTTGTCCATCGCCCTGGCGCGGGTTTGAAACTGCTATCTGCGGCATTTCATCCTGTTCCCGACTGGCGGTGGATTTTTTTATCCCCGCACTGCTCGCCCTGTACGTCCCAAACGGCATTAAATAGAACGACAGAAAGCGAGGGAACCAAATATGAATCAGACTCCAGAAATGGACGAAAAGAAAACAAGCTCCCCGGAAACGGCTCCGATCGCCGCAACCGCAGAGCACAATGCTAATTTTGAAGAAAATATCCGCTCGATCATCCGCAGCGGAAAACCGGCAAGCGTGATCCGGGATGACCTCGACAATTACCATGCAAACGATATTGCCGAGGTTCTGGAAACACTGGACACTGCGACCCGGAAACGCCTCTACAATATTCTCTCTCTGGAAATGACGGCAGAGATTTTCACCTATCTCGATGAACCGGCGCCTTATCTGCATGAACTGGGGCTTGACCGGGCGGCAGCCGTTCTGGCAGAGATGGATGCCGATGAGGCGGTCGATATCCTCGAAAATTTAGATCCGGAGGAAAAAGAAGCCCTGATCGCGCGCATGGATCAGGAATCCAAGGATGATATCCACCTGATCTTTTCCTACGATGAGGAACAGATCGGTAGCCGGATGACAACCAACTACATCGTCATTCCCAATAACTGTACGATCAAGCAGGCGATGCGCCATCTGATCTCCCAAGCGGAGGACAACGACAACATCGACACCATCTACGTCGAAGACGAAAATGGGCGCTATTTCGGTGCGATCGAGCTGAAAGATTTAATCACTGCCCGTGAGTACATGAAGCTGGAGGACATCATCAGTACCTCCTATCCGTATGTGTACGCGGATGAGAAATCTTCGGACTGTATGGAAGAGCTGATCGATTACAGCGAGGATTCTATCCCGGTACTCGATCGGAACCATAAGATCATCGGCGCCATCACTTACGAGGATATCGCCGAGGCGATCGATGACGAGATGGGTGATGACTACGCAAAGCTGGCAGGTCTTACTTCAGAAGAAGATCTGCACGAACCACTGTTACAGAGTTTGAAAAAGCGCCTCCCGTGGCTGGTGCTGCTGCTCTTCCTCGGCATGGGTGTTTCCTCGGTGGTCGGTATTTTCGAGCCGATCGTTGACCGTATCGCCCTTCTTATCTGCTTCCAGTCGATGATCCTCGACATGGCAGGCAATGTCGGCACCCAGTCGCTGGCTGTCACCATCCGTGTCCTGATGGATGAGGATATCTCCGCGATGCAGAAGCTGGGATTTGTATTCAAGGAAATGCGAATCGGATTTTTAAATGGACTGCTGCTGGGCTCGGCTTCGTTCGTCGTAATCGGCATTTTCATCCATATTATGAAACAGAAGAGTCTTTTCTTCTCGTTTGCACTTTCCGGCTGTGTCGGCATCTCTCTTCTGACCGCAATGGTAATCTCCAGCCTGGTCGGCGTACTGGTGCCGATGCTGTTTCACAAGCTGAAGGTTGACCCGGCAGTTGCGTCTGGTCCGCTTATCACGACGGTGAATGATCTGGTAGCGGTTGTGACTTATTATGGACTGGCAGAGATTTTGCTGGTGGATGTGTTTCATTTAGTATAGAAACCGTTTAATACAGAGATTTGTCAGCGATCTTCTTTTTTAGCGACTTCTCCCTGCTTCTTATAAATAGAGTTTGCATCTACCCCGCCGCGCACGCTGGAAAGCGGATAGATATTGGTGCCGCGTCCGATGATGCTGCCTGGATTTAGGATGGAGCCGCAGCCTACTTCTACGTTATCACCGAGCATGGCGCCGATTTTTTTGCGTCCGGTTTCGACCTTGCCGTCTTCGGCGTGGATTTCTACCAGAAGTTTATCGGATTTTACGTTGGAGGTGATGGAACCGGCGCCCATGTGGGATTTGTAGCCTAAGATGGAGTCTCCGACGTAGTTGTAGTGCGGTACCTGTACTTTGTCGAACAGGATGACGTTTTTAAGCTCAGTGGAGTTTCCGACTACTGCACTTTCTCCGATCAGGGCGCTGCCGCGGACGAATGCACAGTGGCGCACCTCGGCGTCTTTGCCGACGATGGCCGGTCCGTGCAGATAGGCGCTGTCAAATACCTTCGCGGTCTTGTGAACCCAGATGCTTTCACCGCGTTTCTCATATTCTGCCGGATCCAGGCTATTTCCCAATTCGATGATAAAATCACTGAGACCTGCCAGCGCCTCCCACGGGTAGGTAAACTGTTTCAGATAATCTGAAGCCAGCGTATGGGTTAAATCATATAATTCTGTGATTTTCATTTCTTCTTTTTTCATGATCATTGCCTTTCCTAAAATTCAATTGATTCTATTATTATAAATAAGCTATTTGGTTCCAGCTTTTGTCGCTCTTGCAGCTTTCATATTTCCCGCGCTCTTCGCACTTCTCGAACTCTTCTTCTCTTTCTCTGCATTCTGGTAGAACACAGCAACCGCATCAAACGCCGGCCGCAGCCCATACGCATTTCCCATATGAACCGCATTGTAAGTGCGTCCGATAACGAAGCGCTCTAATTTCTGCATATATTCATCCGGTGTGATGCTGCCCTCTGCCACATAGGTCAGACCTTTTTCCCAGCTTGCCGTCAGCTCCGGGTTGAGAAGCTGCTTCATGGATGTGTGTACGACCTCATAAATCAGTTCTCCCAGATAGGTCGGCGTGATGACCTGCGTTTTTTCGTTGAGCGCCATGTATTTGATGTTGAACAACTTTTTCAGGATCTCCGCGCGGGTTGCACTCGTTCCGATGCCGCTGCCCTTGATCTGGGCGCGCAGCTCTTCGTCTTCGATAAGCTGACCGGCATTTTCCATCGCCAGAATCATCGAACCGGAGGAATAACGCTTCGGCGGAGATGTCTCGCCCTCTTTGATCTGCAAATCATCCAGTGACACTTTCATCCCCTTTTTGAGCTGTTCCAGCATCTGGATAAACTCTGGGTGGGACGCGTCAATTACCTTTGGCTGGCTGCTGTCTGTTCCATCTGCTTCTCTTGCCGGATTTTCCGCATCATTTCCATCTATACCTGGTTCAAGGCGGTTCGTTCTGCCGACACTTTCCCCGGCGGTGTCCTTTTTCTTTTTCGGAATTTCCGCCACCTTGAGATATCCCGCTTCTTTCAATACCTTGAAACCGGCAAAGAAATGTTCACTTTTTACCTCAATCTCAACCGCATATTTCTGGTAAACCGCCGCCGGATAAAAGATGCTTAAGAAACGGCGCACAATCACCTGGTAAATCTTGCGGTTCAACTCCGGGAGACTTCTCAGCGCGCCGAGTCCCTGTCCGGTCGGTATGATTGCGTAGTGATCGGTAATCTGCTTATCATTGACATAACGCGTTTTTGCTATGTTCTTCCACAGCCCTGCCTGCATCGCCTCCGATGCAAATGCCGCCAGCGGCTCATAATGCGTCAGACCGCCGATATTTTTGCTGATCTCCTTCGCCACCGCCGTTGAAAGCACACGCGCGTCCGTTCGCGGATAGGTAACCAGCTTTCGCTCGTACAGCTCCTGCACCACTTTCAGGGTCTGATCCGGGCTGATTTTAAACATTTTAGAACAATCATTCTGGAGCTCCGCCAGGTTATAGAGAAGAGGTGGATTTTTGGTTTCCTTTTTCTTTTCCACTTTTAAAATGGTTCCCTGCGAAGTATTATATACGCCCATTAAACCCGCGTCCGCTTTTTCTGCGTCGCTGATCTCTGACTGCATGACTCCCGAATTTTCGCTTCCATTCTCGCGTTCCCACAGCCATGCAATCAGCGCCTCCGCGTCCTTTCGCTCCTTAAAACCATTTTCCTTATACAGACACGGCGTTCCATAGTAACGGCTTCCTTCCACCGCCCGCCATTCGCCGTCAATCGAGATGCCTGCCGGTCCAAATGTACCGATCACGCGGTAAAATGGCGTTTTGACAAATTCCCGGATCTCCCTCTCCCGGCGGACTACCATACCGAGGACACAGGTCATGACGCGTCCGACTGAGATCACGGTCCGGTCAGAACTTCGCATATAGTTAGAAACAGATGGTCCATATTTCAACGTCAGTGCGCGGGAAAAGTTAATTCCCATCAGATAATCTTCTTTTGCCCGCAGATATGCCGAATCCGCCAGATGATCGTATTCGGACAGATCCTTCGCTTCGCGGATGCCGCGCAGAATCTCTTCCTCCGTCTGTGAATCGATCCAGACGCGCTTCTGTCTCTTGCCCTGCACGCCAGCCATCTGCGCGACGAGGCGGTAGATATATTCTCCCTCCCGTCCCGAGTCGGTACAGACGTAGATTGTATCTACATCCGCCCGGTTTAAGAGACCGCTCACGATTCCAAACTGTTTCTTCACGCTGTCGATAACCTGATATTTCCATTCTTTCGGGAGAAATGGAAGTGTCTCCAGACTCCAGCGCTTATATTTCATATCATATACTTCTGGATAGCTCATCGTGACCAGATGTCCAACACACCAGGTCACAACCGCATTTTCCGACTCAATATAGCCATCCACCGATCGTCCATTTACCTTGAGTGCATTTGCGAACTCACGCGCCACGCTCGGTTTCTCGGCTATAAATAACGATTTTGCCACGTTGTTCTGCTCCTATCTTACTAATTTCGTAACTGTTCAGTACCTTCACAGTCACGCGCAAAAATCCATTAAAAATTGCCTACGGCAATGGGATTTTTGTCTGCTGGCCCATGTTTTCGTACGGTCAGCGCAGTAAATGCGCAGACCTGCTGAACAGTTACCTAATTTCCTCTAATTACTTTTCCGCTTCGGCGTCCACTCCGCCAGAATCGCCGCCGCAAACATCAGCGCACAGCCAATTAGCATCCGCAACGTCAGCTCCTCATGCAGCAGCCAGACAGAGAACAGGAGCCCAAACACCGATTCAAACGACAGTAGAATCGAGGATGTGCTGGCGCTCAGATATTTCTGCCCCACTGTCTGAAGCAGAAAACAGAGCATACTGGATGCGAGTCCCAGATATAGCATCGAAACTGCTACTCCCGGCAGTGTAAATACTTCCGGATGGAATGCTCCTTCCGTGAGAAGCCCCAGCACCCACGAACACGCCGCCGCTGTTCCCATCTGCATGACCGTCAGGCGGATCGGAGTGCAGTATGCCGTGAAGCGATCCAGAAAAATCATATGAACCGCAAAGCAGATGCCGCACACCAGCGTCAGGAAATCACCAAAATTGACCGACAGCTCGCCTTTCAGCGATAAAAGCGCCAATCCCACAACAGCAAATCCCGCTGCGATCAGGTTATTTGCCTTCGGGCGCACATGATTAACCGCCCATGCCAGAAACGGCACGATCACCACATACAACGTCGTAATAAACGCATTTTTACTCGCGGTCGTGTATTTCAGCCCATACGTCTGAAAATAATAACTGATAAATAGAAACAATCCCGCCAGTGCGCCGCATTTAAACTCCTGCATCGACATTCCCCGGATCTGTTTCCAGAAAAGAGCCGCCATCCCAAGCGCCGCGATCGTAAACCGGTACGCCAAAAGGTATGTAGGTGTAATCGCGTCCATCGAATTTTTCATCACAACGAACGCGCTGCCCCAGATAATTGTTACAAATAAAAGGCTGGCAGATGCCAGCACTTTTACTCCCTTGTTGTTTGTCTCACTCATGTCAATCTCTATCCTATGTCAAAATGATCACAAATCAAATACAAATTTAAACCGTCATAAATTTATAACTGGTCGTTGTATCGTATTTCTCGCCCTTTTTCACGACCGGGGATGCAAATCCCGGCATGTTGACTGCGTTCGGGTAATACTGCGTCTCAAAGCAGTATCCCTGGCGTCTCGCATACTTCACACCGCCCTTACCCGGAACCTGTCCGTCCAGGAAATTGCCCGTGTAGAACTGAACTCCCGGCAGATCGGTGTATACCTCCATCTTGCGCCCGCTCTCCTCGTCGATCGCAGCCGCCGCCAGACTGAATACGCCTGACTCATGGTTGAGAATCCAGTTATGATCGTAGCCGCCGCCCAGTTTTAACTGATCGTAATCCGCTTCAATATCACGTCCGATCGGCTTGAAATCTGAGAAATCCATCGGAGTCCCCATTACCTTGCGGATCTCACCGGTCGGGATCAGCACCTTGTCTACCGCCGTGATCGCATCACTGTCAATGTAAACCATCTGCGAAAGCACCGGACCACTCTCATGGCCTGCCAGATTGAAATACGCGTGGTTTGTCATATTAAAAATGGTATCCTGATCGCAGGTTCCCTCGTAATGAATCTTTACTTCATTTTCATCTGTCAGCGTGTAGGTCACACGGATCGAGGCATTTCCCGGATATCCCTGATCGCCATCCGGGCTTTCCAGTGTAAACGAAACCTGATTAACGCCCGTCTCATATTCTGCCGCCCAGATACGGTTCCGGTAAAAATCCATGCCGCTGTGCAGGTTGTTCGGACCATCATTCGCCGTCAATTCGTATTTTTTATCATTTAACGTAAACGCCGCGCCGCCAATCCGGTTTGCATTTCGTCCAACAGCCTCGCCCAGATGTCCATCGCTTACCAGGCAGTCTGCTACTGTTTCATGTCCCAGCAGGACATCCGCCATCTCTCCGTTCCGATCCGGCACCAGCATCGTGGACCAGATTGCACCCAGATCTAAAAAGGATGCAGAAACTCCATTCTGATTCGTCAATGTATAACGGCTGACCTCTCTGCCATCTTCCATTGTTCCAAAGATTGTCTTCTCAATCATGCCAAATCCCCCTTCATTTTTAGAATCCGAAAAATATTTTTCGCATTTTTTATGCTTACTTATGTCAGAATAAATCTATTTAACTTTTCAAGTCGAACGTCCGTGAGACTTGGCGCGTCATTCTGGTCGGCGAAGCTGACATATTCCTATCAGAATCACTGTGCATCCTCGCGGAGCGTTTATCTCAGTCGGAGACAAGGCTTCCACTGAGACAAATTTGCTATTACTCACCACCTGAAGAGGTAGGAGTCTTCTCGACTGAGATAAATAGCTGATTTATTAAGTATACAATACTTTTCCCCTCATGCACACCCATTTTTTCCAAATCCCATTATAAAAATTTAAAGATTCGTTACTGTTCACACATGTGTGCCCAGTAACAGGCTTTTGCCGATGCTTCACATTCCAAATCGGCAAAAGCTGTAGCCAGAACTGTATCTTACGGAATTTTCAGTTCAGAAAATTCCCACCTGTGAACAATTACCAAGATTCCATTTCAGATAAAAAAGAATGTTCCTTGACGCATCACGCGGAGCATTTTTTGTGTCTTAGGACGAAGTTTCCTATGGCACAAACAAAAACTGCCGTTCCGGACAGAGTCAGCCATCGTTTTTTAAACAGCCTCTCCGCCACTGGGCGGCAGTTCTTACTTTTATCAGTTTTAATTTTCTATTTCACGGATTCTCTGAACAGATTTCTTTATTTCGCCTGGATATATCCCTGTGCGGTCAGAAGCTCTGCACACAGTACCGCACCGCCGGCTGCGCCGCGCAGTGTGTTGTGGGAGAGACCTACAAACTTCCAATCGTAAACTTTGTCTTCTCTCAGACGGCCAACAGATACGCCCATGCCCTTCTCATAGTTGACATCCAGCTGTACCTGCGGACGATTATCTTCTTCCAGATACTGGATGAACTGCTTCGGCGCGCTCGGAAGCTCCAGTTCCTGCGGAAGTCCCTTGAAATTAACCAGCTTCTCGATCAGCTGCTCTTTGGTTGGTTTCTTTCTGAACTTTACAAATACGGCTGCTGTATGTCCGTCCAGAACCGGTACACGGATGCACTGGCAGGTGATCACCGGCTCGGATGCTTTCACGATCTCGCCGTCCTTGATCTCGCCCCAGAGACGAAGCGGCTCCTGCTCGCTCTTCTCCTCCTCACCGCCGATGTATGGGATGATGTTGCCTTCCATCTCCGGCCAGTCTTTGAACGTCTTGCCAGCTCCGGAAATTGCCTGATACGTCGTAGCTACTACCTCATATGGCTCAAATTCCTTCCATGCAGTCAGAACCGGTGCATAGCTCTGGATGGAGCAGTTCGGTTTTACCGCTACGAAGCCTCTCTTGGTTCCCAGACGTTTTTTCTGAAACTCAATTACCTTAAAGTGCTCCGGATTGATCTCCGGTACTACCATCGGAACATCCGGTGTCCAGCGGTGTGCGCTGTTGTTGGAAACAACCGGTGTTTCTGTCTTTGCATACGCATCTTCAATCGCACGGATCTCTTCTTTTGTCATATCTACGGCGCTGAACACGAAATCAACTTCGGATGCTACCTTCTCGATCTCGTTTACGTTCATAACGGCCATCTTCTTCACACACTCCGGCATCGGGGTCTGCATTTTCCAGCGTCCGCCGACTGCCTCCTCATATGTTTTTCCTGCAGAACGCGGGCTTGCTGCCAGCGCAGTAATCTCATACCACGGATGATTTGCCAGAAGCGTGATGAAACGCTGACCTACCATACCAGTTGCTCCCAGAATGCCTACACGTAATTTCTTTTCCATGTTCATCGTTTTTCTCCTCTTCTGACAGCGGCTTTTTCAGCTTCTCATGGCAGGATGGAGTTTGGATAGGAAGCTCCTGCTCTGCAACACGTTTTCACTCTGCCGCTGTAATTCTTGTCTATCCTATAACAAAACAAACAAAAAATCAACATTTTTCCGCAAGAAAAATACATTTGTACGTCACTCACGGACATTTGATAAATTTATAACGTCTGTCACGGATTTAACGATGTTTTAACTCAAAATAGGTTCTTCTAAGCTAAGTATTCCGCTGCAGCCTTCTCAATCCCATCCGGGTACTGCGTCCGGTAGCTCTCAAAATCAAGCCCCCTTGCCGCAATCTCTTTTCCAAGTTTGACTAAGAACGACGGAATCTCGCTCTCAAACATCGTGCCAAGCTCACGTCCCATCGTCTCTTTTCCCTGTACCTCATTTCCGCCCAGATAAAATACAAATGCCGGCTGTGCCTTGCCATCTGCCATCCGCACGCCGCCGCGGAATCCCATCGGTCCGGTCTGGTGGGTACCGCAGGAAGACGGACATCCGGAAATATGAATCTGCGGAAGTGCGCCGTCCGGGATCTGTGCCTCCCCGACCGCCTTTACACACGCCTGTAACAGAGCCTGCGAATCGCGTGCACCAACCTGACAGATCGACGCACCGATACAGCTTACCGATGTCTCAAACTTTGTCTGAGCCGTCTCCTTCGTCGCCTCCAGAATCTTCTCTGCTTCTGCTCCGGTCAAATTGATGATATACGCAGTTTCATCCGGTGCCAGGCGAAGCTCTGTGCCGTCAATCGTCTGCATCAGTTCTCCCAGGGCTGCCAGCGTCTCCGGGCGCGGCTGTCCGCCAATCGGATGCCAGATAACCGTATAAAGTCCCGGCTGTTTCTGCTCCAGCACACGTTCTCCCGACGCGCTGCTTCCATCGCCTGTTTTGCTCTGCTTTTCTTTTATTCCTGCCGCTGCCATCACTTCCTCGCGGGAAAGATCCAGCTGCTCCCCGGATGCCAGTACCTCCTGAAGCTTCTCCTGATACGCCTTCCGGTAATTTTCCGCTCCGCCGAGCGCTTCCTGCATATACCGGGTACGCGCTTTTCCGCGGTTTTCGTAATTGCCATATGCCCGGAATGTCAGCCACATCGCCTTAATGTAATAAAGAATCTTCTCCGGCGCAACGCCCTCAGCAACTTTAACGCCAAACTGCGGATTGTTTCCCAGGCCGCCTGCACTGTACACATCAAATGTTCCGTCCGGACAAGCCGCAAATCCCAGATCGCGGTAGGTCGCGTGCGTCACATTCGCCGGTGAATTAGAGAAACAGACCTTGAGCTTGCGCGGCATCTTTTCCGCATTGATAAAGGTCATCAGATATTCGCCCGCCGCCTTCGCCCACGGCATAACGTCGAAATATTCGCCCTCTTCCACGCCGGAAAGCGGAGAACACATCACATTTCGCGGAAAATCCCCGCCGCCGCCCATCGTCACGATCCCGGCATCGAGTGCCTGCTCCATCAATTCACAGACTGATTTCTCATCCAGATTGTGAAACTGCACGCTCTCACAAGTCGTAAAATGTACCATATTTACCTGATATGCACGGATTGCCTTTGCGATAAATGCAAGCTTCTCCTTCGACACACATCCTGCCGTCATACGCAGACGCAGCATGCTCGCCGCGCCGCCTTTCTGTGCATAACTGCCGTAACGTCCTGAAAAGCCCTTATATGAGCCCTTATCCATCTTTCCTGCATAAAAATCCCTCGTTTTTTCACAAAACTCCGGAAGATCTGTTTTCCACTCCTTTGAAGCAATTCCTATCATTTTTCTCTCCTGTTTTCTCTTCAAATGTTACTGGACACGCATACGTGTCCAGTAACGGAATTTGCCGTGGCTTCGCATTTAAATACGGTAAATTCCTGCTGCCACCACGTTTTCTTACGGCACTTTCGGTTCCAAAAGTGCCTAACCATAAACAGTAACCTTCAAATTCTACTTTTACCAGCTTAGCTCTTACACCAGATCCAGCGCCACTTCCATCATATTGGTAAACGTCTTCTCGCGTTCTTCAGCCGTCGTCGCCTCTCCGGTCACTGCCGAATCCGATACGGTCAGGATACAGATCGCATTTGCGCCCGCATAGGCAGCGTTGCTGTAAAGTGCCGCCGACTCCATCTCCACTGCCAGCACGCCCATCTGCGCCCAGGTAGTTCCGGTCGGCTCAAGCGGTGGGTTGTAGAACATATCGGAACACAAAATATTACCGACATGATATTTTAAATTTCTCTTTTTCGCAGACTCAACCGCCTTTTCCAGCAGCTCATAGCTACACACGCAGGAATAATCCCCCGGCAGGCGGAACTGTTTTACATAGTTGGATGTCGTACAGGAGCCCATCGCAAAAATAAGCTCGCGCACCTTTACCTCCGGACGCAGCGCACCGGCAGTTCCGATCCGGATCAGATTCCTGCATCCATAAAAATGAATCAGCTCATACGAATAAATTCCCATCGACGGACAGCCCATGCCGGTTCCCATGACAGACACGCGTTTGCCCTGATAATAGCCGGTATAACCGTACATATTTCTCGTTGTATTGAACTGTTTTGCATCCGTCAGAAAATGTTCTGCGATATACTTTGCCCGCAGCGGATCGCCCGGAAGCAGAATCGTCTCCGCAATCTCGCCCTGCTTTGCCCCGATATGAGGGGTCGGTGTGTTCTGAAGTTCAGCCATATGAAATACCTCCTTTTTTCGTAAATGTACTCTCGGAATCTTTCTGTTTGATTCTAGCTTCTCGCCCGGCTTCCCTTGCCATCGCGGTGCCCTATTTTCAAACGGCTCAAATGAACCGGTTTTTCTTTATACATAACGATCGGATCGTCCTCAGTGCCGTCCAGCAGATGGATTGTCTCCAGCGACTCGGTACGCCCCAGCTTGATGCCGCGCACACCTTTCGCATTCTTCTTCATCTCCGATATCTCCTCGATCGGGAATCGCAGGAAGATACCGCTGGTCGTCTGGATGACCGCCTCTTTCATGCCGTCCGCCGGCTGTACCGAGAGAAGCATATCATTCTCCTGCAGCTTGGTCGCCGCCACTGTTCGGTTATTTGTCTCAAATTCCCCGCCGGGCACGATCTTAATCATCGCATCCTTCGTTGCAAATAATAGCTTCTGTCCCTTTAACTGCGCCGCATTCACCACACAGACCGGACGTTCTTTGGTGGCATCAAATTTACTCAGGTTATCGATCGGCACCCCCTTATCGCGCAGCTTTCCAAAGGGAATCTCAGTCACCTTCACCTGATGGAATGCACCCAGATCTGTAAACAATCCTATCTTATCCGTCGTATGGCACGGCAGTACATACACATTCTCCGTGTCCACTGTCTCCCGGTTCCGCTCGTAGATCGACGGTTCCAGAATCTTGCAATAACCAAACTTGTCCAGCACGAACACGCCCGGTCTGGCGCTCTCCGCCGCCTCGTCATACACTGCCTCGCGTCCATCCTCGATTTTCGTCCGGCGTTCCACTGCAAACTCTTCCTTGATTGACTGCAGATCTTCTTTAATCACCTCGTCCATCGCCTCACGGCTGCCGAGAATCTTCTGGTATTCTTTGATCTTGCGAAGTGTCTCTTTGTACTCCTTCTGCAATGCCAAGATCTCCAGGCCGATCAGTTTATAGAGACGCATTTCCAGAATCGCAGATGCCTGTTTCTCCGTAAAATGAAGCTTCTTGGCATCTTCCTCAAATCCCGGTGTGCGGAACTGGATTTTGGAAATATCGCCCTCCATCAGGCAGGCTTTCGCATCTTTCAGATTCTTCGAACCACGCAGGATCGCGATAATCAGATCGATGCAGTCGCAGGCTGTGATCAGACCTTCCTTGATCTCCTTCTTCTCCTGCTCCTTTTCCAGAAGCACCTGATACTTGCGGGTATTATTTTCATACTGGAAATCCAGATAATTCTTTAAGATTCCCTTTAAATTCAGCGTCTCCGGACGTCCATTCGCGATCGCCAGCATATTGACACCGAACGTATCCTCCAGTTTTGTCTTTTTATACAAAATATTCTGGATTTTCTCAATATCCGCGTCTTTCTTGAGTTCCAGAACAATCCGGATTCCTTCTTTATTCGATTGGTTGGAAATATCCACCACATCGGCAAGTTTCTTGGACTCAACCAGATCTGCGATATCCGACAGACATTTATTGATGCCAGCGCCGATCATCGTGTACGGAATCTCCGTGATCACCAGCTTGTCCCGGTCAGAACGGCGTTTTCCAAGCTCCACCTCCATCCGGGCACGCAGTTTGATGCGCCCCGTTCCTGTCTCATAGATCGCCGGAAGTTCACTCTTATTCGCAATGATGCCGCCGGTCGGGAAATCCGGTCCCTTTAAGACGCTCAGAAGCGCTTCCGTCTCCATCTCCGGCTGATCGATATACGCCATCACCGTATCGATGACCTCGCCCAGATTGTGCGGCGGAATGCTGGTGCTCATGCCGACCGCAATTCCTTCGGCACCGTTGATCAGCAGATTCGGCACGCGGACCGGCAGAACCTCCGGCTCTTTCTCCGTCTCATCGTAGTTCGGCACAAACCGGACGGTCTTGTCCAGATCCTTTAAATACACTTCCTCCGCAAACTTCTGGAGACGCGCCTCCGTGTAACGCATCGCCGCCGCCCCGTCGCCCTCGATGGAACCAAAGTTTCCATGTCCGTCTACCAGCGGCATTCCCTTCTTAAAGCTCTGGGAAAGCACGACCAGCGTCTCATAGATCGAACTGTCGCCGTGCGGGTGGTATTTACCCATCGTATCACCGACGATACGCGCCGATTTCCGGTGCGGCTTGTCGTGCCCCAGATGCAGCTCCCCCATATCGTAAAGGACGCGGCGCTGTACCGGTTTCAAACCATCCCTCGCATCCGGGATGGCGCGGGCCGTGATGACACTCATCGAGTAGTTCATATAGCTGCGCTGCATTTCCTCTGAATATTCTGTCGTAATGATCGTTTCAGCCATTCTATTTTCTATCTCCTAAATTCCTGTCATATACTTTCATAATCGTAACTGTTCAGTGCCTTCACAGTTACTCATAATCTTTCTATTAAGCATCTATCTCCGCCTCATCCGCGTGATCGTAGATAAACTGCCGTCTCGGCGGCACGTCGCTTCCCATCAGCATCTCCGTGATCTCCGACGCCATCCGGGCATCCTCGATCTCCACACGCTTGAGCACACGGTTCTCCGGGTTTAACGTCGTCTCCCAGAGCTGTTCCGCATCCATCTCGCCCAGACCTTTGTAGCGCTGCAGGGTAAATTCCCCTGTGTGGGTTCTGCGGTAGCGCTCCAATGCTTTCTCATCGTATAGATACTCTTCTTTTCCCTTTTTCGGAATCACCTTAAATAACGGCGGCATCGCAATATATACGTGCCCGTTCTGAATCAATTCCGGCATAAAACGGTATAAGAAAGTCAGAAGCAGCGTATCAATATGGCTTCCGTCCACATCGGCATCCGTCATCAGGACGATCTTGTGGTAACGCAGCTTCGCAATATCGAAATCATTGCCATATCCTTCCGAAAAGCCGCAGCCGAACGCATTGATCATCGTCTTGATCTCGGCATTCGCCAACACCTTGTCCATCGAAGCTTTCTCCACATTTAAAATCTTGCCCCGGATCGGCAGGATCGCCTGATAGCGGCGGTTTCGTCCCATCTTGGCTGAACCGCCCGCGGAATCTCCCTCGACAATGAAAATCTCACACTTCTCCGCCTCGCGGCTCTCACAGTTTGCCAGCTTTCCGTTGCTGTCAAAGGAAAAACGGGATTTCGTCAGCATATTGGTCTTGGCGCGTTCCTCTGCCTTCCGGATCTTTGCAGATTTCTCCGCACAGGCGATGATCGCCTTCAACACCTCTAAATTCCGATCAAAATAAAGCTGCAGCTCGTCCCCTGTCACGCTGAACACCGCTTTTGTCGCATCGGCACTCGCCAGCTTTGTCTTAGTCTGCCCCTCAAAGATCGGATCCGGATGCTTGACCGCCACAACCGCTGTCATGCCGTTTCTCGTATCCGGTCCTGTAAATTTTGTATCTTTTTCCTTCAGGATTCCCAGCTCTTTCGCATAGCTGTTGATCATCTGGGTAAAACGCGTCTTAAAGCCCGCCAGATGCGTGCCGCCCTCCTGTGTGAAAATATTGTTGCAGAAGCCGAGTACATTTTCCTCAAATGCATCGACAAACTGGAACGCCACTTCAACCTCGATCTGGTCGCTGACGCCCTTAAAATAAATCGGATCATGAATCGGCGTCTTCGTGCTGTTCAGCTCGCGCACATACGCCACGATGCCGTCCGGCTCCGAATAAGTCACCTTTTCAGCCTCGCCTGCCCGCTTATTCTCATAAAGAATCGTCAGCTTCGGGTTCAGATATGCCGTCTCATGCAGGCGGCTCTTGAGCCAGTCCGCCTTGAACCGCGTTTTCTCAAAAATCTCCGGATCCGGCAGGAAATTGATCTCCGTTCCGGTCTCTCTTGTCTTTCCAACCACCGGCAGAAGACCATCGATCAGTTCAACCGTCGGGATGCCGCGCTCATACGCATCGTGATGGATCTGTCCATTTTTATATACATTGACCTCCAGATGCGCTGAGAGGGCATTGACAACCGATGAACCGACACCGTGCAGACCGCCGCTCGTCTTGTACGCATTGTTGTCAAACTTGCCGCCCGCGTGCAAGGTCGAGAGCACAATCCGCTCCGCTGCCATACCCTTTTTATGCATCTCCACCGGAATACCGCGTCCATTGTCCCGGACGGTGCAGGAGCCGTCCGCCTCCAGTGTCACGCGGATCTGGGAACAGGCACCCGCCAGGTGCTCATCGACCGAGTTGTCCACGATCTCATAGATCAGGTGATTCAGTCCCTTCGTTCCCACACTTCCTATATACATACCAGGACGCTTACGGACAGCCTCCAGCCCCTCCAGGACCGTTATGCTGTCCGCATCATACTGTGTTTTACCCATAGATTCATTCCTCCTGTGCCCGACCTGGGAATAATATTGGCTGCCATTTACACGTGTGATGCAAACGGCAGCTTTTATTTCACAGGTCAAGCTGATTTCTTCCACTTATAATACGTATTTATTTTATGACTTTGAAATCATGCAAATAGAACATTCTAACTCTCTGGCATCACACCCGCCAGCCATTGTTTTATAGACTTTTCATTAGCGAAAAAGTAGTAAACCGTTCTCATTTACTATAAAATATTAGTAACTGTTCAGTACCTTCACAGTCACACGCAAAAAACCATTAAAGATTGCCTGCGGCAATGGGATTTTTGCCTGCTGGTCCATGTTTTCGTACGGTCAGCGCAGTAAATGCGCGGACCTACTGAACAGCTACAAATATTATTACATAAATTCAAAAATTTTGCAACGCATTTTTCAGAACAAATGTTCGCTTTTTTCAGACAACCGGATTCCATGCCAGCACTGCCTGCTTTCTTTTATCCCAGCGCCACATCCAGAATCATCATCAACACAAATCCAACCGCAAATCCGATCGTTCCCATATCGGAATGACTGCCCTGCGCCGACTCTGGAATCAGTTCCTCCACAACCACGTAAATCATCGCCCCTGCTGCAAGCGCCAGGAGAATCGGCAGAACCGGTTCCAGATAGCGGTACGCGGCGATCGTCGCAAGCGCCCCGATCGGCTCGACGATACCGGAGAGTGTTCCCATCGCAAATGCCTTTTTCCGACTCATCCCTGACTCACTCCGAAGCGGCAGGGAAATGATCGCTCCCTCCGGGAAGTTCTGAATCGCGATTCCAAGCGAAAGCGCCAGCGCCGCTGCAAGCGTGATACCGCTCTTTTCTGCTAAGAATCCGGCAAATACCACTCCGACCGCCATGCCCTCCGGGATATTGTGAAGTGTGACCGCCAGAACCAGCATCGTCGTCTTCTTGAGCCCGCACACATGCCCCTCCGGCTCATCACTTCCCAGATGCAGATGCGGGATCACACGATCCAGCAAAAGCAGCATCAGAATACCCACCATAAAACCAATGGATGCCGGCAGAAATGCCAGATGCCCCATCGCTTCGCACATATTCATCGACGGAATTAAAAGTGACCAGACCGACGCCGCCACCATCACCCCCGATGCGAATCCCAGAAGCGTTTTCTGGATGATCGGCTTTAACTCATTTTTCAAAAAAAAGACGCAGGCTGCTCCCGCCGTCGTACCGACAAACGGAATCAAAACCCCAAGAAGCGTATTTTGATCCATATTCATTCCTTTCTTTTTCTTTTTAAACATCTGAACGGTTCTTTTCCCGGAACCTCGTTTTTTTTCTTCTATTTCTCTTTGATGTACCGGGTCGTTCAAAGAAGTCATCTCAAGTTCCTCTGATTGAATATTCCTATTGTAGCATATGCGCCTTTCTTTTGCACGGTTCCTTTTTATCATTAAGCGGTTTCATCCGCCAATCCCGGCTCAAATCCGATTCAAACAACCCTCTGTTTATACATCGGCATTCTTTCATATGTTTCTCGTTTGCAAACGTCTTTCCGCAAACAAAAAAAGAGAACCAAAAATCAGGATGTCCCTAATTTCCAGTTCTCTTTTCATTCTTTGAATACAATGATTTATCACTTTTTAATTTATTTCTGCTCAGAATTCTGTTTAATAAACTCATGAACATCGTTTACGCTTAAATTGCTCTCTTCGATCGCATCCAGTAATTCGCTTAATTCAGCTTTACGAATCTCAGCCGCTAATTCCTTTTTCTCTGCTTTCAGAGCTTTAACGGTTTCTTCTAATTTAGCCAGCTTCTCTTCTACCGCTGCCAGCTTCTCTTTGTTTACTTCTAATGCAGAACGTTTCGGTCCTCTCGGCATAATACATACCCCTTTCGTTTTCTTTGAGAATAGCACAAATCTCTTATTTGTGCAATATCGATTCGTTTAAAAACCAAGTTTTTCATCAATCCGAGTAATCTCCATTTCAATAAAACGCATTTTTTGATAATATACTTCCTTTTTGAATCTCTTTTGAATGACTTTCTCTCTGGACAAATTTCTTTTTCCTTATTATAATATCAGATTGTATCCAAACGCAAGAAAAAAGGAGTTTGTATGAGTGCTTCCAATACACAGAACGATTTTTCCAAAGGAAGTATCGTTAAAAATATCATGAATCTCGCGATCCCGATGACGTTGGCGCAGCTTATCAATGTCCTGTACAACATCGTTGACCGCATCTACATCGGACGCATACCCGATCATGCCACCCTGTCTTTGACCGGCATCGGGCTTTCGCTGCCGATCATCACGCTCGTCATCGCATTTGCCAACCTGTTTGGCATGGGCGGCGCGCCGCTCTGCTCAATTGAGCGCGGACGCGGGGATATCAAAGAAGCCGAGGCGATCATGGGAAATTCCTTCTCCATGATGGTTATTTCCGGTATGCTTCTGACCGTACTCTGCCTGATATTCCGCAAACCAATGCTGTATCTGTTCGGAGCCAGCGACGCTACTTATCCATATGCGGACGCCTACATTACAATCTATCTGCTCGGCAGCCTGTTCGTGATGGTCGGACTCGGCATGAACTCGTTCATCAATTCACAGGGATTCGGGCGCATCGGCATGATGACCGTCCTTTTGGGCGCTGCCGCCAATATCCTGCTCGACCCGATTTTTATCTTTATGCTTCACATGGGAATCCGCGGCGCGGCGCTCGCCACCATCCTGTCGCAGCTTCTCTCTGCCATCTGGATTCTGCGGTTTTTAACCAGTGACAAAACAATTCTGAAACTGAGACGTTCTTCGATGCGCCTTTCCGCACGGAGGGTCCGGAAAATCGTCGGACTCGGTCTGTCCGGTTTCACGATGGCGATCACCAACTGCACCGTCCAGATCATGTGCAACGCAACCTTACAGGTATACGGCGGCGATCTCTACGTCGGTGTTATGACCGTTATCAACTCCATCCGTGAAATTGCAACTCTTCCGGTAACCGGCGTTACCCACAGCGCTCAGCCGGTGCTCGGTTTCAATTATGGGGCAAAAGAATACGGCCGCGTTAAAAAGGCAATCGTCTTTACCTCTTTTATTGCAATTTTATATACGACCGGTATCTGGCTGATCGTCGATGGTTTCCCAGCATTCTTTATCCGCATTTTTAATCAGGATGCAGAACTCATTGCGGCAGGTATTCCGGCGATCCGCTTATACTTTTTCGGATTCTTTATGATGTCGCTCCAATTCTCCGGACAGTCGATTTTCGTCGGTCTGGGAGAATCAAAAAAAGCGATCTTTTTCTCTATTTTCCGAAAAGTAATCATCGTCGTTCCGCTGACAATCCTGCTACCAGGTATGTTCGGAATGGGCACCAACGGCGTATTCGCCGCCGAACCAATTTCCAACTTTATCGGCGGAATTGCCTGCTTTGGAACGATGCTTTTTACCATCTGGCGGAAATTGACGAAACTGCAGAAACAGGAAGCAGTTTAAAATATATCGCACAAGCCTGTAAATAAAAAGCAGCTGTAAAACAGATATTTCTTTGAATTTCTTTATCTGTTTTATAGCTGCCTTTTTATTTATACTTTTTTGCGGCGGTTCTGCGTCCTTATTATATTATCACGACTTCTTTTTATCTATTTCCTTTTTCATCGAATATCCGCTTAATTATTCCGTTGTCTCATACGCATACAGAATCGTCCGAGCATTGTCAAATTCATAGCTGCACGTTACAAAAGAATAGAGACGTACAATTGTCCCCCTCGATCGGGGCTTTTGCACTCGCGCCCAATATCATCTGTGCAGATCCTCCTCCGGTGTGCTGATCGGTGCAATGTTATAATTTTCCACCAGATACTGCAGCACATTCGGAGAGATAAATGCCGGAAGGGACGGTCCGAGGAGAATATTTTTGATCCCCAGATGAAGCAGTGTCAGCAGGATACACACTGCTTTCTGCTCATACCAGGAGAGCACCATGGAAAGCGGCAGATCGTTGACACCGCAGTCAAATGCTTCTGCCAGTGCCACCGCAACCTTGATGGCGCTGTAAGCGTCGTTGCACTGTCCCATATCCATTATTCTCGGAAGACCGCCAATCGTACCCAGATCCAGATCATTGAACCGGTATTTGCCGCAGGCAAGGGTCAGAACAATGCTGTCTGCCGGTGTCTGCTTTACAAATTCGGTATAATAATTGCGTCCCGGCTTGGCACCGTCACATCCGCCGACCAGAAAGAAATGTTTGATGGCTCCCGATTTAACGGCATCGATGACCGTATCCGCCACTGAAAGAACCGCATGGTGGGAAAATCCAGTCATGACTGTTTTGCCGCCGTTTATGCCTGTAAAATGCATATCCTCAGGATAACCACCCAGTGAAAGTGCCTTTTCAATAACCGGCGTAAAATCTCTCTCTTTGCCGATGTGTACCATTTCCGGATAAGATACGACTTCCGTCGTAAACACCCGGTCGGCATAGCTCTTTTTCGGAGGCATCAGGCAGTTCGTCGTAAAGAGAGCCGGAGCCGGAATATCTGCAAATTCCTTCTGCTGGTTCTGCCATGCCGTGCCGAAATTGCCCTTCAGGTGAGGATACTTTTTCAGTTCCGGATAAGCGTGCGCCGGAAGCATTTCACCGTGAGTGTAGATGTTGATGCCCTTATCTTTCGTCTGCTCAAGGAGCTGTTTTAAATCGTATAAATCATGGCCGCTGATAACGATAAACGGGCCTTTCTCCACGGTCAGAGACACCTGCGTCGGAACAGGATTTCCATAAGTTTCGGTGTTGGCTCGATCCAGAAGCGCCATGCACTTGAGGTTGATTTCACCCACTTCCAGGACAATCGGAAGCAGCTCGTCCATGCCCCAGTCATCCATGCCAATCGCAAAGAGCGCCTTAAAAAAGAAGCGATTGATCGTGTCATCGGTATATCCCAGAACGGCCGCGTGGTAAGCATACGCCGCAACGCCGCGGATTCCGAACAAAATCAGCGATTTCAGAGAACGGACATCCTCGTCTGCCTCCCAGAGATTATTCATATCATAATTGTTATTTTTGCCGCAGGAGACCGTGCACACGAAACAATCAGGCACCAGGCGTTCTCTCTCTTTTTCAACCCGCCGGATCAATTCAGTGATGGTGTCATTGTTAAAATTCACATTTGTTACCGTGGTAAACAATCCTTCCAATACAAGCCTGCTGGTATCCCCGGTAATCAGGTATTCATTGCCTTCCGTCGCTCTTGCAAGGCCAATCAGCGCACCCGTCAGCTTATCCTGCAGCCTGGCGGTGTCCGCTCTCTTGCCGCACACACCGGCATTGCCGGTACAGGCCGTACAGCCTGCCGTCTGCTCACACTGGTAACAAAACATTTTCCGCTCCATACTTTATAACTCCTTTTCGTTGTTCTGCAATCAACTGCCATTATTTCTAACCTGCGGCACCCTCACGTTCAAGAACACATTCGCGCACTTCCAGGCTGCCGGCTTTTTGTCTTTCTCAGCTTTACAAGCGTATTATAAAAAAATACCGGCAGAAATTCAGTTGTTTTTACAACGAAACAGAATTTTAAGTTCAAAAGAATATTTAGCCGTAAAAATACCGACCTCCAATCGTTAGATTTTTAGGTCTAACATTTGGAAGTCGGTACATAGATGGAATCTTTTCTTTTATTTCTGTCTCGCCTTAAACGCCCGGTCAATCTCCCGCTTCGCATCCTTTTTCGCCAGATCATCTCTCTTATCATACAGCTTCTTACCGCGTGCCAGACCAATCTCCACTTTTACGAGACTTCCCTTAAAATACACCTGCAGCGGCACCAGCGTATATCCTTTTTCTTTGATCTTTGACATCAGGCGGCGGATCTCCAGTTTGTGGAGAAGAAGTTTCCGCACACGCAGCGGATCTTTGTTAAAGATATTTCCCTTCTCATATGGGCTGATATGCATGCCGAATACATACACCTGACCGTCGCTCTCGATCTTGATAAATGCTTCCTTGATGCTGCATTTACCCATGCGGATCGATTTAACCTCGGTACCGAATAGCTCGATCCCAGCTTCGAATTTATCATCGATAAAATAATCATGGTAGGCTTTCTTATTGTTCGCCACCATCTTGATTCCTGCTCCCATTTTAATTCCTCTTTCCCTCTCTACTTTTTACATCTTATTTTACAATCTTCTACTTCCAGTACACCGCCGGCATAAAATCAATCGTCCTCGCATACCGGTCGCACGCAGTCACGCGGACGCGGATAGTCTGACCGAGCTTGTACGTCTTTCTCGTCATCTCTCCGACCAGCTCATAGTGTGCTTCGTCAAATACGAAATAGTCGCCGCGCAGTTCATTGACATGAACTAATCCTTCCACCGTGTTCGGTAGCTCGACATAGAAGCCCCAGTTGGTGACACCGGAAATGACTCCCTCGAATTCTTCTCCGATGTAATGTTCCATGTACTGGACTTTCTTCATCTTATCAGTCTCGCGTTCGGCTTCGTCAGCGCGGCGCTCCAGTGCCGAGGTCTGGACTGCCACTTCCGGCAGGATTTTTTCAAAATGGGCGGTTTTTCGCGCATCCATATTGCCGTGCAGGCACTCTTTGATGATCCGATGGATCTGCAGATCCGGGTAACGGCGGATCGGGGAGGTGAAATGGGTATAGTATTTCGCCGCCAATCCAAAATGACCGGAGTTCAAGGTCGAATATTTCGCCTGTTTCATGGAGCGCAGCGTCAGACGGCTGAGCAATGCCTCCTCCGGCGTGCCCTCGATCTTTTCAAGCAGCTTTTGCAGCTCTTTCGGGTGGACTTCGCCGCCCGGCATCCGCAATGTATATCCAAAGTTGTTGATGAACGTGCCGAGTTTCGCCATCTTCTCCTCATCCGGTTTCTCATGGATTCGGTAGAGGAACGGCATTTCCTGCCAATAATAGTCCTCGGCTACCGTCTCATTTGCCATCAGCATGAAATCCTCGATAAGCTTCGTCGCCGCGTTGCGCTCATACGGCTTGATCTCGATCGGGCGTCCTTTGGCGTCGAGTAAAATCTTGCTCTCTGGAAAGTCGAAGTCAATCGCACCGCGCTCCTGGCGCCTCTTGCGGAGAAGCTGCGAAAGTTCTTTCATTTGCAGGAATAAATCCACAAATTCCTTATATTTCTCCTTTGTCTCTGCATCATCATCCGTGATGATCGCATTGACCGCCGTATACGTCATCCGGCGATCGACGCGGATCAATGTCTCTGCAATCTCATGTCCGATCACGACGCCTTTGTCATTGATCTCCATGATACAGCTCAGCGCCAGGCGATCCTCGCCCTGATTCAGGGAACAGATACCGTTTGAGAGTTTATGCGGCAGCATCGGAATGACGCGGTCGGTCAGATACACGCTCGTTCCGCGCTTTAATGCCTCGCGGTCAAGCGGGCTGCCCTCGCGGACATAATGGGTCACATCCGCGATGTGTACACCGAGCCGGTAACCCTGCTCCGTCTTTTCCAGCGTGATCGCATCGTCGAGATCCTTCGCTTCCTCACCATCGATCGTGACTGTCGGCAGATCGCGCAGATCCTTGCGTCCCGCCTTGTCCTCCTCGCGGACGGCATCCGGGATCTCTTCAAGCTGCGCCATGACCTCCGGCGGAAATTCTTCCGGCAGACCGTATGCTTTTACGATCGATAAAATATCGACTCCCGGATCGTTCATATGTCCGAGAATGCTGGTAATCACGCCCTCCGGCTTCTTATCCGGGCTGTTTCCGTAATCCTTGATCTTCACGATGACCTTATGACCGGTCACTGCGCCCGCGTCACACCCCTGCGGGATGAAAATGTCGCGTGAAATCCGTGGATTGTCCGGAATCACAAAACCGAAACCGCCGTTTTTCTCATACAGACCGACCAGCTCCTGATTGGCGTGCTCCAGGATCCGCACGATACTTCCCTCGGCTCTGCGTCCGCCGTCGCTCTCCTGCTCAATCACAACCAGCACCTTATCGCCATGCATCGCGCCCTTTGTTTTTTCACGCGGAACGAACACATCCTGCTCACGTCCCTCGATTGTCACAAAACCGAAGCCCTTCGGGTGTCCCGAATAAATACCTGCCTCTGAAAATGTCTCCGGGCGTCCCAGCTTGCCCTTGCGGGACATGCTGATTTTTCCCTCTTCCAGCAGATGATCGATAACCCGCTGCAGCTCCCGGCGCTGTTCCTTCGGAATATTTAAAAGAAGTGCCAGCTCCTTCAGCTTCATCGGCACGTATGCCGGTTCATTCATGACATCCTGAATCATCTTGCAGCGGCGGGTAAACTCCTCCTCGGAAGCGCCAGCATCCTCACGCTCCTTCTTGCCGCGCTTTTCGCGCTTCTTATCCATCTCACGCTCAAGCTTTCGATCACGGTCTTTCTTTCCCGCTTTATCCTTTTTCTGGCGCACCGACTCCTCTTTCGGACCTTTCGCACGCTCCGGTTTTTTCTTCTTTTTTCCGTACCTCTCTTCCCACTCGCCGATCAGCCCATCCCCGTCAATCTGGCGCTGTACGCTGCTCTCCCGGCTTTCTCCGGACATTTTCTCTCCCCGCGCTTCTTCTTTCCGCATCGCAAACCGCTGTTCTGCATTTTTCCGGATCGTCTCCAGCATCTCGTCCGAGAGCTTCATCTCCGTCTGCTGACGTTTTTCAAACGCCTCTCTTTCTCTCCTGCGATTTTCCGGCATTTTCTGTCCTTCCTCTTTCTGTGAAGCTGCCGCACTCTGCATCTGCGCCTGGCGCTTCTGCTGTTTTGCGTATTTCTGAGCCTCGCTTCTCTTTATTTTTCCCATGATTTTATCAAATATGTTCAAATTTATCTCACTTCTCTTTCTCAATATGAAAAAAAGGCTGCCACGCGACAGCCTCTTAAAGGTTCCTTACAGGAATTTCAAATTCAAAACTAATGCAAGGATCAGCCACAGAATTGCAGCATATTTGGTCAGCTTCTCCAGCTTTCCTTCCATAGAACGGCTTTTATTTCTGCCCCAGTAGCTGTCAGCCATACCGCCGATGGAACCGGACAGACCTGCCGATTTGCCCTCCTGCAGTAGGATTACCGCCGACAGGAATACACAGATAATAATAAATATGATCGTAAGGATCGTCTTGATCATCTTCGCACCTCCTGAATAAACATAGTAATCATAGCATATTTTCGGCGGAAGGACAACTGTTTTTTTCCCGACTTCAACCCGGGAATTTGCCGTATTTAAATGCGAAGCCACGGCAAATTCCGTTACCGGGCTTGATTTTATCTCCCGTCGTGCGATACAATAGAATTCTATCACATTTACAATCAGCGAAATCCTTTTTTTCATGGGAACAGCTATTTTTTATCATAAAACAAGTCAGGAGGGTTCTATTTTGAAAAAATTCACTTCGGCGTTTGGGCGTCTGTTTCTCTCTGCCGTCCTTATTTTCCTGGTGTTCTACACCATGATGCCAGCCATCAATCTGCACGATCAGGATTTCATCGTATTCCTGATTATCTGCATTCTGATTGTACTGGCAGTCAACTTTATGGAAAGCATTCTCATATTCCTGAAAACAGTGCAGCAAAACCGCGGCGTCGAGATCGTGCGCGATCCTGTGACCGGACGGATGGTTCTGCGGCGCAAGTACGCCGACGCCTCCGGCAGTCCGTTTGCCGGTTTTAAGGCGATGGGACGCCCGTGCAAATATGGCACGATCGCGATCGCTGTCCTGATCTTCTTTTCCCTGATCGCCTCGGCGGCGGGCGTCCAGCTTTTTAATGCGTCCCGCTACCGCGATCTGATCACCGTTACCGAGGGCGATTTTGCCTCAGATGTCGCAGAGCTTGGCATGTCGCAGATCCCGGTCGTTGATAAGGACACCGCCTCCCGGCTCGGAAGCAAAAAGCTCGGTGAGATGACCGACCTGGTCTCCCAGTTTGAGATTCAGGAAAATTACACACAGATCAACTACAAGGGGACACCGTACCGCGTGACGCCTTTGCGCTATGCCGACCCGATCAAGTGGCTGTACAACCAGAAGAAGGGACTTCCGGCATACATTGCTGTCAATATGGTCGATCAGAATACCGATCTCGTCTGGCTGTCCTCCGGCATGAAGTATTCCACCAGTGAATATTTCTTCCGCAATATCAACCGCTACATCCGTTTCTGCTACCCGACACGGATGTTTGAGACGGTCTCCTTCGAGATCGACGACGATGGAAACCCATACTGGGTGGCGCCGACCATCGCCTACCGGATCGGCTGGTGGAACGGCAAGGACATCGACGGCGCGATCCTCGTCAATGCTGAGACCGGCGAATCTAAGTGGTACGCCAAAGCGGATGTCCCGCAGTGGATCGACCAGCTCTATGATTCGAACCTCATCATGGAACAGCTCGACGACAACGGCAGATTCCAGAATGGTTATTTAAACTCCATCTTCGGTCAGCGCGGCGTGCGCCGGACGACCTACGGCTACAACTATCTCGCCATCGACGACGATGTGTGGCTGTACACCGGCATGAGCTCTGTAACCTCAGATGAGTCGAACATTGGCTTCGTCCTCGTCAACCTGCGGACGAAAGAAACGAAATTTTACACTGTTCCGGGCGCCACCGAGCTCGCCGCAATGGATTCCGCGCGCGGACAGGTGCAGCACTTAAATTACAGTGCGACCTTCCCGCTTCTCTTAAATATTTCCGGGCGACCGGCATATTTCATTTCCCTGAAAGATGCTGCAGGGCTTGTGAAAATGTATGCGTTCGTCGATGTCGCGCAGTACCAGATCGTCGGCACCGGACAGACGATCGATGAGGCGAAGCGCAATTACCGTGAGACGCTGGGACAGGAGGAAATCGAAGATCCGACTGCCAAGGAACCAGCGGCAAGCGAAACTGTCTCCGGCACGGTCGAGGCGATCGAGAATGTCGTCGTTTCCGGTAACACCTACTACTATTTCACGCTGACCGATGACCGCACCGACAGCGTCTACACCGCTGCGATCACCGTTTCCGAGCGGCTTCCGTTCGTGCAGGCGGGCGACTCCGTTTCCTTTGAGTGCGTCGAGAATGGTTCTACAAAAGAAGTTATAACCTGGAGGTAAGATAACATTGAAAAGTGAAGATATGATTTTAAAGGCAGCCATCGTGCACATCCTCGATTCTTCGGTGGGAATCCCGGTTCTCTCCGACCAGAACATGGAGGTCGGACCCGATTTTTCCGACTTCCTGAAAGCGCATATCGAGAAAATCACGGAAAGTGACGATGTCAAGCACTGTACATTTGCTGAAGGATCCGAGGTCAAAGAGCTGCTGCAAAACTGCACCCCGGACAATTTCGTCGAGACGAGCAAACAGCTCGCCGAGCGCCTCTACGACATCATGAATGCGAATATTGACATTCCAGCCGCCGATGTGGCGATGACCGTGTTCGGCTGCAAGGGCAAGGATTATCTGGCATTCTTAAAGATGAACTACAAGACCTCCTACACGCATCAGACCAGGGAAACGGACGGCGGCAACAGCAACGAGATCATTTTACAGCGCGCACTGCTTCCGGGACAGGGACAGCGCCTCTCCGAGGCGTTTGTCCTCGATCTCTCCGACGGCTCCCTGATTCTGGCTGAGAAAAAATATGAGGTCAACGGCGAAAAATGCTTCTATTTCTCCGAGCTCTTCCTCGAATGCCGCGCCCCGCTCTCCCAGAAATCCAAGCTCGACATCGTCACCCGCGCCGTCGATCAGGTTGCCAAAAAATATTACGGCGACGAGGATGCACAGAAAAAGATGGAAATCAAAGACATTATCTGTAATGAATTAGAGGAACAGGGCGAAATCAAGGTGTCCGAACTGCGCGAAAAAGTGTTTCCCGGCAGCCCGGAGATGCTCGAGGAGCTGGATGAAAAGCTCGACCGCTACAACCTCTCCTACGAGACGGTCGCGCCGAAAAATGAGCAGACGATCAAGAAATTCCAGAAACAGAAGCTGTACACTGACACCGGCATCGAGATCACGATCCCGATGGAAGAATACAGAAATCCCGACCATGTGGAGTTTATCACCAACATGGACGGGACAATCTCGGTGTTGATTAAAAATATAGGGGTGTTGAGCAGTAAATAGCGTCTCACACAAAATTTATTTGTCCGCTGAGTGAAATGATAGCGATACATAATGTTCAAGTCGAACGTCCATCAGTCATGCCGCTGGTCAAACCGTGTATACACCTCACAGAACCGCGCCGCAAACGACGGCTCGCGTCCACCCGCATACAGATGAGAAACATCCCCAAAACGGCTCATGCGGAAGGATGCAACGCCGGAGCGGCGCTCTTCTGTATAGAGCACCGTCACCGACGACGGTGCCGCACAGGTTCCGTGCCAGAGCTGCATCGGAGAGATATTTAAAAGATGGGAAAGCAGGACGCACTCGACGCCAAAATGACAGAATAACACAATCGTGTCCTCATTCGGTGCCACGGCCTGGTAAAACAATCCATTTCTCACATATCCGTGCCGTCTGAGCAGCCGGTCAAGCTCTCCAGTCACCCAGTCGTACTCTTCTTTTACATGGGCGTTCTGAAAGACTTCTGTTTCATGCCAGTGATCCTTATCAAAATACTTCGGCTCCGCCATCCACGCATCCGGCAGCCAGTCCCAGACACAGTGCCCGGAATCCTTTCCCGGATGTACCGCCTGCGGGGCAAATTCACGCAGCCAGCTGCAGGTTTCTGCCGTGCGGCAGGCTTTTTTTAAGGTCAGGGACGCCGTGTCCTTCGCACGCCCCAGCGGCGATACATAATAAGCCGCCACCGGAATCGGCGCCAGACGGTCTGCCAGAAGCTTTGCTTCCTCCCAGCCAGCCGGTGTCAGGGAATCAATCGAGTAATCAGGATCCGCATGGCGGACAATCAGAAGGCGCATAGGAATACTCCTTTCGTAAAGAAATGTTACAAAACCAAAAAGCGCGGTGCTCATGACCAAAGGATGTATCTGGGCGCGGGCAAAATTAGAGCATCTTCCGATACTCCTGCTTCCACCCATTCAGAAGCTCTCCCGCACTCTCCATCCGCCGGACCGGATTGCGGTCAAACATCGTCTCGACCATGCGGACATTCCCGCACTTCTCCGCGGTCCGGTTCGCCTCGTCGAGTTCCCGTTTCCAGATCTCCTTCTGTTCCGGCGTCATCGCAGCCGCGTGGCGCTCCTTAAGTTCCAGCTTCGGGTCAATCAAAGCAAGCTGGTACAGGTGCTTCAGCATCTCCGGGCTCTTGTCGAAATTGTACGCCATTTCATAAGCGGTAAACGCTTTCTCAAACCAGAAAATCCCGGCATATGCCGCCCCGATATTGTTCCAGATCTTCGCGGTAAATTCGTCCGTCAGTGATTTGACCCGCCAGTCCTCCAGAATCCGGTTGTAGTAATAGATCGCCGTCCCAAACTGCCGCAGGCGGAAATAGTAATCCGCCGTCTCCTTCCGGAACTCCGCCGCATTCATTTTGCGAAATGCCGCCAATTTCTGGCGGTACGCTGCAATCTCCTTCGCCGTATAATAACAGCACTCCTGCAAAATCACAATCGGCAGCTCGTCCTGATTCTCGCCGCTCCTCTGCCATGCCTCCAGTTTGCCAGCCAGAAACGAAAGCCCCAGCTCCGAACGGATAAACTCAATCAGGCGGTCGTCCACAAAACCATCCAGCACCAGAAGCGGATTCTGATAAATGATATAACACAGCTCCTGCGACGATGCGATATGGACGCCCAGCCGTTCTATGTAAAAAGGATGTCGAACCGGCTCCTGCCGGCAAAGTATCAGACTCATAATGAAACCTCTTGTTTAATCATCCGGTTTGTCGCCGGAAATAATTCTCCAAATCCCAAATCACGTATCATGACGATCATCCTGTCTTCCCCGGTAAATCCAAATGCCATCTCGATCCGGGTCGTCCGGTCCGGGCGTTTCGGGAATCCCTCAAGCGGAATCTTCACCGTCTTCTTTTTGCGCGGTTCCAGCGGCTGGAGTGAAAATTCCACCTCCGGCGTGCCCGACACAATAAATTCCGCCGTCATTTTCGTCTCATACCAGCTGTCCCCGGCGGATGCCAGCACCAGCTGTCCCTCTTTTTCACGCTCCTGAATCTTTAGGGAAACCGTTGTTTTCAGCCGCCCCTCACAGATACAGGTAAAATGGTACGCACTATGTGCCTCACAGAGATCTTCCGAGCGGATCAGCGCCCCTCGGGTAAATACATCCATCTCCGCAAATACACGGCGCCGTTTGCAGATCTGCTGCATAAAATCTGACGCCCAGTCCGTCTGTGCAAATCCCCTTCCTGTCAGGATGATCGCTGAAAACAGGCGCTTCTGCAGCAGCCGTTCCGCACAGGAGGAAAGAATCCGGTCTGCCATCTGGATGCCCGCGTCGCTGTCCAGCACATTTAAGTGAAACGACTCCTCCAGTTCCTCCTGATCCGCGACCACCTGCATCTGGCGCAGCCCGCGCTGCACTCTCAATTCATAATAATGAAGACCATTCTCCGAAAGTTCAAACATTCCCACCTGGTTGCTCCAGACTTCCCGTTTCTGGCTCATCACGTAATATACAAAGCTCTCCGCGTGACTGATCACATGCACCCGGCTCCGGTCGATTTCCAGAAAATCGGCACAATACATCAGGCAGTCCAGCAGCTTTACCTCAAGCTTTGGCACCGTGATCACCAGGTTTTCTATCTCTTCTTTTCCGGACGCCTGTCTGGGAATCGCAAGCACCTGTTTCAGGAACATTTTCAGCAGATATAAGCCCTCGTAGCGGACACCGTCGATCGTGGCGGTGCCGTCCTTCATCGCCAGGGAAAGCAGCTTATCTTCCACTACCATGCCCTCTAACGCGCCCCCGGCACTCTCCTCTGCCACCCGCCAGACATCCGAATCCGGTTCTTTTCCGATCCGGGTCGGAAAAGACCAGAGCGTATCCTGACCCTGACAGGATATATGTGTGCATGAATCGCACAGATCCATGCCAATTATAAGTCCATTCATCTATCGTTTGTCCGTCTGTCCCTTTCCTCAGACGATCGGGAAAAGTGCGCTTACCGCCGCATCTCTCTTCTGGTACTCCCGCATCTTTTCCCGAAGCGCCGTCTCGTTATTTACTTTTAAAGAAAGACTCATCTCATTGAGCGCCGCAAACCGGCTTTCCCGGCTGCGCCCCGGAATCTCCCGGCAGGAAATCTCTCCCTTTTCTTTCGTCTTCCGGACGCCGTCCTCTTCCTCTTCGATCTGATATTCCAGCGTCTCGCCCTCAAAAATCACCTTTTCACGGATGTAAATATCCCGGTAAACGAGACGCATTTCCTCATAGTGGAACTCTTCCTCCTGCGGCAGAATCCGCAGCCGCAGATACGGGCGCACCGCCCGGTTTCCGTGATACTCGATGATTTCTTTATCTAAAATATTGCCCGGGATATGGATAAACCGCGCCAGATCCTTAAAATAGGCAAAAATCATGCCCGCATCTAAAAGCACATCCACCACCGACTGGCACAGGCGCCGCTGTTCCTCCGAAAGCTCCGGCAGCGTCGCATAATACTTTGTCAGCGCCAGCAGATAAATATCCGGGATCCGCTCCCGATCAGAGCTTCCCTGCACAGCACCCTCCAAAAATGCGAACACCTTGTCGTCCGTCGGACGGTTTTCCAGAAAATATTCCACGCTCTTGACCGTGAAATACGCGCGCACGATATTTTCCCCTGTTTTCTTGCGTGACGCATAAAGCTCGAACACCCGGTCTAACTTTGCTGTATTGCCGGTAAAGAGCATCTGCGCCACCAGCCGTTCCTCCAGATCATACGTCTCCACCCGGAGCCGCAGTCCCTGCATCAGGACGCGGTACATCTGGTCCACCGTACCGTTGAAATGTTCGCAGAGATAATCGAGAATCACACTGTCCGGCTTCTCATGTTCAAAGACATACCAGGTCAGATAAAGCAGGTGGTCATCCCGGTCAAAGAGATTTTGAAGCAGCATTCTCCCGCAAAGCCGCAGCAGCAGATTGACCGGCAGACCCTCCAGACCATACCGGCACACCATCTCATACGCCTCGCTGAAATGCCCGCACCGGATCAGCGTCCCGCAGACGCCGTTTCTCTCATCCCGCGTCAGCTGGTCCTTGTCAAGACTCAGAAGGTATGAAACACTTCCATCCTTTTTCTCATCCTCAATCCCATCCGCCATCCTCTTATAATACCGCACGATCGCTGACAGCACCTTTGCCCTAAACAGCGGGTGCAGCTCCATCTTCTGATCCGCGTGCTCCAAAAGGATCGCATCGTCCCCGGTCAGCACCTCCTTGCGGCAGGCTTTTGCACACGCATTCATAAAGAGGAACGGATGCATCGGATTCATTTCAAAACAGGTCTGTAAAAGTTCCTCCATATCCGTAAATACCGGCTGGATGGCGCAATTTACCCGCGCATACCGCGTCTCATTTTCATCCTGGAATAGAACCAGATCGCGCTCCGAAAACAGCGGCACATACGCCGTGCCCTCGTTCAGCACATACGCGTCCTCCGTCATCTGCTCCTCATGGCGCACCACCACGTATTTCATCGCCGGTTCCCGGCATTCTACCCGGCAGGATTTCAAAATCCCCGGCAGGACACGCGCCATCTGCGTATCGATCAGTTCCGGATAGATCAATTTCCGGTACAGGACCGCCAGGGCACCGTCTATCCGTTCCTTGAAAAGCTGATCCACCGCAAACTCTTCCATCGCCCGCTCGTACATCCGGTAAATATCCGAATCCGGCGTTCCATAGGTAAGAAGGTTCGCATAAAGCTTCGCCTGTGACCCCGCATCCAAATTTGCCGAATACGAAAAGTATAAAAATACCTCACGCGACATCAGGCGGTCATAATTCTCCGGCATCGCATATAAATAATATTCATACAGGCGCGTCAGACTCAAATCTGCCTCCAGCGCCCGGCTATACCATTCAAAACAGGCTGTCTCCCGGCAGTCTCCCCGGATCAGCATTGCACAGAGCGCCTCCAGAATCTCCGTCTCCGGATACAGCCCGTAAAGTTCCGTCAAAAGGCGTCTGTAAAACTCCCGGTACGAACGGGACGCACGCATCACCCGGACCGCCGCCAGTGCCAGCTCGCGGCTGATAATTTTCCGGCGTGCCCCATAGTACAGGGCATGAAGCTCAAAATTGCCCGCATTGTCTAAAAGGATCGGATCACTCTCCAGAAGTTTCAGTCCCGCCGCATAGAGGAATGGGCTGTGACAGCCATCCTTAAACTCCTGCTCCATGCTGATCAGCACCGTGACCGGATTTTTCTGCAGTTCCTCATCCAGACGCAGAAGCATCAGATAATAAAACAGGCTGCTGCCCGTCTCCTCCGACGCATACTGCTGCAGCAGGCGGATCAAAGTGTCCTTCTGCTCGGCATTGCCGGTCAGCGTCACGTACAGATAGCGGTACAGGCAGTTAAGCTTCCGGTCGCCCGATATTTTAAGCGCCGCTGAATCCTGCAGCTCCTTTAAAATCGTCTGCGCTTTCTCGCGCCGATCAGTCAAAAGGTATAATTCCGCCTGCAAAAGCCGCAGTCCCGCGTCATAGTGCGTCATTTTCATCAGATCCAGCTCCCGCTGCATCTGGTGAACCGCCTCCGTGCCGCCGATCCCATTTTCATACGCCAGACGGGCAGTCAGATAATTTCCAAGCTCTTTCTGGAATGACATATGTGCCCGGTCGCATCCGCCCGCATCGGCAGCCGATGCCTCGATCGGGATCCGCACTGTTTCTCTGGCAGTGTGAATCAGGACGGCACCGAAATTTTTTCCGGCATGCAGCCGTTCCGCCAGAATCCGTACCGGAAGACGGAGCAGACCATCTTCAAAATCCGCCTGCGTCGCACTCTTCTTCGGCAGATGGAGGAACTCGCCGTCTGCTGTCACCTCCAGGTACACACTGCCCCAGTTATCCATCCGGATCTCGATCGTGTCCTCGGCATTCTCAGCCAGCTCGGCATATACGCGCGCCCTGCCCGGAATCGTCAGACCGACCGGCTTTTTCACGCCCAGTCCAACTAGAAATTCTTCCATCAAATTTGCCCGGCTGCCGTGTCCCTTCAGGCCGTCATAGAGTGCCCGCACATGCAGATCCTGCATAAACGGCACTTCCACAAAATCCGGGTACTCCAAAAGCCGGAGCGCCGTCTCCATATCATTTTCCGCGACCTGCAGAAAATCTTCCGCCGTTTTCAGATCACCTAAAGTCTTCCCGGCGTCTGCCACCTCGACGTGAAACTCATACGGAATCTCCTCTTCCCCGCAGTTTGTCACCAGATAAAAAGAACCCGTGATCGTGTCACCTGCCGTCAGGAACGAAGTGTCCACTTCATATACGATCCGGCACCGGAGTCCGCCAAACGAATTGTTATCCCCTGGAATCCGCACCCGCAGGTTCGAGGAATACACAAATCCCTTCACACTTAATCCATTTTCGCTCCCGATCCATAAATTTCTCTGCATCAGGGTATTCATCCGCAGCGTCTCGTCTATCTTTTCAGGCGACCAGGTCATCTTCGGCTGTTCCGAATCGATGATTCCCTTCGCCAGCCGGTTAATTCTCTCTTTCATTCCTATCACCTGCCGTTTCATTATCCTGTCCCGGTAACTGCTTTGTCTTCCCACAGTTCCGTCGGTTCGAAATCTCGTACCTTATATCATACCATATTTTGTCTGCATTTACATCAGGGAATTGGAGAATTTCGCTGATTGCCCATCCGGCATTTTTTTCAAGTCGAACGTCCGTGAGACTTGGCGCGTGATTCTGGTCAGCGAAGCTGACATATTCGTTGCTGTTCACTTATACTGTTCTCAGCAACGGGATTTTGCCGATGCTTCGCATTCCAAATCGGCAAAATCTGCTGCCAGAGCTGTATCGTACGGAATTTTCAGTTCAGAAAATTCCTATATGCAAGTAAAACACTTATTCTGTGCAGAATCACTGCGCATCCTCGCGGAGCGTTTATCTCAGTCGGAGACCCAACTCCCACTGAGACAAATTTGCTATTACTCACCACCTGAAGAGGTGGGAGTCTTCTCGACTGAGATAAAAACAAGCTCTATCCTGCCTGCCGGGCAAAAATTTGATGATTCCGCCCGGTATGTGGAATAGCGCCTGTTTCCAGTTTTCGATCGTTTTCTAATTTTTCTTAATTTCCTAATCCCAGTCGCCCACATACAGGCGTGTGCCAGTCTGCCAAGCTGTTGGTTCATAGATCGTCCAAATTGGATATGGATATGCTTTTCCTTGCAGAGAATCATCTATTGCGATCGTCTGATCAACGCCATTTGTGCCTGTTTTGGAGGACAGGTCAGCGGCACTCGTCCTAGTAATACTGGAATAGCTGTCCTTTACAGAGCTGCTGTCCACATAAGGTGCGCCGATGATTGCGTCGCTTAGCTTTGGCAGATACCAGCATTCTTCCGGGACCGAAAGAATGCCAGCTTCCAACTGGGCTCCTGGCCCCCACCACCAGGTATTGTTCAACTGACCAATATAGTATCCAAGGAACCTTGAGGTTCCAGCCGCTTTCACACTTCCTGTTGTATAGCAGTTCGAAAGAACCAGTTTTGCAGAATCATATTTTCCAAACAAACCGCCTGCGATGACATCATATGTTTTTCCACACACATCCGCTGCACTGAAACTCCGTATTACCGAAATCGGACCATCCATCCATCCCACCAGACCTCCGGCACACCAGCCGCCTGACACATTTCTTCTATCTGACAGCATCTTTGCACCACTTTCCGTATAACCGTAAGGGCGGTTCCGTCCGCCGACATAACTGTTTTCAATGCTGAATTCTTTCCCGGCAGTTCCGCCATTCTGGTTGTTTTTCAGATATCCATACAAACCTCCAGCGGTTCCAATTGTATCCACATACCCAGAGAAGAAACTGTTTTGCAGCTTCATCTGACCAGAGCTCTCGGCAAAGCCGACCAGACCTCCGCTAGCATCGGTTCCCTGTATCCGTGCATTTTTTCCTGAAACATATACGTGATTCATCACTAAATCACTTACTTTTGCTTCCCCGATCAAGCCTCCGGTTTTTCCTCCGCTTATTTGCAGCGTCGGTGCATCTACAACTACATGTTCGAGTGTCAGACTGCCATTATTCGTGCTTCCAACCACCGCGCCTGTTGCCATAGTTCCAGAAATCCTGGACTTTTCTCCATATATATGGATATTTTTAATCGTTAGATAGCTGTCCGCCGAAGTACCTGCCTGTGCCACTAGCCCTGCTGTATTCTGCCCCCAACAGGAAATGTCCGGATCCTTCAGATTCAAGTTTGATATCGTCAGATGATCCGTCTTCTGAAACAAAGCTGCACCATTCCAGGCAACAGGAGTTATCTTTAACCCTGCAATCGTATAGCATTCACCCAGTTTTGCTTTTTCTTTCTCATCCACTTCCGCATTATAAGAGATAATATCCGGGTTGTTAATCGGCCAGAAACTTCCACCTTCATACTTGGAATTTCCCGGACTGTAGATCGTCATCTCTCCGTATGCAACTTCCACCTCTTTGCAATACGCTTCCGTCTGTGAGGTAATCGAATCATCCTCCTGCCAGAGAATATTATCAGTCTGGATAACCCGTGTAATCTTTAACCCCCCATAGCCTTCTCCACAGAAATTCAGATTCTGCAGATGACGCCCATTGGCAACCTTAACCGTATAGGTATCTGTTCCATCATCATTGGGTTCAATTACATCGGCAAAACAACTGTTGAACTTGTATGAGAGCCTTGTATTTTCTGTCGGTGGATAGCCATCCTCGCTCAATTTTACGATAACATTTTCTCCATTTATGTAACCGCCCGGCTGATAACCTCCCCAGGTACCCAGACTACAGAAATTTCCACCCTCGCGTGATAAATCATCCAGATAGAAACGCAATTTCAACTTTTTCTCTTCCGTTATGCCTATTTCAAAACGATTTACCCTATTTTCTGCGGCAAAACTCGTCCAACTGCCATTTGCCTCATTTTTTGCACAGCTGGCAGCTTTCTCTTCCGTATCTACAAAGCAAAATTTTGATCCCATTCTCAGAGTATTTTCCTGCAAATCACCCGTATTGACTTGGAGAACATACCACATCGTTTTACCGCTCAATTCGCCGGTAATCGAAAATATCAGATGTATTCTCTGATTTTCTTCAAGGGGAGACGGAGAGACATAATCGATATACAGCCTGTTTCCAGTATGCAGCGCCTCTTCGTTCTCTTCCTTGTCCCAGTCCCCGACATGGTTATTCAGAAACCAGGAAAATCCCTTTGATGCGTTCTGCGCAGCAAGTTTTTCCGCTACCTTCTGGATCGTCGGCATGGGATAAATCGGTATCTCTGCTTTCTTTAATTCTGGATCATACGGATATGTATTCTTGCTGTCTGCACCCGTTCCCTCAGCACCAAACAGTTCTGAAAGTTCTTCTGCGTATGCGAGCACATACTTCTCATTCACCTTACTGCACACATAACAGCCCGGATAAACTGATTTTTTGTTTGTTCCCGTACCGCTCGTCTCCGACGGCAGCATTCCATCCGTTCTACTTGCATAATCATAGAACGCAACAAACGCAGGTGCTTTCAGCGCCGGATTCTCTGTTTCATCCGCTGCCGTTCCACTTCCATCCTCCGTTTCATCCGATTTTTCCTCAGCCGTCGGCGAATACACCGACGCCGACACATATGTATTCGCTATCTGACTGTCTGCCGGAAGCTGTGCGGCGAGACCTCCTGCGAATCCGCCGGTATATGCCGCTACATTATAACGTCCGGTAAGATTCTCAAAGGCTGCATTGGCATTTGCCCCATTCCACGGTTTCTGGGATGTGTCAAACTTCTTGTTTGCTGTATGACCGCCGACATAACAGCTCTGAATCTGCACCGTGGGACCGCTTGCGGCGGCTGCAGTTGATGCTTTCTCAACAGTTCCGACCAGACCGCCGGCGTACATGCCTTCCACATAGAGTGCCGCTGCGCTGTCGGTCAGAGAAATTTCCCCCTTTGCCGTGCCGATCAGGCTGCCCGCCGTTCCCTTTAAAGCGCGGATCCGGTATTTGCTTTCTTCCTCCTGCTTCAGATCTGCCGCTTTTTCTGTGCTGCTTCCCAGCTTATCACGGAAATGGTTCTCCGCCAGCGCATCCTGGACGGTCAGAGTGACGCCCTCAAATGTGCCCACCAACGCACCGGCAGAAGCGCCGGTCTGCTCTGCCTGTACCTGCGGATATTCAATCTGCACATTTTTAATTTTCACCGTTGCCAGATTCGTAGTTCCCCGGGAATCCGTTCCCGGCGTCACCGCACCAATCAAAGCGCCTGCACTCGCCTTCGTCCGGACCACCGGCTGGCAGATCAGCAGGTTTTTAACACTCATATCCTGTGTTACCGTTCCAAACAGTCCCCCCGCCCCATCTACTGCTGTGATTGAACTTCCCGCCGTTTTTCCTACCTGCAGACCATCGATCCGGTATGTATTTCCCTGATAGTCCAGTGGATACGGCAGGCTAAGCGGAAGATAGCTTCCCGCCTCCGTGGTATATGCCTGTGCCGTCGGGTTCGTCCGATCTGCATTCGTTTGATCCGTCACCCGGTAGGCAATCGAGATGGTTTCCGCATTCTGATTCAAAAAATTCGAGCCAAATGCCGTATGCAGCTTCGCCACATGTCCGCAGTAACCGCTCTCGTCCGCAATGTTTTCTCCCGCTTTCCAGGTCAGATCACTATTCTGCATCGCCGTAACCGTTTTGGATGTAGTCACCGCCCCAGTGTACAGCTGAGCCGGATCCCAACCTGAAACCCGCTCATCCAGATTTTCCAGATGGCGGAAGCTGCCAATCTCCGCGCTTCGGTCCGTACTGATCGACGCAAAGAGGCTGCTGCCGGATTCTATATTGCTCGTCTTAACCTGCGAAAGCGCTTCATTGTTGAAAACCTGCGCGTACACAAAGATATTTTCGCCCGGAATAAAGGAGGCAAAACCTCTTTCATCCTGCTGAAATGTCATATCCGTCTGTGCCGGCTGGTTGAAATCCATAAATTTGAATCCTGTACTTGTGCCCGTGCCGGCCGGCGCCGCTATGTCATCCAGAATGACCTGATACGTTCCATCCGAATTGCCCGAAGTTCCGGACACCTTCGCCACACGCGCCGAAGGGCTGGTTCCCTGGGGATTGATCTCGATGTATCCGGTTGTACCGCTCTTTTCTCCCTTTACAAACAGACTCAGTGAATGTTCATTTTTATTCGGATCCTCGATTTTTGCATATAAAATATCATCATTCACCAGTTTCACTGTCGGCGCCTCGAATTCCTCCATCGGCAGTTCCGGGACTTCCAGATTTCCTGATGCGTAATATCCGATCGGCAGTTTCTGATCCTTATAATTGGAGTTAGCTCCCGTAAACCGCTCCCGTTTTCCGGCATCAGACGCCGCCGCCAGAAGTGCCTCGCTTCCGATATCCGTCTGCACAAACTGATAACGATCCGAATACCACACCTCGCGGACCAGTCCTGCCTCCGGATCATAGAAAATAAGATAGCTCCCGTCTCCACGGACGGTCTCATCAATCGATCCAAACGGAAGAAGGCGCTGCCGGATCTCCTCGGTCACATTCGCGGACACCAGCGCTGTCTCACCGCCAGACTCTTCTTGTTCCGATTCAGGCTGCCCTGCCTGTTTTTCCGGCACATAGAGAACCGCGTAGATATTTCCCTCTTTCTCCTCCGCCAGCACTGTATTTTCTACCGAAATTCCCAGCTTTGCCTGCTTTTGATCGTCCGAAAATTCCCCCTGTGCCTCCATATGGAGCAGACGCGGAATCGTCCCATTGGAGACTTCCAGTGTCAGATGATTCTGCGCCGCCAGAAAGATCTCCTTCGCTGTCTGATCCATCTCCAGACGGCGGAGCTTTCTCTGGTAACGAATCACCGCAACAAAAGAAAGACTGGCAAGAATACCGACAATCGCAATCACCGTCAAAAATTCCGCCAGTGTAAACGCCGCCCTTCTCTTCTGTTTGTTCTGTCTCTTCTGCTCCATCTGTCCTCGTTCCTCTTTTTATTGTAACTGTTCAGTACCTTCACAGTCACGCGCAGACCTGCTGAACAGTTAGTTTTTATTTTATTTCTGATCCAGGTTGACTGCACGCACGGTCAGGTTAATCGGCTTTACCACCGCTTTCCGGGAAGTTCCCATCGTATCTTTTTTCCGGTAGATCGCCAGATTTTGAACCGTAAAGCATGCTGTCTCCTCCGAATAGGTATAGCCGTCAAATGCCGTATAGTATTCATCCGAAATCGCCGCCTGCGTCAGCAAGGATATCTTATTATACGCATCATCGTAAGTATAATCCCCATACCATTTTTCAATGCCCGTGCCAGACCAGTCTGTCGCACTGAAGTGCAGCCACAGGTGGCTGTTTCCACTCCGCAAAAGAGGTGTTACCAATTCTCCTGTTGCGGAAGTCCCGGCAGAATTTTTCACTTCCAGCGCATTGGCAAATTCATCGGTCATCAGCTGCGCCGTGAGCGACAGCGCCTGCTCTGCATCTGCCTGTTCCTGCGTCCTCTGGTAAACATTTTTTACCATCATCACGCCGCCTCCAAGCACCGTGCCGATCATACCGAGAATCACAATCGCCGCCAGAAGCTCCGTCAGCGTCATACCGTTCTGTGACCGGAGTTTTTTCTGACATACTGAAAAGAGCTTCCGGTGACCCTTGGATGCCGTCTGTTTCTGCTGCCTGCAATGCCTATTTCTGCATCTGCGGCATTCACATCTCTCCTGTCCCATCTCTGTCTCCTCTATCGGTATCTGTAAAGCAGCTCTTGTAAGTTTACCTCTTCCTCTTCTGCATCCGAATCAGCCTGGCTCACATACAGCACGATGGGATACTGTCCCGTCCGGTAATTCGTCTGTGTGCCTGTCTGGTAGGCATTTGACGCCAGGCTTTTCTTCATGCCGCCGGTTCCAGATGCCTCCAGCTCCAGAACATATCTGCCCGACGCCTGTTTCGCTGTCCGGTTGTTCTCCAGCTGATTGCGGCTGTCATAATAGCTCTCCATCTGCTCTTCGCCCTGCCGCAGCATCCTGCCGGACACCAGAAATGCACTCAGAAACATCGTCATTCCCAGTGCAATCACAAGAACCGATATCAGTACCTCTGTCAGTGTCTCGCCCGTATTGGCACGCAGCTTTCTTCCAGCTGCCCATTTCATTCTACTTATCATTCTGCAGCAGCTCCTTCTCTATTGTTCCGTTCTGCCAGCGGATCGTCGTGATGATGGTCGTCGTCGTGATCGTGTAGGAATCATCGTCATCCGAATCTCCGTCATCGCCCTTTACTTTGACCTCTACTGTGACCATCTCACTCTCGGAGCTATGTGCTGCTTCCAGCTCCAGCCGTTTCTCGCACCGCTCTTCCTTCTTGTCATCCGCCGTTACTGTATCTGAGATAACCGCCTTGATTTTATAATGATCCGTCATCCACAGGCGTACACTGGTCTTTAACGGACCAATCGTGTTCCCGCTCGTTCCGGCTTTCTTCACTGACAGGGTAAAATCTTTGTACGCCATTTCTTCCTCCGATGCATTCTCCCCGTCTGCCAGCTTCCGATACTCATTATTTCTATAAATATCCACGATCAGTGAATCGAGAACCGCGCTATTCCCACTCTCTGCGCTTGACAAACCCGAATCCGTTCCATAGAACTTTTGCCACGTCGCCTCATTATCCGTGTTTTTCCGGCTGCCGACGTAGTAGCAGTAAAAATCATCCTTATCGTCTTCCTCGTCATCCCGGCTGTCATGCACGATCACTTCCTTGATCTTGACTATATTCTCCGTCTTCTGCAGCTCATCCCGCAGAAATGCCGCCGCCGAGTCCACCGCATACCTCTTCTGGTCCTCCCTCGGGAGGTGGCGGTTCTTTCCAGCCGACGCGGAAGCGGACGCCAGAATGATCGACGCGCCCACCCCGCAAAACACAAAAAACAGGAGCGCCGCCATCAAGCTGGCGCCATCCTGATTTTTCATACGCCTGAAAACCTGCCTCCAGATTTCCGGGCGTTTTTCACTGTTCTCTGCTTTTTTCATGCTTTATTCTCCCAGCGCCGCCTCTGCCGCTGTCTCAAGGTCCGAACGCTGCAGGTTCGACACATCCGCATTTGCCAGTCCCGACGGTGCCTGCGTCTCCTCCGGTTCCAGCTCCAGACCTTCCTCCGATTCCGCATCGTAGCGGGTCTCAAAATAGGTCAGCTGGAACGCCACCGCCACTGAGTGGATGCGGATATCCTCTAACTCTTCATTTTCCAGATCTTTATCATCCTGAATGCTCAGATCCTCGATCAGACAGCGGTACGGTCCTTCGACCACCTCATGAAGCATCGAAACAGCGTGATCAAACGAATCCGCCGTAAAAGAAATATTCATCGCGCGGCGGATCTCCATTCCGTCCACCTGCGGCTCTGAATACTGGAAAGTAAAATCATACGCATTCGCAAAAATACGGTTCAGCTCCTCCGTCTCCGTCTTGAAATGATTGTAGGCCGGAACCATCGGCGCATTCGATGTCTTGTTTTCCTCGATCTCTTCCTCCATCTGCCGGATCTGCATCGCTTTCATCTGCTCCAGCTGAATCTGGGCATCCAGCTCCGCCGTGTCCGCCGCCTCAATCCGCCTCTGCACCGGCAGGTAAAATCCGGCATAGTAGCCGCCCGCGATCAGGGCAAAGACTACAACCAGCAGCACTATTTTCTGTGTTTTTGTTAATACATATTTCCCTAACGAATTCATTTTTCTTTGCCCTCTTCTGGTTCGTTAAAAAATACAGCCATTGACACTCCCACCTGCTTCAAGGATGCCAGAGCTCTCTCTTCGCCATCTTTCTTCACTGTTTCCTCCAGCGAAGCGGTCACATAGCGCGCATTCGGATCCGCCTGTGCATCACGGACCAGCTGCGAAAAGAGTGTACCATTGGGAATGGTTCCTTCCAATGACATCTGATCCGAGGTGATCGAAACACTCGAAACTGCCGTCAGCGGGAAAATCTGTGATTTCAGGGAATCCAGCATCATCCGGCGGTCCGGAAGCTTACTCTCTTCCTCATTCAGATACCCATTTCCATAATGCGCGTACTCTGCCAGGACCTCACCGTACACCTCGTTGGATTTCTCCAATGTACGAAGCTCCTTCTCTGTCGCCGCATAAACCGCCTCTGCCCGGTCTGCCTCCTGCAGGGGAAGCATTACGCCAAATCTCGAAAATCCGTAGACAAAAACCATAAAAACGGCAAACGCGCCCAGCTCCGCCGCTATTTTCCCTTTTTTAGTCTGCTTCTGATACAGATTGATGCGCCGTTTTTTCGGATACTTCGGACCGCCAATCTGCATATTCGCGATTGATTTTAAATCAGCCACCGCTCTTCCTCCTTATGCAAGTAATACACCGTATGCCTGTGGGCTGTCGATCCACTCGTCTTCCTCATCCAAAGAGACCTCCGGCAGAAGCTCCGCCACACTCCGCACCGGCAGATCCAGCGTTTCTTTCAGCGCATCAATCAATTCCCCGTATCGTGCGCCTCCGCCGCAATAATAGAGGCTGTCGATCGTATTATTCACATTGTTGAAGCTATAAAAGTTCAAAACTCGCATGACCTGGACGGCGCGGGTCCGGTACTGCTCCTCCAGCACAGCCGCCATCTTTTCTTTGTCGGTCTCCTCGCGGTTTTCTTCCTCCACCTCAATTCCCAGTTCCTGCATCTTGTTCTTATCTCCCAAACGGATCTGCTCGATCTCCTCACAGCCCGGCTCCATGGTACGGGTAATATCATAGATCCCATGGCGAAAGAAATGGATCCGCAATGCTTGGGTTCCCAGATCGAGAATCGCATAGTCTTTCACAGTTTCCGATTTTTCTGCCCCCTCTGCGTTCTCTTTTTCTTCCTTTTTATGAGGTTCTGCATTCAGCTTTGTCTCCAAAGCCTTCTTCTCATCCGCCATTCTCTCTTCTGCATATTCCAGAATCCATTCCAGTCCCAGCACGGCCGGAACCAGACCGACCAATTTCAAGTGTGCCATCTTGGCCAGTTTTTCAAATTGCTGCGACAGCTCTTTCGTACACGCCGCACCAATCAAATCCATTTTTTCCTGATCCGCATAGATCATCGCATAATCAAAGACGTACTTATCCATCTCGTTTCCGATATAATCATGGAACTCATATGGAAGATTCAGCCGGAGCTGTTCCTCCGTCATCAGCGGCAGCTCAAAGCGCCGCACATACGCATCCTCCTGCCGGATGACAAACACGACGTTCCGGCAGCGGATCGCATACTCCTTCAACAAATCCTTTATTAAATCCGCATATTGACGCATATCGTTCCGGTCGATCCCCTCGACCCGCTCGCTGATAAATTCGCGAAGCTCGCCATTTTCCGCATATGCAATCTTGATACGGTAATGTCCAATCTCAATTCCTAAACAATTCTTCATCTCTGCACTCCCTTTAAAAGAGCCCTGTATACCATTGTGTCCATATATCTCCATACAGCAGCATACAAAAACATGCCGCCGCAATCGCCGGTCCAAACGGAATTTTCTCCCTCCGACCGATGACAGAACCTGCAATTCCCAGCACACAGCTGAGAATCAGGAAAAATAATACCTCCCAGGCGGAACGCATATACAGTCCCGTCACAAAAAAAAGTTTTACATCGCCGCCCCCCAAGCTTTCTTTTCCGGTCAGGCGGTCAAACAGCAGGGAAAGTGCCAGCATACTGACAGCCAGTCCGGCACCGGTCAGAACTCCCCGCAGCATCTGTCTTCCCGGTTCCGGTAAGCCCAGCGCCGTGCCGAAAAAGATCAGGATTCCGGCTATCTGAAGCCGGTCCGGTATGATCCACGCATGCAGATCTGTGAGTGTCAGACATAAAAGCACCATCCAGAGCAGAATTCCCCGCAGTGCCAGCACCGAGACATCGTACCGGTACATAATCAGGCAGCATGCAATTCCTGAAACAAGTTCCGTCCAGAATGCCTCCGCCGGGATCTTCGCTCCGCAATAACGGCACCTGCCCCGCAGGCACAGCCGTGAAAAAAGCGGTACCAAATCCAGTACTCCCAGCACATGACCGCAGGCATCACAGTGGGATCTCCCTTTCAAAACGGACGTTCCGTTTAACATCCGCCCTGCCAGACAGTCTGTAAAACTTCCGAGCGCACAGCCCAGAATAAAAGTAATCATCAAAATGTAAATTGTTAAAAATGTGGTTTGATGCAGCATCAATGGAATATCTCCTGTCCGTACCCATGTTCTGTCTGTTTGTAAATCCCCAATATTTTATATCTTCCAAGATATGTAAAACGCTATCTTTATCTTAAAACGCCCAATTTCATTTCTTTTATTTGGCGCCAAATCCCGGCTTTGGACCAAATGGATTCTGGCTGGTTCCCCCAACTTCATTTCCCTCATAGAAAGGAGCGGTCTGAAGCGGAGACGTATTCGCATATGGATTAGCCGCCGGATTTCCGATGTAAACCAGAATATCTGTACACGGTGTCTTGGCTTCCATCGCCGTCTTCCGGTATTCCTGCCCCAGGTCATTTACCTTCTTTGTTCCACTTCCCTGTGCGTACTCAATGTGCGCGTTCTCTCCCTCTGCCTGACAGACAATCTTTCCCTCTTTTACATTGTATCGGTAATAGCGGTATTGCTTCTGCGGCTGGTTCTCGTAGCGTTCCAAGCTTTCCTTGCTTCCATACAGCATTGCCACGGCCGCCGCCTTCGCCGCACGGACATTCGCCTGATTGGCTGCGATGACCGCTTTTTTCCGCTGTGCCGTAAAAATCGGAATACTGATCGCCACCAGAATTCCTACGATGGCTACCACTACCAGAAGTTCTGCCAGTGTGAAACCGCCTTGTTTCTTTTTCATCTGCTATCTTGCCCCTTAGTAATACACCTTTTTATATTTTTAGCAAAAATGGATGGGAAAACCCCATCCATTTTGCCACGTATGTGGTTTTATTCTTCATCAACCTTTTTCCTTATCAGCAAATAATTTAACTGTTGCTCCGCTCAAGGTGTCATCACTATTTGTGCCACTTGTTGGTTCAATTTCAACACTGATTTTCTCATATTTATTTTTTGAGGATACCGCAGCGTCCATATTCTCCACTTCATAACTTGCTGCTTTTGTGGCATTCTCACCAAGCTTTGTTGCTACACCTGTACTAATATCATAATCATATGTAGCTTTTGCAAAAGTATCCTTATCATCAGTTAAATACTCCGCAACCGCTGCCGCCTTCGCAGCTCTCAGATTTGCCTGATTTGTAGCTTTTCTAGCCTTGCTCAGCTGTGCCGTAAATACCGGAATCGAAATTGCAACCAGGATGCCCACGATCGCAACAACCACCAGCAGCTCTGCCAGTGTGAAACCTTTTTTGTTCTCACGAACTTTCTTGATTAAGACCTTCATAAAATCAATCTCCTTATTGTATAGTATTTTATTAATGAACAGAGAATTTTCTCTGCGCCATCCAGCCTCTGCCGTATCACATTTCACATGTGTGCAGTCAATTCTTACATCAGATCATACATTGTAAAGATAGGCAGATAAATCGACACTACAATGATACCCGCAAAAATCGCAAGCACAACCAGCATCGTCGGTTCCAGAAGCGCCAGAAGCCGCTGGATTCGGTAATCCGCCTCGTTGGTGTAATAATCGGCGACATTGTCCAGTGTCTCCTCGAGTTCACCGGTTTCTTCTCCGACGGAATACATATCGACCATCGTCGGCGGGAAATATTTCTTTCCCTGCAGACATTCCACCAGGCTACGTCCCTGTTCGATCCCTGCCCGCATGGAGCGGACATCCTCGCTCAGAAGTGCATTGTCCATGACCTTCGCCGTCGTGTCAACCGCCTGGTTGATCGTGATACCCGCTACCAGAAGCACCGACATCGTATTAGCAAACTGTGCTGCGCCGTTCATCTGGTTGATCACGCCCACAAGTGGAAGGGATAACGCGATCTTTGCTTTCTGAATCCGCCCCTGCGGCGTATTGCCGTAAACCTGCGAACCAATCTTCAAAAACGCCAGCACCGCCAGCATCAGCAGCCACCACTTCGCGAAGAAATGAGAAGTCGCGATCAGCATCCGCGTCATCAGCGGCAGCGTACCGCCCAGATCAGTAAATACATCTGCCAGTGTCGGGATAACCTTCGCCATGACGATAATCAGGACAACCACCGCAACCGCAACGACAAACAAAGGATACGTCATCGCTCCCTTGATCTTCTCCGTCGTCTTGTAGGATTTCTCATAAAACTTCTGAAGCCGGTCAAAGGATCGTTCCAGCGTACCGGACTGCTCGCCTGCCCGGATCGTCTCGATAAACGTGAGCGGAAAACGGTCGCTATACTTTTCCAGCGCCGACGCAACGGTACTTCCGGCAGCTACTTCCTCTGCCGCAGCCCCCATGATCTTCCGGATCCGCTTGTCCTCATTCTGATCTGCCAGCATACGCATCGCGCGTGCCACTGTCATGCCCGAATGAAGAGTGATCGCAAACTGTGAACACAGGATCGCCAGCTTCTTCGTCTTGATCCGCCTGCTTCCGATCTCCATCTCCAGGAGACTGCCGTCATCAGGTCTTTTCTTCTCTTTCTTCTGACTGATGCTCAGAAGAATCGGATAGTTTTCCCGGATTCTGGAAGCGGCTGCCGCTTCACTCTCAGCCTGGAGCACTCCCCGGACTTCTTTTCCATCCCGTCCCAGCGCTTTATATGAAAAATTTGGCATCTCTCATACCTCCAGCCACAGGATTCAGCTGTACGCCATCCGTATGTACATCGCCATCTGCATCCTTTTATGATTATTTTAACATCTTTGTTTATTTTTGTAAATATGCCGTCAATCTTTTGGATATTTTATATAAAAGTGTGCATCTAGATTGGCTTATTTTTTGCTATTTTCTCTATACTTGCTTTGTTTTTGCCAATCTATTTTTGTATATATTTTTCACTAACACATCTGACTTTTCTTTCTTTTCCAGACTATTTCTGGTATATAGATCATCAGGGCGGAAATGGTACGTCCCGCCCTGACACTCCCAAAAGAATAGCTCCCGTTTCTTTTTATCTTCTCTCTTATTTCTCGTTCTTCTTATCCAGCATCTCTTCCATCGTATGCCATCCCAGCACCGCGCATTTGACACGCGCCGGCATATGGGAAACATCGACCAGGGCACCGGCTTCCTCGAGTTCTCCGATCTCGTTCTCGCTTGCCTCGCCCTTGATCATCCGCAGGAACAGATCCGCCAGATGGCGTGCTTCCTCTTCGGATTTTCCGATGATCAGATCCAGCATGATATCAGCGGACGCCTGGGAGATTGCGCAGCCGCTTCCCTCAAAAGCACCGTCTACCACCTGTCCATCTTCGACCTTCAACTGAAGAATGATGTCATCTCCACAGCTCGGATTGACGCCCTCTAATACCAGATTGGCATCCGGCAGCTTTTCTTTATGTAACGGATGCAGATTGTGATCCGTCAGTATTTCATTGTAAAAGGTTCTATTCTCCATATCCCATTTTCCTCCGGATTTCTTTCAGGTTCTGGACAAAACGGTCGATGTCCTCCTCCGTATTGTAGAACGCAAAGCTGGCACGCGCTGTTGCAAATACACCCAGATGTTTTAAAAGCGGCTGGGCGCAATGGTGGCCTGCGCGCACATTGACATTTGCGGCATCCAGAATCGACGCGATATCGTGCGGATGTACGCCGTCCACGGTAAAGCTGATAATTCCGTTGTGCTCTTCCGGCTTATCGCTTCCCTGGATATGAACGCCCGGAATCTGCTGCATCGCCGTCATTGCCCGTGTTGTCAGCAGCTCCTCACGCTTCCGCACCTCGTCAAATCCGACGTTCATCAGATAATCGATCGCTGCCTGTAAGCCGACCGCACCGCCGCCATTGACGGTACCGGCTTCGAATTTGTGCGGCAGTTCGGCAAAGACTGCGGATTCCCGGCTGACCGAATCGATCATCTCGCCGCCCGTCAGGAACGGCGGCATCGCATCCAGAAGGGTCTCTTTTCCGTACAGGACGCCGATTCCCATCGGTGCCATCAGCTTGTGACCGGAAAATACAAGGAAATCTGCATCCAGTGCCTGCACATCCACCGGAATATGCGGGGCGCTCTGTGCCGCATCGATGACGATGACACCGCCTTTTTCATGCACCAGTTTCGTCAGCTTCTCTACCGGATTTCTGCGGCCAAGGACATTGGAAATCTGCGGCATCGCTGCGATCTTTGTCTTTTCTGTCACCAGGGCTTCCATATCCTCATCCCGGTAGGAACCATCCGGCTGACATTCCAGATAAACGAGCTTCGCGCCTGTCTGTCTGGATACCATCTGCCACGGCAGGATATTGCTGTGGTGGTTATCAATGCTGATTAAGATCTCATCGCCTGCTTTCAGACTGGTTAAACCATAGCTGTACGCGATCAAATTCAGGCTCTCGGTGCTGTTGCGTGTAAACACGACCTCGCTCGTCTTTCCAGCATTGATAAATTCCCGCACGCGCTCTCTTGCCGCTTCATATGCCTCCGTCGCCTCGATTCCCAGCTCATAGAGCCCGCGGAGCGGATTGGCATTTTTCTTTGTATAGAAATCTTCCACTGCCTTTAATACCGCCTCCGGGCGCTGTGCCGTCGCCGCATTGTCCAGATATGCGATATCCGACCCCGCAAGCAGGGGAAAATCTTTCTTGTAATCTGTCATGTTCTGTTCCTTCTTATATATTTGTTTGTATACTTGCTGCAAAAACAAACCGCAGCCAACTTACAGTTTTTTCATTTTATTATCGCTTCTGGTTCATGAACTCCTGAACCTGCTTCTGTACTGCCTCGTCTGCTACCAGCTCATTCAGCGCGTCGATTCTCGCCCGCGCTACCATGCGCTCAGCTTCCTCTCTCGACAGTCCACGGGAGCACAGATAAAACAGCGTTGCATCGTCCAGATCGCCCATCGAAGCACCGTGATTTCCTTCGACATCTTCTTCCGCACACAGAATCAGCGGAATTGTCTGGTTTACGATGTCATCGCCGAGCAGCAGCACATCCTCGCGCTCAGTTCCCTTTGCCCCGGCGCATCCCGGCACGAAATCGATCGTTCCGCGGAACAGCTTGGAGGAACCGTCCTGCAAAACGCCAGAGACTTCCATCATACTCTCTGTCTTTTTGCCGCGGTGGCGTACTGTATAGTTCATATCCAGCTTCTGGTTTACACTGGTGTAATAGCCGATCTTCGCGTCAAATGCGCTCTTTTTTCCTTCCAGCTCGGTCAGGCAGCCCGCGTAAACCTTACCTGCGCCAAGCTCCAGTTTCAAAAGCTCAAATGTGGCATTTTCCCCGCAGGACGCACCGATATCACTCAGGCAGGTATATCCGGCGCCGAGAAGCTGCACTTCCTGAAGCTGTACCTTTGCATTCTTTTCCGCATGGACCTTTACCTGGAACGAGGATGTTCCCTGTGCGTCCTCCCCGGAGCGGAATACGATCAGCACGTTTAAGCGGCTGTTTTCCTTTGCATCCAGGCAGAGGCGGTTCTGATAACTGCCGTTTTTGTAATCGACGCAGAGAACCGTCCATTCTGTATTTTCACTCTGCAGAACAGCTGCCGCTTCCGCTGTCAGCCGGTAGATACTTCCCGCACCGGCATTTTCTTCTGCAACAGCCGTTCCATTTACAGTGTCCGTTCTATTTGCGCCAGCCGTTCCGCATTCCGCCGCCATCGCATCGTACTCGCGTCCCATGCCGGTCTGGATCTCGTCCCACTCTTTTCCGGAGATTTCTTTTTCCCAGGTCACACCTGCTGCCAGGCGCTCCGGTTTTATCAAAACACTTTCCTCCGGCCACTCAATCTGTATCTGGCTTTCGTTCATTCCCAGCCGGTTCCAGGTTCGGGTCGGAAGAATGTTTACTGTCATTTCTTTCTGTCCCATTGTTTCCTCCTGTCGTTACCATTCATGCACTTGCATGCCCCGCAGCAGAATCTGTCATTTCAAAATCCCCGCTGCAAACAGTAACCATCTATTATCCGATACTGCCTTTCATCTCAAGCTGAATCAGGTTGTTCATCTCAACCGCGTACTCAAGCGGCAGCTCCTTCGATACATCATCCGCAAATCCGCTGACGATCATTGCGCGCGCGTCCTCCTCGCTGATGCCGCGTGACATCAGATAGAAAACAGCCTCGTCGCTGATCCGTCCGATCTTTGCCTCATGGCCAACGTTCGCGTCGCGGGTCCGGATATCCATCGCCGGGACCGTATCGGAACGTGAAATATCATCCAGCATCAGAGACTGGCAGGAAACCGATGCCTTAGAACCGGATGCCTGTTTTCCAATCTGCACGCTGCTTCGGAACGTACTGATACCGCCGTCCTTGGAAATAGATTTCGTATTAATATAGGAAGAAGTCCGTTTACCCGTGTGGACTACCTTCGCACCGGTATCGAGGTTCTGACCCTCTCCGGCAAAAGTAATGCCGGTAAATTCCATTCTTGAATCATCGCCCTTTAAAATACTCATCGGGTACAGATACGATACATGGGAACCAAAGGAACCCGATACCCACTCGATCGTGCCGCCCTCTTCCACAATCGCGCGTTTGGTGTTCAAATTGTACATATTTTTCGACCAGTTCTCGATCGTCGAATAGCGGAGTTTCGCATTTTTGCCGACGTACAGCTCAACACAGCCCGCATGCAGGTTTGCTACGTTATATTTCGGCGCAGAACAGCCCTCGATGAAATGCAGATATGCCCCCTCATCAACGATGATCAGAGTATGTTCAAACTGTCCGGCTCCCGGTGCATTGAGTCGAAAATAGGACTGAAGCGGGATCGTAACCGACACGCCCTTTGGCACGTACACAAAAGATCCGCCGGACCAGACCGCCCCGTGCAGCGCTGCAAATTTATGTTCCTGCGGTTTGACCAGATGCATAAAATGCGTCCGGATCATTTCCGCATATTCGCCGTGCATTGCGCTCTCCAGATCGGTGTAGACAACGCCCTGCGCCGCTACCTCCGCGCGCACGTTATGATATACTAACTCCGAGTCATATTGGGCGCCCACACCTGCCAGTGATTTCTGCTCCGCCTGCGGGATTCCCAGACGCTCAAAGGTATCTTTGATGTCCTTCGGAACCTCCGACCATTTGGCGCTCATCTTGGATTTCGGGCGGACATAGGTTACGATATTATCCATGTCCAGATCCTCAATATCCGGTCCCCAGTTCGGGACCTGCAGGGAATTGTAAATCTGTAAGGACTGCAGACGGAACTGCTGCATCCATGCCGGGTCATTTTTCTCCTTAGAAATCTTCTCAACGATCTCCGGGGTCAGACCCGCTTTTACTTTATATGCGTCATTTTCTTTGTCTTTTATATCGTAGATGCTGCGATCTATGTCATCTACATACGTTTTTTCTTTCATGTTCGATGCCTCCATATTACCCGTGCTGATTCGTTATTACTGTCGCGTTATCCTGCGGCACCTTCGATTTCAAAAATGCCTGCCTGCGAACAGTAACGATTAGTTCCGGGCGTCTGCCACACCCGCCTCACGGATAAAGGATTCGTAGCCTTCCTGGTTAATCTTATCAACCAGGGAGCCGTCACCGGTTGCCACGATCTTTCCATCTACCATGATGTGCGTATAGTCAACATGCAGTGCATCGAGAATCCGGGTGCTGTGCGTGATAATAAGAAGCGCGCCGTTCTGGTTCTTCTGGTACTCTTCCACACCCTTAGAAACCAGACGGACTGCATCAACATCCAGACCAGAGTCTGTCTCATCGAGGATTGCCAGGCTCGGATTTAAGAGCATCAGCTGTAAAATCTCAGATTTTTTCTTCTCACCACCGGAAAAGCCCACGTTTAAGCTTCTCTGTGCATACGATTCATCCATCTGGAGAATGTCCATCGCCTTTTTGAGCTGTTTATGAAATTCCCAGATCTTTAAGTTCTTGCCAGTCTGCTGGCGCATCGCGCTCCGCAGGAAGCTTTCCAGCGAAAGTCCCGGTACCTCCAGCGGCTCCTGGAAGGACAGGAACATACCGGCTTTGGAACGCTTGTCCGTGGACTCATGTGTGATATCCTCACCCTTAAATAAGATCTGACCGCCCGTGATCTGATATCGCGGGTTTCCCATCAGGACGTTTCCGAGCGTCGATTTGCCCGCGCCGTTCGGTCCCATCAGGACATGTACCTCTCCTGCGCCGACGCTCAAATCAACGCCGTGCAGGATCTCTTTTTCTTCTATATTTGCTTTTATCTGATTTACTTCTAACACCTTTTCTGCCATAAAGCACTCCATTTCCGGGACCGGCTGAGACATTCATGCTCGGTCGCTACTGTTCACGCATACGTGCCCAGTCACGCTCGTTCTGTCTGATCTGTGACAGCCGCCTCGTCACGAAAGCGGTTGTCCTTCTTAACAAACCTCCATCTCTCTGGTTCCTTTTTTCTATAAGAAATCTGACTGTTCAGACGGCCAGATTACCCTATGGCTATTATAGGTATTTATTTCCGGATTGTAAACCCTCATTTTTCACAAAACAAGAAAGATTCTTATTATATTATTGAGACTTTTTCTCGTTTATTATTGAGTCAGCATCATCCACCCCCAATACACAACCCCTAATCCCCACGAACTCAGAATCCCATACAGGATCACCGGACCCGCGATTGTAAATATTTTGCATCCGACACCAAACACCTGTCCTTCCGCCTTGTATTCCAGCGCCGGGGATGCAACTGAATTGGCGAATCCGGTGATCGGAACCAGCACACCAGCTCCAAAAACACGAGCCAGCCTCTGGAATACATTTGCCCCTGTCAGGATAACGCTGAGCAGAATCAGTCCCAGCATCGTCCAGAGCGCCGCCGTTTTCTCCTCCATGCCTGTCTGAACCAGACAATTTGTGCTGATCTGCGCCGCCAGGCAGATCAGCCCGCCGGAAATACCCGCCATCAACACATTTTTCCATGTACTGTGGACGGGCGTAACTGATTTGACATATGCTTCATATTGATCTTTTCTGGCTTCCATGGTTTCTCCTCTCTTCTACTGTCTTCCAATTCCATGTAAGAAATAATACAGCGAACCCGCACATTTCCCCGCTGCAATCGCGAGAATCAGATATGGCAGCCCCACTGCCAGACGCAGGCGGCGGCTCAGCACCGGCAGGGCTTTCAATGTCTCTGCCAGCGACATGACGAGGCAGCCCACAAAAATACCACAGGAAAGTCCCGCAGCCGCTAGAAGCAGCTGTCCGGAGACATTTCCAAGCATCACCAGAAATCCAGCACCAGCTCCCGTTCTGCCACCGCCTTCTGCTGCCTTCTGCCACAACTCTGCCTCCGTCATTGCCGCTGGCCACGCTATTCTCAGAAAACTCCCGGTCAGCTGTTTCACCTTCTCTGTAAATAAATCCACCACATTTCCAAACAATCCTCCCAGCGCGATAATCGTCTCATACAAGAAGATTTTCCCCTTCGACGCCGTCGCCGTCTTTCCAATCAGGCGCGGATAAACGCCGATGACCACCAGAAAGGCGTAGACTCCCGCTGCCACCGTGCTTCCCGCCGCCAGCCCCGCCAGCAAAAGCAGCGCTTCTTTAAGAAACATCGATGTCATCCTCCTTCCGCTCCTCGTTCTGAATCAGCGTTTTATTGACATTTTCCTCATACAGGCGCATTTCTACCTCCAGCGGCGTCGGATCGAGACTGAATTTCCACGAAGTAAAATGATTAAAAAACAGCAAAATCCCCACCGGAAGCCCGATCGAATAACCGATCTCCAGCGCCGTTGTTCCGTCCGACGCCTGCCCCGTCGTGATCTCATATATTTTCTTGAATACATCCAGCACGTTTGCATCGTTGTTGAATGTCATGATCGCAAATGCCGCCCCGAAAAAGCAAATCAGGCAGACGAACAGCGTCTTGCACCACTGCCAGACAAGCGCCTGACGGTGCGGCGGCTGATAATGAATGACATAATCCGTCTCCCCCAGATTCTGCACCGATGTCCCCGGAATTTCCCGTTCAATCTGCTGGATAATCTCCATGACGTTTCCAACCAGACGGCTTTCGCGCTGTTTCCCGCCGCCGCGGATCCTCTTCACGATCATCGCACGGCAGCGGCTTTCCACGCTTTTTTCACTGCAATAAACTTCTCCCAGGCTTGCAAGCGGTACATTTTTCTCATGTACCTGCGTGATCTGGCTGAGTTTCAGATAGACCGTCTGTGTCATAATGCTGCCTTCTCCGTCTGTGCCTCCGGTCTCAAAAATGCCTCCGCGCTGTCCCCGGAATGCTGTACGAAGGTTCCGTCAATGTAGACGCTGTCCCGCCCCACTGCCATCAGACAGAGACAGAGCGCTGCTACAATCAGAATCATGCATCCGACCCAGACACAGATTCCCATCTTTTTTTTCATTGTCACTTTCACATTTCCCGTCATTTTTTTCCATCCTTCCTGTGTATTCTGGAAACTCTAAAAGTTCCTGCATCCAGTAGTATGGCTGTCTTTCAATGGAGTATGCACATTCATATATTCTGAATTATGAGCCTGTCTTTTTTTCTCATGTTTCTTCCAGCTTTGCGCGCATCTGCCCTAATATTTTCCGCTCGATCCGCGACACCTGTACTTGTGAAATGCCGAGCTGCGCCGCGATCTGAGTCTGTGTCTGATCATAAAAATAGTGCCGCACAATGATCTCCCGCTGCCGTCCATTGAGCATTTTCAGCAAATCTCCCAAAAGCATCCGGTCAAGCAGGACCTCATTCTCCGCTGTCTCCCCAGCAATCCGGTCCTGAAGCAGAAGACCAGTTTCTTCCCCGGCGCTGGCTGGTGCAGAGAGCGATTCAACCGGACTGTCCGCCGCCATCGATGCGGCAGCTTCCTCACAGCTCACTCCAATCTGCGCCGCCAGCTCTTCCAGCGTCGGCTCCCGCCCAAGCGCCGTGCAGAGCGCTTCCCGCGCTGCCCGGAGCCGCTGGTTTTGCTCTTTGATGGAACGGCTGACCTTGATGATCCCGTCATCCCGGAGAAAACGTTTGATCTCCCCCGCAATCATCGGCACCGCATACGTCGAAAAACGCACCTCATATGATAGGTCAAACTTATCAATCGCCTTCAACAGCCCGATACTTCCGATCTGAAATAAGTCCTCCGTCTCACACCCCCGCCCCGCAAAGCGGCGGACGATGCTCCATACAAGCCCCAGATTGTCTTTTACCAGCGCCTCCCGCGCCGTTTTATCGCCCTGGTGTGCCCGTTTGATCTGCTCGATGGTTTTATCCATAGAACTCCGCCGTTTCTTTTTCTTCCTGTTCTTTATTCATATATTCCCTTCCAATTCGCTTTTTCATCGTCACACACGTTCCGCAGCCCACCTTGGACTCCACCTCGACCTCATCCATAAACGCTTCCATAAACGAAAAGCCCATCCCTGAGCGCTCGCCGGTCGTGTCTGTCGTATACATCGGCTCCATCGCCTTTTCCACATCCAGGATTCCTTTTCCCTCATCCCGGACCGAAATTATCAGTTCTTCTCCCTCAATCCGCGCTTCTATGTAAATAATTCCGATTTCATCGCTATACCCATGAATCACCGCATTTGTCACCGCCTCCGAGACCGCCGTTTTCACATCCTCCAGCTCCTCCATCGTCGGATTCATCCGACTCATGAAGACTGCCGCTGTGACACGGGCAAACTCCTCGTTCGATGAATGGCTGTCTATCTCCAGGTGCATCCACGTGCCATTCTTCTCTGCTTGTCTCTGTTCATTCTGTTTAAATTTTCTGTATTCTTCTGAATTTTTTGTTTTTTTAAGTTTTTCTTTCACTTCCGTTTCTGATACAGATATATCATCCGCATACATATTCATCTCTCCTTTAATGTCTCCCATCCAGTGCCTCCTCTCTCGTCCGGTACGACTGCACCAGACGATACACGCCGCCGATCCGCAAAATCCGGCGCATCCGCTCGCCTGCCCCGTACACCGCCACCGTGCCGCTGCTGCCCTCCATCTGCTTATACCGGTTGAGAATCACACCGATCCCGGAGCTATCCATAAATTCCGTCCCCGAAAAATCAAAAATAATCCGGTTAATATAATTTTCCGCCAGAAGCAGGTCTGTTTCATATTTGAGTGTCAGGCAGTTATGATGATCTACCTCCTTCGGCAGATGAATCACCAGCGCCGAATCGATCGCTTCGTATGTAAACGTGTTTCGTTCCATATCAGGATTCCCCCTTTTTCGATTTTTTATGCAGCCTTTTCCTATAGGCCTAAAAGAATGTGCCTTGGCACATTCGGGCGTCTCGCGCGGTCGCTTGCAGCATGTTTCTGCTTCGCGCGAGTGCGCATCCTCACGGAGCGTTTTTTGTTTCATAGGACATGATTTCCTAGGAAAGCAAAAAGCACCGTAAAGTTTTTATCTTTACAGTGCTTTTCTTCTTAATTATCTGTCGTATTATATTTGTACTTACTGCGCCGCCTGCGTCTCCGCTCCGCTGCCTGCTGCCGTTTCATCCGCCGCAGTCTCTCCCTGACTGATGATGGACTGACCTGGAACTGCAGCCTGCTGGTTATCCGGCGCAAGCTCGGCGAGCTGCTGTCTTGCCTTGTCCGCCTGCTCGGAATCCGCATACTGGGTCACAATCTGCGTAAACATTTCGACCGCCTTGTCTGTCTCACCCTGTGCCCGGTAAATCATACCCATGTTGAAGATAACCTTCGGGTTTGCCGGACGGATCGCCAGACAGGTCTGGTAATCTGCCAGTGCTTCCGCCATACGGCCTGCCGACCACATCGTGTATGCCAGATCCTCCAGCGTCTGGTAGCCGTTTGTCTCGATGTCCTGCTTTACCCCGTTGGCAATGGAAACGACCGTCTCGTCCGTAAATAACGACGGATCAAAGCCCTCATAATAGGTAACCGCCTCTGCCAGGTTATTGTTGCGGTATGCCTGCAGCATTTTGACGAGCTTCGCATACTGGTTCAGAACGCTGTCATTGCTGTTGAGCATCGTATCCAGCTTGTTCTCCGCCTCTTCTTTGTCCTTTTTCGAGGTCTCAATGCTCTCATTTAAACTGTCAATCTCTTCATTTTTCTGATTGAGCTGCTCGTTGTACTGGAGCATTTCCTGCGTATGTGCATTATTTGCCTGCTTAATCTTGGCTGGCATCACCAGGAAAAAGATAACTGCCGCGCCCAAAAGCAGTCCCGCGCCGATATTGAGTACCGACTGCAGTCCCGTATTCTCCTTGTACGTCGGCGGCATAATGACATCATCATCCTGCATCTGGCGGTGGGAAAATGCGTTTTTCAGCTTTCTCCGCTCGATATCCGCCTTGCCGGTATGTTCTTTAACAATCTCCATATACCAGTTCGCCTTGGGATTGTTTTTATCAATCTTGAGTACCTTATACAGGGATTTGCCCGCTTTCGTATAATCCTCATGACTAATATGCAAAAGAGCCAACAGAAGATGTGCTTTTACAAATCTCGGATTAGCTTCTACAACTCTTGTAAGCTGTAAGGTCGCCAGATCGTCGCTTCCAGTCTGCGCCTGCAGAAGCGCCTGATTATATTTCTGAATCGTCGCGCTCGCCTGATCCAGACGATCCTGCTTACGCTGAATCTGGTCTAAATAATAATCAGCCCGGTTATCCTGCTCCCTAAAGTTCATGCTGATAACCCACTGCACCAGCGCCTCCGACACCTCACCCATCTCATAATAGATAAGTCCGAGAAGATTTCTGGCATCAATATGATACTTGTTCAGGTTCAGGCATTTTTTCAGATACTCGACCGCCCCTGTTAAATCCCGTCTCTTTGCCCGTTCCAGCCCGGCATTGTAAAAGCTGTTGGAAATCAGGCGAATTTTTCTTGTTCGATCCATCATGTCCGCCTATTCCTTCATATGTTTTAAAAGTTCCATCATAATATCCGACATATCTGTCAGGTCGCTCTTCACGATCGCCTCGCCGACCTCCTCGACCTCCAGACTCGGTTTAAAATGTTCGATTTCTTCCTCGAAATTGATTGTCATTCCTTCGCCACTCATGTTTTTCCTCCAGAGTTTCTTCCTTTATTACATGGATATACATTCCCGCTAATCTTACACCATTCTGGCGGTGCTGTCAAATCCAGTTCGGGAAATCTTTTTCTCCAGCTCTCCGATTAAATACAAAGAACCCACACAGAAGCAGGTATCCTCCGGACGTTTTTCCTGAACCAGTGTCTGATAAGCTGTTTTTACATCTGGTATACTTTGAACCTCACAGCCATCTGCCACCCGGTGTGCTGCTTTTTCCATCGCCTCCATCGAAAGTGCCCGCGATGTATATAAATGAGTCAGCACCAATCGATCCGGCTTCAGTTTCCGCATCAGTGTTTCCAGCATCGATTCATAATTTTTATCTGAAACGGCTGCAAACAGCAGAAAAATCCGACCATCTTTCCCGGACTCTTCTCTTCTGCGCGCTGCCACCTCTGCCGCCGCGCCCGCAAACGCACGGATTCCGCCCTCATTGTGAGCGCCATCCAGATAAACTCCGTCCTGGATCTCCTCCATGCGTCCGTGCCATACCGCATTCCGGATGCCCGCTGCCGCTGTCTCCCCGTCCACTGCAAGAAGCCGCACCGCCTGGTAAGCGATGCAGGCGTTGACCGCCTGATATTCCGCTTCGAAGGGAATAAACAGACGCTGGCTTTTCTCTTTTATCCTCAGAATCATCCCGCCATGTTCCCGCCGAAGATCCGTATACACTGCCGGGCTGATCGGATATGCCGGACAGGAAAGTTCCGCCGCCCGATTTCTGATAACAGCCGAAGCCGCCGCATCCGTATCATCGTACACCACCGGCATATTTTTTTTCAGGATTCCCGCCTTTTCGCCCGCGATCTGTGTCACCGTGCCGCCCAGGTATTCCATATGGTCAAGGCTGATTGAAGTGATAACCGTAAGCGCTGGATGCTCGATGCAGTTCGTTGCATCCAGCCGTCCGCCAAGCCCCGTTTCCAGAATCACATACTCCGGCTTTTTCCGGCGCACCATCCACATGAACATCAAAAACAGATATTCAAAATACGTCGGATGCCCCAGTCCTTCCTGCTCAAAATGAGCATATGATGCCTTAACCGCCTCAAACGCCTCCAGGAACAGTGCATCATCTGCTTCCTGTCCATCAAAAGAAAACCGCTCCGTCACGCGCACCAGATGAGGAGACGTAAACCGCGCCGTCCGCTTCCCGGCTTTCTGCAAAACCGCATCGAGAAACGAGCAGACCGACCCTTTCCCATTTGTTCCGGCCACATGTACGATTCTTTCCTCCTGCGGCAATGCATTCAGGTATGAAAGCATCCTGCGAAGCCCCTCCGCCGTATGTTTTTCACTGGTAAATTTCGGTATCTCATTCAGATATGCATCTGCCGCTTCTACCGTCCATTCTTCTTGTCTCATGGCATGAAATATCCTTTCCTGGCAAACGGAAGCGGCAGTACGAACTCTGCCGTCTGCCGCCTTGTCTTTTGTATGTTATTATTTTATATCATTTGCGGAGATCGTGCAAGTGGTTATATGGAATAAAGACTGTACCTTCTTGTGTAATAGTAACTGTTCACAGGCAATGGAGAATTCCAAGGTATTTCCTATTATGCAAGAAACCCCTCTTGATAATCAAGAGGGGTTCCACTCATCAGCTCCCTGCCGGACTTGAACCGGCGACCTACGCATTACGAATGCGTCGCTCTACCAACTGAGCCAAGGAAGCATTTTAATTTGAAAAATGCTCTGGAAAACCCAAAGCAACTTTCGATGACCTGTCCGGGAATCGAACCCGGGTTTACGCCGTGAGAGGGCGTCGTCTTGACCGCTTGACCAACAGGCCGTATGTTTTATAATAGAATCGAGGCGACGTGATTCGAACACGCGACCTCTGCGTCCCGAACGCAGCGCTCTACCAAACTGAGCCACGCCTCGATTACATGACGTAGTATAATATAAATCCAGGAGAATGTCAACACTTTTTTTGAAGAATTTTTAAAAATATTTATTATGTTTAATATTTCGCTATAGTTGCTTGTGTTTGCTCAATTCGATAAATTTATATTTACTTCATCAGCTTCTGAATCGTCTTGCACAGCTCCTCAACCGCTTCTTCCCCATTTCCCGCCTCTATATCATCAACCACACAGGTTTTGATATGGTTGGACAGCAGGACTTTGGAAAAACTGTTCAGCGCCGCCTGAACCGCTGATACCTGGTTTAATATATCGACGCAGTATCGCTCGTCTTCCACCATCGCCTTCACACCGCGCACCTGTCCCTCGATCCGGTTTAAACGTTTCAGCAGATCTTTTTCTTCGGTCAGATTTCTGTGTTTGTGGCGTTCCGTCTCTCCTCCCTGACAGACCTGCGCTTGTGATTCACATTTACAACAGCCCATGCTTTTCTCCTATCTTTTATCAAAATGCTGCGAAATGGCATATTAATTCCACCATTTCGCAGCTTTTTTCATCCTACTGAATCGAGTTCACCTTATAATCCTGTGCCTCAACCGCCTCTTTCAATGTATCGTCCGCCACATCCGCACTCATGCTTACGACCGCGGTTCCTTTCTCATGGCTGACCTCTGCGCTCTCCACGCCTGCCAGTGCCTCCAACGCCTTCTTTACGCGTGCCTCACAGTGTCCACACATCATTCCTTCGATATTCATTGTCTTTATCATCGTTATTCCCTCCATATTTATATTATTTTTTTGATTCTCACTTTTTTGCATTTCTTTTGAAACAGTTTCATTTTCATTTGCTGTTTGCCCAATTGACCGGGTGTCTTCTGCCCCCATCCTAACTGCACCTGCATTTTCTGCCTTTTCTCCACCTTTATTAGCAGCCTTCTCAGCCCTCTTCCGCATCGGATGATCCTTCGATGCATCGTGCATCTTAAACAGATTCAGCCGCAGCGCGTTCGTCACTACGCAGAAGCTGGATAAGCTCATCGCTGCAGCGCCGAACATCGGATTTAATTTCCATCCAAAGATAGGATACCACAAACCGGCTGCAAGTGGAATACCCACAACATTGTAAAAGAATGCCCAGAACAGGTTTTCGTGAATATTTCGAAGCGTCGCACGGCTTAGACGGATTGCCGCCGGAACATCACTCAAACGGCTCTTCATCAGCACCACATCCGCGGCATCAATCGCGATATCTGTACCGGCTCCGATCGCGATACCTATATCGGCACGCGTGAGCGCCGGGGCATCATTGATACCATCACCGACCATTGCCACCTTGCCCTGTTCTTTCAGGCTGCGGATGACACTCTCTTTCCCATCCGGAAGTACTCCGGCAATGACTTCATCCACACCAGCCTGTGCCCCAATCGCACGGGCGGTCCGCTCATTATCTCCGGTCAGCATGACCACACGGATTCCCATGTTCTGCAGTTCCCTGACCGCCTGCGGGCTGTCTTCCTTGATGACATCTGCCACGGCAATCATACCAGCCAGACGACCATTTTTCATAAAGCACAGCGGTGTCTTGCCTTCCGATGCCAGGCGCTCAAAGGATGCCTGTTCCTGTGCGGACACCGTCGTATGTCCGCTGATATAGGAAAAGCTTCCGCCTGCCAGTGAAGCGCCGTCTAACGTACCAGAAAGTCCATTACCCGGCAGCGCCTGGAAATCAGCCGCCTCCGGCGCGTCAATCTGCTGTTCTTTTGCATAAAGAAGAACCGCTTTCGCCAATGGGTGCTCACTCTTCTTTTCCAGGGAAAGCGCCAGGCTTACCAGCTCCTTCTCAGTCACACCTCCAGACGGGATGACGTCGGTCACACGCGGCTCGCCGCTGGTGATCGTACCCGTCTTATCAAGCGCTACAATGTCCATTTTTCCGGTTTCTTCCAGCGAAACAGCTGTCTTGAACAAGATTCCGTTTTTCGCGCCCATGCCGTTGCCGACCATAATCGCAACCGGCGTAGCCAGTCCCAGTGCACACGGGCAGCTGATAACCAGTACGGAAATACCTCGCGCCAGTGCGAATCCAAACGTCTGTCCTGCCAGCAGCCAGATAATCGTTGTCACCACTGCGATCGTGATAACCGCCGGGACAAACACGCCGGAAACCCGGTCTGCAATCTTGGCGATCGGCGCTTTCGTCGCCGCCGCGTCGCTGACCATGCGGATGATCTGCGACAGGGAGGTATCTTCACCGACTCTGGTCGCCTCACAGCGCAGATAACCAGACTGGTTGACCGTTGCCGCCGAAACCGGGTCACCCTGTGCCTTATCCACCGGAATACTCTCGCCGGTCAGTGCTGCCTCGTTGACCGCGCTTGTTCCTTCCAGGACCACACCGTCCACCGGGATATTTTCACCTGGGCGTACAACAAATACATTACCCTTCTTTACCTCTTCAATCGGAACCTTTGTTTCCACTCCATCCCGGATGATAACAGCTGTCTTCGGTGCCAGTTTCATCAGTCCCTTTAAGGCATCCGTCGTTTTTCCCTTGGAACGCGCCTCCAGCATTTTTCCGACTGTGATCAGCGCCAGAATCATTGCCGCCGACTCAAAGTAAAATTCATGCATGTAGGACATGACTGCCGTGTCGTTGCCCTTTAACTGTGCGTCCGTCATCGCAAACAACGCATATGTGCTGTAGATAAACGACGCGCCGGAACCAAGTGCTACCAACGTGTCCATGTTCGGGGCGCGGTGTAAAAGTCCCTTGAAACCGCTGATAAAGAATTTCTGGTTAATCACCATGATAATTCCGGCCAAAAGGAGCTGCAAAAGTCCCATCGCCACATGGTTGCCATCCATAAAGTGCGGCAGCGGCCAGCCCCACATCATATGTCCCATCGACATATACATAAGGACTGCTAAGAATCCCAGCGATGCGATCAGACGGTGTTTTAAGACCGGCGTCTCCCGATCTTTTAAGGCGTCCTCTGCCTCCGACGCGCTCTGCGCCTGCGCTGCAGTGCCCTGTCCTTTCAGGGATGCGCCATATCCGGCATCTTCCACCGCATGAATCACGGTCTCCGGGGGCACATCGCCCTCGACGCCCATCGAATTTGTCAGCAGGCTGACCGAGCATGCCGTGACACCCGGCACTTTCGATACTGCCTTTTCAACCCGGCTGCTGCATGCCGCGCAGCTCATGCCGGTTACTGTATATTGCTTCATGGTCTCCTCCTATCTCTTAACTGCCTTTATAATATACCCCCATAGGGTATATGTCAACCCCAATTTCATTTATGATCTCTTTTTCTCAACAAAATAATAATGGACGCAAAAAGACTCTGTCCGGAGAATTTCCCCTTACAGAGTCTTTTATACATTCGCATCCATGCCGCCCTTTTGCGGGCATAGACATTATTCCATTTTTATCTGCGCATCATCCAAACAGCACGCCCAGCACGCCGTAGGACAGAATCGACATAATCACCGTCGCCAGCGCGATACCGACTAAAATCGCGCCAAATGCCTTGCCAAATTTCATGTGGAGCAGGGATGCCACCAGCGCGCCTGTCCATGCGCCGGTTCCCGGAAGCGGGATGCCGACAAAGAGCATCAGCCCCCAGAACTCATATTTCTCGATCTGCCCTTTTTTGCTCATCGCTTTGCGTTCCAGCCACAGCGCAATACCACGGAAACACGGAACCTTCTTCATCCACTCCAGCACATGGCGGATCAGAAGCAGGATAAACGGGATCGGCAGGATATTTCCCACGATACAGATCGGGATCGCCCGCAGGATCGGCACGTTTAAGAGTGCCGGTGACGCAGCCAGAAGCCCGCCTCGAAGTTCCAGAATCGGAATCATCGAGATAATGAAGATAATTGCCTCCTTCGATATGACTCCGGATAAATTAGCTGTAAACCATTGTACCAGTGAATCCATAAATTATGCCTGCTCCCCGCTGTTATTTTCATTCTGTGCCGCAGTATCGGTGGTGTTCTCCGAAACAGAGTCCGAAACATCCGCGGAATCCGCGTCTGGACCAGCCGCGCCTTCTGTTTCTGCGTTGTCAACCGCCTTATCTGCTGCAGCTTCATCCTTCTCTTCAAAGATAGTCTCCTGCATCTCCTCCGGTTCTTCCGGCTCATGCACATCTGCAGATGTCGTTGAATCCATCGGCGCACCGCACCGGCTGCAGAATGCCGCATTTTTCTCCACCTTTGCGCCGCACTCCGCGCAGACTCTTGTGCCCTCTAACTCGGCAATCTCATCCTCCAGGGACGCAATCTTCACAAGCCCTGCCTGGATAGTGTGGAACTCATCTGCAAATTTCCCTTCCAGCTCGCCCTCATGTCTGTCATAGTATGCTTTTCCCAGTGTGATATATGCCTTATTAATCTTATCTTTCTCGGCGGACAACTTCGATTTCAGCTGTAATACGCCTGTAATGTCCTTTACCCGGTTCGCAGCTTCCTTGCTCTTATCGCTGATCACCTTTCCAAGTTCATCGAAAAATGCCATATTTCTTCCTCCTCTGCGGGATATGTACGCCTCAAATTTTGTTCTGCCTGATGGGACAGTGCATCGCTGTTCTAAATGCAACGGCAGGTTCATGCAAAACCAAGGCATCTGATATTTTCTCATAACGATTCAGCCGGTTTTTGCATCAAATACATAAACCGGCTGAACCGCTACGTTTCTCCTTATTTTAGCCCCTACAGGGGAGAAAGTCAATCTTTTGCATCCCCGAATCAACTCCAGGCAACTTTTTTAATACGCAAACACCCGGTTCAACCGCATCAATTCCGGTGTCAGACCGAAGGTCGATTTCACAAACTCCGGAACCTTGCCATAGCGGAACGAGCGCTGGTAGATGCCATACTGACCCGATTCATCCATTTCATAGTCCGCCGCATATTCCCCATCATACAGGACATTCTGACCGGCATCCACCGTATATGTCTGACCTATCTCATTTTCCTCCATTGAATTTACCGAATCCCTCAAATCATCCTCTGAAACTGCCCCTGTGTCCTCTGTACCGGACACATATACTGCAATATTGATCCCCTGATATGCCTCCGCCATTTGATTGATCTGCACCATATCATCCGAAGCGGAGTTTGCAAGAATTTCTGCAATCTGTTCCGGATCTGTAATCGTTACCTCGCGTCTGCTGTTATTCTGAAGATACTCCCGCTGGCGTTTTCCAAGCTCTGTATCTGCCGGTGCCAGCTGATCCTCCGGAATCTTGCCGCCCTGATACTGAAGCACGATTTTTTCTGTATTTTCCGGTGTCACCTTGCTGCCGACCTCGGTACCACACTGTTTCAGAATCGCGATCGTCTCCTGGAAGGACGGATAAATCGGGTAATAATCAAACTGGTTAAATGTGTCATAATAGCCGCCATTTTTACGAATCACATCAATCATCGCCTGCATCTCATTTGTCTTAAACTGAATCTCCGCGATCGGCATCTCCTCCCGGCGCATATCCGGCGTCAGAGCCATCAGCTCTTTCTGGTATGCAGCAAGAAGCGCCGCCTTCGTCTGCTCATCCGGAAGCTTCACATGGCTGCAGTCCTCTTCCTCTTTGTAATTGATGCCTGCGGCATCGTCTGCCTGTAGGGACAGCACCGGGTACATTCCCAGTTTATAGCTCTGATTTTCATAAATGGAATCTAGCTGTTCCCGCAGCTCCGATACATTGATCGTGCGGTAATTACGGTAAACGGTTTTTCCATTGTTCAGATGCCAGGACAGCACGATCGAATCATAGCGTGAATCCAGATCCGCCTCACTCATCCAATCCTGTCCGCCGTTCAAATGCTTCCGCTGTCTGGAAGCTGTCTCGATGCCCTGCGCGCCAATTTCCCGCAGGACACGGATTCCATCCTCATCCGAGATCTGCATTTTATCTGCCACATCTCCCTGGGACGCCCATTCCATTCCAACACTGTAGCCATCCCTATACATTCTCGGAGTCACATGGTAAGCCCCTGCCGCATTGTTGTCCAGCGCATCACAGTAAATACCCGCGTATGCAACCTTGTCAGCATCCGGCAGATAGCTGTCATATCCTGCCACATCCAGGCGGAACCCCAAGAAAATGGCTGCCACTGCCACCGCACTGATGGCAAGCTGTCTCTTATGCGCAAACAAGCTCTTAAAATCGAAATGATAGATAATTTCGATCAGGCAGCTGGTGATGAGCAGTCCGCAGATCAAGCCAAACACGGTCCAGATATCATCATTCAGGATTGATCGGAAAATCATTCCGGAAAACAGCGTGATCGGCACAACCAGAAGGAAACGGATCACCGGCTCACTTACCTTAAATGCCATCGCTCTTCCAGCCGCCTCAGACGGGCGTTTCCGGTACAGGAACATTCCCAGGCCAAAGAGCAGGGCTGCCACTGCCAATGCAATGACTGCCATCCGGGTGGGATGATCCGAACCAGTTGCCGTGCCGTACCAGAAAACCGGTGAGGTACGCTCGCACCAGCGCAGCAGGAAATTGCCATTGTCATAAAACGTCATGAAGTATTCAGAAAAATACGTCGATATCACTGCAGCCACGCCCGGTCCCCAGCTAAAAAATACGCCGGTTCCAAGTAATCCTACGATCAGATTGCCTGTCAGAATCACTGCCAGCACCACCGTCATGTACACCAGGGTAAAAAAGCACATATGCTGTACATACCCAATCAGCAGGGTTCCCCATGAAAATGGCGCGCCCTTCACCTGCAGCATCACACCTGCCACCAGCAGAAATACCAGATACGGGACTGCCAGATACAGGATACCGTCCAGGCAGGTCACAGTATAAAGCATTTCACGGCTGATCGGAAGGCTGTGAAAAAAATCCGTTTTCTTTTTCGAATGGAGATACGAAAAACCGGACGCTGCCAGCACCACCGCCGTCACAATCAGGATAAATACCAGCATTGCATTCTGGATCGAATACATATGCAGCATCTCATTGGTCAGCTTTAATTTTGCTTCTGCTAACGCCGCTTCGACGCTCAGATCTTTAGACAAGTTATCCGGACGCAGCATTATGCTGGTTTCCAGCGCTGTCAGGACTGGGAACAGAAAGAAGCACAAAAGTGCGGTAAGCGCCACGCTCCAGAGACGCTGCTTCGTATTTTCTCTCATATATTTAAAAAACAAGCCTTTTGATGTCATAACCAGCCACCTCCGTTTCACTGATAAAGATCTCTTCCAGGGAAAGCGGTATCATTTCAAAAAACACCGGATGATACGCCTGTAAAATTGTCTGAATCTCTTCCCGTTTTCCGCGCACAGTAAGCGTCAGGAGACTTCCCCTCTGTTCCGTCTTTATAATATCGATTCCCTGCAAATCGCTGCTCCCCACTCCCGCCGGAAGCACACACTGAATCTTGTGAATATTTAACTTCATATCGTCCAGATCCTTTGAGAGAAGCATTCCTCCCTTGTGAAGCAGACCTACATGGTCGCAGATATCTTCCAGCTCCCGCAGATTATGGGAGGCGATGACCGGCGTGAGGTTCCGCTCCTCGATATCATTGGCAAAAAGACTCTTGACCGTCTGCCGCATGACCGGATCCAGCCCGTCAAACGTCTCGTCGCAGAACAGATAATCGGTTCCCGCGCAGATGCCCAGCAGCACAGCGAGCTGTTTTTTCATACCCTTCGAAAAGGTCTGCACCTTCCGCCGGCTTTCCAGTTCAAAATTCTTTAGCAGTTTATCAAACCGGGCTGCATCAAACTTCGGATAAATCCCCTGATAAAACACTTTCATGTCTTCCGCCGTTCCATTGCTTAAGAAATACGGCTCATCCGGGATATAAAAGCATCGTGCCTTTACCTTTGTATTCTCAAATACTGTCTCATCATCAACCGTAATGCTCCCTTCGTCCGGCTTTAAAATACCGGCTGCCATCCGCAAAAAGGTACTTTTTCCGGCGCCGTTAGTTCCGATCAGACCAAAGACACTTCCATTGTGAATCTCCGCATGGATATGATCGACTGCCACTGTATCATAAAAACGCTTCGTCAGATTCTCAGCCTTTATCATTCCTGTTTCCTCCTTCCTCACTTCCATAGCTCTGGATGACCTGCTCCTGGAACTCCAGCATCGTGATGCCGGTTCCTTTTGCATCCCGGATCAGAAGTTCCAGCTGATCCCAGATCTCCTGCCGCTTCCTCTCCCGAATCTGTCGGTTATCCGCCACAAAACTGCCCCTGCCCTTAACCGAATAAATATATCCCTGGCGTTCCAGCTCTGCATACGCCCGCTGGATCGTATTCGGATTCATCGACAGCTCCGTTGCCAGACTCCGTACGGATGGAAGCTGACTGTCCTGCTCCAAAATCCCCCGGACCATCAGATCCGACAGCTTCTCAACAATCTGCTCATAGAGAGGTCGTCGATCTTTATAATCAATCAGAATCATGCTCACATTCTCCTTTCCTCCATTCTGCCCTGTATCAAAAATCATAAGTGTATTAGTTCATTTAATATAGTTATAGTATACAAAAAGGGCAGTCGATTGTCAACCGACTGCCCTCTTACGATTTTCTTAACAACCTTTTTGGTTATATCCGAATAGAAACAAACTTCTGCAATCAAAGATTGATTACTGAGCCTGTGTCTCCTCAGCTGCCTCAGTCTCTTCTGTTTCAGCCTCAGTCTCCTCAGCTGCCTCAGTCTCTTCCTCAGATGCCTCTTCGGTCTCTTCCTCGGAAACCTCCTCAGTCTCTTCTGTTTCAGCCTCGGTCTCCTCAGCTGCCTCAGTCTCTTCTGCCTCTACAGTCTCCTCTGCTGCTGCAGTTGTCTCCTCTGCTTTGCTGCCGCAAGCGGTCAGAGCAGATGCTGCTACCATTGCACTCATAACTAAGATTGCTGCTGTTTTTGTAAGATTCTTTCTCATAATTATTCTCTCCTCTTTAAAACATACGATTTATGTTTTCTTGTACCTCATCGGTACGTGACCTATAATAAAAACAAATTATGTCCAAAATATGAACAGATAATTAACATTCACTAAATAAATCCCGTATTTCTTACAAAAATCGAAAGTTTTCGTAAGAAAAGTCCTTGTTTCTGTTGACTTTACATTGTTTTTTAAGGTCTTTAAATCTTAATATATATGCAGCAGTTTTCTCGTTTCAATGCTGCTTTTTCCCGATTTCCGGCTTATTTTTATTCTTTTTTCGTTTCTTTATGAACAAGGTTCTCGATTTTGTGTTTACGATTTGTTCACAATTTAGCCAAATTTGAACGGTTGGAACCGAACTGAAATTCCGTCATATATTTCCGGTAGCGAAGCGGCAGATGCATCCGCTGACAGGCTGGATTTTCCCGCTCCTTAATTCCTATCTGATGAAAAAATGCACTCCAGAGCGCCGCATATTCGCTCTGATCGGTTCTCCCGGAAAGCGCCTGCAGGGGCTCTGTCTCAGCCCCACGCATCATATACCACCGCCCCTTTCCTGTCCAGACTCCCGCTTCCTGGTGATTTTTATCATAGATAATAAATGGTTCCGAGGGCAGGCGATCTGTAAAATACGGCATCAGCAATGCCGTCACCCGGTTTTTCGGACCAATCTCAGAAAATAGTACCTGATCGGAATATTCTGCAAACCGCAGAAATTCTGTCTGCAAATGCGCTTCATTGGCAACCGCACGGTTGATCTGAAAGACTGTCTGCACCGCCGGTATCTGTAAATTTTCCGTGATACGTCTCCCTGCTGCCCCTGCGCTAAACCCACAGACCAGAAAACGATAGACTGCCTCTGCCCGATCCTCCCGCTCACTCAGCGCCGTGCGGTAAATCCAGCTGTACGCCAGTTCTGACAGGGATCGGCGCACCGAGCGCACGACTTTCTGTGCCTTGAGCCGATCCACCGCCACCTCTCGGTACTCCGAAAACAGGCTGTAATTATATTCGCCCTGTACTTCCAGCCGCACATTCTCATGCCCTAAGCGGCTGTTCCAGGCATCATATACTCCTGTGAATATACCTTCCGGACTGTCTTCGCATACAAATACAACCATTTTTCTCTCCTCCGTCTGCTTCATGCCTGCGCCATATGAAAATCATCAAACAGCGACATCTGACGGTACAGCCCGCTCTGTGACAACTGCCACTGCTTCCGCTTCTCTTCACTGATTAGCTGTGCCGCGATCGCATCCTCATGGATCTGCACCGGGTACATCATCCGCCCCGAACAGGTAATGAAGTATACTGCCCGCTTCAGCACAACTCCCATCTTCTTCAAATCTTCAAACCGAAGCGCCACCTGTTTTCTCGCTGCGACAATCCGCATCGCAGACTTTACCCCGATGCCCGGAACCCGCAGAAGTGTCTCATACGGTGCCCGGTTTATCTCCACCGGGAACTCACCCAGATTCTGCAGCGCCCAGTCGCACTTCGGATCCAGAAACACATTAAAATTAGGGTGTTTTTCACTCAGAAGTTCCGATGCCCGGAAGCCATAGTAGCGCATCAGCCAGTCCGCCTGGTACAGACGGTGTTCCCGCAGAAGCGGCGGTCCGTCCGGAAGATCCGGAAGCAGGCTATCCTCATTCACCTTGATAAACGCCGAATAAAAGACCCTCTTTAATCCAAAATTCCGATACAGCGCTTCCGCGACCGTAACCATCTGATAATCACTCTCCTGAGTCGCCCCGACAATGAGCTGTGTGCTCTGACCGCCGGGGACGAAATAATTCTTGCGGTTTGAGATATTTCCCAGTCCGAAACTGCCATAGATCGATCGTCCTGGGATGACACGGGGGATCTCCGGTGTATGTGTCCTTCCAACCCTTTCATCCATTCTCCCTGGTTCTTTCGACCTCATAAATCCTTTTGCATTGTCTCCACCCTGCCCCCACTCCCTCTTATTCAGGCTCAGAATTCCCTTGTCAGCCTCCAGACATTCCTTTTTCCCTTTTCCTATCGCTTTACCACCAATTTCAGGTCTCCCATCTCCCGGAATCTGAATTTCTCCGCACTCTTTCCGCGGAATCCATGCCCCTCTGCTCTCCAGGCGTCCTTCCTGCTCCAGCTGTCTCGCGATCCCAGTCTGGATCTGGCGCATCGGGCGCAGTATCTTGTCCCGCGTCTTTCCCGGCGCCAGGCGCGCCAGACCATCAGCCGTCGGAAGCTCCAGATTCACACTCATACGGTCCGCCAGAAAGCCTACTCTCTCAATCAGCTCCGGATCTGCCCCCGGAATTGCTTTCACATGGATATAGCCGTTAAACCGATGGATGCGGCGAAGCCGGTACAAGGTCTGATACAGCAGTTCCATCGTGTAATCCGGCGTGTCCAGCACGCCGGAGCTTAAAAATAATCCTTCTATATAGTTGCGCCGGTAAAATTCCATCGTCAGGCGGCAAACCTCCTCCGGAGTAAAGGAGGTGCGAACCGTGTCATTGCTCCGCCGGTTGACACAGTAATGGCAGTCATAAATGCACTGGTTCGTAAACAAAATTTTCAGCAGGGAGATACAGCGCCCATCCGAAGCAAAACTGTGGCAGATGCCGTCCACCCGGCTGTTTCCAAGAAAGCCTTCCCTTCCCTTTCTGCCCACGCCGCTGGAGGTGCAGGCGGCGTCATACTTCGCCGCATCCGATAAAATTCTTAACTTTTCTTCGATTGAAAGATTTTCCTGTATCAGCATGAGATTCTGCCTCCTCCCGTTTTTCGAACATCCGTTCTGTATTTATCATATCACACCCTCTTTTTAAATGCAAGCTGTTTTTCGAACGCACATTCTATCATCACGCACACTGTATCCGAGTCTTTCCAACCTACGCAAAGCGTTGTTAAACTTCCTCTTAAAATATAATTTCGATAACACATGACAGTATTTCTGATTGTTTTCCTCGCAAGCCGCGTTTATAATAAAGAAAGATTGAAGGTATAGAATGAATTATTTTTATAGGTAGGATGAAGGAGGAGTTTACAATGGCTATTTTAGTTACTGGAGGCGCCGGTTACATCGGCAGTCATACCTGCATCGAACTTTTAAACGCCGGATATGAGGTCGTTGTCATGGACAACCTTTACAATGCCAGTGAGGAAGCGCTGCGCCGCGTGGAGAAAATCACCGGCAAGCATGTAACCTTTTACAAGGCAGATATGCTGGATCGCGAGGCAGTCAATGAGATTTTTGAAAAAGAATCCATCGATTCGGTCATTCATTTTGCAGGCTTAAAGGCAGTCGGGGAATCCGTTGCGAAGCCACTGGAATATTACCACAACAATATCTCTGGAACCCTGATTCTCTGCGACGTAATGCGCAATCATGGCGTCAAGAAAATCATTTTCAGCTCCTCCGCTACCGTATACGGAGATCCGGCATTCGTCCCGATCACCGAAGAATGCCCGAAAGGCAAAATCACAAACCCTTACGGTCAGACAAAGGGAATGCTTGAGCAGATTTTAACTGACCTGCACGTGGCAGATCCGGAATGGAATGTCGTTCTGCTCCGCTACTTCAACCCAATCGGTGCACACAAGAGCGGTCTGATCGGCGAGGATCCGAAGGGAATCCCGAACAACCTGGTTCCTTATATCGCACAGGTTGCTGTCGGCAAGCTGAAATGCCTCGGTGTCTTCGGCAATGATTACCCGACTCCGGACGGAACCGGTGTGCGCGATTACATCCACGTAGTTGACCTTGCAGTCGGTCATGTAAAAGCACTCCAAAAATTTAACGATAAGCCAGACGTATATATCTACAACCTCGGCACCGGCAAAGGCTACAGCGTACTCGATGTTGTCAAGGCTTACGAAAAAGCCTGCGGCAAAACAATTCCTTATGAAATCAAGCCACGCCGCGCCGGCGATATCGCAACCTGCTACTCCGATGCTACCAAAGCGAAAAATGAACTCGGCTGGGAAGCTCAGTACGGCATTGAGGAGATGTGCGCTGACTCCTGGAAATGGCAGTCGATGAACCCGAACGGATATCGGGACGCTGAGGACTAAGAGATGAAAAAGAATGTGCTTGGCACATTCTCGCGCCGAGCGCGGTCGCTTGCGACATGTTTCTGCTTCGCGCGAGTGCGCATCATTGGCACGTTAGTGCCTTTTTGTGTAATAGGGAATTCCAGAAAATTTCCTATTACATGACAAAAGCGGCTGACAGATGTCCATCCTAACATCTGCCAGCCGCTTTTTCTGTTCTTTATTTGTGTTCCGCAAATCCCCGCCGCATTTTTTCCAGCGCCCGCTTCTCGATCCGGCTCACATAAGAACGCGAAATCCCAAGTCTGGCGGCAATCTCCCGCTGCGTCTGTTCCTTTTCGCCAAACAGCCCGTACCGGCTGCGTAAGACGATTTTCTCTGTTTCTTTTAAACACGCTTCATAGGCGCGGTAAAGCTGTTCAATTTCCTGCTTTAAAATAATGGTTTCCAGAACTTCTTTTCCTTCTGCCTCCAGCACATCCATCCGGCTGACGGTTTCTCCGTCTTTATCTACCCCGATCGGGTCATATAACGAGATATCCTTTGCATATTTTTTACCAGCACGGAAGGTCATCAGAATCTCATTCTCGATACATTTCGCCGCATATGTCGCCAACCGCGATCCCCGCTCCGGATGAAACGTATTGACCGCTTTAATGAGCCCGATGGTGCCGATCGACAGGAGATCTTCCATTTCATAATCTGTACCCTGATATTTTCTGGTCACATGCGCCACCAGCCGTAAATTTCGCTCTATCAGAGTATTGCGTGCCTCATGGTCTCCCTCTTTCATGCGTTCCAGACAGGACCGTTCCTCTCCAGGTGTCAAAGGCTTTGGAAATGTATGCAAAGAAAAAGCCACCCTGAAGCTTACTTACTGATAGTTTATGCTTCGGTGGCTTTTCCAGTGCACCACTTGCTTTTCCGATTTTAGAAAGGGCGCTAAAAATCATGCCATCCAGCCGGTTATAAATCCGCTGCGTGTGAACTACTCGGTAACTAAGTTACCAGAGCATCTGAAATCTGGCGGGATACCGCCTTTTTTCAGGGTGCGTCCATGACACCACTACTGCTTACCTTTCGGCTATACAGCTACTTTTATTATTTCTGGATTCTTTAGTCCGGTTACGGACAGTTCTTTCTGTTTTCCGGATACGGAAAGATGTTTTCGCAGGATATTAAATGCTCCTACTGCATCCGCATTATGTCTTACTCCATCCGTTATATACATGCCCCGCTCTTTTCGGTTTGATGCCTCTGCATATCTTTTTGATACTTCTGGTGAAAACGGGCTGCACTGGCTGGTATAGCTTTCTTCCTGTTTTATCAATGGTATTCCATACAGTTTCAGTTTATATTCCAACATGATATAAAGTTTATTATACGGCAGTCCGTGAAACTTCTGGTTTGTCTTGTGCCCTATATCTTTTCCTTTACGGATATTTCGAATATCTCCTATGATTACACAGCTTATCCCTTCTTTTTTACAGTATTCTGCAAACCATCTGGTCACCTTATGAAGGTAATCCTTTACTGCATTCTGTTTTTTCCGATAAAGCCTCTTGATGTGTTTCGAGGAGCTGAGATATTTTATGCCGTTTTCCACCTGCTGTGCATACCATATTGATTGAACCCTGCTGATTTCTTTGTGAAAGTACCTTTCCAGCGAAAGATATTTCCTTCCCAGAATAAAAGTTTTTCCATTTCCGGAATCATAACAGGTCATCAGATTATGAAGTCCAAGATCAATTGATAAATAATGGCCATTCTGAGGAAGCGGTTCTGGCTCCTTGACCTCATAGATAACAATAAGGTCACATTTTCCATCTTCCGGTGGATAGATCCGCAGCTGTTTTATGTGATCCATGTTCCTGAAAATCTTATTTTCAAGATATAGAAATTTTTCATGAATCCCATAAGCTTCTTCCATATAGCTTTTCAGATCCTTTGACAGAGACAGCCGCAATTGGTCGGAACCTTTCTCGTGCCGGATTCCCATCTGCATGTAAGTGATCGGTATATTGTCCTGTTTAAATCGCGGCGGATTTGGATCTTTGATCCCACCGGTCTTTTTAAGGACATAAAATGATTTCCAGGCTTTATCCAGCTGCTTGCAGGTCTCCTGCGCCGTCTGGGACGGAAGCTGTCTATACCACAACTCTCCTTTATGCGCTTTCTTCTGATAATACCAGTCAGGATACTTCTCCACCCCCAATTCTTTATATCGACGGCGTTCATAGTTGCAGACATTCCAGAGTTTGGAAGCAGCATAACACATATGCCCTATAATATTAGAATATTCCGGCCGGATATTGACCGATGT